>NZ_JAWJUV010000022.1:0-622 GCF_032918335.1 Shimia sp. FJ5 | reverse complement strand
CGGAAAGAGACTTGTTGATTGTCGCGAAAACCGGGATGCCCAGATTTTCGATCTGCTCCGAGCTTTGAATGCCCCGGTGCAGCGCGTTTCTAACAAGAACGAAAGCGGCGCCGAGCAAGGCACCTAGAACCAAGCATAGACCCAGGATCATGCTCTTGCGTGGAGCGATGGGCTGCGGGGTCGCATGGGCCGTATCGAGAATCCGGACATTCCCAATCGTGCTCGCCTTGAGGACCCTGAGTTCCTGAGCCCGATTGAGCAATTGAAGATAGGTTTCCTCGGCGAGTTCGAGGCGCCGTGTCTTATCAAAGACTTCGCGTTGTGTGCGAGGCAGTTCCTCCGCCTCGTTCCGCAGAAGGGAAATTCGTTCTTCGAGATGCGCCTTGTTGTCTAGCAACTGCTTATAGACCGGGTGCTTTGGCGTGTAATTCTCTTTGAGGGTCTCTTCTTCGAGCTGAACTTGGCTCAGTTCAGTCTCAAGTTGACCAATCTGGGTCAGGATGCTCTCGGCTTCGAAACCTAGGTCGATGGCATTCTGCGACTGCCGGTATTCGTTCAGATCCCTTTCCGCCTCTGCGACCGCCGCTTCGGCTTCGGGGAGTTGAGTTTCAATGAAATCGAG
>NZ_JAWJUV010000021.1:0-638 GCF_032918335.1 Shimia sp. FJ5 | reverse complement strand
GCCGCAGAATCGTTTCCTCCCGTCACTTGGCCGAGGGGGAAGGGTGGGAGGTCTCGGAGTTCGAGTTTGGTCTCATCATTGCCTACAATGCGTTTTCGCGATGGATGATGCGCTGCATGGCGGCGGCGGGACAGCCGGACCTAAGCCCGTTGGATATCCTGATCCTTCATAACGTGAACCATCGCGACCGGGAAAAGCGTCTGTCTGACATTTGTTTCCTGCTCAATATCGAGGATAGCCATACGGTGAACTACGCGTTGCGCAAACTTCTCAAAGCAGGGCTGATTGTGTCGGATAAGCGGGGCAAAGAGGTGTTCTATTCCACTTCGAACACCGGGGCAGAGCTTTGCCAGGCCTATCGCGATATTCGCCGGCAATGTCTTCTTGATGCGGTTGGGCGCACGGATCTGAGCGGAACCGAACTGAGGGAAATCGCCGGGGCGTTGCGTACCTTGTCGGGGCAATACGATCAGGCGAGCCGGGCGGCCGCGTCCCTGTAAGCTGTCTGAGGAGGATGCCTCAATCCGTTTGAAATGTGATGCCTTGAGTTCTGAAGCTTGACGGACAACGGCTCACCTTTTGACAAGATAAGTTCATGAAGGTGGAATATGTTAACCAAGCAAGGCGCGGTAAAACTC
>NZ_JAWJUV010000020.1:0-856 GCF_032918335.1 Shimia sp. FJ5 | reverse complement strand
GGCAGGGTCGAGAACGGGTTGAGGCGGGTGCCAAGCGCGAGAACCACATCGGCCTGTGCGATGAGCTCCATCCCGGCCTTGGAGCCGTTATAGCCCAAGGGCCCGGCAAAGAGCGGGTGCGAGCCGGGGAAGGCGTCGTTGTGCTGATAGCCGCAGCAGACCGGCGCATCGAGCCGCTCGGCCAGCGCCATGGAGGCCGGGATCGCGCCGCCAAGGACAACGCCCGCGCCGTTGAGGATCACCGGGAACTTGGCCGAGGACAAAAGGTCTGCCGCCTCGGCCAGCGCCTCTGCACCGCCGCCGGGGCGTTCAAACTCGACGATGGCGGGCAGGTCGATGTCGATCACCTTGGTCCAGAAGTCGCGCGGCATGTTGATCTGGGCCGGGGCCGAGGCGCGCTTGGCGTTGAGGATCACCCGGTTGAGGACTTCGGCCACACGCGTCGGATCGCGCACCTCTTCCTGATAGGCCACCATGTCCTTGAAGGCGGCCATCTGCTCGACCTCCTGAAACCCGCCCTGGCCGAGGGTCTTGTTGGCAGCCTGCGGCGTCACAAGAAGAAGCGGCGTGTGGTTCCAATAGGCGGTCTTCACAGCGGTGACGAAGTTGGTGATGCCGGGGCCGTTCTGGGCGATCATCATCGACATCTTGCCCGTGGCCCGCGTATAGCCATCCGCCATCATCCCGCCAGACCCCTCATGCGCACAGTCCCAAAACGTGATCCCCGCACGCGGAAACAAATCCGAAATCGGCATGAACGCCGACCCGATAATCCCAAACGCATGCTCAATTCCATGCATCTGCAACGTCTTCACAAAAGCTTCTTCGGTCGTCATCTTCATCTCAGAGGTGTCCT
>NZ_JAWJUV010000002.1:0-861485 GCF_032918335.1 Shimia sp. FJ5 | reverse complement strand
CGGAAACAAATCCGAAATCGGCATGAACGCCGACCCGATAATCCCAAACGCATGCTCAATTCCATGCATCTGCAACGTCTTCACAAAAGCTTCTTCGGTCGTCATCTTCATCTCAGAGGTGTCCTTTATCACTAGATATCGATTGTTTTTGGGCCGCCATTGCAGCGCATCAGAGCGTCATACCGCCATCCACCACCAACACATGGCCGGTCACCATGCTGGCACCCGCACAGAGATAGAGCGCGGCTTCGGCGATATCGTCCGGTGTCGAGCGGCGTTTCAGCACGGATTGATCCCGCGCCCATTGCTTGCGCTCTTCGGGCCAATCTTCCGTCCATGGCGTGCTTGTCTGCCCGGGAGCAACTGCGTTGACGCGCACGTCGGGCGCCAACCCGCGAGCAAGGCTGCGGGTCAGGCTCACCAAGCCAGATTTGCTGGCGGCATAGGCAATCGAGCTGCCTTGCTCCCCGATCCCGGCGATGGAGGTGATGTTTACGACGGCCCCGCGACGCTCTTTCAAGGCGCCAGCGGCGGCATGTGCACACCGAAACGCACCAATCAGGTTGGTATTGAGCAGAAGCTGCCAGAACTCCTCGGTCATCTTGTCCAACTCCGAGGGCGGGATCTTGTCGGCGGTGCCTGCTGTGCCAGCGTTGTTGATGAGGAAGTCCAGCCCCCCCATGTGTGCGATCGCGGCCTCGACCATGGCCTCGGCATTTCCCGGGACGGATACGTTGCCCGGTGCCGAAATCACATCAAGCCCCTGCGAGGTCAGTTCGGCGACCTTAGCCGGGCCCGCCGGATCGGACTCCAGATGGTTGATCGCCACGCGGGCGCCCATCTCGGCCAGCATGGTCACGGTCGCAAGTCCGATGCCCGACGCGCCGCCCGTCACCAGCGCACATTTTCCCTTGAGGTCTGCCTTGATCACCTGTCTTCCTCCTTCAAATCCGCAAATAGCGCCTTCAACCGCAAGAGCTTTAGGTCGCGTTCATGAAACAACGTCTCAACCGGCGCATCGCCGTAGTCGAAGAACCCGGCACCTGCGCGGACCCCGGACCTTCCAGCCGCGATCAGGCGATCTAGCACCGGGGTTTCGCCTGTGTTCTCGGGCGGTTGATAGCTGCGACCGGCAATGCCATTGCGCACCATCACAAGCCCGGTGAAATCCATCTTTCGCATGTGCCCTAAGACCGCCAACCGATGCACGAGCCCGTGCTGGATCGAGAGGTCAATCGTCTCAGGCGTGGCCCAGCCTTCCTCGATCATCCGCAGACATTCGAGGTTCAACGCCGCCTGAAGACGATTTGCGACATAGCCGGGAACCAGCGTATCGAACACGACGGGCACTTTGCCGAACCCTGCGTAGAGGGTGCGCAGCTCGGTGATCACTTGGCGATCGGTATCAGGGCCGGGTGCCAGGTCCACAAGATCGACGATATAGGGAGGCGTATACCAATGCGCGACGGTCGCCCTTGATTGCCGGGCATTGGGGATGAGCGGAAAGACATCGAGATACGAGGTATTCGACGCAAGGATCGCCGCCGCAGGCGCATGGGCATCGACCTGCGCAAAAACCGCGCGCTTGATCTCTGGGTCTTCTATCACGGCCTCAACCACGAGGTCCGCCGCCTCGACGGCCGCTGCCAATGTGTCGGCATAGGCGATCCGTTCCACGGCGGCTTTTGCCGATACGGCGCTCTCAGTCCCGGCTTCTTGCAAGGTGGCAAGGGCGGTCTGGATTAGGCTAGGCGCACGCGCCAAGATCTCGGGAGCGTGATCATAAAGCGTGACATGGCACCCGCCCAATGCATGCACCAAGGCCAAGGCGTACCCCATGGTGCCCGCTCCAAGGACTGCAACGCGTTCGATCGCCAACGGCTGGTCTCCTCCGCTTGAATCCGGGGCTCTCCTCAGACCGCCCTAGCTCTGTTTCCAAAGCACACGGTCCACCCAAGACTATTTTTGAAACTTAATTTCAAAAATTATGCGCCAAAGCTTGAAATCTCAAGCCATAAATGAAACTTTATTTCAAATTTGTTCGGAATCTGACTCTAACCTTAACCTGCAACGGGAAAATTCCTCATGAATACCACACCATGCGAGTCCTCTGACGGCGCACAGTACATCGCCGACTCACTTAAGCAGCTTGGCGTAAGCCACGTCTTCTTCATGGACGCGATCCTGCGCCCCACCTTGGTGCGCATGGAAGAGCACGGGATCACACGCATCCTCGCCCACTCCGAAAAATCGGCCGCCTACATGGCCGACGGCTACGCCCGTGTCAGCAATCGCGTCGGCGTCTGCATGGCGCAATCGGTCGGGGCGGCCAACTTGGCAGCGGGACTACAGGACGCCTATCTCCACCGTGCACCGCTGGTCGCGATGACGGGCCGCAAAGAACCGATGCTGCGCCACCGGAACGCCTATCAAGAGGTGCCGCATACGCCGCTGTTTTCCTCGACAACCAAAGACTCGATGGACGTGGCCGAAGCGCGTGAACTGCCGCACCTTCTGGCCCAAGCTTTCCGCGAGGCGACGGATGGCTCGCCCCGTCCGGTGCACCTCGATCTCAACGGGCTTGGCGGCGAAATCATTGAGAAGGGAGAGGTTCCGAACCCGACGCTCCCCGATGCTTCACTTGGTCGTCTACCAGAGCATCGCCCCCTTGCTTCTCCGGCGATGATCAAGGCCGCCGCCGAGCGTCTTGCCAAGGCGAAGCGCCCTGTGCTTGTCGTGGGCGCGGGCGCGATCCAGGTCGACGCCCATGACGAGATCACAGAGATGGTCGAGAAGCTGAACATTCCGATCGCGACCTCGTTGGGCGGACGTACCATCGTGCCAACCACTCATCCCTTGCATATCGGGACCGTCGGCACCTACTCTGCACCGCCGGGCAACCGTCTGGTATACGAGGCCGATCTAGTGATCTATGTCGGCTGCCACGCTGGCGACCAGCCGACCAACAACTACAAGGTGCCTGCACCCGGCACGCCGATCATCCAGATTGATCTCGACGGACAGGAGATCGGGCGCAACTACCCGGATACAACTGCGGTCTGGGGGTGCCCACGTCAGGCCATCGCCGATCTTACCGCGGCCAGCGAACAGGCCGCCGGGTGGTCCGATTGGGCCAAACATGCCGCTGCAGTCGTTGCAGATTGGCGCGCAGAGCTTGCCGCCCTCGCCACTGCCGATGCCGCCCCGATCACCGTTGAACGCCTTTGCCACGAGATTTCGCAGGCATTGCCGGAAGATGGGATCTTGGTCGCCGACACGGGCTATTCTGGCATCTGGACCGCCACGATGCTCGAACTGCCGCTCAAAGGGCAGAGCTATCTGCGCGCGGCGGGATCGCTCGGCTGGGCCTTCCCGGCAGCCTTGGGCGCGCAATGCGGCGCCCCGGATCGCCCCGTGGTCTGTTTTTCTGGCGACGGTGCCTTCTACTACCACCTGTCCGAGCTCGAGACCCAACGACGCTGGAACTTGCCTGTGGTGACTGTGATCAACAACAACTCGGGTTTCGGGCAGGGCACGCCGAAGGTGGCCTCGTTCTACGAAGGGCGTGAAGGCGGAAGCCCCGAAGAGATCAACCGCTTCGGCCCCACCGACTTCGCAGCCGTCGCGCGCGATTTCGGGGTCGAGGGCATCCGCATCGAAGATCCAGCCGATCTCGCACCGGCGCTTGCCCGTGCCATTGCCGCGCGCAAACCAGTGCTTCTCGATGTTGTCACTGACATTCACCCGCGTGCGCCTGAAGCTTGGGAACCTCCCGCGGCCTAACACCCGCCCCAAGCAAGAAACGCGACGCCGCNGCGCCTGAAGCTTGGGAACCTCCCGCGGCCTAACACCCGCCCCAAGCAAGAAACGCGACGCCGCAGAACACGGCGTCGCGTTTTTCTTTTCACAAAGGCCTGATCCCAATAGATCGGCCCCGGACTCTCTCCTAGATCACCATCGCCTGACCGCCATTGATATCAAGCGAGGCGCCATTGACGAAACCGGCCTCCTCGGAGGCGAAATAGGCGACCGCTGCGGCGATATCCTCGACGGTGCCATGCCGGCGGACAGGGATCGAGTTCAGAACCTTCTGCCGCTCCGCTTCGGTTTGCCGTTCCGCCAAGAGCCGCTCCACCCGCGCCGTCAGAACCGCCCCCGGGCAAAGCGTGTTACAGGTGATCCCCAGCGGGCCGAACTCCTGTGCGATCTGAAGCGTAAAGGCCTGCATTGCCCCTTTCGAGGCCGCATAATTCGCACCTGCAAACAGGCTCCCGAACCGCCCGGCCTTTGATCCCATGTTGATCACCCGGCCATAGCCCGCCTTGACCATATGCGGCAGGACGGCGCGGGTCGTGCGCACACAGGCCGTGACATTCACATCCATCACCAGATCCCAATCCTCTTCGCTCTGCTCGAGAAAGCGGAAAGGCGTATGCAGGGATCCACCGATGTTGTTGACCAGAACGTCGATCGGCCCGGCCTCACCCATCTCTGCCACAGCGGCCTCGATGTCTTGCGCGGACGTCATGTCGAGGCAGACCGCACGCAGATCAAGATCGGCCGCCGTCGCTTGCGCCTCAGCCGCTGCCAAAGCCTTCGCGTCCCGGTCCCACACGGTCACCGCCGCGCCTTCCTCGGCCAGGCGCAGGGCCATGCCCAGCCCCAGCCCGCTTCCTGCGGCGGTGATAAGCGCCCTGCGTCCCTCAAAGCGGCGCATTGTCTACCGCCTCATGGTGGCTCGCTTCCGGGTCGACCTTGACATCGACAACCACAGGGCCGCCCATCCGGTGCGCCTCTTCAATGGCGTCACGAAGTTCGTCACGGTGATAGACGCTGATACCCTTCGCGCCCATGCCCTCGGCGATCTTGGCGAAATCGGCATCGTTGAAATCAACCGCAATCTGCTTGTCGCCGAGATTGTCCCGCACCATCCCCAGGCCCGCGTTGTTCGAGACGACGAACACCACGTCGAGGTTCTGCTGCACGGCGGTTGGCAACACCTGCACGGTCATCATAAAGCCGCCGTCGCCCGCAAGGCAGGTGACGCGTTTCTGTGGGCGCACGATCTTGGCCGCCGCCGCCGCGGGTCCGCCCCAGCCCATGACACCGGTCCCGCCCGGTACAAGCAACTGTCCGGCATGGGGCATACGCAGGCCAAAGGTCGCCCAGATACGCTGTGCTCCGGCGTCCAGCGCAAGGATATCATCCGGCCCAAGGAACTCCTGCAATCCGCGCACCACGTCGGTGTGGTGCACCGTGCCCTGTGCCGCTGGCAGGTCCGGCATATCGAAATAGCCGTTGCGGGTTTTGATATCCAAGCCCGCTTCGATCCGCGCCTTGGCCCGTTCTTCCGACAGGCCAATCTCAGAGAGCATCGCGAGCACATCTGCCACGTCCCCTGTGATCGCCTGATCGACAGGATAGACCCAGCCCGCATTGCGCGGGTCGATATCAACCTGCACCAAGGTCTGATCGCCGGGCCGGATCATTCCGGGATCGCGGAACCGGGTGTAGTCCGGTCCCATCGAGGCCCCCAACATCACGACAAGATCCGCCTGCGCCACCATCCGGTTGGCCGTGCGGTGGCCCCAGGTGCCCATCATCCCGGCGCAGACCGGCGAGGTCTCGGGGATGACGCCCTTGGCGTTGTAGCTCGTGACGACCATGATGCCGGCCTTCTCGGCCAAGGCTTGAAGCGCCCCGCCTGCCTCGGCGGTCACGATGCCGTTCCCGGCCACGATCACGGGCCGCTCGGCCTTGTCCAAAAGCGTGGCCAACTGCGCCACCGCCGCCGGATCTGGCCGCGAGGGCGTATAGGAGAGATAGCCTGCACTCGGATAGATCACCGGCTTGGCATCCTCAGGAAACTCCTGCCGGATGATCGGTGTCTTCATGACAACCGCTGCCGGACCCATCCGCGGCAACGACGCATGCTTGATCGCCATCTGCGTGCCAAAGACCGCTTCTTCCGGGCTTGTCGCATAGGTCGCGTATTTGGTGATCGGCTTGAGCGACGCCAGCGCGTTGGCGCCGCCATAGTCGCCGGTCATCGTCTGGTAGCATCCCATCTGCCCATAGCCGTCATAGTCCGAGGTTTCGGTCAGAACCACCATCGGCGACCCGGCAAAATGCGCCTCGAGAATACCGAGACCGCCCATCGTGGTAATCCAAGGCCCCTGCCCCATGAGAACCGATGGCTTCCCTTCGATCCGACCAGCGGCCTGCGCCATAATCGAAGCGATCCATTCATTGCGGCATAGCACAACATCAAAGTCGTCCTTTGCATCATAGAAGGCCGGCAAGGACCAGGTCACCCCAAGCCCAGGCAGGGTAAATGCCCGCTCTACGCCGCTTTCTATCAACGTGCGTACCACCATTTCATTCGTCTTTGGCATCTGTCCGGTCCTCTCCCGTTGCCGTCGGCCTGCCATATTCATCGTGCCGACGCTTCTGTTCGACGGCCAAGCTAACGGTTTCGAAATTGGCTTGCAATTATTTTTGAAATTGTGTTTTAAATTTATTTGTCAGCACGGCGATGCAAGCGACCCACCGCGGCCAAGGGAATAGAAACCTTGGATAAATCCGCGATCAGAGGTTCGCAAAGTGTAACCCGCGCCGCCAAATCGCGACCCGATCGAGGTCTGCAACACGTCAAGAAGGGACAATCAATGACAGCGAAGGAACGGGTTTTCATCACCGGCGCCACGGGATTCCTCGGCTCATGGATCATTGCTCGGATGGTCGAACACGGGGTCGAGGTCGTCGCCACCGATGTCAGCGACAACTACGCGCGCCTGACCGCCCTGCGCCCTGATCTGAGCCCTGACCAGAACCCGGCACTCATCGCTTTCCGACACTGCGATGTCACCGATGCGGCCCAAATCGAAAGCCTGATCGCCGAAACACGGCCCACCGGCATCATCCATTTGGCCGCCCTGCAGATTCCCCAGTGTCGAGAAATGCCGGGGCTCGCGGTCTCGGTGAATATTGGGGGCCACATCAACATGTTCGAAGCCGCGCGCAAGGCCGGGGTCGAAAGGGTGATCTACACCAGTTCCATCGCCGCCAAACCGCGCGGCCCCGCCAATGCGCCGTCAAACCTCTACGGTGTGTTCAAAAAGACAGACGAAGAAATCGCGCGCATCTATTGGGATGACTATCAGATGTCGAGCCTCGGATTGCGCCCCTATGTCGTCTACGGCGTCGGGCGTGACGATGGCGAAACCTCGGCCATTACCCGCGCCATCGAGGCCGCTGCCCTTGGTCGCCCGTATGAAATTCCCTTCTCCACAAGAAGCTGCTTTCAATTCGCAGGGGACGTGGCCGATGTCTTCGTCAAGGCCGCCTCGGCCTCGTGGAACGGCGCGCTGCTCTCGGACATCTCGGAAACCACCCACAGCACCGACGAGGTGCTCGCTGCGATCCACGCCGAGGTGCCGGGCGCCAGGGTCACCTGCGCCGACACCGTGCGGATATCGCCCAGTGACGGTTTCGAGACCTCTGCCCTGCGCCAAGTGATTGGCGACATCGAAGAGCGCCCCTTGCAGGAAGGCGTGCGCGACACGATTGAACTTTATCGCCAAATCGCGGCGCGCTGAGGCTGAAACTCCTGCCAGTTTGCTCCGTTTCGCGATCCTTGCACGATAGGTGCCCGAGTTTTCGGCGTTTGCTTTGCGAAGCGCCAATAGCTATGAGGTTCCATTAGATTGCAAATCTGTCCGCCAAGGGCCCCTACGCCTCGCGGCGCGGACTTCCAGCACGGGACGGCATAAGTGAAGAGAAAAGACTCCCCGCCAGCAGAAAGCGGCCAGAAGGATTACAGGATCAACTCCGGCCTGGCTCGCGGGTTGGCCGTGCTCAAGGCCTTCGGCCCCGACAACCGCCCGATCGGCAATGCGGAAATCTCTGCCCGTGTGAACCTGCCCAAGGCCACTGTCTCGCGCCTGACCTTTACCCTGACGGAATTGGGCTACCTCAATCATGACGAAGAAACCGGCTGGTATTCGCTCGGGCCTTCGGTTCTGACACTGGGCTATGATGTCATGGCACAGATGGAAATCCGTGACATCGCGCGCCCCTATATGCAGGAACTGGCCAATTACGCCGATGCGTCGGTCTATCTCGGGACGCTGAGCGGCTCTGAACTGATCTATGTCGAGGCCTGCCGCACCCCCGCCTCTATGGCGATCCGGCTGGGCGTTGGCTCCCGCATCCCCCTGTTCACAACGGGCATGGGGCGCGCCTTCATGGCGACCATCCCCGCGAAAGAGCGCGAGGCCCTGATCGCCAAGATCTCTCCGGACTACGGCGAGGACTGGCCCAAGGTCGAGGCCGATTTGCACCGCGCCATCGACTACGCCAACACCCACGGCTTTGCCCTGAGTGGCGGTGACTGGATCGCCGAGGCCAATTCCGCCGGCACCGTGATTCGCCGCGCCGATGGCTATCCGCTCTATGGCATCAACGTCGGCGGGCTCCGCTCGATTGTCTCAACCGAACGGCTTGAGAACGATCTCGGCCCGCGGCTCGTTGAATGTGCGCGGCAAATCGAACAGGTGGCCCGCGGCATCCTCTGAGATGCGCCTCCTCAACCGGTGATCCTGAGCTCTTCCGGCAAAGGCACGGCCCGCCGGGTGTCGTGATCAAGCAGGATCGACAGGACTTCGCCCACGGCGACGCACTCCCCCGTGAGCGCATCTTCGATCTGGTGCCCAAAGCGATAGATCTTGCTGCCAAGCTCAATCGCATGGCTGGTCTGGCGCAAAACCGCGCCGGGCTGGGGGGACCGCAGGCAATTGAGTTTCATTTCCAGCACCACACGCCCAAGACCCCGCTCCCGCAGCCAGCCCGTATCCGCACCGATCAAGGACCAGGCGATCTGTCCGCCGTTGCTAAAGCTGGAAATCAACCGCTCGGCCCGCCATGCGCCAGTGTGATCAAGGTCGGATGGCATCACCTGCGTGATACTTGAGACCAGCGCCTGCCCCGCCTCGATCCGCTTTTCCATATCCGCAACCGACTCCCCCGGCCCAAGCGCCAATCCACGTGGCGCCACCTCCGGAAACTCGGAGAGCGGCACAGGGTTCAGCCCCGGCGCTTCCCCCTCAAGACGATCCAAGGTGCTGCAATTCAACGCACTACCGTCCACCGTGAGCCGATGCATCAAGTACATCGCGCCATCCGGCCCCTGCACCGGCAGGGTAAAGATACGCGCCACATCATCGGCATAAAGCTCGCGATGAAAGCGGGTATGCGCAGACACCATCGCCGTGCCAGATAGCCCATGGCGCATTCGAAAATAGGCTCCGGCCTCTCGAAACCGCTGGTGGAAGAACTGTACGTTCAAATGCTGGTTGGAATCGCATTCCCAGGCCTGAACGGTCCCTACATGGGTCAGATCGCCTTCCAACATTTCCCTCTCCTCGCCTCTTCCACTGTCGGGCGCCCAATCGGCACACCGCGCGTCAAACTGAGCAACACTCTTCCCAGAGGAAGACCCCCTGTCAAAGCGTGACGTCACGCCGCCGCGTTGAACCGCTCCAAGTGCTGCTGCCGATTGCCGCCAAGCTGGGCCAAGACCAAAAGCCGTTTGACCATGTGCCCCACCGGCAATTCATCGGTCACCCCCATGCCGCCGTGCAACTGCACCGCATCACGCTGCACTTTGCGCGCGTTATCCGAGATCTTTACCCGAGCCGCCGAGATCAGCCGCGCTCGGAAGGCGTCATCTTTGCTCTCCTGCGCCTCAGCGGCCAATTGCAACATCGAACGCGCCTCTTCGCGGGCAATGAACATATCGGCCATCCGGTGCTGCACGGCCTGAAACCGGCCAATCGGGCGGCCAAACTGTTCTCGCAACTTCACATAGTCCAAGGTCGCACGATAAAGCGCATCAATCACACCCGCGCTCTCGGCAAGAATGGCCACACGGCCCATATCTGCCCCGAACCGCAGGGCCGCGCCGATGTCGGCAATGGTATCGGCCTCGCGCACGGTCACGCCGTCAAACACCACCCGCGCCACCGGCTGACCATCGAGGAGACGATAGCGCTCGACCTGCGCCGCGGTCGCAGGCACCGGACAGAGAACCTCTGCCCCATCCCGCTCTGCCACGACCCAGAAGGTCGCCGCGATATTCCCCCCCATGACAAGCGGCGACATCCCGGAAAGCTCTAGCATCCCGTCATCGCTCCGCGCCGTGATCGGCTTGCCCCGCGCGCCCTCTGCCATCACGTCAATCCGCGCGCCGGACAGGATCGGGTCAAGCGTGTCCTGCGCCTGCGCCTCTGGCAAAGCCCGCGCCAGCGTGGCCGCGCATTGCATCACCGCGCTCACCGGTTCCAACACCAACCCGGCGCCAAGCGCCTCTAGCAAACCGGTGATCTGCACCGGCTGAAGGCCTAGCCCTCCGAGCGCCTCTGGAAGTGGTGCCGCCAGCCAGCCGAGCTCGGCCATGTCCGCCCAATTCTTCTGCGCCAGTGTCTCATCCGCCAGCATCGCTGCGCGCTGCGCCAACCCGTACCGATCCGCCACGAAACGCTCTGCCGTCTCCCGCAGAAGCGTCGCCTCTTCCGAGGGAATATCAAACCTGATCATCTTGTCGCCCTCCTCAAAGCCCAAGCACCTGGCCAGCGAGAATCCCTCGCTGAATTTCATTGCTACCGCCGTAAATCGATAGTTTGCGCCAGTTGAGGAACTGATAGGCCACGTTCTCAAACGGCTCTTCCGCGCAGGGGCTTTCCCGTTCCGGCAACATCGCCGGGCCCGCCACATCGAGCATCAATTCGGTCAAGCCCTGCTGAACTTCGGTGCCCCGCACCTTGAGAAGCGATGTCTCCGCCCCGATCCGCTCGCCCGCCTCTGCCGCCGCCAAGAGCCGTAGCGTAAATGCTTCAATCGCCATCACGTCGATCTCGAACCCTGCCAAAGCCGCGACAATCGCCGGGTCATCGGCGCGCCCGGCGGCTTCTGCCATGATCCGCACGCGCTGCAAAAGATGCTTCGAACGGCCAACGCCGCCGATCCCAAGCCGTTCATGCTCGAGAAGCGCCTTGGCATAGGTCCAGCCTTTGTTGACCTCGCCCACAACCATGTCATCGGGGACGAACACATCGTCGAGGAATATCTCGTTCACCTCTTCGGTCCCGTCCGCAAGCCGGATCGGGCGGCGCGACACACCCGGCGACGACATATCGACCAGCATCATCGAGATGCCTTCCTGCTTCTTCACCTCCGGGTCTGTACGCACGAGGCAGAAGATCCAGTTGGCGTATTGCGCGTAGGTCGTCCATGTCTTGGAACCTGAGAGCTTCCAGCCCCCCTCGCATCGCACCGCCCGCATCCGCAACGAGGCAAGGTCCGACCCTGCCCCGGGTTCGCTAAACCCCTGACACCACCAGTCCTCCCCCGACAGGATTCGCGGCAGGAACCGCGTCCGCTGCGCCTCGCTGCCAAACCGCATCAGGATCGGCCCGATCATCTTGAGACCGAAGCCCGGCAAGGGCGGCGTGTGGAGACGGAACATCTCTTCATCCGCGATCAGCCGCTCGCGCGCCGACCACCCCGGCCCGCCGTGTTCTGCGGGCCAGGCCGGTGCCACCCAGCCTTTTTCGTAAAGGCTGCGCTGCCAACGCGCGAAATCCTCACGTGCCAGAGGCGCCCCCAACGCGACCTTCTCGCGCGTTTCTGGGTGCAGGGTCTTGGCAACGAAATCCCGGATCTCGGCACGGAAAGCCGCGTCCTCTGCACTGTTCAGAAGATCGCTCATTCCGCGCCCTCCGTCTTGACAATCAACGCATCCACCGCGACGCAGCCTTCGCCATCCGGCAAGACAAGCAGCGGGTTGATATCGACGCTCTCGATCTCGTCCGCATGGGCAACGGCAAGCTGCGACAACCGCAGCACCGCCTCCTCCAACGCGCCCCGATCGGCTGCCGGGCTGCCACGGAATCCTGCCAGCAAATCGCCCAGACGTGTTTCGTCGATCATCTCTGCAACATCGCGGCGCGAGAGCGGCGCGCGGCGCAGCGCGACGTCGTTCATCAACTCGGTCATGATGCCGCCCACCCCCAGAAGAACCATGGGCCCAAAGACGGGATCATTCTGAACCCCGAGGATAGCCTCGACCCCGCCCTTGACCATCTTCTGCACAAGGCACGGCGCCGGCGCTCCGTTCAGGGTCTTGCCACTGAGCTTCTTGCTCAGGTCCGCAAAGGCGTCTTGAACGTCCTGCGGCCCCGAGAGACCCAGATGCACCAACCCGGCTTCGGTTTTGTGTTCGAAATCATCCGCAAGCCCCTTCATCACAACCGGATAGCCAATCGACTCCGCCGCCTTCAAAGCATCGGCCTCGGTCGTCACCAACGCTTCGCCGACCATCGGCATGCCATAGGCCGCCAGTGCCGCCTTCGCCGCATATTCCGAAACGCTGCGCCCATGCCCGGCAAGGTTCTGGCGCACTGTCGCGCCCGCATCCGCCTCAAGCAAAAGCTCCACCGGCGCCTCGCGGCCCCTCTCCCTGCGTTCGTGATAGTCAATGAACCGTTTCAACGCCCGCAACATCGGCTGACTGCCGCGGAACACGGGCACCGAACCATCCTCGACCAACGCGTCATACCCCGCCTCGACGACCTTGCCGCCATCATAGACCGCGATCACAGGCTTGCCTGCGCGCTTTGCCACCTCAAGCAATGGCCCCGTCAGGCGATCTCGCCATGCCTCGCGCACCTGGTGAATGAAGACCACCATGATATCGGTGTTCTCATCGTCCAGCACGGCCTCAAGCGCTGCCCCCCAACGCTCTGGGTGGGTCATCACATTGCCCGAAAGATCGAGCGGATTTGCCGGCGGCGTGAAATCCAGCAGCGGCTTGAGACGCGCCACGGTCTCGTCGCTGAAGTCCTCCAGCTCGAGTCCCAACGCATCGGCCTGATCTGCGGTCACCCCGCTCCAGCCGCCCGAGAATGTCACCACGGAAATCCGCTTACCGCGCGGCGCGTGGCATTTCTCGAACAAAGCCGCCACATCGGCGAGTTCCAGCGGATCATCCACTGAAACGATATTTTCCTGCCGGAACACGGCCTCATAGGTGCGGAACGCCCCCGCCAACTTTCCGGTATGCGCCAGCGCTGTGCTTGCCGCGCGCTGGCTCCGGCCGAGCTTCATCACGATCAACGGCTTGTCGGCCTCTTGTGCCCGCGCCGCAAGATCAAGGAAGCGCGATGGCGTCCGCAACCCTTCCAGCACCATGCACACCGACGCAATCTGGGGATCCTGAAGCGCCCAACGCGCATAATCTGCGGCTTCCACATTCAACTCGTTGCCTGTCGAAACCAGATAGCGCATGTGCACGCCCTGATCGTGCGCCCGCGCCAGCAACACCATGAGCAACTGCCCGCTCTGGGAAATCAGCGCCGTCCGCCCGGGCGAAAGGTCCGCCGGGAAGGTTGCCGAGGTCAGCCCCATGAAACCGCTCTCGAGATTGGCAAGGCCAAGGCAGTTCGGCCCGCAAATGGCGATCCGGTTGCGGTTGGCGACCTCGCGAAGTTGCTCCTCAAGCGCCTTGCCCTCTTCGCCTGTCTCGCCGAAACCCGAGGCAAGGATCACCGCCCCGCGCACGCCCTTACGGCCGCATTCCTCAAGGATTTGCGGCAACGCCCGTTGCGGCACGAACATGAGCGCCGCGTCGACATCGCCGGGGATCGCTTCGACCGACGGGTAGCAGGGGATACCATGAAGCTCGTCATACTTCGGATTGACGGGGTAGATATCGCCGGAAAACCCAAGCCGCCGCAGAACCGGCAGAGCCGCACCACTCCATCCTTCGGTATTGGCGCTCGCCCCGATCACCGCAACGCTACGCGGGTTCAGCAATCCCGAAAGCTGTTCAAATATCTCTGGCGTCCCCGCCCCTTCCGCTGCCGCAGATGTCGCGCGTGATGCATCCGGTGCCATTGCTCTCTCCCTCCACAAGATTCGTCGCGAAGGTATCCATGAAGCAGGAGGGGCGTCAATAATATTTTAAAATCTGTGTCCGCATTGCGAACAATGAGCCGTGGCCAAGTGGAACTCCCTAGTCCGGATAGAGGCGCCGCAACCGCATTCGGATCATCTGGGCCGTCGAAAGCAAGGCTGCAGCACATTCCTCCTCAACCCGATCAGGCGTGAGCACCGACGACAGACCCGAAAGCGAAAGCAATAGAGGATCTCCATCATCAGCAACGCGGATCGTGGTCGCGACGGCGTTGATCTCGGGCCACCACGCCCCAAAAGAGGCTGTGTAGCCATGGCTCGCAAACCGTTCGACCTCGGCGAGCACCCCCTCGCGCAACGTCGGGGATGGGGCATCTTGCTCCGCCTCCAGCCGTGCAAGCGTCTCTTGCCTCTGCGCCTCGGGCATCTCGGCCAGATAGGCCCGCCCGATCGCTGTCGGCAAGTAAGGCAGCAACGCACCAACCTCGAGATTGAGAACGATCGCCTCCGGTCGACGCACCAACTCCAGATAGCGCACCCCGCCAACCACAGGGATGCCCAACGCCACAGAAAAAGGCCCCAACTCGGAAAGCGCCTCCATCGCGGGGCGCATGATATCGCGCAAACCGGTGCTGGCGAATCCGGCCTGGCTTAGCTCGAAAACCCGCGCCGTAAGGCTGTAGCGGGATGTGCGCGGATGATAGGCAAGATAGCGGAGCTTCCGCAGCGTGTGGGTAAAGCGCGCCACGGTCGGACGCGGCATCCCGGTGCGGTCGGCAAGCTCCTGATTGCTCAGAGCGCGATCCTCTGGACGAAAGGCCGTCAAGATCGCAAGCCCCTTCTCCAGAGACGCCACGAACTGCCGGTCCGCACCGCCCTCTGCTTTGCCGTTGGATGCCTCGCCCGCCATTCACCGCCCTCTCTTGGATATCATCTCAATTGATACGGTGACGCGCCAAGCCGCGCAACCGCCGCGGCTTCACAGGCGCGATTCACTTCCTCGCATAATCTACTTTTTAAAATTATTGTTTGCATTGCAGACGCATATTGCGCAAGAACCCTAGTCATCGAACTCTGCGCAACAGGGAGGACAGCATGAGTCACACCGGACAGGATACCGACCCGGCGGTCGCCCCGGCCTTGGGGCCGGACCACGAATTCCAAACCCATGTGGCGGATGGCAAGCTTTGGCTGCAACATTGCAAGGACTGCGACACAGCGATCTTCATGCCGCGCATCCTCTGCCCATCCTGCGCCTCCATAGCCCTCGAGTGGCGTCCGGCCTCCGGCCTTGGCACCATCTATTCGCAAGCAACACTGCGCCCTCGAGCCAAGCCCGGCGCGCCCGAACGGCCTCCGCACTCCATCGTCCTTGTCGATCTTGATGAGGGGCCGCGGATGATGAGTCACCTTCCCGGCGTCTCACCCGAAGACATCCACATCGGGATGCGCGTGCGGGCACGCATTGATGGCGACGCCGGCAGCCACCTCGTTGCCTTTTCCCCCGAGGAGAGCCAGCCATGACATCACCGTCCCCCCTTCGCGGCAAATCCGCCATCGTCGGCGTCGGTACGGCGGGTCTCGGCGAGGCCCCCGGCTTCAACGCGATGGACATTCAGGCCCTCGCCGTGCGCGCTGCGCTCGATGATGCTGGCCTGTCCCTGACCGATGTTGATGGCCTCTTCTGTGCCAACATGAGCCATACCTTCCCGGCGATCTCGACCATCGAGTATCTCGGCCTCAATCCCCGCTGGATCGACGGCACCAATACCGGCGGCTCGAGCTTTGTCGCCCACGCGCTCTCGGCAACAATGGCCCTCGAAGCGGGCCTTTGCGACGTGGCGCTTATCTGCTACGGCGCGACAATGCGGTCCGGCGCGGGCCGCATGGTCCCCCCGGCGGAACAGCCCGCATATGAAGTGCCGCATGGCCCGCGCTACCCGATGACAGCCTACGCGCTGGCCGCAGCGCGCCACATGGCCCAATTCGGCACCACCCGCGAACAACTCGCCGCCGTCGCCGTTGCCGCGCGCGATTGGGCCCGCCTCAACCCCGACGCCTTCGAAAGAGACCCGCTGAGCGTCGAGGACGTGCTCGCCTCGCGCATGGTGATGGAACCGCTGAGCCTGCGGGATTGCTGCCTGCTGACCGATGGCGCCGGTGCCGTCGTCATGACCCGCGCCGACCGCGCCCGCGACCTCGCACACAAGCCCGCCTATTTCCTCGGCGGCGGCGTGGCGTCTTACAACCGCGCGATCTCTGAAATGCCAGACCTGACCAGCACCGCCGCCAAAGACTCCGGCAAACGCGCGTTCACCATGGCAGGGCTCTCACAGGGCGATATCGACATCCTGCAACTCTACGATGCCTTTACCATCAATGTGATCCTCTTCCTCGAAGATCTGGGGTTCTGCCCCAAGGGCGAAGGCGGTGCCTTTGTCGAAGACGGCCGCATCGCGCCCGGTGGCGCATTGCCGGTGAATACCAATGGCGGCGGCCTCTCGTTCTGCCATCCGGGCATGTATGGCGTCTTTACCCTGATCGAAGCCACTCGCCAGCTGCGCGGCGCGGCCGATGCCCGGCAGGTCGACAAGGCCGACACAGTGCTCTGCCACGGCAACGGCATCACGCTGTCGCACCAGGCCACCGCCATTTTCGGAAGTGAAAACGCACTCTAACCTAGGGGATCCAAGCTGATGACAGACCTGATTTCAACACACACACACGGCGCGCTTGGCATCATCCGCATGACACGCGGACCGGTCAACGCGCTTGGGCACGCACTGCGCGTGGCCATCTCGCAGGCCCATCGCACCTTCGAAAGCGACCCCGCGATTGCCGCCATCGTCCTGACGGGCCAAGGTCGCTTTTTCTCGGCTGGCGCCGACATTACCGAATTCGATTCCGGACGCCGCGCACCGTTCCTGACCGACCTCATTGCCCAACTCGAAGCGAGCACAAAACCGGTCATCGCGCTGGTGAACGGCATCGCCTATGGCGGCGGCTTTGAACTGGCACTGGGCTGCCACGGCCTCGCCGCCCTGTCCGACGCCAAGGTCGCCTTCCCGGAGATTACCCTCGGCAATATCCCCGGCGCGGGCGGTACACAGAAACTGCCCCGGTTGATCGGCGGCCCCGCCGCGCTCGACATCATCCTGAGTGGCAAACCCATTTCCGCCAAACGCGCCCATGATCTTGGGATTGTACAAAGCATCGACGGCACCGAAGCCGAAGCACTGACGCGAATCGAGGCGGATTTGGCCGACGGCCCACCGGTACGCCTGCCCCGCGATCTCACAGTCGAGGGAAGTCCCGAGGAACTGGCTGAGGTCGCCGCGCCCTATCTGCGCCGCGCCCGTGGCGCCCCGGCCCCTGCCAAGGCGGTCGAAGGCGTGCAAATGGCCTATGATACCCCGCTCGACGCGGGGCTGGCCTGGGAAAGAGAGACCTTCACCGCGCTCAATACCTCGCCAGAAGCCAAGGCCCTGCGCCACGTCTTCTTTGCCGAACGCGAGGCCCGCAAAATCGAAGATGTCCCGCCCCAAACGCCCAAGCGCGCGCTGGCAAGCGCCGGGGTAATCGGTGCGGGCACGATGGGCGCCGGCATCGCCAAATGCCTTGCCGATGCCGGACTTTCGGTAACAGTCATCGAACAAGAACAAGACCGCCTCGATCAAGGGCTGGCCCGCATTCGCGCGATCTACGACGAAGCCCAGAGCAAGGGCCGCCTCTCCAAGGCCGACGCCGAAGCACGCCTCGCGCGCATCTCAGGCAGCACCTCGATGGACGCGCTTTGCGAGGCCGACATTGTGGTCGAAGCCGTGTTCGAAGCGATGGATATCAAACGCAGCGTCTTTGCCGCGCTCGACAAGATCTGCAAACCGGGCGCGATCCTCGCCACCAACACCTCGACGCTCGACGTCAACGAGATCGCCGCAGCCACATCCCGCCCCGAGGACGTGATCGGCCTACATTTCTTTAGCCCTGCACATATCATGAAGCTGCTCGAGGTGGTGCGCGCCGACAAAACCGCACCCGATGTGATTGCCACGGCCATGGCCTTGGGGCCGCGTCTCGGCAAGGTGCCGGTTCTGGTGGGGGTTTGCGATGGTTTTGCCGGCAATCGTATGTTCATCAATTTCAACCGCGAGGCACAGATCCTGATTGAGGAAGGCGCCCTGCCTTGGCAGATCGACGCCGTGCTGTCGGATTGGGGGCTCGCCATGGGGCCACTGGCCGTGATGGACCTTGCAGGCCTCGACGTGGGCTATCGCATCCGCCAGGCCCGCGGC
Organism: Shimia sp. FJ5; assembly: GCF_032918335.1. Classification (NCBI taxonomy): domain Bacteria; kingdom Pseudomonadati; phylum Pseudomonadota; class Alphaproteobacteria; order Rhodobacterales; family Roseobacteraceae; genus Shimia; species Shimia sp. FJ5. The sequence continues at coordinate 843,222 of NZ_JAWJUV010000002.1, read as the reverse complement.
CCGCAAAGCCCCTACCCGTTCACCACCGCCGACCGTCTGGCCGAAGCCGGGCATCTCGGACAGAAGACGGGGCGCGGCTGGTATCTCTATCCGGACGGGGCCCGGCGCGGCCAGCCCGATCCGGAGGTCGAGACACTCATCAAGGCGGTGTCCCAAGAGAAAGGCATCACCCGGCGCGAGATTTCCGATGAAGAGATCCTGCACCGCTGCCTCTGGCAACTGGTCAACACGGGCTACCAGATCATCGAAGAGGGCATTGCCCAGCGGCCCAGCGATCTCGATGTGATATTCGTCAACGGCTATGGCTTCCCCAAGACGCGCGGCGGGCCGATGTTCTTTGCCGAGCAAGCGGGTCTGGCCCGTGTTGCCGCTGACGTGCGTCGCTTCCACGCTGAGATCGGAGCGCACTGGACGCCTTCGGCGCTGCTCTTGGAACAGGCAGAGACAGCCGACGCCTAAGAGCCTCAGCCCCCTCTCCCCCAAAGCCAACGGCCACCGCATCGCGGTGGCCGTTTTCGTTTCAGTGGTCGTTTCCCGGCTCAGGCGTAGCCAAAGAGCTTTGGGAAATACATCGTGAAGAACGGCACGTATGTGATCAACAACAGCACCACGATCTCGGCGGCGATAAACGGCAGGATCGCCCAACTGAGCCGCGCAAGACTGACGTTCGACACCCCGCAGGCCGCGAACAACACCAACCCGAATGGCGGCGACGCAAGACCGATGGTCAGGTTCATACAGGTGATAAGACCAAAGTGGATCGGATCGACCCCATATTGATACGCGATCGGCGCCAAGAGCGGCCCCAGAACGATGATCGCAAACCCCATGTCGAGGAACATCCCAATGATCAGGAACAGCACATTGACCAGCATCAGGAAGACGAACTTGTTCTCGGTGATGGACACGAACACAAGCGTGACGTGCTCGACGAGGTTGTAGTAGCTCACCAGCCAGCTAAAGCTCTTGGCACAGGCGAGAAGGAACATGATCATCGCCGTCGCTTTCACCGTATGCGCCAGGATCGGCACAATATCCGAAAGCTTCAGGCTGCGATAAAAGATGAAGCCGATGGCAAGCCCATACATCACCGCGACCGCCGAGGCCTGGGTCGGGCTGAAGAAACCACCAAGGATCCCGCCCATGATCAGCGCCGGCAGCATCAGCGCCGGAATACCATGCAGCACTGCGATCAGCAGGCGGATGACGCCGACGAACGGTGCCCGCTCGCCAAAGCCTTTGCGCACAGCGATGATATAGGCCGTCACCATCAGCGCCAACGCGACAAGAATCCCCGGCAGCATGCCCCCAAGGAAAAGGCCCGCGATCGAGACGTTCATCACCGACGCATAAAGGAGCATCGGAATACTCGGCGGAATGATCGGCCCGATCACCGAACTCGAGGCGGTCACCGCGGCGCTATACTCCTCGCTATAGCCGTTCTCCTTCATGGACGGGATCATGATCCCCCCCACCGCAACCGTATCTGACACGGCCGAGCCGGTGATCCCGGCAAAGAACATGCTGGCCACGATATTGGTGTGCGCAAGCCCGCCCCGGATCCAGCCCACAAGCGACGACGCCAACGTCATGAGCTTGTTGGTGATCCCCGCACGGTTCATGATCTCCCCGGCCATGATGAAGAAGGGGATCGCAAGCAGAAGCAGGTTCTCTGTGCTGGTGAACATGCGCTGCGGGATCTGTGTGAACAGGCGCGGGTCGCCGATGTCGATATAGACAAAGATCGTCATCAACACGAGGCAGAAGGCAATCGGCACCCCCAAGAGGAGCATCGGGACAAAGCTTCCAAAAATGATTCCGATCATTGGTCAACTCCGGCGGTAGGCATTTCATCTGAGGTGGATTCGGCGGGCTCACGCGGGTCGGGAAGCGTCGCACCGATACTGAACAGCCCCAACAGCACACCGCCGACAGGAACCGAAAGATAGTAGTAGAACAGGTTGATATCGAGATAGAGCGAGGTCTGATACTTGCCGACAAACAAGGCCATCTTGACCCCATAGTAGACCATGACCCAGACAATGATCAGCGCCAGGACAAGATACCCGATACGCATGAGCAACTGGAGCCTAGGGCCGAGCACGGAATAGACCATATCGACACCGATATGCCCCCCGTGCCGCGCGACAACGCCCGCGCCAACAAAGACCGCCCAGGCAAACAACAGGTTGTTGACCTCTTCGATCCAGACCAATGAATTCCCGACAACCTGATCGACGATGATGCCATTTGCCGTGTTGAGAAACAGCAAGGCGGTCAGCATCATCGCCAGCGCCATGGCAGCTTTTTCAAGCCAGTCGAGAAAGGTCTGATATCCGGAGAGAAGCTTGTTCATTCGACATACTCCTTACCCGTCGTGACATGATGCCGGAGGCTCCCGGCGCCCCGAAGCTAGGTTTCGGAACAGGTCTGATCACGCGGGATTGTGTGCAGGTGCCCGGAGACCGGTCATCCCGGCCGATACGGCCGCGACATCCGATCTGCGGGGGTATGAACGGGAGGTTGCCACCCGGGATGCGCGCCCGTCAACAAGCGCGTCCCCCCGGCAGCAACCTTACGTTCGGTCCCGGAGTGGTGGCCTTACTCCATTTCGGCGGCTTTCGCCGCAGCCATGACCTTCTCGACCCATGCTTCGCCATCATCGCCGATCTTACGAACGATCGTATCGATATAGGGCTGCTGACCGAGAGAACGGAATTCCTCGATCTCTGCATCGGTCGGGTAGTAGAAGGTCGCGCCTTCGGCCTCCATGGCCGACTTCACCACCAGGCCACTCAGCATCGACTGCGCGTTGCCGACCCGGCTGCACACATCGCCTGCCTGTAGGATCAGCGTCTGGTTCTTCGGCGAAAGCGACTGGAAGAACTCTTCATTGATCAGGATCGGGTGCAGGTTGTAGCTGTGCCGCGTGACGGTGACATGCGGGTTCACTTCATAGAGCTTCTTGGAATACATCGAGTAAAGCTCGGTGTCGTGCCCTTCAGCCATGCCCGACTGCAACGAGGTGTAAAGCTCGCTCCAGGTAATCGTCACCGTGTTGGCGCCCCAGGCGCGGAACATGGCAAGCAGACCGGGGTTCTCCGGAACGCGCATCTTCATACCGTCGAGATCGGCCACGCTGTGCACGGGCTTCTCGGCATAGATGTTGCGGAAGCCTGCGCCTTCCGGCCATGCCAGAACCCGCAGACCGGTTTTCTTGAGGAAGCTGTCGGCAAGCTCGTCACCAAGCGGCCCTTCCATCACCTTCCACGCGGTCAGGCTATCGCGAAACACATACGGAATCTGCGTGACACTGATCTCGGGCGCGAACGGCACCATGATCGAGGTATAGGCCCCCACCATCTGGATCACACCGGTCTGGGCCGATTCGATCATCGTGCGGGCATTGCCAAGGGCTCCGTCCGGGTGCACCTCAAGCTCGATCTCGCCTTCAGAGGCGACCTCGAGATAATTTTTCATCGCCGAAACGCATGCCGTCCGCCCCGAACCGGGCAGGCGCACATCACCTTCCGAGCTATGTCCCAGCTTGATGACAATGGGTTCAGCGACAGCTGCGCCGGTCATCGACCCAACGGCCACCGACATCCCCAAAGCGAATGCTGCAAGTTTGTTCATTATGTTTCCTCCCTGTTCCGATTTTACTCGTCCAATTGAGCCAAGGCGTCCTCGCGCCGGATCTGGCGTTTCCCTGCAGCCCGGAACTTCAGCTACTTTTGGAACACTATTTCAAAAAAAATTTCTTGTCGACATTTTTTCTGCCCACCCCCGATTGAGGCCACCTGAACGCCCCCTCGCGCCATCGCAACAAACCCCGAAAAGCAAGCCTCCTCAAAAGCTTCGCCCTACGCCACACAGCCTATGCACCCAACGATGCCAACATGATGACGGCAGGCCCAAGAGCCAGGAAAAGGGGAAGCATGCGCAAGGCCGGACCACACGCATTTTTTGAGACTCTATTTCAGGCAGGAAAACAAGGGGCTTGGGGCGCACAACTTTAGAGCAAAAAATCAGAAGCTTGCGTGGGAAACCGGAAGGATGCGCAAGAAAAAGTTCGAAAATCGAACGTTTGCCGTGGGCATGTCAAATTCTGCCTAAGGAACCAAAAAACCCGCGCAAGGCGCGGGCTCTTTCAGTGAAGTATATATTTTCTCAGAGATCGAACATTTGAGCGAATGGCCGCTCCCGCCTGAAATAAGTGTCGTAGCTGTCGTGATTGTAGGGCGTCGCCAACGGGTTCATCTCGGTCTTTGACACCCAAGTGTCGATGAAATGTTCCCTGGTGAGTTCAGTGCTCTGCTGAACTTTGGCCTCGCAGACGGCAAGCCTGACCAGCATACAGACAAGTCCCCACCGGAATGCGCCCGCCGTTGCCAACCGATGGATGAAGTCCTCACTGTTCAGGTCATCTGACACCTCGAGGCGCGCCTCCAATGCGTAACTGCCCATCATTTCATGGACGGTTGAGGCATCATCGTCATACTCGATATCCGTAAAGGTCACATGGGTCACCTTCCGGCCCAGTTGTTCAAAATGCTGGATCTTGTCATCCAGTTCAGGGATCCCTGACAATACCAGCAAGAATGGCCAGGTTTTTGACTTGAGGATAGACTTGAAGGAGTCCAGTTCGGCTTCGAGGGCCAAGCCCTCCTTCCCAGACAGAATGTGCTGAACTTCGTCGTAATTAATGGATACAATCCCCTGCTCGCGTCCCTGAAATGTCAATCTCGGAGTAAAATTGGGCCAAGCGCCGGTGTAAAACTGGGCCATGTTGGTTGAGTGATGCGGCGCCTTGGCGTGCGTGCTTTCAATATAGCTGACGCATGCCAAGGCGCACTGGCCGCAGGCCAGTTCTGATCAATTTTTGGTTTTGGATTTTCGGCTTTCGCGCAGGCGGAAGCTCTCGCCGTTCATCTCCAGAATGTGGACGTGGTGTGTGAGGCGGTCGAGGATGGCACCGGTCAGGCGTTCTGTTCCGAAGGTTTCCGTCCATTCGTCGAACGGCAGGTTGGAGGTGATGATGATCGATCCGCGTTCGTAGCGTTGGCTGATGACTTCGAACAGCAATTCCGCACCTGTCTTGGACAGCGGCACAAAGCCAAGTTCGTCGATGATGAGCAGATCCTGAGCCGCGAGCTGTTTCTGCAAGCGTTGCAGGCGGCGTTCATCGACGGCTTCGATCAGCTCATGCACCAGAGCTGCCGCTGTCACAAACCTGACCCGCATACCTTTCTGGCAGGCGGCCAGGCCCAATCCCAGGGCTGCGTGAGTCTTTCCGGTACCGGATGGGCCGAGGGCGATTATGTTCTCGCGGCGTGTCACGAACTCACACCGGGCCAGCTCCATCACAAGCATTTTGTTCAGCGAGGGGATTGCCTTGAAGTCGAAGCTATCGAGGCTCTTGGTTGCCGGGAACTTTGCTGCTTTGATCCGACGCTCGATCATCCGGCGCTCGCGTTCGATCAATTCCAATTCGCATAACCGGAGCAGATATTGGACATGGTCCTTGCCCTCGGCAGCACATTGCCGGGCAAGCTTGTCGTATTCGCTTAGGAAGGTCGGCAGCCTCAGCTTCTTGAGGTGATGTGCGAGCAAAACCTGTGGGGCATCTGTCATGTTGTCACCCCAGACATCAGTACTTTGTAGCTTGCCGCCTTTGTTGTCTCGACTTGGGCTGCTGGCAGGAAGGGATAGACATCCAGATCCAGTTTAGGCGGGCGGCGCTCAATCCGGCACAGCACCAGGTGCTTGATTGCGTCATAGCCAATTGCGCCGAGATCAAGGGCCTGGCGCACCGCGCCATGGACATGATCCATCTCGAAGGTCTCTAACAGCCGTAAGACCTGAACATACTCGCGCTTACCCGGTTTACCCATTCTGGCCTCCAGCAACCGGCGCAACGTGGCAAATGCATCTGGCAAGTCCCAGCCTTGCAAAGGCGCAGCCTGATCCAGGGCACCGACCTTCCGCTCCAACAGCGGCAGGAAATGCACCGGGTCGAAGATCATATCGGCCTTGTCATAGGATCGCTGATGCCGGGCGATCACATCCGGGCCGCAGCCGATCACAACCTCATGGACATATCCACGAACCTGAACTTCGTGATGAGCGAACGCCACGGGCACAGAATAATCATTGCTCCGATAGCGCACCATCGAGATCGACGTCGCCCGCGTACTGACCTTCTCGCAGGCGTCATAGGGTGTGGGCGGCAGTGCCATCAGCGCATCCAGATCACGTAACATGCGCTCGCCGATCATCTCGGAATGGCCGCGCACAATGTCGTTCTGACGCCGCAGGCATTGGCCTTCCAGCCAGGCATTCAGCGCGTCGAAGTCCTCGAACCGCGGCGCGGGAACCATAAAGTTCCGCCGCCCATACCCAACAGCCCCTTCCACATGCCCTTTATCATTGCCCTTTGCAGGGCGCCCAAACTTGTCGTCAAACAGATAGTGAGATTGCAGCTCGGCGAAGGTGCGGGTCCGCTCACGTGTGCCGTCACCGCAAATCTTGGCGACCGCAATAGTCGTATTGTCATAGAGCATAGACAACGGCACGCCGCCAAAGAACGCAAAGGCAGCGTTGTGGCCATCGCAAAAGGCTTCCGTGGTCTCCGCAGGATAGGCCTTTATGAAGACCGCATCCGAATGCGGCAGCGCCATTGCGAAGTAGTGCAGCTTGCATTCGACCCCACCGATCACGCCCAGAGCCTCGCCAAAATCCACTTGTGCATGACCCGGGGCGTGGCTGAGCGGCACAAATACTTCTTTCGAGCGCCGCTTCTTCTCGCGGACGTAATCCGTGACGATGGTAATGCCGCCCGTGAACCCGTGCTCGTCGCGCAGCCGGGCATGAATGCGCTTGGCCGTATGACGCTGTTTTTTGATCCTGGCTTTATCGTCTTCCAGAATTTGATCGATGATTGGAATGAACGGATCAAGCTTCGGTCGCGCTGGCGGAGTGCGCCGCCGATATCCAGGCGGTACCGATGCTGCAAAATCTTCGACACAGTCTTGCGATCAATCCCGAAATGCCGTGCTGCCGCACGCTCGCTCATACCCTCAACATGGCACGCCCGGCGCACCCGATTATAAAGTTCCACAGAATACATCTCCCCGCCTTCAGATCGTTGCCTCAGGCGTAAAGTGGCGAAATTTTACTCCGCTACGATCAGGAAATCTGACCGTTTCTGTGGCCCATTTTGTCTCCGGGATTCACAAACTGATCTACCGAACAGAAAACAAATCGTAGAGCGATCCATGGTGTAGACCCTCCATATTGGAGGGCCTTACTTTTGCAAGCGGGGGATAGGATCAGAAAAATGCCTGAAGCCCAGTCTGCGCACGGCCAATGATCAGGGCGTGGACATCATGCGTCCCCTCGTAGGTGTTCACCGTCTCCAAGTTTACCATGTGGCGGATCACACCGAATTCGGCGGAAATCCCGTTGCCGCCATGCATGTCACGCGACATGCGCGCGATATCGAGCGCCTTGCCACAATTGTTGCGCTTGATGACCGAGATCATCTCCGGCGCCATATGCCCGTCTTCAAAGAGGCGACCGACACGCAAACAGGCCTGAAGCCCGAGCGAAATCTCGGTCAGCATATCGGCGAGCTTCTTCTGGAAGAGTTGCGTCTGGGCAAGCGGCTTGCCGAACTGCTTGCGGTCAAGCCCGTATTGCCGTGCGCTATGCCAACAGGCTTCCGCGGCGCCCATCGCGCCCCAGGCAATGCCATAGCGTGCCCGGTTGAGACAGCCGAACGGCCCCGAAAGCCCTTCGGCGTTGGGCAGAAGCGCGTCCTCGCCGACCTCGACGCCATCCATGACGATCTCGCCGGTGATCGAGGCCCGCAGCGAGACTTTCTTGCCGATCTTCGGCGCGCTGAGGCCTTTCATGCCCTTCTCGAGGACAAAGCCCTTGATCTTGCCGCCATGCGCTTCGGACTTGGCCCAGACCACGAACACATCCGCGATCGGGCTGTTGGAGATCCACATCTTGCTCCCGGTCAGGCGATACCCGCCGTCGATTTTCTCCGCGCGCGTCTTCATGCCGCCGGGATCGGATCCCGCGTCCGGTTCGGTCAGGCCGAAACAGCCGATATACTCGCCACTCGCCAGTTTTGGCAGGTACTTTTGGCGCTGCTCTTCCGAGCCATAGGCATAGATCGGGTACATCACGAGAGAGGACTGCACCGACATCATCGAGCGATAGCCGGAATCCACCCGCTCCACCTCGCGCGCCACAAGACCATAGCTCACATAGCCCGCACCGATCCCGCCATATTCCTCGGGCACCGTGATGCCCAAGAGGCCAAGCACCCCCATTTCCCGGAAGATCTCCGGGTCGGTTTCTTCGGCAAGAAAGGCGTGCTCCACCCGCGGCAGGAGCTTTTCCTGCGCATAGGCATGGGCGCTGTCGCGGATCATGCGTTCTTCTTCGGTCAACTGACCTTCGATGAGGAACGGATCGTCCCAGCTAAATACGTTCGTGTCCTTCATGGCTCTGTCCTTTTCTGTCAAACGCGCTCAAGCAGGATCGCGACGCCCTGCCCGACACCGACACACATCGTGGCGAGGGCATAGCGCCCGCCGGTTTTCTGAAGCTCGAGGGCGGCGGTGCCGGTGATCCGGGCGCCCGACATGCCCAAGGGGTGGCCAAGCGCGATCGCGCCACCATTGGGGTTCACCCGTGGATCGTCATCGGCAATGCCAAGGCCGCGCAGCACGGCAAGCCCTTGCGCCGCGAAAGCTTCGTTCAGTTCGATCACGTCAACCTGATCGAGATCGACACCCGTCATCGCGCAGAGTTTCCGCACGGCAGGCACCGGGCCATAGCCCATCACGCGCGGCGCGATCCCGGCGGAGGCTGCCCCGACAATCCGCGCCATCGGGCGCAGGCCCTGGGCTTTTGCGGTCTCCCCGGAGGCCACGACAAGCGCCGCTGCGCCATCGTTGACCCCGCTCGCGTTGCCTGCCGTCACGGTTCCGTCCGGTCGCACGATGGGCCTGAGCCGGGTCAGGTCTTCCAGGGTCGATCCGGCGCGCGGATGTTCGTCCTGCGTCACATCCTGGGTCTTGCCCCGCCCGAGGGCGACCGTCACCGGCGCGATCTCCTCGCTGAAACGGTCGGAGGCCATCGCCGCTTCTGCGCGCTGCTGCGAGCGCAGCGCGAAACGGTCCTGATCCTCTCGGGAGATGGCGTGGTCATCGGCCACGTTCTCTGCAGTTTCCGGCATCGACTCCGTGCCCCAATCCGCGTGCATCCTGGGATTGACGAAGCGCCAGCCGATGGTCGTGTCATGGACGGCATTGGCGCGCGAGAACGGCGTTTCCGCCTTGGGCATGACAAAGGGAGAGCGGCTCATGCTCTCGACGCCGCCCGCGATGGCAAGGAACATTTCCCCGGCCCGGATTGCGCGCGCCGCCGAGGCGACGGCTTCCATGCCCGACCCGCAAAGGCGGTTCACCGTGAGGCCCGGAACGGTCTCTGGAAGGCCTGCTAGGAGTGCTGCCATGCGGGCGACGTTGCGGTTGTCCTCCCCCGCCTGGTTGGCACAGCCGAGCCAGACTTCCTCGATCATCGCCGGGTCCATTCCCGGATTGCGTGCCAGCAAGGCCGCCAGCGGATGCGCCGCAAGGTCGTCTGCCCGCATCTTCGACAGGCCGCCGCCATAGCGGCCGATGGGCGTGCGAATATAGTCGCAGATAAATGCTTCGGTCATGGATCTTCCGTCTTGGCTATGGGTTGGAGTGCATTGGCCCCGGGACGTCCTCCCGAAAACCAAAGGGCGAGAACGGTCGCGGCGAGCACAATCACCCCCGCCAGTTCGACAGCCCGGTCCGGCACGAGCAGCAGGCCGCCCGCAACGAAGAGGGCCACACGCGCCACAGTGCCGACACGCCCGATTCCGTAGAGATAGGCTTCGAAGGCACAGGAGATCAGCGTCAGCGCAAGCACCGCCGTGCCCACTGCCGCAACGATCGTCAGGGTCGGCCCGTTCAGGAGCAACGCCGGTTCATAGACAAAAACGAACGGCAGCACGAAGAGCGTCGCACCAAGACGCATCGACGTGAACCCTGCCCGCATCCCTGACGCTCCGGAAATCTGCGCTGCTGTGATCGCGGCGAGCGCAACCGGCGGCGTGATGTAGGAAAGCATGCCCCAGTAGAGAACGAACAGGTGCGACCCGATGGGATCGAGTCCCAACTCGACCAGTGCGGGCGCAAGAAGCGTCGCAAGGAAGATATAGCAGGCACTGACCGTCATCCCCATGCCGAGCACGAAGCTCGTGATCGCCCCGAGGACAAGCAGGAGAGGGGTATTCTCGCCCCCGTACTGGATCAACTCGCGCGAAAAGGCGCTGCCGACCCCGGTAATCGCAAGCGAACCGACCACCATGCCGATCCCGCAAAGCGTCGCGACGAGATGGGCAATATTGCCGGTGACATCCTGCAAAAGCGCCATGATCGCATCCGCTTTCGGTAGCTTGCGATGACGCAGGAACGCCAGCACCAGCATGAGCGCCGTCGCATAATACGCCGCCTTGGAAGGGCTGAAGATAAAGAGCATCGCAATCAGCGCCAGGAGGGACGCCAGATGATGCCAACCAAGGGCCAGCACCGACGACATAGAGACCTGTTGCGCATCGGGTTGCCCCTCGAGCCCGTTGCGGGCTGCATAGAGATCGACCTGAAGAAGGAGCGCCAGATAGTAGAGCAGCGCCGGTACCAGCGCCGAAACCATGATCGTGGTGTAGGGCACGTCAAGGAAGGACGCCATGATGAAAGCCACGGCCCCCATCACCGGTGGCATCAACGTGCCCCCGGTCGAAGCGCAGGCTTCCGCGCCCGCCGCGTATTGGGCCGGATAGCCCGCCTTCTGCATCGCCGGGATTGTGAGCCGCCCGGTGGTCAGCACGTTCGAGATGACGCTGCCCGACAGGGACCCGAAAAGGCCGCTCGACAAGACTGCGACCTTGGCGGCGCCACCGCGCTTGCGGCCCATGAGCGCCATGGAGAGGTCCATGAAGAACTGTCCCCCGCCCATCCCGGCGAGGACCGACCCGAAGATGATGAACCCGACAAGCGTGTCGGCGACGACCCTTAGCGGGATACCGATGATGCTTTCCATGCCCATCGCGTGGGCCGAGACCGTCTCGGAAAGATTAAAGGACGGCCCCCAAAGAAAGGCAGGCATGATATCGGCAAACAAGGGATAGGCCGCGAAGACGGTGCAGATCACCATCAGTAGGCTCCCCGCCGTGCGCCGCACCGCCTCGAGCGAAAGCAGCACCAATAGGCCCGATACGATCGCCGCCTGTGCAGGAGCAACAACTTCCCAGCCTTGGGTGATGATCGTTTCAGCGTAAAAGGCGAGGTAGCCCGCAACCCCGAGCGACGCCGCGCTGAGTACGAGGTCTAGCAGGCTCACCGGGGTGCGGTGTCCCGCACGTGCCGGATTGATCAGGAACGCTGCTGCGAGGAAGACGCCAATGATGCAGTAGTAATAACGGTTCGCCAAGAGCGGAAAGACACCAAAGAGCGACAGGTTGAAGGTCTGCACGACGATGATCGTCAGCCCCATCACGCCCAGAACGGCGAGCAGAATACGGATTCCGGGTGTTAGTCGCCCGGTCGCGGCAGTGGCTTGTGGATCGGCCATGTCATGCCTCCAAGTTCGTAGGTCGGACATCCCCATGCCGGAAAGCCCGGCATGGGGAAAGGCGCCTTACTTGAGCGCTTCGGCCTTGTGCTCGGCCCAGAAGGCCGGCCATTCCTTATCGGCGATACCTGCATCCAGCGCAGCTTCGACTGCCTCGTCCCAGGCACCCTGAACGGTCTCAAGGCGCTCGAGACGTGCCTCGTTCCATGCGCTGTCCGCGTCGGTCCAGACACCGATCTCGGTCAGGTAGCGGATCGCGCCGGGGTGGAAGGGCGCGTCCGCCGGGGTCGTCCCGGCTTCCGAGAGCTTCCATTTCGGTGTCGCCTTGGTGGCGTTCGAGTAGATGTCATAGGTCTCGTCAAGCGCCTTAGTGAAGGTATAGACCTCCTCCTCGTCGGCATTCGCGTAGACGGTGATCATCGGGTAACGCACAGCGAAGATCTGTGCCGGGTCATCTTCCGTGATGCCCGCCCCTTGGGTTGCCGTGGCGGGGGCGAAGAAGCTTGCGACCGACTTGATCGCTTCCCAGCCCTCTGCGTTGTCCGCAGGCATCGGTGCCCAGTCGAGACCTCGCGAAGAACTTTCCATCTCATAGAGCGTAGACGCGGTCGGGGTGGACCCGGCGACATCGACCTGCCCATCAACCAGCGCCTTGAGCGCAGCACCGTATGACGGCACCTCGACAATCTCGACATCGTCCCATGTCAGGCCACCAAAGGCGAGGAGCGCCTCGACCTTGATGTTGATCGACGGGTTAGCCTTGATGCGCGGCACACGCTTGCCCGCGATATCCGAGAGCTGCTCAATCCCGGCATCCTTGGCAACAGCCATGCCAAAGGTCGAGGGACGCCCCGCCACGACACGCAGGTCCTGCGGACCCCATTCACGCGCGGCAAAATCATAGAGCGCCTCGGTCGCGAAGAAGAGCTCGTTGGCGAGCCAGCCATACTGGACCCGACCCGTCTTCAGCGGAAGCAGCCGACCGATCGAGGTACCCGACGGCATGATGCGCACGCGGGTGCCGTATTCCTTGCCAAAGGCGTCAGCAATGGCCGAGGCCTCGGCATAGCCGCTCGAGCCGACATCATAGGTTGCCCAGAGCATGGAGCGCGGCAGGTCCGCCTCCTGCGCAAGCGCTGGTCCTGCGGCAAGCGCGATCGACGCGACGGTCATCTTGAAGAAGTTCTGCATATCGTTTTCCTCCCGATAGTGAATTGCAGTGAGTGGTGCTTCAGCGTCCGGGCCGCGCCTGCGGCACGATCCCTGTGGTTGTCAGGTGTTCGATCTCGTCCTCCGAAAAGTCGAACTCCCGCAATATCTCTGCGCTATGTTGCGCGAATTTGGGGGGGCGCATCTTATAGACAGGCGCGCTGCGCGATGGGCGCACGGGCGCGCCAACACCGCTATAGTCGTCGATGTCGACCCGCATCCCGCGATGCAGCGTATGCGGATGTGCAAGGCTCTCGGACACGTCGAGCACCGGCCCCGCCGGAACCCCCGCCCGGATGAGCCTGTCGGCGAGGTCTCCGCCATCGACACCAGCCATCACGGCTTCCAATTCCGCGCGCAGCGCCTCGCGATTCACGACCCGCTCGCCATTGTTGGCAAAGCGCGGATCGTCGGCAATCGACAGCGCGCCGATCTCTTCGCAGAGTTTGCGGAACTGCCGGTCATTACCCACGGCGAGATAGATCGGCCGGGTACCCGTGGCATAGGTCGAATAGGGCGATATGTTGGGGTGGTTGTTGCCGGTGCGCACCGGCGTCTTGCCCGACATCAGGAAGTTTGCCGCATGCGGATGCAATAGCGAGATCGCACTGTCAAACAGCGTCGCATCGACGAACTGGCCCTTGCCGCTGCGGTCGCGTTCATGCAGCGACAGGAGGATGCCGATCACGGCGTTGAGCCCCGTGACCATGTCCACGACCGGCAGGCCGACCCGTGTCGCACCGCCCTCGTGGGTGCCGTTCACGCTCATCAAGCCGCCCATCGCCTGCAAGATGGCGTCGTATCCGGGCAGGCCGCCAAGCGGGCCGTCCGAACCGAACCCGCTCACGCGGCAATGGATCAGGCGCGGAAAGCGTTGCGAAAGAACGTCCTCATAGCCAAGGCCCCATTTCTCCATGGTGCCGGTCTTGAAATTCTCGAGCACGATATCCGCGTCTTCCAGCAGGCGCAGGAGAACCGCGCGCCCTTCCTCGTGTCGCAGATCCAGCGCCATGGCGCGTTTGTTGCGGTTCACGCCGTCGAAATAGGACGCGGTCCCATCTCGGAACGGCGGCCCCCAGTCCCGCGTCTCGTCGCCCATGGGTGGCTCGACCTTGATAACATCGGCACCGTGATCGCCAAGGATCTGCCCGGTCAGCGGCCCGCCGAGCACGCGGCTGAGGTCGATGACCTTGATTCCTTCGAGCGCACCGCCGCCCTGCTGTTCCGTCGCGGCGCTCATTGTGCCGCCTCCAGCGTTGCGTTGTCCTCGGACAAAAGGCGCGCGGCGAGATCCGCCTCATCTGCGTCTTGCGCATAGGGATCGCGCGCCGAGAGTTTGTGGCGCAACACGTTCTGCGCAATGGCAAGACGGTCGCCCGTCGTCTGATTTCCGACGAGGCGAAGCTGTGCATCCTCCCAGGCGAGGAACGCCGCCGAGGTCGCGTTGTAGACGGCGCTCGCCGCGGCGCGGGTCTCGACCTCGCGGTCGCGCGTGTTGGCTACCCCGTCGAGGAAATCGGCAGCGCGGGCGAAACCGTCCGCGATGGCCGTCTGCTCGCCAAGCGTTTCCTTCGCTTGGTGAAGCGTTTCCGTCACATGCGCTTGCAAGGCGGTGAGGGCATCCTCACGGCGCACCGCGCGGGCCACGTCGAGGGCGACGATATTGCTCGTCCCTTCCCAGATTGACCCAAGATGGGCATCGCGCAGCACGCGGGCGTCCGACCATTCCTCAATATAGCCGCTGCCGCCGCGCACCTCCATCGCGTCCCCCGCGACCTTGCGCGCGTCGCGGCATGTGCGGAACTTGACCAGCGGTGTCAGGATGCGCAGCACCTTGGCCATCCCTGCATCCCCCGCATCTGCACGGCGCAAGACATCGGCGGTATGAAACACCATCGAGCGCCCCTGTTCCGCGGTCGTGATCATTTTGAGCAATTGGCGCTGCATCACCGGCAAATCGACAAGGCGCTTGCCAAAGGCAGTCCGGTTGCGGGCAATGAAAAGCGCCTCCGTGACCGACCGGCGCATGAGGCCGGCCGAGCGCACGCCATTGGCAAGGCGCGACATGTTGATCATGTCGGTCATCTGCTTGAAGCCTTGGCCCGGTTCGCCCACGAGATAGGCGAGCGCCCCCTCGAGCGCGATCTCGCCGGAGGCCATGGACTTGGTGCCCATCTTGTCCTTCAGGCGCAGGATACGATAGGCGTTCTTGCTGCCATCGGGCAGGTGACGCGGCAACAGGAACAGGGAAAGGCCCTTGGTGCCGGCGCCACCGCCTTCCGGGCGGCCAAGCACCATGCCGAGCGCCGCATCCGGGTTCGAGCAGAACCACTTGTCCCCGTAGAGACGCCACTCGCCATCCTCGAACCGCGCGGTGGTATCGATCGCGCCCACATCCGAGCCCGCAGCCTGCTCCGTCATGAACATCGAGCCCTGGAAAAGCATGTCCATGTCCTGGCTGGTCAACTGGTCGAAATATGTCGCGACAAGCTCCGGGTCGCCGAATTTCACCAGCGTGCGGGTCAGCGAATCCGTCATGCTCAGCGGGCAGCAAAGCCCGAATTCCGCCTGCACGAAGAGATAGACCAGCGCATATTTGACGAGCGGCGGCAGCTTCTCTTCTGCGCCGAACACACCGCCGCGATGCGACATGGCGGCAAGGCCGAACTCGCCAAAGGCATAGCGTTCAAGCTCTTCATAGGCGGGGTGCTTCACGATCCGCTCGTCATTCGAGCCGTTGCGCGCCCGGATGCGCAGCTCGGGCGGGTTCTTGTCAGCGGTCAGGGCCAGCTCCTCCAGCCGCCCCCCGGCTAAAGCGCCCATACGTTCCAATTCCGGACGCACCCGCGCACATGTCTCCTCGTCGAGATAGACCTGCATCAGGCGCCAGAGATCGGGGTCGGCTTCGAAAAGGCTCATTCCCCGGCTATCAGGAATATTTTGATGGATTGTCGCGGTCATGTGGTCCCTCCCGGTCGTGCGATTTGCGGCTTGCCGAGCAAGGTGACAGAAACAATAATACAATTTCCAATACCGTTGATGTATGTATTGATACGCATTTGCATATGATGGAGCCCCCCGATGGCCGTGACCTTCCGCCAGCTCAAGCATTTTCTCGTTCTGTCAGAAGAGCTTCACTTTGGCCGCGCGGCCGAGAAGCTGAACATCTCGCAACCCCCGTTGAGCGCCAGCCTGCGCCAGCTCGAAGAGCGGCTCGGCTTCAAACTGATGGAACGGACGAGCAAATACGTGCGCCTGACACCGGCGGGAACGATCTTTGCAGAGCAGGCAGCGCGCATCCTCGGACAGCTCGATTCGGCAATGACCATCGCGGCGGAAGCCGCCAAGGGTACCGCGGGGGAGCTGAGCGTCGGTTTCGTGCCGTCCATGCTGTTCCGTGACCTGCCCGCCAAACTGAAGGCGTTCCAGAACAGCCATCCGCGGGTCGATCTGATCCTCCACGAAATGAACACCACCCGTCAGATCGAAAGCCTGCTGGAACACAAGATCGATGTGGGCTTTGTCCATGCCGTGCCGCTCCCCGAAGGTCTCTCCTGCAAGGTACTCGAAACGGAGCGGCTGGTCGCTTGCGTGCCGCGCTGGCACCGTCTCGCCAGCAAGAGCCGGGTTCGCATCTCCGAACTCGCGGGGGAACGCATCATGGTCTTCTCTCGTGGGTTTGCAGCCCATTACCACGACAAGATCACGGCCCTTCTGCGCAGTGCCAATCTCGAGCCGGATACGAGCTTTCATATTCAGCACTGGTTCACGGTCGTGGCGCTTGTGAAACAGGGGATGGGGGTGTCGCTTGTGCCGTCGTCCCTGAGCAGCAGCGTTTTTTCAGATGTCGCCTTCCTCGAGATCGAAGAACGGCAGGCCGAACATGATGTCGCCCAGATCTGGCGCAGCGACGATACCTCACCGACGCTTCAAAACCTTCTGCTCGGCCTGCCACGCTTCGAAGCGCCCCTCTGAGCAAACCCGCATTCTCTCGCACCGATCCGGACATAGTCTGTGCGACCGCCTTCCGGACCCGGCAACCATCAGCCAGATGGACCAAAGGCCGGTCATACACTAACAATCGAATTGGACCACTCAAGTGGGGCGGGTCACTTCCCCTTTTTCTGGCTTTTGATGAAACTGGCGATCCCTGAAGGACTCGAACCCTCAACCTGCTGATTAGAAGTCAGCTGCTCTATCCAGTTGAGCTAAGGGACCGCTTGGCCCTTTCCTAGATCAACCTCTCCGCTTTGCCCAGAGGGTTTCTTGACCTGTGCAGGCACCCTTTAATGAAAAGGCCCGCGCGGTGGCGGGCCGTATCTTTGCGCGGGTCAGTGGGTCCAGGGACCGCGTCGATTGGTGGCGAAATTGTCACCATAGCCGCCGGGACGGATGTTGGGTTTGCGCTTGTGCGGCTCGACGACCTGTACCTCGATGCCGTTCTCGCGGGCATAGTCGAGCGCGGCCTCTTTGGTATCAAAGCGCATCTTGACCTGTGTCTGCATATCGCCTGACGCGGTCCACCCCATGAGAGGATCAAGCTCGCGGGCTTCGGACGGTCCATATTCCAGAACCCAATGATGGGTCTTGGCGGTGCCCGACGTCATGGCGTTGCGGGCAGGCTGATAGATGCGTGCGATCATTTCCGACTCCTTCAGACCCCTGCTTTATCGGGAATTTGGCCTCGGCGGGCAAGCGTGGAATTGGTCGCATGCCGTGAAAAAAGCGCGCAATCGCCGGGAGCTATCGGGGGAGGAAGTATGCAAGCAGCCTTGGATGCCGACCGACCCGCGGGGAGCGAGGGGTGTGAGTGCGGGCTAGTGACAACCAAGTCTGCTGCTTGCAATCACGATCTTATAGAGACCGAGACTTTGTTGACAAGACAAATAGTTAGAAAAGTTGCACCAGACAGGGGCGTATGTTTATGAAAATTTCAAGATCGGCCAGAACATCTAACCAATTTGAAAACTTACGTCGCGGAAACCGACGCGTTCGACCCATTTTGCGACCTCACCGACAAGGCCCCATTCAGGACTTGCACAAGAACAAAAAGGGATCACATTAGGGACAACCGGAGGATCAGCGATGCCCTATGCCCATTCCGACAAATCTTTGCCCATGATGCAGGACCTGCCCACGCGCGAAAAACTCGAGGGCGGCAAGACCTTTGTCATGCACACAGACTTTGCCCCGGCGGGCGATCAGCCAACAGCGATCGTCGAGTTGTCGGACGCCATCAAAGACGGGGAGCGCAATCAAGTGCTTCTCGGCGCGACGGGGACGGGCAAGACATTCACCATGGCCAAGGTCATCGAAGAGACCCAGCGCCCCGCCATCATCCTCGCCCCGAACAAGACCCTCGCGGCCCAGCTTTATGGCGAGATGAAAGGGTTCTTCCCCGAGAACTCGGTCGAGTATTTCGTCTCTTTCTACGACTACTACCAACCCGAGGCCTACGTGCCGCGCAGCGATACCTATATCGAGAAGGAATCGCAGATCAACGAACAGATCGACCGCATGCGCCACTCGGCGACGCGCGCCCTTCTCGAACGCGATGACGTCATTATCGTGGCCTCGGTCTCCTGCATCTACGGCATCGGGAGCGTCGAGACTTACTCGGCGATGACCCAAGATCTCGAGGTCGGCAAGGAATACGACCAACGCGCCGTCATGGCCGAACTCGTGGCGCAACAATACCGCCGCAACGATCAAGCGTTCCAACGTGGCTCTTTTCGGGTCCGGGGCGACAGCCTCGAGATCTTCCCCGCCCACCTCGAAGACCGCGCCTGGAAACTCTCTTTCTTCGGCGAAGAGTTGGAGGCGATCACCGAGTTTGACCCGCTGACCGGCGAGCGCACCGGCACGATGGAGAAAATCCGCGTCTACGCCAATTCGCACTACGTGACGCCGAAACCGACGCTGAAACAGGCGGTCATCTCGATCAAGGAGGAACTGCGTCAGCGCCTCGACATCCTCACCGGCGAAGGCAAACTCCTCGAGGCCCAGCGCCTTGAGCAGCGCACCAATTTCGACATCGAGATGCTTGAGGCAACGGGCCATTGCAACGGGATCGAGAACTATTCCCGCTATCTCACCGGCCGCGCCCCCGGCGAGCCGCCGCCAACGCTTTTCGAATTCATCCCCGACAACGCCATCGTTTTCGCCGATGAATCCCACGTCTCCGTGCCGCAGATCGGCGGCATGTATCGCGGCGACCACCGACGCAAGTTCACGCTGGCGGAACACGGCTTCCGCCTGCCCTCCTGCATGGACAACCGGCCCCTCAAATTCGAGGAATGGGACGCCATGCGCCCGCAGAGCGTCTTCGTTTCGGCCACCCCCGCGGCATGGGAGCTTGAACAATCCGGCGGGGTCTTTACCGAACAGGTCATCCGCCCCACCGGCCTCCTCGACCCCGAGGTCGAGATTCGCCCCGTCGAGACGCAGGTCGACGATCTCCTCGACGAAATCCGCCACGTGACCGCGCAGGGCTTCCGCACGCTCGTCACCACGCTGACCAAGCGCATGGCCGAGGACCTGACGGAATACCTGCATGAACAGGGCATCAAGGTCCGCTACATGCATTCCGACATCGACACGCTCGAGCGCATCGAGATCCTCCGCGACCTGCGCCTCGGGGCCTTCGACGTGCTGATCGGCATCAACCTGTTGCGCGAAGGCCTAGACATTCCCGAATGTGGCCTCGTGGCGATCCTCGACGCCGACAAGGAAGGCTTCCTGCGCTCCGAGACCTCCCTCATTCAGACCATTGGCCGCGCCGCCCGCAACGCCGAGGGCCGCGTCATCATGTATGCCGACCGCATCACCGGCTCCATGGACCGCGCGCTCAATGAAACCAACCGCCGCCGCGCCCGCCAGATCGCCTATAACGAGGAACACGGCATCACGCCCGAGACGGTCAAAAAGAACGTCGAGGATGTGCTCGCCGGCCTCTACCAAGGCGACGTGGACATGAACCGCGTCACCGCACAGGTCGACAAACCCCTGCACGGCGCCAACCTCGAAGCCCATCTCGAGGGCCTGCGTGCCGACATGCGCAAGGCCGCAGAGAACCTCGAGTTCGAAGAAGCCGCCCGCCTGCGCGACGAGGTCAAACGGCTTGAGGCGGTCGATTTGGTGGTCGCCGACGACCCGCTGGCGCGGCAGAGTGCGGTTGAAGCCGCCAGCGACGCAGCGACGAAGGCGCGGGGGCGGTCAACGGCGGGTCGGCCGGGGCAACGTGGGGGGAATGTGAAGAGGCGGGGGAGGTGACCAAAGCCAAAGTGTCTAAGCATTCGAAGAAACACCACTACGTACCTCAAGGAATACTGAGACGTTTTTGCTTTCAGAATGACACTACTTGGTATCTGTCGCGTGAGCGTTTCCCCGGCGACCCAAGTCCGCGCAATATTGGCAGCATCTTCTGCAAGAGGCACTTCAACAGCTTTCAGAAAGAAGATGGCACAAAGGATGATGCGGTAGAGCGGTTCTTCGGAAAGGAGTTTGACAACTACATTCCAGAATGGACTGCACACTTAGAGGTCTCTCAAGAGACAAATTCGCCTGTAGCTTTTGGGGGCGCTGAGAGACGACGCTTCGTTCAGTTCTTTTATAACCATATGAAAAGGAGCCCTGACTTCATTGAACCTATTGTTGCAGAAGCTACGGAGGAAACGTTTGCGGCAGAATCCATTGAGAAGTTAGAGAGGCAAGTTCGACCACTGACGGATGAAGAGCGCAGCAAATTTCAATCAACAGACTTTCAAAGAAGAGTCGCCGGAAATAGCCGCGTTGAGAATTTTAGCAAGCAATCCGTGAAAATTCTTGAAACTATCAATGAGATGTCCATCGCGCTCGCCACCCCCGCCCGTGCGAATAAGCAATTCATCGTTGGGTCAAATCCTGTTGCTCGCTTTGAAGATTATCCTCGCCAGCACCTTAGTGAACCGGGCGTGGAACTCTGGACAACACTGACTCCGCGCCTCGCAGTCGGGTTCGTTCATTCTTCGAATGTGGACAACCTCCGTTTGTCAGATCACCAAGTTCGCAAATTGAACATTTCAATAGCTAAACAAAGCCGTGCAATAGCATCCACGTCAAAGGAACTACTGGCCTCGCTAGCGAGGGTCGGTTGGCCAACTTCACCCAAAGCGCCCGATCCCGAGGGTGGGTGCGAGAATCGCGCCCGCCCTGGGGGGCGGGTCGGGCGCGATGCATGATGCTGTGCATCATGCGTTCATGTGGGTAGGACACCACAGCCCCTTGCCTTCCCGCACATTCCTCGCCACTTTCGCCAAAGGCACGCCACTAGGCTCACCCATTCCCCACACCACTAGGAAAAGAGCCATGCCCGAGAAAGATCCGTTCCAGCCCCTCGACGCCGACTCCCGCGCCCTTGCGCGGCAATTGATCGACACCGCCACCTCCGGCGCGCTGGCGACGACCAACCCGGAAACCGGCGCACCCAATGTGACGCGCATCGCCATCGGCACCGACAAAGACGGCACCCCCGTGACCCTGATCTCCGGCCTCGCCTCGCATACGCCCGCGCTGCGCGCCGATCCGCGCTGTGCCCTGATGCTGGGCGAGCCGCCCGCGAAGGGCGATCCCCTCGCCTTTCCGCGCCTCATGCTCGACTGTCGCGCGGCCTTCATCGAGCGCACCGACCCCGCCTTCGCCCCCCTGCGCGATCATTTCCTCGCCCAGCGCCCGAAGTCGAAACTCTACATAGACCTGCCCGATTTCGCCTTTGCCCGGCTCGAGATCGACCGCGCGACGCTCAACGGCGGTTTTGGCAAGGCCTTCCGCCTCGCCGCCGACGACCTTTCCGCCTGACACACCGCCCTACTGCGCGAGCCCCAATGCTTCCAAATGGGCGACACTCTCCTCCACCCGGTCAAAATCGTTGATCTCGACAATCAGGTGCGGCGCCGCATGACACCCTTCAAGCGCCTTGAACACCCCGTGCCACGGGATGTTCCCCGCCCCGAGGTGCCAATGCCGGTCGGCATAGCCATCCGTGTCCTGCAAATGTACATGGCCAAGCATTTCGCCCGCGTGGCTGATATACCGATCCACCGCCGGCGCGCCACAGATCGTATGCGCCCAATGCGCGTGGCCCGTATCGACAGAGAGCCGCAGCGCCGCGCTATCGGCGGCCTCGATGACGGCCATACGGTCGGCCGGATCGGTGTCCTTGATGTTCTCCATGACCATCACGACGCCTAAATCCTCGGCCCGCGCAATCGCCGGGCCAAGTGTTTCGAGGATCGCATTGATCCGCTTGTCCCGCCCCTTCGGTCCGTTGTCGAGGTTGTCGCGATCCCACGGATCATAGGGCGAATGGATGACCATCTGCCCGGCGCCAAGTTTTTCGCAAACGTCGAGCGCCTGTTCCATTCGGGCTTGCACAATGGCCCGCACCTCACGGTCCCCGGTGTGCAGCTCAAACCCCGAGAACGGCCCGTGAATGCCAAGCCGCCCGTCCCATCCGTCGAGCGCGTTCTTGGCAAGGTCGATGAACGGGTCCGGGTTGCGTAGAATGTCCGCCATGCAAAATTCCGGCAGTTCCAGATCGCGATCCTTCTCAAAGAGCCAGTCCCGATGCTTTGACAGATCCAGCACCGTCAACTGTGCTCCGACCACAGGCAGTTCGCTCATCTTAACCCTCCTGAAACCTCTCTAACCGCAATTGCCTCAAGAGTTGCACCGACGCGATACCGACGCAATACCGACGTGATACCGACAAGGGATTTCCCGGCTTTCAGGCAAAGAAAAACCCACCGCACGCCGCCTGCGCCCGGTGGGTGAAAAACGGCTGAAACGCCTTATTTTGTGACCGTCAGGCCCAACATCCGCCAGCCCGTCATACCGGCGCGATAGTAATAGATCTTCTCTGCCGGATACCCCGCCTCAATCATCCGCCGCGCCGCCGTAGGCGACTGCCCACACCACGGCCCGTTACAGTAAAGCGCGACCCTCTTGGCGTCATCACAGATGAACCCGTCAAAGTCGATTTCACAGCCCAGTTCGTCAAGCCGATCCGCCGCCTGAGTATAGGGGATGTTGATCGCCCCCGGGATCGCGCCGCCGTCAAAGTTCGATTTGACCCGGCCATCCACGACGATGACCTCGGGATCCTGAAGGAATTCAAGCATTTCCAACTCGCCAATCGGCGTCACACCCGGCGCCGGGATCATCGGCTGGATACAGAAATTCGGGCAGGGCCGCGAGGTCTTGGCCCAGTCCCCCTCGATCTTGTTCTCGGTGTCCTGAATACGTTCAATCGTCACCGGGCCGGTGGCCGTTTCGATCTCGACCGAGGCGAGGTCGGGTCGGATATTGACCTCCTGCGCCAAGGCTGGCACCGCCATCAAAAGGGCTGCGCACGCTGCCATCATCGTTTTCATGGTCTCTCCTCCTAAACTAGCACCCTCCCCCAAGTTTGTCCGGCAAACGAGGAACACATGCAAGCTTCAATACCTGAGGCCGCCCAATTGGACGGCCTCATCGCAAATCAACGAACGCGGGCCTTAGCGCACCACATGCACCGCGCATTTGGCATGACGCACAAGCTGCGTCGCCGTGCTGCCAAGAAGCAGGTCCTGCATCCCCGGACGGTGCGACGCGACCACGATCAGGCCCGGCTTGTGCTCATCCGCCCAATCGAGAATCGTGCGCCCCGAATGACCATCGACCACAACGCATTCGGCGTTGGAAATACCGGTCGCCATACCCTCAAGCGACTTGATGATCGCCTTCTTGGCATCCTCGTGAAACCCTTCCGGGATGTAGTTCACCGCATAGCTCGGCACCTGCTCCATCACGTGCAAAAGGGTAATCTTGCCGCCCTCCGTGCCAAGCTTGGATGCGACCTCAAGGGCCGTTTCCGGGTGGCGATCGCCGTCGAAAGAGACGGGAACGAGAATATGTTCATACATGTTGAATCTCCTGTTTCCTGTCAGCAGTTTAGAGCCAAGCACCGGGCCGCACATTGATGCAGGTCACGCTTTTCCTCGGCGCCGATCACGCCCGATCCGTGCCCCGCGCGTCAGTTGAACGCCGCCACCACGTCATACATGACCGGCTCGAAACTACGGCAAAGCTGGTTGATCTGCCGATTGCGTTCGCGCATCTCATCGCTGCGCAGCATGGCCTGGAAATCCTCGCGCCGCTCCCATTGCGAGTAGTTCGCGATCCGTGTCTGCGCGTCGTTGACATGAAGCCCCGCCGCGATGAATCCCGGCTGTTTCGAGATGAAACTCTCATAGGCATCGGTCAACGCGTCGAGCAGGTCCTGACAGGTGCCCGGCGTCATCTCGAAAGTGGTGATGACCGTCTGGTACGTGGCGTCCTTGCTGATCTTGGGCATGGTGTCCTCCTTTGGCTGCCTGCCGGGATCATCGGCAGAATGGCGAGACTGCGCGTTAACTGAAAGTAAACCATCCCGGCTCATTCCTTGCAAAGAGGTTAATATGATCCGCTGGTTTTTCCTTCTCGTCCTGTGCGCTGGACCTGCCTTCTCCGGCCCTTGGCTGCGGGACAAGGGCACGGCGTTTACATCGACGACAGTCGAGATTTCCCCGGCCGATCCGGCGCGCAGCGCGCCCTTTCCTCCGCCCTACCCCATAGATGCCTATACCGCCGTCTATGGCGAATACGGCCTGACCCCGCGCCTGACGCTCGGCTTCGATGGCGGTTCGGACACTTATGGCAACGGCACCGGTCTGCTCTTCCTGCGCTTTCCTCTCCGCGAGGGGAAAACCGCCCGCATGGCTGGCGAGATTGCGCTCGGCGCACGCTGGAGCCTCACCGAACTGACCCCCCTGCTCCGCCCCGGTGCGTCTTGGGGGCGAGGCCTGACGCTCTTTGACAAACCCGGCTGGGCTGCACTCGACGCGACCGTGCTGATCCCCGGTGATGGCGGCCGCATGGTGCCAAAGCTGGATGCGACGCTCGGTCTCGATACTGGCGAGCGCATGAAAGTCATGCTTGGCCTCACCGTCGAACGCCCCGCCCCGACGCTCTCGGCCTCCGTTGCCTTTCGCGCTTGGGACAAGGTGCACCTGACCGTCGGGATCAAGATACGTGGCGACAGGTCGCGGCCCGATTGCCTGACGCTGGGCTTCTGGCAGACCTTCTGATCCGTCAGCCGCGAATTGATCTCTCCCGCGGCCTCAGGCATACTCTCGACAAGTGCACCGTGAAAACACGGGCACCGACATATCGAGTTCGAGGCCGAGTCATGAAACATGTTCTGGTTGCCCTGATGCTGGCTGCCATCACCGTTCCCGCCGTTCCGACCCCCGCCGATGCGGGCACGCTCCGGCGCGCCTGCCTGAAATCGGACCGAAGCGCCGCCAGCCGCCGGATGTGCCGCTGTATGCAACAGGTGGCCGACCGTGCTTTGCCACGTGGCGACCAACGCCTCGCTGCGTCCTTCTTCGACGACCCACACCGCGCTCAGGAAATCCGCCAATCGGATCGCCTGAGCCACGAACGGTTCTGGAAGCGCTACAAGGAATTCAGCGCCACATTCGCCGCCTCCTGCGGGCACCTGAACTGATGCCGTGCACGGCCCGGCATTCACTTTCTTGAAATCCAGCCCCAGAAACCTTGACCTGAGCCGCTTCTGAATTCACAAATCCGGAAACTTCCGGAGGTTCAGACATGATCTCGAAAGGCGTGACCCTGCGGGGTCTCGAGGTATTCGAGGCTCTCGCCCGAAGCGGCTCTGTTGCGCAGGCGGCAAGCGAAACCGGTCTCTCGCAACCTGCGGTCAGCCAGCAAATCCGCAACCTCGAGGCCGCGCTTGACACGGCGTTGGTCGATCATGGCAAACGCCCCATGCGCCTGACGGCTGCCGGGCGTAGCTTCCTTTCCCGCACCAATCGCGTCCTCTCAGAGCTCCGTCTCGCGCAATCGGAACTGACGGTGATGGACCTGTCGCACCTGACTTCGCTCTCGCTCGGCATGATCGACGATTTCGACAATGATCTGACGCCGCGCCTCGCGACGGTTCTGGCCGAGAGCCTGACCAACTGTCGCTTTCGTCTCATCACCGCTCCAAGCCACGAGATCAGCAAGGCCATGACGGAACGCCACTTGCATCTTGGCGTCGCCGCAAGCACCGGAGAGATGCTCGCAGGGGTGACGGAATACCCGCTGGTGCGCGATCCGTTCATCATCGTCGCCCCGCGCGGACAGTTTCCCGGCGGCGCGCCCTCCATCGACGCGCTCTCGCAATTGCCCTTTCTACGCTACGAACGCGCCCAACTCATAAGCCGCACCATCGATGCGCAATTCACCCGCCTTGGCCTCGAGTTTCCCGAGCGTTTCGAAATCGGAAGCCACCTTGCCCTCATGGCCATGGTTGCGCGCGGTATTGGCTGGGCTGTGACGACGCCGCTTGGCTACATGCGCGCGGTGCGGTTCCATGACGAAGTCGAGGCCTGCCCTCTGCCCTTCGCCCCGTTCAGTCGCACCATCTCGCTTTTCGCGAGCGCCGACTGGGCCGACCGCGTGCCGCGCGACGTTCATGCGATCCTGCGCCGCCTCCTACAGGAACAGGTGATCGCGCCAACGCTGACCAAGCTACCTTGGCTTGCCGACGACCTGCACCTGACCAGCTCCTAGGTCTTAAAGCGTCGCCATCAACCCGCGCGCGCATGCCTCGACAAGGTCGAGTGCCGCATCGAAATCGCGGGTATAGTAGGGGTCCGGCACTTCGCTCATGCCCCGCTCCGGCGCGTAATCTGTAAAGAGCCGCACAGGCGTCGCATTCCCCGCCGGGCGCAACCGCTCCATGTTGGCGAAATTGCTCGCATCCATGCCGATGATGAGGTCGAAGCGATCAAAATCCTCGGCGGAGAACTGACGCGCACGCAGATCGGACAAGTCATAGCCCCGCGCCTTCGCCGCTGCCTGCATCGCGCCATAGGGAGGCTCGCCGACATGCCAATCGCTCGTGCCAGCGCTATCGGTCTCCACGTCCTGCGCCATCTCACGAAAGACGCCCTCCGCGGTGGGCGAGCGACAGATGTTGCCAAGGCAAACGAACAGGATTTTCATGAAACGCCTCCCCGCGCGCGCACCGCCGCCTCTAGCCCGGCAAGAAGCATGTCCGTGTCGTCCTCGCGCCGCACCGGCACGCCCTGCGCCGCAAGCGCGCCCTGAAGCGCCTCTGACGCGCGGCCCTCTCCGATCAAGACCACCTCCTGACCAAGCCAATAGACCCGCGCCGCCGCAAGCTCCGCCCCAAGAAGCGCCCCCCAAAGCGTTCCGGCGTCACCTGCCCGCGCGATATAGGCCGCAAGGCGCTCAGGCCGTGCCATCGCATCGTCAAGCGCCCGGCGCATCACCGCATCGTCCCAAGCCTCGTCGACCTCCATCGCGGCTGCGAGTTGCCCGGTGACAAAACGCTGAAAACTGATCACCTCGCCCGCGCTCACATGTGCCCAGACCGTCGCTTCACCGGCGACACAGATGACACCGTCCCAATTCGGATTGGCGCTCGCATAGCCTGCGATCCGCGCCTCTGCGCCGCCACTGAACTGCCCGTCCCAAGCAAGCGGCGGGAAAAGCCAGCCACCACCGACACCCGCCTCCAACTCTGGCACCGCCTTGCACGGTAGCGTGCGCGGTGTGCCGCCCCCGCCAAGCAACACAATCGGGGCCTTGCCGCCATCCGTGGGTTGGCGCGCGGGCATATCCCACATCCGCGCCATGCGCCCGATCTTCTCTGCCGCTATCCATGTCGCCATCGCACCTGTCTCCCCTGTTTCCCCCGGTATCCCCGAACCATCGGGCCAAGGTCAACTCCCCCTTGCCGCCCCGCGCCCCGCGCGCCATCCTGCCCCAAGCGAAGGAGAGGCCAGATGAGCAAAGACAAAATCGTGATCCTGACCGGCGCCGGGATTTCCGCCGAAAGCGGCCTTGGCACATTTCGCGACGAGGGCGGCCTCTGGGCACAGCACCGGATCGAGGATGTCGCCACCCCCGAAGGGTTTCACCGCGACCCCGATCTCGTGCATGGCTTCTACAACGCCCGGCGCGCCCATGCCGCCAAGGCATCGCCCAACGCTGCACACACGGCGCTTGCCCAGCTCGAGGCCGAACATCCCGGAAACGTTCTCATTGTGACGCAGAATGTCGATGCGCTGCATGAAAAGGCAGGCTCCAAAAACGTGCTGCATATGCATGGCACGCTTGCAGGTGCGCTTTGCGGCCGATGCGATCACCGCTGGCCCGCGCCGCCCGAAATGCACAAGGACGATCTTTGCCCCGCCTGCGGCAGTGCCGCGACACGGCCTGACGTGGTGTGGTTCGGCGAGATGCCCTATCACATGGATGATATCTGGACCCATCTGGCACAGGCCGACACTTTCGTCGCCATCGGCACCTCGGGCGAGGTCTACCCGGCGGCGGCTTTCGTGCAAGAGGCCGCGATGGGCGGCGCGCATACGATCGAGCTGAACCTCGAACCGTCCACCCGTGTCTCGGATTTCGCCGAGACCTGTTTCGGCCCGGCAACCCGCATCGTCCCCGATTGGGTGACGCAAGAGCTGTCGCGCTAGCTGCGCACATGCCCCTCGATTTCGGTGAGCTTGTTGAGAATTCGGTTATGCACCGGCTTCACAACGGTCCCAAGCCGCAACGCCGCCCCCCGTAGAAGGCGCGCAGGCGGGCGATCATCGGTAAAGAGCCGCACAAGCGCATTGGTCCCATGATAGAGCGGCAAGACAGTGCGTCGATGCGCTGCCTCATAGCGTTTCAAGGCGCGGGCATCGCCCGCATCCCCGCCCCGCTCCAACGCTTCTCTGATCTCCGCCGCCAAGAGGCTCGCCCCCGAAAGTCCGAGGTTATAGCCATGCGCCGTCACCGGGTGCATCCCGACTGCCGCATCGCCGACAAGTGCGAACCGATGCCCCACGAAGCGCCGCGCCAGCACCGCGACAAGCGGATAAGGGTGGCGCGGGCTCGAAAGATGCATCGCCCCGAGCCGCCCCTCAAACCGCGCCGCGACATCGGCGGCAAAACCCGCGTCGCTCATCGCCATGACCTGCTCGGCCCGATCCGCCGGAAGCGTGACCACCACAGACGAGACATTCCCCGCCATCGGCAGGATCGCGAGGGTCTGGTCATAGTGGAAACATTCGAACGCCGTGTCCTCGTGCGGCAACTCATGGGTCATCTCGCAGACGATCACGACCCGCCCGAAATCGAGCGAATCCGCCGCCAGCCCCATCTTGCGCCGCACCCCCGAGAACCGGCTGTCTGCCGCGATGAGAAGATTGCCATGAAGACGCCGCCCATCGGCCAGCCCCACGCGCGCCCCGCCCGCATCCGTCGCCACCGTCGCGACCTCGGCCTCACAGAGCAGGGACACATGCGGATCATCCTTGATGACCTCGTAGGCTGTGCGCCGGATCTCGTGGTTTTGAACTATGCGGCCAAGGTAATCCGCGCCCGCTTTGCGTGCGTCAAAGTTCAACGCAAAGGCCGACGTGCCGTTCAACACCTTTGCGTCCCGGATCGTCCCGATGCGCCCCTCGTCAAGGCGCGCCCACATGCCATAGTCGCGCATCAAAGCCTCGGACGTATGGGTGAGCGCGATATCGCGCCCGTCTTCCGGTGGGTTGGCGAGAACGCTCTCAGAGAGCTTCTCGACAATCGCAATCTGCTGGCCGCTGCCTTGCATAGCGCGCGCAAAACCAAGCCCCGCCGGACCGGCCCCAACCACAACGATGTCGAAATTACTCTGCTCGGCCATGATGACCTCCCTCAATGCTCGCCGCACCATAGGCGGCAGAGGGGCGCGCGTTGTTGACTTGTGTCAACTCGAGCTGCGCGGGTTGGCCAAGGCCCCCATCGGAGCCTTGGCCGGGACGGGTTTAGTCGTCCATTTTCATCTCGCCATGGTTCATATGACCCATGCCGTGCATCGGCTTACGCTCGAGATCGACCGGGATTTCGACCGCGACCTCGCCCGCCTTTTCAAAGACGAGGGTAACATTGACCACGTCGCCATGCTCAAGACCTTTGTTGAGGCCCATGAACATCACATGATCGCCACCGCGCGCCAGCGCATGTTCACCGCCTGCGGGAATGGCAAAACCTTCCGGCACGTGCAGCATCTGCATGACGCCCTCGGCGTTTTCCTTGTGGGTGTGCAGCTCGACAACCTGCGACACGTCCGAACGCGCGTCGATAAGCTGATCCGCCTCGTCGCCGGTGTTCTCGATGACCATAAAGGCCGCGCCGGATTTCGACATCTTGGTCGCGACGCGCGCATAGGGGTCTTTGACCGTGATGATGCTCTCGGCGAGTGCGGGGGCGGCAAAGGCGATGGTGGCCACGGCGGCCGCGGCGAAGGATTTGAAGGACATCTCGTCTCTCCTGAAACTGTCTTTGGAATTGGGGGTGGGTCGGAATGCGCCCCTTAAAGGACGCGGTTCTCCGGTGGCCCGCGCGCAACCGTGCTCACAGGTCGAATCACGCGCAAGCTGCGCTCCTGTGGCACGACGATCTTTTCCCCACGCCCTTCCACGGCATGCAGAACCACATCCGGCACCGCCACGGCATTCAGCAGGGACAGGCTGAACTCCGGACAGATATGTGCCGGCCCCGTGGGGTTGCCTTCGGCATCCACCGGCATCATCACCGGCCCGGACGCCCCGGTGCATAGCTCCATCTCGCCCACAGGCATCGCCATGCCACGGGCAATCGCCATGCTGTGCCCGGTGAGGACAAGCACGGAGACGAGCAGAATCGCGATGGACTGGCGCAGTCGGTTCATGGCGCAACTATAGGCATTGCCGCGCCGGAATGTGAAGCGGCGAAACGAAGCGGCAAAAACGGAAAAACCCCACCTGCAAAACAGGCGGGGCGTTCCAAATCTTTCGCGGTCAGGCGATATCAGGCGTTTGCGGCCTGTGCCTTGGCGATCTCTTTCTTCACCTTCAGCGCGTTTGCCGAAAGCTCGGTGTCCTTCGCCTTGGCGAGGAACTTGTCGAGACCACCGCGGTGATCCACGGTGCGCAGGGCCGACGCCGAGATGCGCAGCTTGACGCCACGACCAAGGGTTTCCGACTGCAGCGTCACGTCGTTCAGGTTCGGGAGGAAACGACGCTTGGTTTTGTTGTTGGCGTGGCTGACATTGTTGCCAGTCATCGGGCCTTTTCCGGTCAGTTCGCAACGGCGCGACATGGGTTCATCCTCGTTTTACGGTCCACGGGGAATCGGCCCCCGTCAAAGCAATAAGGCGCCGCCAAGGGCAGCGCCCGGAAATTTGTCTGGCGTCATTAGGCGCTAATCTCGGTGCCGTCAAGTGATTCAGCACAAGGAAATGTCCCGCGCGGTCGAAACTTCTATGTCTTGGCCGCAGCCGCCTCTCGCGCGGCCTGTTGCCCCCGTGCCGCCTGTGCAAGAGCGGCTCGCCCGCGCGCCTCGGCGGTTTCGGCCAGGTGACGCCAATAGGTTGCCGACTCGCGCCGCCCAGCCCGATGCAGGCCGATGATCTCGCTCGGATCGACCTGTCCGCGCAACAAAAGCCCCTGCACCCGGCCAAACCCGCCGCTTTCGCCAAGAACCCGCGTCGCCGGATGACCGCCACAGCCAAGCCGACACAAGGCGAGCTTGGGAAACGCCTCCTGGATCAGCCGCGCATTGTAGATATCGAGCGGGCGGAACGGATCGGCAAGGATGACCCCTTTCATGCCGCGCTTGGCCCGCCGCGCCACATCTCCGAGCGCCGCATCGAATCCAACGGCGCTATCGCGATACCGGCGGTCCCGCGGGACAACCTCTGGTGCGATCGAGAATTGAGGCGAGATCAGGATGGCATGCTGAAGTCCAAGCGCCTTGGAAAACCGCAGCACCCCGTACCCCCCCATCGAGAACCCCGTGCCCACCACACGGCGATAGGGCGCCACGATCTCGCGCAACCGCGCCTCGAAGGCGTCGGTCTCTTGGTTGATGTACCAATCATTGCACCGCGCTTGCAGGTGTAGATGGGCGTAGTTTTTCTTTACGAACCTCTGCACCGGACGGCTTTCGCTGAAGGCGCCATCCGGCGTGACCCGTTGACGAAACGTCACGATGAGCTTGGGCGCCTCTGCATTGAAAAGGCACGCCCGAAGGCGTTCCCCGTCAAAAAGGATACGCCCCTTTGCCGTCATCCGCCGAGATGCTCTTCCAGCATCCGTTGCGCGGCAAGGCTCGGTGTCGTCTCGCCGTCCTCGACCTCGAGCGCGAGCGCTGCCATCACTTCGCGTGCCGGGGATTGGCGCAACTTGGCAAGAAGCCCCTGCCGCACCTCTTCTTCGAACCAATAGCGTGCCTGCGCCGCACGCCGCGCGTCCCAATGGCCGTTGTCGCGCCGCCAATCGACAAGCGTT
This sequence comes from Shimia sp. FJ5, assembly GCF_032918335.1. Taxonomy (NCBI): domain Bacteria; kingdom Pseudomonadati; phylum Pseudomonadota; class Alphaproteobacteria; order Rhodobacterales; family Roseobacteraceae; genus Shimia; species Shimia sp. FJ5. The sequence goes on along the minus strand of NZ_JAWJUV010000002.1, from coordinate 810,934 downwards.
GTCATCTCGCCCCATGCGGTCTCAAGCCCGTCCTCCTGAAGCGCCGAAACCGTCATCGCCTTGGGGAACCCTTCCGGGTCTTGCGGGCGTTTGCGCAAGAGGCGAAGCGCGCCGGCATAGTCCGCACAGGTCCGCATCGCCGTCGCCTTGAGATCGCCATCGGCCTTGTTGACGAGGATGATATCGGCCATCTCCATGATGCCGCGTTTGACGCCCTGCAACTCATCCCCACCCGCCGGAGCAAGAAGGAGCATGAACAGGTCCGACATTTCCGCGACCACGGTTTCCGACTGCCCGACACCCACGGTCTCGATCAAGATGACATCGAACCCCGCCGCCTCGCAAAGCGCCACCGCCTCACGCGTGCGCCGCGCCACACCGCCAAGATGCGATTGGCTCGGCGAGGGACGGATAAAGGCGTTGGGGTTGCGCGAAAGCTGTTCCATCCGGGTCTTGTCGCCAAGGATCGAGCCGCCCGAGCGTGCCGAAGAAGGGTCGACTGCGAGCACCGCAACGCGCAGCCCTTTTTCCGTGAGCATCATGCCGAAGCTCTCGATGAAGGTCGACTTGCCGACGCCCGGAGTCCCCGAAAGGCCGATCCGAAGCGCCTGTTTCCCCGAGCCGCGCAACGCTTCAAGTAGCTCGCTCGCCTGTGCCCGGTGATCCGCGCGCCCGCTTTCCACAAGGGTGATCGCCCGCGCAAGCGCCCGGCGGTCCTGCTTCAATATCCTGTCACGCATCTGTGTGATATCCATAGCGTCTCTCACCCTCCAGCGCCTCGCAAAGCGCAGCGCGAATTCGTTCGTTGTTTTCAAGGAAGCTTCATGCCTTGTGCGCCCGCTCAATGTCCACCCCGACATGCACCCCTGCGCCGATTTTGCGCCCTTCTGGCGCTTCTCTTGGCGCCTCTACCGGGCCACGCGGAACAGCTCTGGTTTGTTGAAACCCTTGGCCTCAAGGTTGGCGAGTTCCGTCTCGCCGTCACCGAAACCGAAACACGCTATGCCGGGCGCGCGGTCTTCCGAACGACCGGGCTCGCCGATCTTCTGGCCGGTGTCCGTGTCGATCTTTCCACGACCGGCATCCGTGGGAACACCCACCCGCGCCCGCACATCTACCAAGGCGACATTCATACCGGCCGCCGACAGGCCCGTGCCGAAGTCGACTTCTCGACGACCCCGCCCCGCGTCCTGCAAAGCCTGGCGCCCCCGGCAAGCCCGATCCCGCCGGCAGCTCTTGCCGAGACGATTGATCCTCTGACCCTTCTCTGGCTGACACTGCGCGATCAAAAAACAGTTCCCTGCCCCCCGCAACGCCGTCATTTCGACGGCACCCGCGTCGCCTCAGTCGATTTTCCCCGCCAAACCCGCACGGACCGGACCATAACCTGCCATGGCACATACCGCCGCCTCTTTGGCTATTCCGCTGAAGAACTCTCCGAACGCCAAAGCGCACCGCTGAGTGTCACCTATCAGCGCAACGGCCTCTTCTGGCGCGCCACCCGGCTGACCGTTAAGGCCCGCCACGGACGCGCAACCCTGATCCGGCAGGACTAGACGCGCCGCGCGCCCTGCCCGATAAGGGCGATCATGACGACCCTGCCCATCCATGACGCCCTCGCGCCGCTAATCTCTGCGCTGCAAGCGCGCGGCCGCGCCGTATTGCAGGCCCCGCCCGGTGCAGGCAAGACCACCGTCGTGCCGCTTGCGCTTCTCGAGGCCGGGTTGGTCTCGGGCAAGATCCTCATGCTCGAACCCCGCCGCCTCGCCGCCCGCGCCGCCGCCGAACGCATGGCCGAAACCTTGGGCGAAAAACCGGGACAGACCGTCGGCTACCGCGTGCGCGGAGAAAGCAAAACCTCCCCCCGGACCAAGATCGAAGTCGTCACCGAGGGCATCCTTACCCGCATGATCCAATCCGACGCCGAGCTTTCGGGCATCGGCGCGGTGCTGTTCGACGAATTCCACGAACGTTCCCTCAACGCCGATCTCGGCCTCGCCCTCTGCCTTGAGATTGCGGACGCCCTGCGCGACGATCTCATGCTACTGGCCATGTCCGCCACGCTCGACGCCGAGCCCGTCGCCGCGCTCATGGGCGATGTGCCGGTGATTACCTCCGAGGGACGCGCCTACCCCGTCGAAACGCGCTGGCTCGACCGCCCGCTCGCCAAACAGGACCGACTTGAAGACGCCACGGCCCGCCTGATCGAAAAAGCAGCAAGCGAAACCGACGGCGGCATCCTCGTCTTCCTCCCCGGCGAAGGCGAAATCCGCCGCACGGCCCAGCGCCTCAAACTGCCGCCCGAGTGTCATATCCGCCCGCTCTTCGGCGCCATGCCCTTTGCCGAGCAGCGCGCCGCGATCCGTCCCGAACCCAGCGGTCGCAAGGTCGTCCTCGCGACCTCGATCGCCGAAACCTCGCTCACCATTGAGGACATCCGCGTTGTTGTCGACGCAGGCCGCGCCCGGCGTGCGCGCTTTGATCCCGGCTCTGGCATGTCGCGCCTTGTCACGGAAAAAGTGAGCCGCGCCGAAGCGACCCAACGCACGGGCCGCGCGGGGCGTGTCGCGGAAGGCACTTGCTATCGTCTCTGGACCAAGGGCGAGGAAGGCGCGCTCCTGCCCTTTCCACCCGCCGAGATCGAGGCCGCAGACCTCACCGGCCTCGCCCTCGAGCTGGCACTTTGGGGCGCCGTGCCCTCCGACCTCGCCTTCCTCACACAGCCCAACCCCGGCTCCTATGCCGAGGCGCAGAACGTCCTCAAAATGCTTGGCGCGCTCGACGCCCAACACCGCATCACCGACCATGGCCGCGCCCTCGCGGCCTTGCCGCTCCATCCGCGCCTTGCCCATATGCTCGCCCTCGCTGGCCCCGACGCCGCGCCGCTGGCCGCGCTACTGGCCGCGCGTGATCCGCTCTCCCGTGGCGCCCCCGTGGACCTGTCGCTCCGGCTTGAAGCCCTGCGCGATCTGAAGGCCTTTACCGAACGCCGCCCCTACCAAGTCAACCGCGCTGCGCTGCATACGATCCGCGACGAGGCCAAACGCCTCGCCGCCGCCACAAAGACCCACTCCAAAGACAGAATGAGCGCCGCCGAAATGGCCGCCCTCGCCTACCCCGACCGCATCGGCCTGCACCGCAAGGGCGACGCACCGCGCTTTGTCCTCTCCGGCGGCAAAGGGGCCATTCTGGACGAAGGCGACCCCCTCGCGTCTACCCGCCTCATTGTCGTGACCGATACCGACGGCAACCCGCGCGAGGCCCGCATCCGCCAAGCCATCGCCATTTCCGAGCCCGAGATCCGCGCCCGGTTCTCGGACCAGATCACCTGGCAAGATAGCTGCGCTTGGTCCAAGCGCGAGCGCCGCGTCATCGCCCGGCGACAGGAAATGTTCGGCGCCATCGCCCTTGATGATCGTCTCTGGAAAGACGCCCCCGACGAGGCCATCGCACGCGCGATGCTCGACGGGGTGCGCGATCTTGGCCTGACGCTTTCCGATGCCGCCCGTCGCTTCGTTGCCCGCGTCGATCTTCTGCGTGCCGCGGGACATGACCTCCCCGATATGTCGCCTGATGCGCTGCTCGAAACTCTCGAAGACTGGCTCCTACCGCACCTTTCCGGTGTGAAGACCGCCGAGCACTGGAAAAAGTTCGATCTCCTTGATCCGCTGCGCGCGCGTCTCGACTGGCCGCAGTTGCAGCTCCTCGACCGCGAGGCACCCGCGCATTTCACGACACCGCTTGATCGCAAGATCCCCATCGACTACTCCGGCGACCACCCCGAAATCTCGCTGCGCCTTCAAGAGATGTTCGGCCAGAAGACCCACCCCACCGTGGGCCGCACTCCCCTGCGCGTGACGCTCCTGTCGCCCGCCGGGCGGCCCGTGCAGACGACGATGGACATTCCCGGGTTCTGGGCGACGTCCTACGCCGATGTGCGCAAGGACATGCGGGGACGCTATCCGAAACACCCCTGGCCCGAAGACCCGACCGAGGCCGATCCGACCCTACGCGCCAAGCGCCGGAAAACGTGATGAACTCGTAAATATGCGGGGGTTGAAGTCTTTAACAAAAAACGTATATACAACAGCGATACAAAAAACGCGAACACACGAGCAGAAACCCGATAGTCCCATGACGGATGCCTTCAAGAATGCGCTTCAAAGCGTCGTGACCCCGCTATTCCGCCGCCCCCGGCGGCTGCAGGTGGCTGCGCTGTGCTACCGTGAGGATGGGCCGAAGAAGAAGGTTCTCCTCGTGACAAGCCGTGACACCGGTCGCTGGATCGTGCCCAAGGGTTGGCCCATCGACGGTCTCGACGCCCCCGGCGCCGCGATGCAGGAAGCTTGGGAAGAGGCAGGCGTCAAAAAGGGCGAGATCGACACGGATTCGGTCGGCACCTACGAATATGACAAACGCCTCGACAGCGGCATGCCCGTTCCGGTCGAAACCAAGGTCTACGCCGTTGAGGTCAAAACCCTAAAGGACGACTACCCCGAGGCCGACGAGCGCACCCGCAAATGGGTTGCCCCTGAAGAGGCCGCCGAGATGGTGGATGAGCCGGGGCTGCAGTCGATCCTGCGACAAATGTGAACCATTTGTAACGGTTCCATGACAGAATCCTTGCTCTGAACGGTTTTCCGTTCTACCCCGCCGTGACTTTAGAGACGGCGGAGCGAAAACATGCGCTATGACAGCGACGGCAAGGAATGGTCCACACTCGACCGAGACCTGCACCGGATTTCCAATCTCGAATACGCGACGAACTACGTCTCGCGCCCGATGGTCGGGCTTGGCATTGCGCTGGTGTTCATCGTGGTCGCTGGTCTCGCCGCCGGGGTGCTCTTCGGCTCTTACCCCTCGAACATGATCGTCATCGCCGCCGCTGCCTTCGGCGCGTACATGGCGATCAACATCGGCGCCAATGACGTCGCCAACAACATGGGGCCGGCCGTGGGTGCCAACGCGCTCACCATGGGCGGCGCCATCGTCATCGCCGCGCTCTGCGAAAGCGCGGGCGCGCTTCTGGCAGGGGGCGACGTGGTCTCAACCATTTCAAAGGGCATTATTGACCCCGCCGGAATCGAGAATTCGCGTATCTTCATCTGGGCGATGATGGCCGCACTGATCTCATCGGCGCTCTGGGTCAACCTTGCGACCTACGTCGGCGCACCCGTCTCGACAACCCACTCCGTCGTCGGCGGCGTCATGGGCGCAGGCATTGCCGCCGCCGGTTTCTCCGCCGTGAGCTGGCCCACCATGGCCACGATCGCCGCTTCTTGGGTGATTTCCCCGGTCCTTGGCGGGGTGATCGCCGCCGCCTTCCTCGCCTTCATCAAGGCCAAGATCATCTACCAGGAAGACAAGATCGCCGCCGCCCGCCGCTGGGTGCCGGTGCTGGTCGGGATCATGGCCGCCGCATTTGCCTCCTACCTTGCTCTGAAGGGCCTCAAACGCATCGTCAAGATCGACCTCACCACTGCGCTGATGATCGGCGTCGTCATCGGCGCGCTCACCTATGTCATCACCGCGCCCCTGATCCGCAAGCAATCCGTCGGCCTTGAGAACCGTAACAAGTCGCTGAAGGTGCTCTTCGGCCTGCCGCTCGTGTTCTCCGCCGCGATGCTCTCCTTCGCGCACGGGGCCAACGACGTCGCCAACGCGGTTGGCCCGCTTGCCGCGATCGTCCACGCCTCCGAGTTCGGCAACTTCGCCGCCAAGGTCGCGATCCCGACATGGGTCATGATCATCGGGGCCTTCGGGATTTCCTTTGGCCTCTTCCTCTTCGGCCCGAAACTGATCCGCATGGTCGGTAGCCAGATCACCAAGCTGAACCCGATGCGCGCCTATTGCGTCGCGCTCTCCGCGGCCATCACGGTCATCGTCGCAAGCTGGCTCGGCCTGCCCGTCTCCTCGACCCATATCGCTGTTGGCGGGGTCTTTGGCGTCGGCTTCTTCCGCGAATGGCATGCCGAGCGCCGCTTGCGCAAATTCGCCGCCGAACGCCCGGAAGCCGCCCGCATCGCGCCCGAGGAACGCCGCCGCCGCAAGCTCGTGCGCCGCAGCCACTTTATGACCATCGTCGCCGCATGGGTGATTACCGTGCCCGCCGCTGCGGTGATGTCAGGTGTGATCTTCCTGATCCTGAACGCGCTGATGCACTAACCGAACCTTGGGGCGGACCTTAACCGCCCCATGGCCCGTGATGATCGCCCGCCTGGTCGGTGCGCCGGAACCCGTGCGCGCCGAAGAAATCGCGCTGACCTTGGATAAGGTTCGCCGTGCCACGCCCCTGTCGCATCGCGTCGAACCACTGAAGGCTCGCACTCATCGCCGGCACAGGCAACCCCGCCACAACCGCCGCCGCCACAACCTCGCGCAATGCAGGCACGGTACGGTCAAGCCGCGCCGCCATGCCGTGAGCAAGCAGCAAGGAGCCCTCCTCCGTACCGCGAAGCGCATCAGCGAGATCATCAAGAAGGCCCGAGCGGATGATGCACCCCGCCCGCCAGATTTCCGCGATCCGCGCAAGGTCGAGCGACCACTTGAACGCTTCGGACGCGGCCTGCAAAACCGCAAAACCCTGTGCATGGGAAAGGATACGCGCCGCCTCAAACGCCTTGGCAAGAGTGTCGACCTCTGGCATTTCCATGCCTCCTGCCGCACCGAACCGCGTTTCGAACGTTCCGCGCAGCGCCTTATCCGACGACCAACTCCGCGCGCCCACCGCCGCCTCGATGCCGCTCGCCGACTGGCCAAGTTTCAAGGCCTCGATCACCGTCCAGCGCCCGGTGCCTTTTTGCCCGGCGCGATCCTCGATCAGGTCGACCATCGCCTGCCCCGTCTCGGGATCCACCGTCTGCAAGACCGCCGCCGTTGCATCCACAAGGTAGCTCTGCAGCGGTCCTTTGCGCCAGGTCTCGAATAGCGCGCCGATCCCCGCCGCACTTTGCCCCGCGCCGTCGCGCATGAGGCCATAGATTTCGGCGATGATCTGCATATCGGCATATTCAATGCCGTTGTGCACCGTCTTGACGAAATGCCCCGCCCCGTCCGGCCCAACCCGGTCAACGCAAGGCGCGCCCTCAAACCGCGCGGCAATTGCCTCGGCCATCGGTTGCAGGCGCTGCCAGCTTTCCGCGCTGCCTCCCATCATCATCGACGGCCCCGTCCGCGCGCCCTCTTCGCCGCCCGAAACACCAAGCCCGACAAAATGCAGCCCCTGCGCCGCAAGCACATCGTTGCGCCGCCGCGTGTCATTGAAATCGGCGTTGCCCGCGTCGATGATCGTATCCCCCTTTGCGAGATGCGGCGCGGCCTTGGCAATCATCTCGTCCATCGGTGCCCCCGACGGGATCATGAAAAGAAGAACGCGTGGCGGCTCGAGCGCGGCAATGAACTCTTCAAGGCGCTCCTGCCCCGTGATCCCCGCCGCGAGCGGGCCGGCCTCTTTGAGGAATGGCGCGATCCAGTCGCTCTCGCGGTTGCTCACCGCAACGCGAAACCCTTTCTCGGCGAGGTTCAACGCAAGTGCGCTTCCCATCGTGCCAAGCCCGTATACCCCGATATCGGCAAGCTGCATCGCGGCCTGTCCTCTCGCGCTGTTTCCGCTAACACGACAAGACTGCCCCTTAGCGCCCCCGGCTGCAACCCTTCGGGGGGATTGTTCAGGCGGATTGCTTCTGCACCCGCACCAAACGCCTCATATCGCGCGGAAAAAGCTGGGGGGAACCCGCGCCCTTGGCCTCCGCCTCGCGGATAAGCTCGGCCACACAGGCGTTGATCGGGGTCTTGATCCCTTTTTCGCGCCCAAGCTCGACGATCATCCCCTGCAATTCGTCGATCTCTGTGCGCCGCCCTTCCTGTAGGTCTTCCCACATGGAACTGCGCGCATTGGGATCGATGGTCAGCATCGAGCGCGCCACCCAATTGAACAGAAGCGAAGGCAAGCGCAGAATCTTCGGCATGATGCGGATCGGGAGACGGCGGTTCAAAGGCATGACCGCCTCGATCTCTGCCGCTTCCAGCACCCGGATCGCTTCGGAAAGCTGATCCGCCATGATCCGCCGCCAGCCCATGCTCCGCAACTGATCGCGCAGCGGCATGCCCGCAAGCGCGTTCAGCGCGTTGTTGAGGTTGATGAGCAACTTGCCCCACTGGATCGGCACCATCGCGTCGCGCTCATGCACCGTCAGCCCCTTGACGCTGAGCGTCCAGGCAAGCCAGCCCGGCCCTTTCTCGATCACGATGTCGCCGCTCGTGCCGCGATGGAACCGCCCGCCACCCATCGACACGATATTGAACGGCACCATGCCTGCGCGCACATCAAACCCCGGCAGCGCCGATTTGAGCACACCACCATTGCCAACCCCGTTCTGCAGGCTCACGACCACGGCCTCGGGCTTCGCATGCGCGCGGATCAGGTCCGCCATCTCGGCGGTATCGCCGCTTTTCACAGTGACAAGGATGATATCTGCCGCTGCAAGGCAAGCCGGGTCCACCGAGCGATAGAACATGTCCGGCGCAAGCTCTTCGTCCAAACCTTCGAAATCCGTGAGCGTAAGCCCCTGCCGCGCCAACACCTCTTCAAGGCGCGGCCGCACGAGAAGCGTCACATGATGCGCCCCACGGGCCAGCATCCCTCCCACGAAACACCCCACACTCCCGGCGCCTGCAACGACGATCTGCGGATAGGGAACCTTCTCTTCGGATGTCTTTTCGCTCATCTGCAATCCTCGACCAAAAGGTCTCCCGGCCCATTCGGGGCCGGGCGGCGTCATTGGAACCAGAGACACTCGTCAAACATCACAGGACACTCGGCGCACCAAAGCGCACCGGAGCTTTCGCTGGCTAGTATGCCAATAGGGCAGAATTGAGGCAACTGGCGGCCTCGAACGCATCGTGTCGGGCTGTTCCTGCAAAACGAAAACGCCCCACCTGACTTGGCATCAGACGGGGCGGAATTGTCTCTTCTGGGCGTATTGCGCGTTACTTGCCGAGGCACCAGCGCATGACGGCCTTCTGTGCGTGAAGCCGGTTTTCCGCCTCGTCAAAGACAACCGAATGCGGCCCGTCCATGACCTCATTGGTGGCTTCCTCGTTCCGGTGCGCCGGCAGGCAGTGCATGAAAAGAGCGTCCGGCTTGGCGTGGCGCATCAGCTCTGCATTGACCTGATAGGGGCGCAGCTGGTTATGCCGACGTTCCCGCGCCGAGGGCGCATCATGCATCGACACCCAAGTATCCGTGACAACAAGGTCCGCGCCTTCGACGGCTTTCACCGGGTCGCGCTCGATCACGACATTCGCACCCTTGGCACGCGCCTCCTCAACGAACACCTGCTCGGGATCAAGCGGCTCTGGCCCGGTAAAGGTCAGATCAAACCCGAACTGCCCTGCCGCATGGGCAAAGCTCGCAAACACATTGTTGCCGTCGCCCGACCAGACGACCTTTTTGCCCGCGATCGGCCCACGCTTTTCCTCGAAGGTGACGATATCGGCCATGATCTGGCACGGATGGGTGCGGTCGGTGAGGCCATTGATCACCGGCACACTCGCATGTTCCGCCATCTCCAGAAGCGTCGCCTCCTCGAAGGTCCGGATCATGATGAGATCGACATACCGGCTCAGAACCTTGGCCGTATCCGCCACCGTCTCGCCATGGCCAAGCTGCATCTCACTGCCCGAAAGGACCATGGTCTGCCCGCCCATCTGGCGCACACCGACGTCGAACGAAACGCGCGTCCGGGTCGAGGGCTTTTCAAAGATGAGCGCGACCATGTGGTCTTTGAGCGGCTGCTCATCATCCGCCGCGCCGCGCGGACGGCCATTGCGCGCTGCTTTCATAGCGTGCGCGTGGTCGATCATGCCCCGCAGGTCATCCTGCGATGTCTTGTTGATATCGAGAAAATGCTTCATGGCCTTAATCCTTTGCTGCGGCAACCTGCGCGGCGGCCTTGTCGAGCCGCGCCACGGCTTCGCTGATTTCGTCTTCAGAAATGGTCAGGGGCGGCAACAGGCGCACGACGTTATCCGCCGCGGGCACGGTCGCCACCTCGTTGGCATAGCCCGCCTGCACCACGTCAATATTGGTCGCCTTGCATTTGAGGCCGAGCATCAGGCCAAGACCGCGCACTTCCTCGAACACATCCGGATGCGCGGCGACAAGCCCCTCGAGCTTTTGGCGGAACAGGCCCGACTTGCGGCTCACCTCGCCAAGGAATTCCGGCGTCGCCACCACGTCCATGACCGCACAGCCCACGGCACAGCCAAGCGGGTTGCCGCCATAGGTCGAGCCATGCGTGCCCGCCGTCATGCCACTCGCGGCCTCTTCGGTCGCAAGCACGGCCCCAAGCGGAAAGCCCCCGCCGATACCCTTCGCCACCATCATGATATCCGGCGTGATACCCGCCCATTCATGCGCGAAAAGCTTGCCCGTCCGGCCCACGCCGCATTGCACCTCGTCGAGGATCAACAGGATGCCGGCGTCGTCGCAAATCTCGCGCAAGGCGCGCAATTCCGCATCGGGTAGCGGGCGAATACCGCCCTCGCCCTGCACCGGCTCGATGATGACCGCCGCGGTCTCATCAGTTATCGCCGCCTTGAGCGCATCCCAATCCATCCAAGGTACATGTTTGAACCCCGGCAGAAGCGGCGCGAACCCTTTGACGAGCTTCTCGCCCCCGGCCGCCGCAATCCCGGCGGACGAGCGGCCATGAAAGGCGCCCTCAAAGCCGATGATCTCGACCTTCTCGGACTGACCTTTGTCATACCAATACTTGCGCGCCATCTTCACCGCGAGTTCGCAGGATTCCGTGCCTGAGTTGGTGAAGAATACCGTGTCGGCAAAGCTCTGCTCGACAAGCTTGTCGGCCAGCGCCTGCTGCTGCGGGATCTGGTAGAGGTTCGAGACATGCCAAAGCTTGCCCGCCTGCTCGGTGAGCGCCTCGACAAGGATCGGGTTGGCATGGCCAAGCACATTGACCGCGATCCCCGCGCCGAGGTCGATGAAACGTCGCCCGTCCGCCTCGATCATCCAGCTGCCCTCGCCCTTGACGAAGTTCAAAGGCGCGCGGTTATAGGTCGGCAAAACAGAAGGGATCATGGTCCTGTCCTTATCAAAGAAGCCCTGTGGTTGCCCCAGAGGGGCGGGCAAGTCAACAATGTGAGAGAGTGAGTGCGCCGATCCGGCGCAGATCATGGGGTTTTCCCGCCGTCATGTCATGACGAAGGGCGCGGCAGGCTCAGGCCCGTCGCGTGCGTCGCAGGCGTCGAAGCCCTTTATGCGCAAATGCGTATCCCATGGCGCTCTCTCTAGCGCCTGCCTCCGCGCTTGCCTAGCCCCTATTTCCCCCTTGCCGCGGATCGCGTTTGCCGACAAGGATCGCGCATGCACGCGCCCGAACCCCAACAGATCGCCCAGAACCCGGCCCTCGCCGCCGCCCTGACCGTGACCGCCGCCGCCTTTGCCGCCGGCACAACGCTGCTCGCCAAGGCGATCGGCACCGGTGTGCTTGGCGATCCGCTGCACCCGTTGCAGATAAGCCAGGGTCGGTTTCTCTTTGCCTTCCTCGCGTTCTCCATTGGCGCGATGGCCCTGCGCCCGCGCTTGACACGGCCCGCCCTGCACCTGCATTTCGGCCGTTCTGCGCTCGGCTGGGGGGGCGTGACGTTGATGTTCGGCGCCGCGACCTTCATCCCGCTCTCCGATGCCACCGCAATCTCCTTTCTCAACCCGGTCTTTGCCATGATCCTCGCCATTCCCTTCCTTGGCGAGAAGGTCGGCCGCTGGCGCTGGGGCTCGGCCGTGCTTGCGCTGATCGGTGCGACAGTGCTCATGCGGCCGGGCGGGGCGAGCCTCGAGTTCGGCGCGCTCTTGGCCCTTGCCGCAGCTCTGGCCATGGGCGGCGAGATGATCTTTATCAAGCTCCTGTCGGGGCGCGAGAAACCGTTTCAGATCCTGCTCATCAACAACGCCATCGGCCTGATACTGGCCAGCATCGCCGCGAGCTTTTTCTGGCAGACTCCAAGCCCCGCACAATGGGCCGCCCTTGCGGGGATTGGCCTCTTGATGGGGTCGGCGCAGATCTGTTTCGTGAACGCCATGCGGCTTGCGGATGCGAGCTTTGTCTCGCCGTTCTTCTACCTCGCGCTGGCCTTCGCGACACTCTATGACGCGCTGGTCTTTGGGGTGCGGCCCGACGTGGTGTCTTGGATCGGGGCCGCGCTCATCCTCATTGGCGCCGCGGTCCTTGCATGGCGCGAAACCCGCAAACCGGTTTAGATACGGGCGTGCTCCCGCCCCTTTGAGACGCTGGCCAAGGCCAGCGCCACAAAGCGTTGGGCGTGGCTGGGGGCGCTGCCCCCAGACCCCCGAGGTATTTCCGCCAAGAAGAAAACAGGGGCAGGCTCAAGGCTTTGTCTTGGCCGAAGCACGCCCGCCAGAGGCCGCGTTTCAGCTCTTGAGGCGGTAGCCACTCTTGAGCATGGCCCAAGCCAAAAGGCACAGGACCAAAGTCGCGCCGCTCACCACGAGAACGCCAAAGCCCGGCGCGCTGTCAGAGACGCCGATCACACCATAGCGCGCACCGTCGATGAGATAGAAAATCGGGTTCATATGGGTCACCCGCGCAAGCCCTTCGGGCAGCGCCTCGACCGAATAGAACGTTCCCGACAGAAAGGCGAGCGGCGTGATGATGAAGTTGGTGATCGCCGCCATCTGGTCAAACTTGCCGGCGATGATCCCCGCCATGATCCCGAGCGCCCCGAGAAACGCCCCACCAAGCAGCACGAAGACAAACACCCAACCCGGGTGCGCCACGCCATGCCCAAGGACCAGCACCAGCCCCGCAAGGATCGCCACCGCCACGGCCAATCCGCGCACCACGCCCCCCGCAAGATACCCGATGAGCAGTTCGAGCGGCGACAAGGGCGGCATCAGGGTATCGACGATATTGCCCTGCACCTTCGAGATCATGATCGACGACGAGGTGTTGGCGAAACTGTTCTGGATCACCGTCATCATCAGGATCCCCGGCGCGAGAAATTCGAGGAACGGCACGCCCATGACATCGCCCCGGCGCGAGCCGACCGCGATGGTGAAGATCATCAGGAACAACCCCGCCGTCACCAGCGGCGCCAAAAGCGTCTGTGTCCAGACCACGCTAAAGCGCAGAATCTCGCGCCGTGCCAGCGTGGCGAGTCCCAGCCAGTTGACCCAACCAAAGCGTCGAACTCCCATTTCCGTGCCGTTCATGCCGTTTCCTCGTTCATTTGCGCTGATTCTCTGCCTTGTAACTCGCTCACGCCTGACTACAATAGAGGGCCAATCTCGCAATGCGGAGCGGCCCTGTCGGGGGGCCGCTTTTTAGCTAAGGAATTCAACGGATGTCGTGGACCGACGAGCGCGTAGAGCTCTTGAAGAAAATGTGGGGCGAGGGCCAGTCGGCCAGCCAGATCGCCAAGGAACTCGGCGGCGTGACCCGTAACGCGGTGATCGGCAAGGTGCATCGCCTTGGTCTTTCCAACCGCAACGCCACCCCCAAGGCCGAGGCCAAGCCCAAGGCCGAGCCCAAGCCCAAGCCCGCGGCCAAGCCCAAGGCAGAGGCCAAGCCCAAACCCAAGCCCGCCGCAGAGGCCAAGCCCGCGCCCAAGGAAGAGCCTGCCGCCGCCAAACCGGCGATGAGCCCGGCGCGCAAGGCGATCATCCCCGCCGGACAGCCGCTGCCGCCGCAGCCCTCCGCGAATGAGATCAGCCCCGAAGCGCTCGCCAAGGTGAGCGAGGTCGAGAAGGCCGCCAAGAAACTCTCGCTGATGGAACTGACCGAACGGACCTGCAAATGGCCCGTCGGTGACCCCGCGACGGATGATTTCTGGTTCTGTGGCCTGCCCGTGCAACAGGGCAAACCCTATTGCGAGGCCCATGTCGGCGTCGCCTTCCAACCCATGTCCTCGCGCCGCGACCGCAAACGGTAACATCCGCGCGCCTGCACGACAGACCCCCTGCAAAATGCCGGCACCCGCGTGTCGGCATTTTCTTTGCGCCGCACCCGGCTCCTCCCCAGACAAAGACCTTGATCGCACGCGCTCCTTTGGCGATCCTGCCCCAAGGCGGCTTCGCTCTATTTTAACAGGGGCCGACCCGGCGCATTTCGCCAGAGCATTGCATTCAGAAGGTATTTGACATGGAATTCAGCAGACGGACCTTTATTGGCGGAGCCGCATCTTCGCTTGCGCTCGCCGGACGGCCAGCACAGGCACGTGCCGCATCCCTCGGAGACATGGCCGCCGAGAAAGGCATCGTCTTCGGATCGGCTCTCGACTACCCCGATGAGCACATCTTCGACACCCCTGCCATCGCCGAACTCTACCAACAGCAATGCCGCCAATTCGTGACCGGCCATCAATTCCTCATGGGGCCGAACAAACGCTTCATCACCTCGCGGTTTTCCTTTGACCGTGCCGACCGGGCGGTGAATTTCGCCCGCGCTTCGGGCATCCCGATGGCCGGCCATGCCGCCATCTTTCATAGCTGGGTGCCAGAGTGGCTGGGCCGGGCCGTGGCCAACAAGGGCGCGCGCAAAGTCATCGAGGATCACGTTCAGGACGTGATGGGGCACTACAAGGGACAGATGAAATACTGGGTGGTCGTCAATGAACCCTTCGACTGGCAGAAACGCCGCCCGGACTACCTCATCCCGACGCCCTTTGCCGAAGGCCTCGGCGCGGAGTATATCGACGTCGCCTTCGCCGCCGCCGCCAAGGCAGACCCCTCCGCGCGCCTTGTGCTCAACGAGGTGGGCCTCGAATATGACTACCCCGATCACCGCCGCAAGAGAGCGCTCATTCTCGAGACCATCAAGCGGCTGAAATCCAAGGGCATCCCGATCCACGCGATCGGCCTGCAGAGCCACCTGCGCCCGAATTTCCCCTTTAGCTCTGCGCGGCTCAAGGGGTTCATGAACGAGGTCGAGCGCCTTGGCCTGAAGATCATGATCACCGAGATGGATGTGTGGGACAACGGCTTGCCAACGGACATT
Source organism: Shimia sp. FJ5 (assembly GCF_032918335.1). Classification (NCBI taxonomy): domain Bacteria; kingdom Pseudomonadati; phylum Pseudomonadota; class Alphaproteobacteria; order Rhodobacterales; family Roseobacteraceae; genus Shimia; species Shimia sp. FJ5. The sequence continues at coordinate 795,899 of NZ_JAWJUV010000002.1, read as the reverse complement.
GCACAGCGCGACAAGCGGATCGCGAAAGAACTGACCCGCTATCTCAACACTGTCCTGTCCGGCACGGCCTGCGACCACGTCATGATGTGGGGGCTGATCCACAAATGGAACTGGATGAACCTGCCCGCGCAGCCCGTGCCAAAAGGCATGTCGCAGTATGACTTTCGCTATCCACGCAAGGACGGCACGCCGCACCGCCCCTCTCTCTTCGACGACGACCTGAGCCCCACCCCAGCCTGGCACGCCGTCGCCTCGGCCCTCGAGAAAGCGCGCAAACGCTAGACCTCGAACTGGCCGCGCATCGCCGCTGCCTGGGCAAAGAAACGCTGGCGCACTTCGGCGGCATAGGGGTTGGCCGCCTCGATCGCGTGCAAGACGGTTGGCGGATCATGGCGCACCATCTCGACCGCCTCGCGCATGAGGTCAAAGCTCACCGTCGTCATGCGCTCGGGCAAGGGCCCCATCTCGACAAGCACCTTGGCAATGAGATGGGTCAGCCCCTGCACCATCGCCGCCTCCCGGTCATGCGCCTCTGCCGTCGTCAGAAGCGCCCGAAGCCCGCAGGCGCGCAGGAAGGCCGCGACCCTGAGATGCGCCCGCCCCCGCACCGGACAGATCGCAACCTTCTGCCCCGGCGCACGGCCAAAGCTCTGAGGACCAAAAAGCGGATGCGTGCCAACGATTTCGACATGCGCCGGGAGAGCTTCGCGCATTGTCGCCACCGGGCCGACCTTGACCGACCCGACATCGACCACAACCGCTCCGGGCTGCAACAGCGGTGCAAGTTGCCCGCAGAGATGTGCCATCCGCGCGACCGGCACCGCGATCACGACAATCTCGGCCCGCGCCACCTCTTCCAGCGATCCCATGGGGAGGTGGCGCCCATCGGCAAGCTCTGCCCGCGCATAGGCCGGATCATGCACCACGACCTCGAAATGCTCCGCCAGACCCCCGGCAGCAAGCCGCCCGAACGCGCCAAACCCAATCAGGCCAAGGCGTCTTTGATGTTGAATATCGCCCATATCTCCGGGCTCTCCTTTGCAAGAGCCGCGCGCGGATGGGATGATTTGCCTCTTCGTTCAACCGGCCGCGCCGCGGCGGTTGAACATGATGAACGCCCCGCCACTTATGTGGACAGGGGGTAATACACGGTGGTGATGAGGCGCGTGTGTGTCATGGCGTCGGGATCGCACGAGGGCCGCGCCCTGTCAAGCCGAGGCGTCCGCCCTAGGCGGCCCCTCCCGCAGGTCGATCCGGCGCACGTAGAGCGACGCTGCCAACCCAAGAAGCGCCGAGCCAAGCATGATCGCGAGAAGCAGCCAGAGACCGTTCGCCTCCGTCAGAACGCTGGTGGTGAGCGTCGTCAGCGCCGCGCCGCCCACAACCATGAGCGCCCCCGCCAGCCCCGAGGCACTCCCCGCCAAATGCGGGCGCACCGACATCGTGCCGGCATTGGCCGAAGGCAGCGTCAGCCCGTTGCCAAGCCCGACACACATGACCGAGCCGAAATAGGTCCAGACCGTCACCACGTCGAGCGCCACAAGCGCAAGCCCTACGAGCAGCCCACAGCACGCCACGACCCGCCCAAGGATCATCATCGTTGTCAGGCCATAGCGTGTCGCAAGCCGCCCCGAGAGGAAATTGCCAAAGGCGAATCCCCCCGTGATCGAGCCGATCCCGATCCCGACCTGCGCGGGACCAAGGCCAAAGGCGCTCTTGCCGACAAAGGCCGCGCCGGTGATGAAGGCGTAAAACGCCCCGACCGAGAACGCGACGCAGAGCGCATAGCCCCAAAACCGGCGTGAGCGGAGCAGGTCGGGATAGGCCCGAAACTGCGCTGCAAAGGTCGCCGAGGGGGCGGTGTTCGTCTCGCCAAGGTCTCGCCAGACAAGGATAAAAAGCGCCACGCCTAAGAGGGTGAACACGGCGAAATTCGCGCGCCAGCCAAAGATCTCATCCAGAAATCCGCCGAACCCCGGCCCAAGCATCGGCGCAAGCGCCATCACCATGCCGATCTGGCCAAGCATCGCCGCCGCCTCCCGGTCGCTCACCATGTCGCGCACCACGGCGCGGCTGATCGCCGTGCCACCGATGACCGCCGCCTGCAAAAGGCGGAACCCGAGGAAGACCCAGATATCCTGCGCCAGCCAGCACCCTAGCGACGCGCCCGCAAAAAGCGCCATCGCGACAAGCATCACCGGCCGCCGCCCATAGCGATCCGAAAGCGGGCCAAGGATGATCTGCAAGACACCGGTCACAAGCAGATAGCCCGCCACGGCAAGGTTCACGACCGCATACTCAACGCCAAAATCCTCTGCCATGTGCTGCAACGAAGGCAGGAACATGTTGAGCGTCAGGATCGAGACCCCCGTGAGGATGATAAGCGTGGCAAGGTGCGGTGGCCCGCGCCTCGCCGCTTCTGAATCAATCGCCACCGAGCAGGCTCTTTAGCTTGTCTTTGACCTCGTCTTCGACTTTTTGCTTGATCGCATCCTCGGTCGACTGGCCTTCTTGCGTGTCGATCGTGCCGATCTTCTCCTCAAGCTTCGCCTTGGCCTTGGACTTAAGCTCTTCGCGCACTTCGTCCTTCTTCTCTTCGAGATCGACCTCGATATCGCGGCCAAAGGCCTTGTCGAGACGCGGGATGATCTTGGGATTGTCCCAGCTGCCCTTGATCTCGACCGGCACGGCAAGCCCGTCCTCGGCCTCGTTCTTGATCTGCGGCGTAAAGAGGTAATTGATCGTGCGTGCCCCGATGCCGATCGTGCCCGCGCCCTTGGCGATCACATGCGGCAGGTCGAGAAGCAGGTCATTGTTCGTCATCACCCCGCTTGTCAGGGTCCAGCTCGCCGAAAGGGAATCGAAAACCGTTGTCCCGCTCGCCCCCGGCTGCCCGCGCAGCAGACGATCAAGGTCGATGCCTGAAATCTTGCCCTGCCCGATATCGAAAGACCCCGACCCCGAAAGCGAATTCATGATCGCATGGACCGAATTGCCCGAGGCAAGGATCTGGCTCTTCATCGTGCCAACGCCCGACATGCGATCAATGCCGGCCATATCGGTAAGCAAGGTTTTCAACTCAAGCCCCGTCACCGTGATATCGCTGCTGACCGAAAGCCCGCTACGGTTGTTGGCGACCATCTGACCGCTCGCCACCCCGTCAAACATGTGCAACTCGCGCAAGCTTACGACCGCGCGGGAATTATCGATGGCGATCCCGACGCGCGTGCGCCCAAGCACCATGTCGCCAAGATCAATGCTCTCTGCGGCAAGGGAAATATCCCCGTCGATGATGCCAAGCCCCGAAGCGTCAATCGGCGCCTTGGACCAACCACCGCCCGAAGACGTATCACCGCCCCCGCCTCCGCCGCCCTGCAACGCCGCAAGGGTCATCGCACCGCCGGCGATCCGCGCATTGACGCGCGGGCGCGGCCCGTCCATCGACACATCCGCCTCGACACTGACCGTATTGCCAAGCGCCGTGGCCGTGCCTTCCCGGAGTGCGATCTTGCCATCCTTGGTATAGGTCACATTGCCCGCAAAGGCCGCCTTCCCGGCAATTCCCGCTTCTCCAAGGCCAAGCGCCGCCATAAAGGCATTTGGGTTTGGCACATCCGCCTCGACACGTCCCGCCGCCTGCGGGTCCATCCCGGCGCGCCCGTCAAAGGCCACGCTTGCCCCCGCCGCCGCCACATTGGCGCGCAGCGTGGAAATCTCGCCGCCAAGGAACCCTTCAAGGTTGTCGATCACCGCCGCGATCTCGACCGCCTCCTCCGCGGGCCGCAGCGTCAGGTCAACCTCCGCAGGCCCCGCCCGGTCCGGCCAGACAAGGGTCGCGTCCACGTCCTTGATGTCGAAACTCTCGCCCCCCTGATCGAGATAGCGCAGCCGCGCATCACGCACCGCAAGGCTCTCAAGGACAAGACCGCCCATCGCGCCGCCGGCTTCCGTCGTCGCCGTGGTCGCCTCGCCCGCTTCCGCGCCTTCCGGGAACAGGTCCCAGTTCGCGGTGCCATCCGCCTGCACCTCGAGAAGGACATCCGGCGCATTAAGGTCGATCTGCGTGATGCGGATCGTCCCCCCGATAAGGCTCATCGCATCAACCCCGATCTGCGCACTCTCGGCCCGGAACATCGGCCCATTGTCGGACCATTCCGCATTGGCAAAGCGCACCGGCCCGGTCTTGACGCCGAGGATCGGATACCAACTGATCCCCACATCGCCCTCAAACACCAACTCGCGCCCGGTCTGCGAGCGCACCTGATCCGCCGCGATCTTGGCGATCTTCTCGCCCGGCAGCAGCACCAACAAGGCCACCAGCCCCAGCACAACCACCACGACAACCATCAAAAGAATACGGATCAAACGCATCGGACCACCCTCGGCAATAGACTCTAGGCCCAGCCTACGCCCGCCCCCCGCGCCCCGCAACGGGGAAGATCAACCCGTATTCCCAAACCCGCGCCCATCGCCTATAGAGCGCGCATGTCAAGCAATCCGCCCGACCTCCGCCCCGATCTCGCGCGTGCCCGCGTTTCCGAAACCAACCGTCCCGGCCAGCCGACCATCGGCATGGTCTCCTTGGGCTGCCCCAAGGCCTTGGTCGATAGCGAGCGTATCCTGACCCGCCTGCGGGCCGAGGGCTACGGGATTTCGCCCGACTATTCCGGTGCGGATGCCGTGATCGTCAACACCTGCGGCTTTCTTGATTCCGCCAAGGCCGAGAGTCTCGAGGCCATTGGTGAGGCACTCAATGAGAATGGCAAAGTGATCGTCACCGGCTGTCTCGGCGCGGAACCCGACTATATCACCGGCGCGCACCCCAAGGTTCTCGCCGTCACCGGACCGCACCAATACGAACAGGTCCTCGACGCCGTGCATTCCGCCGTGCCGCCCGATCCGAACCCGTTTGTCGATCTCCTGCCCGCCTCCGGCGTCTCGCTCACGCCGCGCCATTTCAGCTACCTGAAGATTTCCGAGGGCTGCAACCACGCCTGCAAGTTCTGCATCATCCCCGATATGCGCGGCAAACTCGCCTCTCGCCCGGCCCACGCCATCCTGCGCGAGGCGGAAAAGCTCGTCGAGAACGGCGTGAAGGAACTCCTCGTCATCTCGCAGGACACCTCCGCCTATGGCCTCGACCGCAAGTACTCCACCCACCCGTGGAAAGACCGCGAAGTGCGCAGCCATATCACCGACCTCTCCCGCGAACTCGGCCAACTCGGAGCATGGGTGCGCCTGCACTACGTCTACCCCTACCCCCATGTGCGCGACCTGATCCCGCTCATGGCCGAGGGCCTCATCCTGCCCTATCTCGACATCCCCTTCCAACATAGCCACCCCGATACGCTCAAACGCATGGCCCGCCCCGCCGCCGGAGCCAAGACGCTCGACGAGATCGCCAAGTGGCGCGAGACCTGCCCAGACATCACCCTCCGGTCGACCTTCATCGTCGGCTATCCCGGCGAGACCGAGGCGGAATTCCAACACCTCCTCGACTGGATGGACGAGGCGCAATTGGATCGCGTCGGCTGCTTCCAATACGAAAACGTCGACGGCGCGCGTAGCAACGCGCTGCCCGATCACGTGCCCGAGGAAGTCAAACAAGACCGCTGGGACCGGTTCATGGAAAAGGCCCAAGCCATCTCCGAGGCCAAACTCGCCGCCAAGGTGGGCCAAGTCATGGACGTCATCATCGACGACATCGACGAAGACGGCATCGCCACCTGCCGCACCAAGGCCGACGCCCCCGAGATCGACGGCAACCTGTTTATTGATGAAGGGACGGAAGGGTTGTCGGTCGGCGAGATCGTCTCGGTCGAGGTCGATGAAGCCGGGGAATATGATTTGTGGGGGCGGTTGGTTTGATTGACAGGAACTTACTCAAATACGGATTTTCTGAAGCAAGCTTTCCAAACCTCTTATGCTCCCGTTGCCAAAAGGGAACATTGGTAGCACGCGATGAAGTGAAGAAATATCACCCTGCATTCTCTCAGATTATCCAGCGGGAAGAATGGTCTTATTGGGATGATGTAGAACTACGCCTGAGTGTTACGCTTCGGTGTGCCAACTCAAACTGTGGAGAGGAGCATATTGCCTATGCGCGAGGCGGGATAGAACCTTGCTATGACCACAACGGAAATACTGACTACGAAGAATTCTTCAAGATTCACTTCATAGTCCCCTCACCTCACATCATAGATTTACCCGAGAAGCTCCCAGACACGATAAAGCGAGAGTTTCTCGCGTCCTTCGATAACTACTGGGCACACAAGAACCTTGCCGCCAATTCTATCCGGAATGCGCTAGAAGAACTACTTTCATATTTCGGCATAGAGGACGAAAAAGATGGGAAATGGGTTTCGCTTGGGAACCGACTGAAAACACTTGCAGAAGTCGAAGAGGGCCATGCTGAGTTCCTTCAGACCCTAAAGCCAATCGTCAACGCTGGCAGTCACGGAAATGAAATCAAGGTCGATACCTTGCTCGATGCTTATGAAGCGCTTGAAATTTTCCTTGATGAAGTGTTTTCAGAACGAAAAGCGCGTTTTCAGAAATTGATGGAAAAGCTGTCGGACCAAGAAAAATAAGCGCCCGATCCCGAGGGTGGGCGCAATCGCGCCCGCGTCGTGCCGGAGGCACGCCTGTGGCGTGACGGGGCGGGGTCGGGCGCGATGCATGATGCTGTGCATCATGCGTTCGTGTAGATGGGACGCCACGCAGACATACCCGGAGGGCAACGCTTCACCCCACCAACCCCACAATCACCACAACCCAAGCCACACCCGCCGCAATCGCCGTGACCGCGACCGCCGCGCCTCCGGCGTCCTTGGCTTGTCCCGCCAAAGGGTGCTTATCGAGCGAGATGTGATCCACGGCCCGCTCGAGCGCCGTGTTGAACAACTCCGCCGCCAACACCAAAACGCCCAGCGCCAAAATCAACGCCCTTTCCGCGACGCCCAACGGCAACCAAAGCGCAAACCCGGCGGACAGGACATTCGCCCAAACCCATGTGCGAAACGAATGCTCATGCCGCCATGCATCGACACAGCCGCGCCACGACCACACAAGCCGCCACTTCAGACGTTTCAGGAAATACAACATGGGCTCCTCCGGGCCAAAATTCTGCCCCGATCTCCCATGCGAATCAAGGATTTAGAAGATAAGCGCCACGATCCACGCCACACCCGCCGCCAGCGCCGTGAGCATCACCGCCGCGCTCGCCGTGTCCTTGGCCTGGCCCGCCAGCGGGTGCTGCTCCGTCGAGGTATGATCGACGGCGCGTTCCACCGCCGTGTTGATCAACTCCACCACCATCACCAAAAGGCCAAGCGCGAGGATCACCGCCCGTTCGCCCCCCGTGAGCGGCAGGACGAACGCCAACGCTGCCGAGACGACATTGCAATAGCCCCAGGCGCGAAAGGAATATTCCTCGCGCCAGCAATGCAGAAACCCGGCGACACTCCACCGGGTCCGTTCAATCGTGCGCGTGATGAAATACATGCAGCCCTCCGTAACGGGCCGAGCATGCCGCGCCCGCGCTCTCGGTGCAACCGCTCAGGACTCTGCGGCGAGATCCTCGAGAAACCCTTTGTTGAGGCAATAATCCGGCGCGTGATCGGCATGGGCATGGCCCTTCTGCCAGCCCTGACATTCGCCGGTCTTCTGACAATGCGTGCAGTTCAGCACCGCGCTACGATAGCGCGCCGCGAGATCGGGATGAGCCTCGAACGCCTCGGCCCAATCCACGCCAAGCTTGTCCGACATCCCCGAGACCAAATCGGCATGTTGGCCGAATTTCTGAAATAGGTTCATTGTATCTTCTCCGTTTCAGGCCCTTCCGGCCGCATCCTTCAATCTGTCGAATAGCTTTGCGTGCGGGCATCCCTCGGGGGCGTGATCTGCCCTCCCCGCCTGATGCGCGAGCCAGTATTCGCAATCCGCCACATGGGTGCAGCGGCGGCAATTTGTGACGAGGTCGGCATAGCCCTTCTGCGTCAGGTGCCCCTCGGCCATCGCCTCGCTGAGCGAAAGCCCCATGACCCGCGCCACGCTCCGCGTCATCCAGAAATGCCGGGCCGGATCGCCCAGCGGCTCTACCTTGCTCATGGCTCCACCTCCTCAAGCGCCTCCTTCAGGCGAAGGAACCGCTCCCGGTTGATACAGGCTCCCGGCGCGGCCCCGTCCTGTGTGGTCTCCTCGGCCGCAAGCCACCGCTTGCAGCCCTCGGTCCAATCACAACCTCGGCAGCTCTGCACCATCTCGGCCCAATCCGCATTGCTGAGGTCCGCCCGCGCCATCGCGGCGACAAGATCGGTCTCGGTCGCCTGCGCCATGCGCTGCACAAGCCAGAAATGGGAATTCGTGTCGCCAAGTGGTTTCATGCGCTGTCTCCTGCGAGCCGGGTCATCAGGGCGCGGTTGCGGCAATAGACCGGCGGTGCCTCGGCCCGTGCCTCCTCGCGGTCGAGCCAATGCGCGCAATCCTCGGGGTTCGCACAAGCCACGCAGCGCAGAACCGCCTCCGACACCTCGTCAAATGTCATGCTTCCGGTAAGCACCGCCGCTTCGAGATCAATGCCATGCCGATCCGCAACGCGATCCATGAGCGCGGCGTGGTGGCGTAGGGTGGATTGGTCTGTCATGGGTGGCGTCCCGGTTTGAAATCGAGTCAGAGGCTAACACGCCCGCGCCCTGCGCCCATTGACCTGCGTCAACCACCAAAGGGCGCCCTCATGACCTCGATCAAGCCGCCCGCGCCTCGAGATAGGCCCGCACACAGTCCTGTACCCGCCGGAACCGATCGCCGCCAAGCTTCACGCCCCCATACCAACGCGTCACCACCACCACATGATCGTGCAGCCCTTCGCGTTCAAGCATCCGCAGGATGACCATCCCCGCGCCGCTCTCGCCATCGTCGCCCTTGAGCGGCGTGCCATCCGACAGAAGCACGGCCCAGGTGTTATGCGTGGCCTTGGCAAACTTCTTGTCCCGCTTGAGCGTCTTCAGGAAGGCATCCGCCTCCTTGCGCGAGGCGACCGTCCCCCCCGAGACCGCATATTTCGATCCCCGGTCGCTTAGGACATTGGCAAGCTGCAACATGGGCGTCAGAGCCCCGCCGCTGTCTCGCGCACCACATCGATCCGAAGCGCGTTCGGCGGGTGTGTGCCAAGGAACGCATTGCCCGGATCGGGGATACGCCGGAAATATTCGGCCCCGCGCACCGGATCATAGCCCGCCTGATGCGCAATCACCGTTCCCATTCGGTCCGCCTCGATCTCGTAATCCTTGGAATACGCCCGCGACCCGACCGTCGCCCCGATATCCAAGGCGGAATCGACCGTCTCGGCACTTGCCCCCGCCAGCGTGGCAAGAACGCCCACAACCACAGCCCCGGTCACGGTATCGCGTTGCTTGCGCCCGAGATGTCCCTCGATGTGATGCGCCGCCTCATGCGACATGACAAAGCCAAGCTCGTCATCATTGCGTGCCCCCGCGATCAGCGCGGCGGTAAAGACGATCTGCGGCCGCCCTGCCCGGTCAAGACTCTGATAGGCATTGGCCGGTGCATCCGCGCGCGGATCGACGCGAATGTTGAAATCGCAATTGCTCCCCGCCGGAAGCCTGTCCCGGCAATAGCGCTCTGCAACCGGTTCGACCCGTCGCTGCACGGGCAAGAGCCGCGCCTCTGCCCGACTCACGCTATAGGAAGGGGCAGGCTTGGACACAGCCTGCGGTGCAGGTTCCACACAGCCGACAAGGACAAAAGCCGCACTGACGGCCAAGGCGGTTTGAACGATCTTACGCAATGGGGCACCCAATGTTTGGTGATGATCTTCTAGCCCGGAACTTAGGAAGGCGCGGCGCAAGGGTCCAGTGGGAAACCGGTGCCGCCCTGACCTGTGCGCAAACCTGCGCAACGCCGATCACAACCCCAAGGCCCTGAGGCGCGATTAGGCCCCTCCCCGACAATTTGCCACCATCTGACCCGCACCACATACAATGGTTGATTAGTACACCTTTGATCTATACCTTTTAATGTGTTGGGTGTTTTCCTGATTCTTTTGCATGGTTCTTAAGTGTTGGTAAATCAAGAATACGCTTGTCTTAAGGGTTGGCCGTTTTGAGGAGAGTCACCTTCTCCACTTCGACCGGTGTCGTGCAGTCCGTGTTCCAATCCCCGGACCATACGACCAAGATAAACGCCGCCCTTGCCCCATCTTCAAGCGACCCCAGTATTCTTGAGCCTTCAGGGAACACCCAACACCTCCCCGACGCAGACCCTGCCGGTTTCGGCTTCGGGCACGTGATCACGGCGGTTTGGATCAACGAAACCTACGTCGGGCATTTCGATCACGACCGCCGCAAGGCGTATTTCAACCTGACCGGGCTTGACCTGCCGCCCACCGACCGAACGCATACGCTCCTGCGCCACGCGCTGCATATCATATTGGTTGTCTTCGCGATCACCGCAATTGGCCTTCTCTTTAGCAGCCAGGTTCTTCTCGGTATTCTATTCCTATTCTTCTATTGCGCTTGGGGCTGTGGCGCGCTCTTGCTCGAAGCCCGCAGGACACACCGCCTGCACGCACGGGTTCTTCGCCTTTGCATGGCGGAAGGCCACCGTCTCGCCCCCGAGCGGTATGCAGCACAGGCCCCCCTCGACAAGACAACGCCCTCCAAACAGGCCCAGCGCCCCGCCGCAGTGTCCCAAGAACACGCCCTGTTGTCGGTACGCGCCTCTTAGCGCCGGGTGCTTTCGGCTGACCGCTTGGCCGTGCTGCGCGCCGCGAATTCCATGAGACGCTTGAACTTCGGGCAATCCATATGGGTCTCTGCCGGGCACTCCGCGACATGACGAAGCGCATCGCGCAACCGCGTGAGGCCACGAATCTGCTGGTCCAACGCATCCGCCCGCAGGTGTAGCTCTGCACGCGGCAGTTGCGGCGTACCGTCCTTGGCAAACATGCCCTTGATGTCCTCAAGCGAGAACCCCGCCATCTTCCCAAGCGAGATCAGCGCAAGCTGCGTCACGACCGGCGCATCGAATTGCCGTCGCAACCCGTGCCGTCCGACCGATTGAATAAGCCCGACCTCCTCGTAATAGCGTAGCGTCGAAGACGGCAGACCGCTTTGCTCTGCGACCGTTCCAATGTCGAGAAGTTTCATGCTTGACCTCAAGTTGACTTCAAGTGGCAGGGTACATCCTCAATGCCATTCCACGCAAGAGGAACCCCATGAGCACCCACGAGAACGCCCACACCCCTCTCTCCGTCCTGAGCACGCTCACGGCCGCAACGCTGACCGCATCGCTCGGCATAAGCATCGCCTCGGTCCTGCTGCCCACCCTCGCACGCGACTTCACCGCCTCGATGTCGGACGCGCAGTGGATCGTGCTCGCCTACCTGATGTCCATGACCATCGCCATCGTCTCGGCGGGCCGACTGGGCGACCTGTTCGGCCATCGCCGCATGCTGATCGCAGGTCTCCTGCTGTTCCTCGCCGCATCGGTTCTCTGCGCCCTCGCGCCAAGCCTGACGGTCCTTCTCTTGGGGCGGACGGCGCAGGGGCTCGGCGGCGCAATCCTCATTGCCCTGCCCATGTCGCTGGCCCGTGATGCCGTTCCCGCCGAACGGCTTGGTTCGGCGATGGGCTTGTTGGGCACGACATCGGCGCTCGGAACCGCGCTCGGGCCGTCTCTCGGCGGTTTGCTCCTGACATGGGGGGATTGGCGCATGGCGTTCTGGCTCCTTGCCGGGGTGGCGGCGGTAACGCTGGCCCTCGCCATCGGCGTGATCGCACGCGACCCCAAACGCGAACCCGTCGCGCTCGGCGAACTCGATCTGCCAGGAAGCCTCGTGCTGATGTTGGCTCTCGCCGCCTATGCCCTTGCAACAAGCGGCGGCGCCCAAGGCCTTTCGGTCTCGCCGACCCTCCTCATCCCCGCCGCCATTGCCGCCTTCGCGCTCTTCGTGATCGTTGAAACCCGCGCCCGCGCACCGCTCGTCCCCATGGCCTTGCTGCGCGACCGGGCCACCGGCCTCGGCTTTGCGATGAACCTCGCCATCGGCACGGTGATGATGTCGACGCTGGTCGTCGGCCCTTTCTTCCTCGCCTTCTCGTTGGGCCTAAGCGAGGCGCAGGTCGGCCTCGTGCTGGCAGTCGGGCCCGCCGTCGCCGCGGCGGCCGGCGTTCCGGCCGGGCGACTCACGGATCGGCTCGGCGCGCGGCGGGTGATGATCTTGGGCCTCGTGCAGACCATCCTTGGGCTTCTGGCACTGGCAATCTTGCCAAGGGTCTTCGGCGTCTACGGCTATATCGCCGCGCTCATCGCTCTGACGCCTGCGTTCCAGATGTTCCTCGCCGCCAACAACACCGCCGTCATGTCCGGCGCCTCGATGGCACAGCGCGGCCGCCTCTCTGGCTTGCTCGGCCTATCGCGCAACCTTGGCCTGATGACCGGGGCTTCCGCCATGTCGTCTCTGTTCGTCGCCGTCCTCGGCACTGGCGACGTGACACATGCCCCCGCGCAGCAGATCGCCCATGCCTTCTCGATGACCTTTGGCTGCGCAGCCCTGCTCGCCCTGTTCACTCTGGCCCTCGCCAGCCTAAGCCACCTCGGAGAGCGCCCCGCCGCCGCGCCTCGGCAAACCCACTGAGCCACCCGCCCTGGACTAGCTCAACTGCCCGCGCTGCATCATCGGGGTGCAGCCGAAAGCCGTGCGATAGACCCGCGAGAAATGCCCCGGACTCTCGAACCCACAAGCAAGGGCCACGTCAATGATCGACATCTCCGTCTGTACAAGAAGGTGCCGCGCGCGCTCTAGCCGCATCTCCATGTAATATTTCTTCGGTGAAGAGTTGAGATACTTGCCAAAGAGCCGCTCAAGCTGCCGGACGGATATCCCAAGCTCCGCCGCGATTACAGCGGGCGAAATCGGGTCTTCGAGATGCTGCTCCATGCGGGCGATGGCGGCGGCCATATGCGGGTTGCGCATCCCGTTGCGCGACTGAAGCGAAACCTTCTGCGCCGCCGTCGCTTCGCGCACTGCGTTATAGACCATCTGATCGGCCACAGCGACCGACAGGTCTCGGCCATGATCCTGCGCAATCAAGTGCAGCATGAGATCGGCCGTCGCCGTCCCGCCCGAAGCCGTCGGATGTTTGGCATCCGCGACAAAGACATTCCGCAACAGATTCACCTCCGGAAACTTCTCCATGAAACTGTCGTGGAATTCCCAGTGAATAGACGCGTCCCGCCCGTTCAGAAACCCACCGATCGCCAAGACCCAGCTCCCGGAACACAGCGCGCCGATACTGGTGTTGGTCAACCGCGCCTTGCGCCGCAACGCGCGCAATAGAACCGAGTGGTCCTTCGACTGCATCCCGATCCCCGAAAGCACGAAAACCCGGTCGCATTCCGGCAACGCGTCAAACCTGTGTTGAACGTCAAACCTTGTGTTGTCCGAGCTCTTCGCCGTCTCGCCATCAAGCGACGCATAAGACCAGTGGTAGAGCGTCTCGCCCGAGATCAGGTTGGCAATCCGCAGCGGATCGACCGCGCAGGCAAAGGCCATGTGGGTAAAGTCCTCGACAAGCGCAAAGACGATATGCTGCGAAGCGGACATTGCGATCACCTCTCAAGAAAGCCGAACGCCCCCAAGGGGCCGCCCAGCGACGTGTCACAGGTTGGCCTTTGCGCGGTCTCTGCGCAGTGTGCCGGACTTGTCCAAGCCCTCTGCCCGCAAAAAAGCGTCGTTCTGGAATGCGGTCTCATGGGTCTCTCCCTGCCTTCTACAGATCGCTCGGACCTTTATTGTAGACAATATGTATTTTCCTGTTCTACACAACATCTCACAAAACACAATGACACGCAAAGATTCGCACGCGCGGCGTCGGAGACAGATTCATGAGCCAAAAAACAATCAGCAAAAAAGCGACCTGTGTCGAAGATCTGCGCCGTCGCATCCTGACGCAGGACTTCGAACCGGGAAGCTATCTGGAAGAAGCCGAAATCGCAGAGGCCTACGAGATCTCCCGCCCGCCCCTGCGCGAAGTGCTGAACCAGCTCGCTGGCGAGGGCTATGTGGTCCTGCACAAGAACCGCGGCGCTCAGGTTTCGCCCATGACGCACAAGACCTTGCGCAATTTCTTCATGGCAGCGCCGATGCTCTATGCGGCAGTGTCCCGATTGGCCGCCGAACATGCCACCAAGGCCCAGATCATGCGCCTGAAGGACACCCAGACCCTGTTCCGCAAAGCGATCCGCGATGGCAACACCGCCGAACGCGCCTTGATGAACCAGCGCTTTCACGCCGTCATCGGCGAGATGGCCGACAATGAATTCCTGACACCAAGCCTGCGGCGTCTGCTGATCGACCACACCCGTATCGCTATGTCTTTCTACAACCCCCGCAACAAATCCATGGCAGAGCAGCGCAGCATCGCGGCCGATCAGCACGATCAAATCATCGAGTTGATCGAAAAAGGCGATGTCGAAGGCTCGGCCCAACTGGCCCTCGACCACTGGGAACTCTCGCGCGCCGAGATCGAAAGCTTCGTGACCCCGGTCGGCATCCAAATCCCCCTTGGCCGCGCGCCCGGGGAACCAACTCTGAAAGGAGCCTCATGAAATTCGATGGCATCTATACCCCTGTTATCACGCCGCACCGCGATGATGGCCGCATCGACCGTGACGCCTTGGCGGCACAGATCGAGTATCTGATCGACTCCGGCGTCCATGGTCTGATCAACGGCGGCTCGACCGGGGAATATTACGCCCAGAGCCTCGAAGAACGGATGGACGTGGCAAGCTACGTCAAAGACGTGGTCGGAGACCGCCTGCCGGTGATTGTCGGCACCGTGTCGATCCGGCTCTCGGAATCCATCGCGATGGCGGAACACGCGGCCAAGATCGGCGCCTCTGCGCTTCTGGTCGGTTCGCCGCCCTATTCCGTTCCGACAGAACGCGAGAACGCCCTCAATGCGCTTGCCATTGACCGCGCCGCGGACCTGCCGATCATGCTCTACAACTACCCCGGCCGTATGGGGATCGACATGGGCGAAGAGTTTCTCGACCGCGTCGGCCGTAGCCGCAACTTCTGCGCGATCAAGGAAAGCTCGGGCGATATCAACCGAGTGCACCTTCTGGCACGGGACTACCCGCATATCCAGATGTCCTGCGGCATGGACGACCAAGCCCTCGAATTCTTCGCATGGGGCGCAAAAAGCTGGGTCTGCGCCGGCTCGAACTTCCTGCCCAAAGAGCATGTCGCGCTGTGGAACGCCTGCCGCGTCGAAGGCGACTTCGACAAGGGCCGTCGGATCATGTCGGCGATGATGCCTCTGATGCGCGTCCTCGAACAGGGCGGCAAGTTCATCCAATGCGTCAAACATGGCTGCGAAATGATGGGCAACTACGCCGGTCCTCCGCGCCCGCCGCTGCGCCCCCTCAACAAGGATGACAAACGGCAATTGGAACAAGTGGTCCGTGTGCTGAAACGCACGGTGGCAGGCATCGAAGCAGGGTCGAAACCCGGCACACAGGCGGAGGCAGCGGCATGAGCGACCTTTTGACAACCGAAGAATACAAAGCCATCGCGGCAGGTCTGACCCTGCCCACACAGGCCTTTGTCGACGGAAGCTTCCGTCCGGCCCAAAGCGGCAAGACCTTTGACACGATCAACCCGGCGACAGGGGAAGTCCTGGCCAAACTCGCCGCATGTGGTGGCGAAGACGTGGATTTCGCCGTGCAGAAAGCCCGCGATGCCTTCGAAGATGGCCGCTGGTCCCGCCTGCACCCTTCCGAGCGCAAAGACGTGCTGATCAAGCTGGCAAAGCTGATGACGCGCAACGCCCGTGAACTCGCGGTCATGGAAAGCCTCGACAGCGGCAAGACGATCTACGATTGCGAAACCGTCGATATCCCGGAAACCATCCACTGCCTGAAATGGCACGCCGAGTTGATCGACAAGATCTATGATCAGGTCAGCCCGGCCTCAGACGATCACATCTCCATGGTCGTGCGTGAACCCGTCGGTGTCGTCGGCCTTGTCCTGCCATGGAACTTCCCGCTCCTCATGCTGGCGTGGAAGATCGGCCCGGCCCTGGCCGCGGGGTGTTCGGTGATCGTCAAGCCCGCCGAAGAGACGTCACTGACGGCCCTGCGCGTTGCCGAACTGGCGATGGAAGCCGGTGTCCCGCCGGGTGTCTTCAACGTATTGCCCGGATCGGGCCCGGATGTGGGAGAACCCTTGGGCCGCCACATGGATGTTGACGCGCTTAGCTTCACCGGTTCGACCGAAACCGGACGGCGCTTCCTGCGCTATGCCGCCGAAAGCAACCTCAAGGAAGTCACGCTCGAGATGGGCGGCAAGAACCCGGCCGTGGTGCTGGACGACGCCGAGAACCTCGACCGGGTGGCGGCGCATATCGTCAACGGTGCCTTCTGGAACATGGGCGAGAACTGCTCGGCCTCCTCGCGACTGATCGTGCAACAAGGTGTGAAGGACGCATTGCTCGAACGCATCAAAGCCCATGCCCGCGAATGGCCCATGGGCGATCCGCTCGACCCGCTGAACCGCGTCGGCGCCCTGGTGTCGCAAGAGCATTTCAACAAGGTCTGTTCCTATCTTGGCAAAGGGCCGAAGGTTGTCATGGGCGGCACCGCGAAAGACGGCTTTGTCGAACCGACCATTCTCGATGTCGCCGCCGACGCGCCGCAGGCCCGCGAAGAGATCTTCGGCCCGGTCCTGTCTGTCTTGACCGTTGAAAACTTCGACGAAGCCATCGCACTGGCCAACGCGACCGAATACGGCTTGGCCGCCTCGATCTTCACCGCGAATATCAAGCGCGCGATCCGTGGCGCCCGCGCCATCCGCGCCGGAACCGTGACCATGAACAGCTTTGGCGAGGGCGATATCTCGACGCCGTTCGGCGGCTTCAAGGCAAGCGGCTTTGGCGGGCGCGACAACGGCATCCACGCGCATGACCAGTACACCCAGCTCAAGACGATCTGGCTCGATCTGGCCGACGACGCGGACGAGGCCGTGAATTGACCCACCTCCAAACCGATAAGCTGTCGGCCCTTCCGGGGCCGGCAGCATGGAATGCCATACTCGGGCGCGCCCCCGACTACGCCCCGCTGCAAGGGGCCCAGACCGCCGACGTCGTCGTAATCGGCGCCGGGTTTGCCGGGCTCTCTGCCGCCCGCCGCGTCCGCCAGATCGAGCCCGAGGCAAAAATCGTCCTGCTCGACGCCAGCCGCATCGCCGAAGGCTCGGCGGGTCGGAACTCGGGCTTCATGATCGATCTCCCGCACGAGTTGACCTCGGACGACTATGCCGGAGCTGGCGACGACCGGGCAATGATCGGCCTCAACCGCGACGCCATCGCCTTCGCGGCGCAAGCGGTGGACGAGTATCAGATAGACCCCAACTATTTCGATCGCGCGGGCAAGGTGAATGGCGCGGCAAGCGCGACGGCACATGCCCACAACGAAAGCTACGCGCGCCACCTTGCCTCGCTCGGGGAAGCCTCCGAAATGCTGGACGCCAAGGCGATGGCCGCGCTGACAGGTTCGCATCACTACCAATCCGGGCTCTACACACCCGGCACCGTGATGCTGCAACCCGCCGGATATATCCGCGGGCTGGCGGCAGGGCTGGCACGCGACGCGGTGACCATCCACGAAAACAGCGCCGTCCTCTCCCTCACCCGCGAAGGGCAGGCCTGGAAGGTGACAACCCGCTCCGGCGAGATCAGCGCTGGCCGTGTCATCCTGACCGTAAACGGCCATCTGGAAAGCTTCGGCTTTGAGAAAGGCCGGCTGATGCAGCTTTTCCTCTATGCCGTGATGACCCCAGAGCTCGACCAAGACGCCTTGGCAAAGCTCGGCGGACAAGACCGCTGGGGCATCACCCCTTCAGACCCGATGGGAACAACCGTGCGGCGCATTGATACCGGCCAAGGCGGCAACCGCATCGTCACCCGCACCTGCGCGACCTTGGCCCCCGGACGGCGCGTCGGCCCCGGCCATGTCGCACGAGCAGCGCGCGTGATGCAGAAGAAATTCGACACCCGCTTCCCCAAACTCGCCGGAATGAAAATGCAACACGCCTGGGCCGGCCATCTCTGCCTGACGCTGAACGGCGTGTCGGTGATGCGCCAATTGGACGACGGCCTCTATTCCGGCTGCGTGCAAAACGGCCTCGGCACCGCGCGCGGGACGTTGACCGGGATCGGCGCGGCAGAGCTCGCCTGCGGCGTGCAAAGCCCCATCACCCGCCACTTCACCGCCGAAGCAAAGCCCAAACGCCTCCCCCCACAGCCCTTCCAACAACTCGGCGCCAACGCCGTTCTGCGCTGGAAAGAATGGACAGCACGGGCGGAGTGAACAGCAGCCTTGAGGTCAAAGGCGACCCATCGCGCGGCCACAGCGTTGGGAATGTGGGCGGGGAGTGGGCGTTCGCTGCTTTGTGAACCAGGGTCTGCTTTGCGGGACTTAGCCGTCGTTCATTTGTAGGCCAATTCCTTCAATAAGCTCTGGCGCTTTAAGCTTCTTAAACGCATCTGCGACAGCAATCTGTGAGTTACGGCCAGCTATCTGTAGATGAGCCGCAATGTCTTCCAAGACGCTAATATCGTTGTCATAATCCGATTCAACTTCGCGCGTCTCAATGTGTTTCACTGCAAGTGCAAGAGCCATAGCCAAGTTTTCCATCGCACGACCTCGATATGTTAAAATTTGAAGGCTATAGGACCAAAATCATTGCAGCAATGGGCTCAAACCTGCCATTGGCTGTGCAATGCTTCAACGGCAGTTCAGGGCCGCTCGCACCAAACCAGACTGACACCTATAAAGTCAGCTATGTCCCGCAAAGCTGTCCTTATCAATAATCCTGGTTGAGTTCATCAGCCGCTGGGATTTCCCGTTCGCGACGCGCGATGAAGTCCCGCAGTTCTTCGTCCTTCGCCACATCAAGCTTCGGCTCCTGATACTCGGACAAGAGCTTGCGGGCGTGCTCGAGCGCGCGCTGGGTGATCTCTTTCGACCCTTCCGCAACCCATTGCTCGATTGAGTTGTTGTCAAACAGCTCGGGCATGAAGAAGGCCGTCTGGAAATTGTCCTGCGTGTGCGGGTGGCCAAGGTAATGCCCCCCCGGCCCCACATCTGGCACCGCAGAAAGCGCTTGGTCGAAATCGCCCCATTGCGGCCCTTGGGCCATGCGGTGGCCCATGGCGCACTGCTCTGCATCGACCACGAACTTGGCCACGGAACAATGCATCCCGGCTTCGTTCCACCCGGCACTATGCCAGATGTAATTCGCGCCCGCATGCAGGACCGCCGACAGTGTCGTGGCCGATTCATAGCCCGCCTGCGCGTCAAAGGTCTTCGCCCCGCCCAAAGTGTTCGAGGTTCGCCACGGCACCCCGTAGTGCCGCGCCATCTGGCCGATCATAAAGTTCATCAGGCTGATCTCGGGCGTGCCTGCCATCGGCGCACCGGATTTCATCGAGACCGTCGAAAGATAGTGGCCATAGATCGCCGGACAACCGCGACGGATCACCTGCGTATAGGCCAGCGCGCTCAACGCTTCGGCATTCAACTGCGCAACCGACGCCGGGACCGACGCGGGCGTGTTCGCCCCGCCAAGCACGAAAGGCGAGCACAAGACCGGCTGATTGCGTTTGCACAGCGCCCGCATGGCGCCCAGCATCGTTTCGTCCCAGACCAAAGGCGAATTGCCGTTACAGTTCCCCGTGGTGACCGGATTCTGCTCCATGAAGTCCTCGCCAAACAGGATGGCGCACATGGCCATCACATCCTCGGCGTTCTTCGGACTGGTGGTCATCGCCATAAAGGTCTTGTCGGAATGCTTCATCGACGAATAGGTGATGCGCAGATGCCGCTGGCTGATCGGATGGTCATAGGGCTCGACAATATGGTGCGCCGAGGAATGCAATGCGGGCATCATATGCGCGAGCTTGTGGAACATCGCGAGATCGTCAAGCGTCGGGTTGCGGCGCACATCGTCCAGATCGCGCAGAAAGGGCGCACCGGTCATCGGAACAAAGATCGAATGCGGCCCCCCAAGGCGCACGTTCTTGGCCGGATTGCGCGCCGAATAGGTAAAGTCCGACGGGATCGTCGCAATCAGGTCGCGCACCAACCCGCGGTCGAGATAGACCCGCTCACCCTCTACCTTTGCACCAGCTTGCTTCCAGTCTTCCAGCGCAATCGGATCGCGAAACACCACGCCCACGTTTTCGAGGATATCCATCGAGGCGGCGTCGATCTTCTCGACCTGTGCGCCGTCCATCACCTCGCAAAGCGGAATGGCCCGGGTCAGGCCGGGCAGCATGGTGAAATCCCGGGTGGTGCGAAGCGTCCGGCGTGCCGAGCGTCCGCCGGAACGCGCGCGGGGTCGGGCCAAAGTGTCGGTCATATCCAGTCTCCTTTGCGATTGAGACGATATTGGACAGACCGGCACGCGCGCTCACGCAGAATTGCGAAGCGGGTCTCACAAGAAACGACCACGCCCTGCCGGCACAGATCGGCCAGGCTCAGAGCGACAGGCCGACCTGTCTGCCGTCATAGATCGCCGCCGCCGCAAGGCGCGGGGCCGCGGCATCGCCAATAGGAACCACATGCAGCCCGCGCGTGCGCAATTCCTCAAGAAGCGCGCCATCCGCGCGGTTCCCCGTCGCAAGCACAAGCGACTCCGCCGCGATTTCGCGCTCCTCACCGGTCAACAGCGACCGGCACCGCGCCCCGGAAGAGGACCACCCCACAAGCGCGCTTTCAGTGACGAACCCGACCCCCAACCGGGCAAGCGTCTGACGCGCCGGGAAATCCGTCGCGCTGCGCCCCAGATCGCGGGCGATCATCGCATCCGGGGTGACAATCGTGACCTCATGCCCGGCCTCGGCGAGATGCCACGCCGTGCCAATGCCTTTCCAATGCCCGCCCTCGTCCAATAGAACGACGCGCGGGCCAAGCCGGGCCGCGCGGCCCATCACGTCTTCGCTCGACCAGACGCTGCCGCTCTGGACGCCGGGCAGCTCTGCCACCTGTGGCAAGGCCTTCTGAAACCCGCTCTCCTGCGGCAACGCCCCGGTGGCAAGCACGACGCACTCCGCGCCGATATCCGCGATTTCGTCGGCATCGAGATAGTGATTGAACCGCACCGTGACCCCAAGCGCCGCCAACTGCCGCTCGTACCATGCGATCAGGTCGGTGATCTGCGCCCGCCGCGGTTGCAGCCCGGCCAAACGGAACTGCCCCCCAAGCTCTGGCCCCGCCTCGCAGAGCGTGACCTTGTGGCCTCGCTCGGCTGCAACGCGCGCCGCCTCGAGCCCCGCCGGGCCGCCGCCGACGACCAACACGCTCTTTGCCGTCTCCGCCCGCGTGAACCGGTCGCCACCCCAGTCCGCCTCATGGCCAACCGACGGGTTTATCAGGCACGAGATGTAGTAATCACGCCCCCGCCGCCCCCAGCACTGCTGGTTACACGACAGGCACCCGCGGATATCCTCGCTCCGCCCCTCTGCCGCCTTGGTCACTAGATGCGGATCGGCGATCTGCCCACGCACGATTGACACCATATCCGCCTGCCCGGCCCCCACAACGGTATTGGCGTTCTCCGGCGTGCGGATATTGGCTTCGGCGGTCACACGGGCGCGCACCCCCGCTTGTTTGAGCCGTTCGGCCAGATCCGCGCCAAGGTTCTCGGGATACTGAAAGCTGGGGATGATCTTCTGAAAATCGACATAGCTGCCCGCGCCGATGGTGACATAGTCCATCAACCCCTCGGCATCATGCAACGAAACAATCTCGACCATCTCGTCGCGTGAGGGAAAGACACCCGTGGCCGGATCGTCCGACACCGCCAGACCGACGATGAACGCCTCTCCACAAGCGGCGCGAATCCGGCGCAGGATCTCCCTTGAAAACCGCGTGCGGTTCTCAAGACTGCCGCCCCATGCGTCGGTGCGCGTGTTGGAAAACGGGGTCCAGAACTGATCGAGCAGACAATGATAGGCCGCCCAGACCTCGACCCCGTCAAACCCCGCAGCCTGACAGCGGAGCGCGGCCTTCACAAAGGCCTCGATGGTCTCTTCGATCTCGGCCTCGGACATGGCCCGGCTGCCATCATTGTCGTGATAGCTCGGCCCGCCCGAAGGCGACCAGTTCGCATGCCAGCTATTGTCCCAATCGCCATGTGCACCGACGTGATACAACTGCTGGATCATCACCGCGCCCTCGGCCTTACAGGCTTCGGTCAGACGGGCAAAATGCGGGATCACCGCGTCGCTCGAATGCCGGAAATTGCCCCGCGTAAGAACGGCGGCGGCATGCACGGGCATCGGTTCGACCACGATCATCGCCGCCCCGCCTATGGCGCGCTCAAGGTAATAGCCAAGGTGCCGATCCCCGGGCAGGCCATCCTCGGCCATGTTGGTCGTATGCGCCCCGAACACGATGCGGTTGCGCAGCGTCTTGTGGCGCAGGGTCAGCGGGCTAAAGATATGTGAGTTGGTCATTCTGCCCCCCAAGCACAGAGCATCACCCGATTGCGAGCGCGCCCAAGGCACGCCGGGCCCATCGCACGCGGTGCATCAGATATCCTTCATCAGACGCAGCGCGTCATAGATCGCGGCATGGGTGTTGCGGGCGCTAACCGCATCCCCGATCCGGAAAAGCTGAAACGGGCCGTCGGGGTTGCGGGTCACGCTCTGCACCTCACCGCCGATCAATGCGTCATAGTCCACTGCGCCATGGTTCGATGACAGCGGTTTGAGCTCAAAATAAAGCGTGTCCATTGGCATCGTGCCATAGTTCACCACGACCTGATCATAGGTCTTCTCGCTGGTGAAATCGCTATAGTCGGTGCCGATCACGGCCTTCAAACGGTTGCCGTCGCGCTGTACGTCTTTCAGGCGGCGGGTGACGGTAAAGGTGACATCCTTGTCCTGAAGCGCGCGCATATAGGGGACAAGGTTCATCGCCATGATGTCGGGCGCAAAGGTGCGGTCCGGGGTCATCACCTCGACCTTGCTGCCGGCCTCGGCGGCTATTTCGGCCGCCATCAGGCCGGGATGATCGCCGCTTTCATCATAGATGAGAACCTGCGCGCCGGGTTTCACATCTCCCGCGATGATATCCCAAGCACTCACCACCTCGGCCTGCTCCTGCCCGGCTTCGAACAACTCGGTATTGGGCATTCCACCTGTGGCGACAATCACCACATCAGGGTTCAGCGCGGTCACGTCCTCGACCTCGGCCCATGTGTTGAACCGGAATTCCACGTCCCGCGCCGCGCATTGCGCCATGCGCCAGTCAATGATGCTGATCATCTCGCGACGGCGTGGGTTCTGCGCGGTCAGGCGGATTTGCCCGCCCGGGTCCGGCTGTGCCTCAAGGACGACCACATCATGGCCGCGCTCTGCGCTGACACGCGCCGCCTCCAATCCCGCTGGCCCGGCCCCGATGACCACGACCTTCTTGCGGGTCTGCGCCGGCGCGATGCTGTGCGGCATCGTCAGCTCCCGGCCCGTCGCAGCATTGTGGATACAAAGCGCATCCCCCGCCTGATAAATCCGATCAAGACAGTAGGTCGCCCCGACACAGGGACGAATATCATCCTCGCGCCCTTCCATGATCTTTTTGACCACATGCGGATCGGCCATATGCGCCCGCGTCATCCCCACCATGTCGAGCAACCCGGCCTGAACCGCATGGCGGGCGGTGGCGACATCCGGGATCTTGGCGGCGTGAAAGGTCGGCATCCCGGTCACCTTCTTCACCTGCCCGGCAAAATCGAGATGCGGCGCGTTCTTCATCCCCTGCACCGGGATCACATCGGTCATCGCCGGGTCGGTGTGGATACGCCCGCGCACCACGTTGAGAAAGTCGACCATCCCCGACTCCGCCAACCGCTTCGAAATCTCGACCCCTTCCGCCTCTGAGATTCCGCCAGCCTCGATCTCATCGGCCGTATAGCGCAGCCCGACAATGAACCCGTCGCCCACGCGCTTGCGGATTCCGCCAAGCACATCCATCAATAGCTGCATACGGGTCTCAAGCGACCCGCCGCCATACGGCCCATCAAGGTCATTCGTCAAAGGCGACCAGAACTGATCGAGAAGATGGCCATAGACCTGCAACTCGATCCCATCCATGCCCCCCTCTTTCATGCGCTCGGTGGCATCGGCAAAGTCGGTGATGATGCGCTCGATGTCCCAGTCTTCCGCCAGTTTGGGAAAGGCACGGTGCGCCGGTTCGCGATGCTTGGAGGAGGACACCGACGGCAGCCAATCGCCCTTGTTCCACGCCGTCCGCCGCCCAAGATGGGTCAGCTGAATCATCACCGCACAGCCATGATCATGACAGGCATCCGTCAGCTGCCGAACCCACGGCACGACCTCGTCCTTGTAGGCCAGGATATTGTTGAACACCGGCGGGCTGTCCTTGGAGACCGCCGCCGAACCCGCCGTCATCGCCAGAGCCACCCCCGCCTTGGCGCGCTCTGCGTGATAGGCCGCATAGCGTTCTTTCGGCATGCCATCCTCGGGATAAGCGGGCTCATGGCTTGTCGTCATGATGCGGTTGCGCAGCGTCAGATGCTTGAGCTGATAGGGCTGAAGAAGGGGATCGTTTGACATTGCAGGACTCCGATGAACTGCCAGGACGATTCCAGAAATGTTCACTTGTGTCAATAAGTCGTTCATCTCTGACCATTTCCTTGTGACCCGCAAAAGAACCCGCTAGGATCGCCGCATGAAAACAAAGCGCGACACCGACGAGAAATCAGGCGGCTGGAGAGGCTCCCGCGAGGTCTGGCTGACTGCCGCCCGCGACGCCTTCATCGAATCCGGAATTGACGCCGTGAAGATCCAGCCGCTGGCAAACCGGCTGAGCCTGTCGCGCACCAGCTTCTATTGGTTCTTCCCGGATCGTGCCGCGCTGCTCGACGCGCTTCTTGCCGAATGGAAAACCGCGAATACCGAAAGCCTGGTGATCGCCACGCAGGACTATGCCGAAACCATCACCGAGGCCGTTCTCAACCTGATCGGCATTTTCCTCGATGATGGCCCGTTCGAAAGGCGGCTCGATCTTGCGGTGCGCGGTTGGGCGCTTCAATCCGATGCCGTCGCCAAACAGGTGCACGCCGCAGACGAAGCCCGGCTCGACGCGATCCGCGCCATGTTCGCCCGCTTCGGCTATGACAAGGGCGAGGCCGACGTGCGGGCGCGCACTGTCTACCTGACGCAAATCGGCTATATCTCGATGCAGGTCAAAGAGACCTTGGCCGTGCGCCTCGCGCGTATCCCCGATTACGTCACCACCTTCTCGGGCCAGCGCCCGACCGAGCGGGAAATGGCCCGTTTTCGCGCCCGACACGGAGCCGACTGACCAAGGAGCCCCCATGCCTCAGTCTCATCTTTCCCCACTCGCCCACCCCCTGATCTTGCCGTGCGGCGCAACGCTCAAGAACCGCATTGCCAAATCCGCAATGTCTGATTCCCTCGGGGATGGCGCTGGCAACCCGACCGAAGACCAGATCAATCTCTACCATCGCTGGGCCATAGGCGGCCTTGGGGTATCGATCATTGGCGAAGTTCAAGGCACCCCTCACTACCCCGAAAAGCCCGGCAATCTGGTCATGAACCGCGATTCGAACCTTGAACGCCTGAAGCAACTGGCTAAGGCGGGTGCAACCGACGGCGCTCAGCTTTGGGTGCAACTGGGTCATGCTGGCGCAATGGCGGACGCTCCGATCAGCACACCAAAAGGACCGAGCGCGCTTGATCTGCCCGGCTTGACCTGTGGCGCGTTGTCTTTGGACGAAATAGAGGCCCTGCCAGCCGAGTTCGCCCGCACAGCCAAGCTTGCCAAAGAGCTTGGGTTCGGCGGTGTGGAAATCCACGCGGCGCATGGGTTCCTGCTGAACCAGTTCCTGTCGCCGTTGTTCAATCGACGCGAAGACGCCTATGGCGGCGCGCTTCGCAACCGGATGCGCCTGCTGCTCGAAGTGATCCGGGCAGTGCGCGAAAAGGTCGGGCCGGAGTTTCCCGTCGGAATCAAATTGAACGCCACGGATCAGCTTGAAGGCGGTTTCGCCGAAG
This sequence comes from Shimia sp. FJ5, assembly GCF_032918335.1. NCBI lineage: Bacteria > Pseudomonadati > Pseudomonadota > Alphaproteobacteria > Rhodobacterales > Roseobacteraceae > Shimia > Shimia sp. FJ5. The sequence continues at coordinate 769,770 of NZ_JAWJUV010000002.1, read as the reverse complement.
ACGAGGCGCTTGACGTCATCGCCGCAATGGACAAACGCGACATCGACCTGATCGACATCAGCGGCGGCACATATTTCCCCGGTGCGGCGTCCTCTTCTGATCGCACTGGGTCTGGTCCCTATTTCCTGGATTTCGCAGGCCGCGCGCGCTCAAAGACCAATATCCCTTTGATGGTGACGGGCGGCTTCAAGACGTTGGCACAAGCCGAGAGCGCCGTCGCCGAAGGCAAGGCCGACCTCGTCGGCTTGGCACGGGCCCTTGTGGTGGAGCCGGAGCTGCCGTCCTACTGGCTGGCCGGTCAACGGGCCGAGCCTCTGTTCCCCCGTTTCAAAGCCCCGCCCGAAGGCGGCGTTACCGCATGGTATACAATGCAGTTGACCCGCCACGCGCAAGGAGCCGCCGCGCTTTCACCGGACGACATGGACGCCGCGATCGAAGCCTACGCACGCCGAGATGAAGCACGTCGAGAAGTTTGGACACGGACGTTCAACTGACCGTCCTCGAGCCGAAGCGCTTTGCCTCTCCGCTCGCACAAGCCCCTTCCGGCAAGCCGCTGCAACGCCCCCCCGAAACAAACCATTCCCCTACCCCATGCAATCCGCTAGGCTGATGGCATGTTCAGCATCGAGCACGAATTTGACGCCACGGTTGTCACGCTTGTTGACGAAGGGCCCGCCCCTCTCAAAGAGGATGTCATCATCCAGATGTTCGACGATTGCATCACCGTCGAACAATACGACGCGCGCACGGATACGGTGCAGAAGGTGACCTTCTCCTCGCATCAGATCGAGGAACTCGCCGCCGCGCTCGACCTGCCGGAAGGCGTCTACAAACTGCACAAGCGCGGCACGGAATAGGCCGGGGAAAAGGCGTTTCAAAATGCCTTCCCCAAGCGGTTTCGAAACCGCTTTCGCCCGTTAACCCGAACGCTGCGTTAACGCTTCCCCACAGATGCAATACAGACGCGATACCGACGTAATACCGACGTTGGATTTGTCATTAACCTTCGACGCGAAACACCTTGTCGCGGGCGGTCTGGCCGCGCACCAGAACGAGCCGCGATTTCGCCACGCCAAGCGCCTTGGCGAGGAGTTTCTGCACCATTGCATTGGCCTTGCCACCCTCCGGCACGACCGTGACATAGACCCGGATTTGTCCGTCCTCATCGCGCTTCACGGCATTGCGCGAGGCCTTCGGCGTCACCCGCACGGCGATCTCTGTGCCGGGCGCGGCAAGGGCTGCGAATTCGTTGGACATTCGGGTGGGCCTCCATGGCGTCTGCGCGCCTTTATGGCCTGTGACGCCACGCCATGCAAACCGCAAAAACCTGTAAAAACAACTGGAAAGTGGTTGAATTCCCGGCCTTTAACGACAACATGCCAAGCGTGAACTCACTACGGAAACGCCCATGCCAACCCCCAATCCGGCCGCGCTCGAGTTTCTCCTGACGCGCCGCTCCCGCCCCGCCAAGACCTTGACGACACCGGTGCCAACCCGTGCCGAACTCGCGCCCCTGCTCGAGGCGGCGCTACGCAGTCCCGACCACGGCAAGCTCGAACCCTGGCGCCTCCTCGTCCTCGAAGAGGCCGCCCTGCACCGCCTCGGCGATGCTGTCGGCGCCCGCGCCGCCGCGCTCGGGCTGGACGAGGTGCAAACCAGCAAGGGGCGCACCCAATTCGACACCGGCCACCTCGCCGTCGCCGTCATCGAATCCCCCGTCATCGCCGAAAAAGTCCCCGCCATCGAACAAACCTACTCCGCCGGCGCCGTCTGCCTCGCGCTTCTGAACGCGGCGTTGGCCTCGGGCTGGGGGGCGAATTGGCTTTCGGGCTGGCCCTCGCATGATGCTGTTTTCCTTCAGGAATCCCTCGGCCTCGCCCCGCACGAACGGCTTGCAGGGCTGATCCATATCGGCACCGAAACCGCCGCGCCACCAGAGCGCCCGCGCCCCAGCATCGAGGACAAGGTGACATGGGTCTCTCGCTGATCTTCTCGTCGTTTTTCGCCGCCCTTTCGCAGATGGGCGACCGCCGGTTCCGCAAGGTGCTCGGCCTTGGCATCGTGTTGACAATCGCGCTGCTCGTCGGGGCCTATGCCGGGCTACTGACCCTCTTGGATTTCGTCGTCGGGGAAGAGGCCTACGTCCCCGTCATTGGCGAAGTGACATGGCTCGATGATCTCCTGAGCTGGTCCTCGTTGATCTTCATGGTGGTGCTGTCGGTCTTCCTGATGGTGCCCGTCGCCTCGGCCATCACCTCGATGTTCCTCGACGAGGTGGCCCAGGCTGTCGAAGATCGGCATTACCCCAACCTGCCCGCCGTGCCGCGCCTGCCCTTCTCGGATGCATTGCGCGATACGCTCGCGTTCCTCGGCGTGCTGATCGTGGCGAACCTTTTGGCGTTTATCCTCTACGCGTTCTTCTCGCCCTTCGCGTTGTTCATCTTCTGGGGTCTGAACGGCTTTCTGCTCGGGCGCGAGTATTTCCAACTCGCCGCCATGCGCCGCTTGGGGCGCGACGGGGCCAAGGCCCTACGCAAGAAGCATTGGGTCACGATCTGGATCGCAGGCACACTGATGGCGATGCCGCTGTCGCTCCCGCTGATCAACCTCGTGATCCCGATCTTCGGCGCGGCGACCTTCACGCACTTGTTCCACGGGCTGAACGCCCGCTCCGAGGCGCGGCCACGCGGGTTCTGAAACCTTGTCTATTCACCCACAGGCGGCAGGCGGTTCATCCAATCAAAGTCGCGCACGGTGATGATGCCTTGGCTGATGATCCAAAACAGGATCAGCCAGATCACCGCGGCAACGCCAGTGGTGATCCATGCCTTGGCCTTGAGGTTATGCTGCGCCGGTGCACCTGCATGGGTGCCCTCCACGATCTCGCCCACGTCTCCTTGGGTCTTGAGCCGGATCGGGATCACGATCAGCAGGGTCAGGAACCAAAGCACGGCATAAAGCACGAGGGCGGAAGTGATCGACATGGGCGCAGTCCTAATCTAGCGGCGACAGGCGGGACAATAGCCCGCCTGCGCCCGAGTTCAAACCGGGATTCGTCCTGCCTCAGACTTGCTCGAGTTCCACGAGGCAGCCGTTGAAATCCTTCGGATGCAGAAACAGGACCGGCTTGCCATGCGCGCCGATCTTCGGCTCGCCCGAGCCAAGCACACGGGCGCCGGTTTCCTTGAGATGATCACGCGCGGCGATGATGTCATCGACCTCATAGCAAACATGGTGGATACCACCCGCCGGGTTCTTCTCTAGGAAACCATTGATCGGGCTATCCTCGCCAAGCGGGTAGAGCAGTTCGATCTTGGTATTGGGCAGTTCGATGAAAACCACGGTGACGCCGTGATCCGGCTCGTCCTGAGGGGCACCGACCTTTGCGCCAAGCGCCGAGCGATACTGCTCCGAGGCGGCTTCAAGATCCGGCACGGCGATAGCCACGTGGTTGAGACGACCGATCATGTCCTTATCCTTTCCATATCTTTGCAAAACTTGCGCACCTTATGGGCCGGGTGCCGCCCGCATGCAAGAGGGTCAGACCGCGCACAAGGTCTTTCCGTTGCCGCACTTAACCCTTTGTTAGCCAAGCCTGCCTAGCCTCAACTCCAGTGCCCCTGATCACCCGCTGCCGAGGACCAAGACGATGGATGATTTCCTTTCGCAAACGCCCCACCGCCTGCCGACGCCCCAACGCCCGCTGCTGGGCCTGACGGTGCTTGTTGTCGAGGATAGCCGCTTTGCCTGCGACGCGCTGCGCCTCTTGTGCCTGCGCTCCGGTGCCCGCATCCGGCGCGCGGATTGCATTGCCTCTGCCCGTCGCCATCTTCAGGTCTATCGCCCGTGCGTCGCCATCATCGACATGGGCCTGCCGGATGGCAACGGCGCCAGCCTTATCTCAGAGCTTGCCGTCGCCATACCGCGCATTGACGTGATCCTCGCGACCTCTGGCGATACCGCGTTTGAAGAAACGGCGCGGCAGGCCGGGGCCGATGGCTTCCTCGCCAAACCTTTGGACAACCTTGCCACCTTTCAAACGGCCATTCTCGATAAGCTGCCGCGCAATCGCCGCCCCGTCGGCCCGCGTGCGCTATTCGATGAAACGGTGCGGCCCGACCCCGTGGCCTATCATGACGATCTCTGCCACGCGATGGATACGCTTTCTGGCGATGGTCGGGGCGAGGCGATCGATTATGTCGCGGGGTTTCTCTCTGGCATCGCCCTAAGCGCGCGGGACCAGCCGCTCCACAAAGCCGCCGAGACGGTCGCGCGAGGGCGCGCCAATGGCCGAATGTTAAACGCCGACCTGTTGCGCCTGACGCAGGTTCTCAAGAAACGCCTGGCCGAGCCCGTTCTGGTCTAAGATCAAAGGCTCGGGTCACTGCTTACCCGGACAAGCCGCGTCAGATCGCTCAGACGCTCGACTTGTGCCCCGCGTGCGTCAAAATTTCCCGGCGCAAGCCAAACCTCGTATGCGGCAGCCAGCGCCGGCCAATCACTATCAATCGCCGCGAACCATGCCGTATCCCGGTTGCGCCCCTTGATGACGCTATGCTGGCGAAAGACCCCCTCATAGCTGAGCCCAAGCCGCTCGGCCGCGCGGCGCGACGGACGGTTAAGCGCATCACACTTCCACTCAAAGCGCCGGTATCCATTGGCAAAGGCCCATTGCATCATCAAGACCATCGCCTCGGTCGCAGCCCGCGTCCCCTGTAGCTGTGGCGCGAGGTTGATATGGCCGATCTCGATCGACCCGGCCTCTGGCTTGATCCGCAGATAGCTCGCCACCCCACCCCAAGCGCCCCGGTCCTTGTCATAGATCGCGTAAAAGAACGGATCCCGCGCGCCGGTGATCCCCTTGACCCATCGGTGATAGGCGGCTGCGGAATGAAACGGGCCATACGGCAGATAGTCCCAGACCGCATCCTGCCCCTCGTAGGCGCGAAACAAGAGCGCAGCATGGGTCTCGGCCTGCAAAGGCTCAAGCCGGGCATAGCGCCCGTCGAGCACCGCGCCGGTCGGGGCCGGCGGCGGCGACCACCCGTCTACTGGTGCGCCTATGGGTCTGTCTTCGGCCATACTGCCTCCGCTGTATCAGCAAGAGACTGGCACAAAGCCCGCGCGTGTCCAAGCTTTTCGTGGTGCGACAGGGCCTTAGCGGATCAAGCCCGGATCAGCGCCCATCTCGAGCCCGGGAAACACCGTGGTTTCGAGGTGATCCCGCTCCAAGCCGAATGCTCCGCGCATCGCCCAAGCGGCCCAAGCGCGCACGTCGCTCGTCGGCATAAGGTCGCGCCGATCGTAAAGCGCCGCCTCGGCAAGCCCCGGCCACGCGCCATACACCTGTCCGCCCCGCACTGCGCCCCCGGCCAGAAGCATCGCGCCACCGGTGCCGTGATCCGTGCCACGCGTACCGTTCTCGCGCACCGTGCGGCCAAACTCTGTCATCGCGACAACCGTCGTCTTGCCCCAGACCTCGGCACCAAGCCCGTCCTTGAGGCGCAAAAGCACCTCTGACAACCGTCGAAGCGGGCGGGCCAGCGTATTGCCTTGGTTCACATGGGTGTCCCATCCACCGATGGAAAAGCTCGCGATCCGCGCCGCGTCGCGTAGTTGCAGCGCAGTGAAATCCGCGATCCTGAGATGCCCTTCTCTGCCGCGGATCGCCCCGCCTTGCATCGATGTCATCATGTCCGCCTCATCCTTGGCCATGACAGAATCCCCATCAGAATCCGCAAGCAACACCGCCTCGGCCATCGCTGCGGCAAGGACCGGATCATCCTGCATCGTCATTTCAAGAAGCCGCAGACCCTGCGCACTCAGGGACAGGTCTACATCGGGCGACCAGCGCGACACCGGCATTTCTCCCGTACTCAGCAGCATGTTTTCCTGCCCGATGGCATAGGTCGTCTGCGCTGTGACCCCCGGCACACCTTGGAGCATTCGATTGAGCCAGCCATCCCGCACCCCTCCTGACAGGTCGACAATCCCGGCTTCGAGAAGGTCTTGCCCGTCAAAATGGCTGCGTCGGTCGCGGTAGGGGGTCGACACGGCCTGCACCGCCGCCAATTCCCCCGCACGCCAAAGCGGCATCAGGTCGGCAAGCGCCGGGTGCAGTCCAAAGTACCCATCAAGATCAAGCGCGCTATCCCGTGTCGCCGCAAGGCCGGGCCGCGCCGCTGCGAAATCCGCATCGCCCCACGGGCGCACCGCGTCCAACCCGTCCATCGCCCCGCGCAAGATGATGACGACTAGACGATTGTCCCAAGGGGCGGCGGCAAAGCTGACCGGTGTGACAAGCGGGCTCGCCGCCGCCGAACACCCGATCGCCGCCGCTCGGAGAAGGAAGTCGCGCCGTGTCTGTGTCCGTGCCATCTCGCCTCTCCCTCAGTATCTCTGGAACGCCGGGGCCATAAGCACAAGCGCTACGCCCTCTCTGCGGCTCTCGGCAGCCCTCGCGGCGAAGCGAACGCTCTCTGGTGCACCGGGGCCAAGGGCGACCTCGACGAACTCTCGCGGATCCGGACCCGCCTGCCCAAGAAGCTCTGGAAGAGAGAGCGCCCATTGCAGCCGCCCCGCCATACCCTGCGGTGTCGTCCAGGCACTGTCCTCTTCGGCCCAACCGTCCGGGCCGATCGGGCGCTCCCACGGCTGACCCATTCGCATCAGGGGGCGGCGCAGGTTTTGGTTGATCTCTTTGTAGCCCCACGGCGAAAGCACCGCTGGCGCCGCGTCCAACGCCCGCAAGCTCGACGCCACAAAGGCAATCGGCCGTTTGATATTGCCCGGCCCGGCCCACGCCGCCGGATGTCGCAGCATCGCCTCGTATACGGCCGGTAAGTCGCCCCCGGTCTCAAGGAACCGCGCCTCCATCGCCGCCACAAGGTCGTTCTCGGGCTGATCGGCAACGAAATGCACCGCAAGCTTCCAAGCAATATGGCGTGCCGTGGCCGGATGCCGCGCGAGATCGCGCAACACCTCGAGCACCGGGGCGATCCTCGGAGCCCCGCCATAGAGCTTGCCAAGCACGGTCTCCGGCCCCGGCTCTACGGCCTTCTTGCGAAAGAGGGCGCCCCGCTGTGGCGTCCAATCGAGGCCCGTGAACAGCTCGGCCAGTTGCCGCACATCGCCTTGCGTATAGGGCCCGTCCACGCCGAGCGTATGCAACTCGAGCACCTCGCGCGCCAAGTTCTCGTTGAGGCCGCGACCGGGCTTGTTGCGCCCTTGGACGCTATTTGGCCCGATAGAGCGATCCTGATTGAGGAAGTTGAGCATCAACGGGTGCGTCACCGCCGCGATGAGAAGATCTTCGAACCGCCCAGCAAGATTGGGACGCACAGCCTCTTCTAGGTAGGGACCGGTACCTGCCCGGATCACCGCGCCCTTGCCATAGGCCGTAAAGTGATCGCCCCAGAACGCCGCCAAGCGCTCGCGAAACCCGGTCCGCGTTTCGATCCGGCGCAGCATCGCCTGCCGCATCCAGCCAAGACCATCGCGATAGGCTTTCCTGCTGATCGCCTTCTGCCGCGCCTTTGCTGCGGCACGCGCGTCTTCGCTCATGTCTTCAGAGCGCGACGCCTTGCGGCTTATGGCGCGTTCTGCAATCCGTGCCCGGAATTCATCAAACGGCTCAATCGGGAAGCGCCGGGCCATCTCATCGCGCACACGCACCCCGTCGAGCATCTCTTCGATGCCAGTCGGTGGCGCAATCCGCGGCGATAGCCCAAAGCCAAAGCGCGTCTCTGCACGTATCGGATCGAATCCCATCCTGCCCTCTCTCGACACCCATAGGGTCACACGCAGGCTACACCCACCGCCGTCACCTGTTCAGAGGGAAAAACGCCCCCGGCAAAGACCCGCGCATGGAAAAGGCCGCCCCAGATCGGGACGGCCTCTCGCAATCTCTATCGCGGCGCTTAGTCTTGCGGGATGACGCGCAGGCCAAGTTCCATGAGCTGGTCGCTCGTCGGATCGGACGGCGCGTTCATCATAAGGTCTTCCGCGCGTTGGTTCATCGGGAACATCACGACCTCGCGAATGTTCTGCTGATCGGCAAGAAGCATCACAATACGGTCCACACCCGCGGCACAGCCCCCGTGCGGCGGCGCGCCGTATTTGAACGCGTTGACCATGCCGCCGAACCGCTTGCGCACTTCGTCCTCGCCATAGCCCGCGATCTCAAACGCCTTGAACATGATCTCCGGCTTGTGGTTCCGGATCGCACCCGAGACAAGCTCATAGCCGTTACAGGCAAGGTCATACTGGAACCCCGTCGCCGAAAGCGGATCATTCTCAAGGATATCCATCCCGCCTTGCGGCATCGAGAACGGGTTGTGGTCGAAATCGACCTCGCCGGTTTCTTCGTCCTTCTGGAAAATCGGGAAATCGACGATCCAAGCGAATGCGAACCGGTCCTCGTCGAGAAGTCCAAGCTCCTTGCCGATGACATCGCGCGCGCGGCCCGCGACCGCTTCAAACGACTTCGGCTTGCCACCAAGGAAGAAGGCCGCATCGCCGACGCCGAGGCCAAGCTGCTGGCGGATCGCCTCGGTGCGTTCCGGGCCAATGTTCTTGGCAAGCGGACCGGCCGCTTCCATGCCGCCTTCGACCTCGCCGGACTTGAGCTTGGCCTGCGCTTCCTTGACGGAAATGCCAAGTTCCTGCGCCACGCTGTCGGCGGTCTTATCGCGCCAGAAGATATAGCCCATGCCGGGCAGGCCCTGCTCCTGCGCGAACTTATTCATGCGGTCACAGAACTTGCGCCCGCCGCCGGTCGGGGCCGGAATGGCGCGAATCTCGGTGCCGTCCTGTTCAAGCAGCTTGGCGAAGATCGCAAACCCTGAGTCGCGGAAATGATCCGATACGACCTGCATCTTGATCGGGTTGCGCAGGTCCGGCTTGTCCGTGCCATACCACTTGGCCGCGTCCGCATAGGAAATCTGCGGCCACTCGGCATCGACTTTACGGCCCCCGCCGAACTCTTCGAACACACCCTGAAGCACCGGCTGGATCGTGTCGAACACGTCCTGCTGGGTGACGAACGACATCTCCATGTCGAGCTGGTAGAAATCGGTCGGGCTGCGGTCGGCGCGCGGGTCTTCGTCGCGGAAACACGGCGCGATTTGGAAATACTTGTCGAAACCGGCAACCATCATCAGCTGTTTGAACTGCTGCGGGGCCTGCGGCAGGGCATAGAACTTGCCCGGATGCAGGCGGGACGGCACGAGGAAGTCGCGTGCACCTTCCGGCGACGAGGCAGTGATGATCGGCGTTTGGTACTCGCGGAACCCCTGATCCCACATGCGCTTGCGCATCGACATGACCACGTCAGAGCGCAGCTTCATGTTCTCCTGCATCACCTCGCGACGCAGGTCGAGGAAGCGATACTTGAGACGGGTTTCTTCCGGATACTCCTGATCCCCAAAGACCATGAGCGGAAGTTCGTCCGCCGCGCCAAGCACCTCGAGATCGCGCACGAAGACTTCGACCTCACCGGTCGGGATCTTTTCGTTCACGAGATCGGCGTCACGCGCCTTCACGTTGCCGTCGATGCGGATACACCATTCGCTGCGCACCTTCTCCATCTCGGCGAAAACCGGGCTGTCAGGGTCGCAGAGAACCTGCGTGACGCCATAGTGGTCGCGCAGGTCGATGAACAGGATGCCGCCATGGTCGCGGACACGGTGGACCCAGCCCGAAAGGCGGACGGTGTCGCCCACGTTGGATTTGTTCAGGTCGGCGCAGGTATGGCTGCGAAAGGCGTGCATGGTCGCTCCCCGGTGACAGGTGAATAGTGAAGTCGCGCCGATACACCTTTTCGCGCCAGCAAAGTCAAGGGAACAGGGCGTGAAAACCGTTTAAAAAGGGCGCACCACATTGCCGGAATAGAAATAGATGCCAAGCCCGGTGAGAAAGACAAGGTTGCCCGCCACCGCGTGCAGCAGAACCGCAAGCGGAAAAGACCGGCGAATTTCATAGGCCCAGGCAAAGACAAGCCCGCCCGAGAAGGTCATCGCCGCCACGACCCAATTCCAATACATCAGATGCGCAAGCGAAAAGATCGCCGCATTGAGGATGATCCCATGATGCCCTTCCGGAAGGATCGCACCATAGCGGCGGAAAAAGAGGGGACGAAACACAATCTCCTGCGGCAGCGCCGAAAGCACCGGGTATAGAAGCAAGATCATCAACAGGAGCATCGGCTCGTATTGCAAGAGGCTGAAGGCGGATGCCGGCTCGAACGCATAGACCACGGCAAGACAGGTCAGAAAGACCGATACGGCAAACACCGCCAAGAACCGCAAGCTGATCGCCCCATTGCCCTGCCGCAACTCGCGCCAGTGAAACCCGTCCGTCGCATGCAGCAGCACGAGCCCAAGCGCGGTCAACGCGAACAAGGCCGAGAACATAACCGTCGCTGGAAGCAGCGCCGCAATCGCCACCGGGGCAATCACGAAGAACAAGAGGAACTCCGCCCAGAGCCGGCTCTCCGAGGCCGGGGCGACGAGATGTCGATAAGGCATGGTATTTCCTTCGCGGCGCGCTGTTCTTTTGAGATAGGCAAGGCAGCAGGCGGTTCAAGCACTTCTCGCGCCCCTAAGCGAACCGACCCGTCCCGGCGTGTTATTTTCGCCCCGACTCGGCCCGATCCCCCCTTGCACCTTGTCCCGCGATGTCTATAACCCACGACAATTTGCGTATTCGGGCGAGTCTGCTTTCGCAATCGCCCCAACACCCGAGGTCTGCCATGCCCAAAAGAACCGACATCTCCTCGATCATGATCATCGGGGCCGGCCCGATTGTGATCGGTCAGGCCTGTGAATTCGACTACTCGGGGGCGCAAGCGTGTAAGGCGCTGCGCGAAGAGGGCTACCGCGTGATCCTCGTGAACTCGAACCCGGCGACGATCATGACCGACCCGGGCCTCGCGGATGCGACCTATATCGAACCGATCACCCCCGAAGTCGTCGCCAAGATCATCGAGAAGGAACGCCCCGACGCGCTCCTGCCGACGATGGGCGGTCAGACAGGCCTCAACACCTCGCTCGCCCTTGAAGAGATGGGCGTGCTCGAGAAATTCGGCGTCGAGATGATCGGTGCCAAGCGCGACGCGATCGAAATGGCAGAAGATCGCAAGCTGTTCCGCGAGGCGATGGACCGCCTCGGCATCGAGAACCCCCGCGCCTCCATCGTCACCGCGCCCAAGAAAGAAAGTGGCGAGGCCGATCTCGAGGCGGGTGTGCAACTCGCGCTTGAAGAACTTGAAGACATCGGTCTCCCGGCCATCATTCGTCCCGCCTTTACCCTCGGCGGCACCGGCGGTGGCGTCGCTTATAACCGCGAAGACTACATCCACTACTGCCGCACCGGCATGGACGCCTCCCCGGTGAACCAGATCCTCGTCGACGAGAGCCTTCTGGGCTGGAAGGAATACGAGATGGAGGTCGTGCGCGACAAGGCCGACAACGCCATCATCGTCTGCGCCATCGAAAACGTCGATCCGATGGGCGTCCACACCGGCGATTCGATCACCGTCGCACCCGCGCTGACCCTGACCGACAAAGAATACCAAATCATGCGCACGCACTCGATCAACGTGCTGCGCGAGATCGGCGTCGAAACCGGCGGCTCCAACGTGCAATGGGCGGTGAACCCCGAGGATGGCCGGATGGTCGTCATCGAGATGAACCCGCGCGTGTCGCGCTCTTCGGCGCTGGCATCCAAAGCGACCGGCTTCCCGATCGCCAAGATCGCCGCGAAACTCGCCGTCGGTTATACGCTGGATGAGCTCGACAACGACATCACCAAGGTCACGCCCGCCTCGTTCGAGCCGACCATCGACTATGTTGTCACCAAGATCCCGAAATTCGCTTTCGAGAAATTCCCCGGCTCCGAACCGACGCTCACCACCGCGATGAAATCCGTGGGCGAAGCCATGGCCATCGGCCGCACCATCCACGAGTCGCTCCAGAAAGCGCTCGCCTCGATGGAATCGGGCCTGACAGGCTTTGACGAGGTCGAAATCCCCGGCGCACCGGACAAGGCCGCCGTCATCAAGGCGATCTCGGTCCAGACCCCGGACCGCATGCGCACCATCGCCCAAGCCATGCGCCACGGCCTGACGGATGACGAAATCCACCACGTGACGATGTTCGACCCGTGGTTCCTCGCGCGCATCCGCGAAATCGTCGAGACCGAGGCCGCGATCATCGAAAACGGCCTGCCACAAGACGCAGACGGCCTGCGCAAGCTCAAGATGCTCGGCTTTACCGATGCCCGCCTTGCCAAGCTGACCGGCTACAAAGAAAGCGACGTGCGCAAGCGCCGCGTGAACGCCGGTGTCACCGCCGTGTTCAAACGCATCGACACCTGCGCCGCCGAATTCGAGGCCCAGACCCCCTACATGTATTCCACCTACGAAGCCCCGATGATGGGCGAGGTGGAGTGCGAGGCGCGTCCTTCCGACAAGAAGAAAGTCGTCATCCTCGGCGGTGGCCCGAACCGCATCGGGCAAGGGATCGAGTTCGATTATTGCTGCTGCCATGCCTGTTTCGCCCTGACCGACGCGGGCTATGAGACGATCATGATCAACTGCAACCCCGAGACCGTGTCGACCGACTATGACACTTCGGATCGCCTCTACTTCGAGCCCCTCACCTTTGAGCACGTCATGGAAATTCTCGAGACCGAGAAACAGAACGGCACGCTCCATGGTGTTATCGTGCAGTTTGGTGGCCAGACCCCGCTCAAGCTCGCCAACGCGCTCGAGGCCGAAGGTATCCCGATCCTCGGCACGACGCCCGATGCCATCGACCTCGCCGAGGACCGCGAACGCTTCCAGGCGCTGGTAAACGAACTGAGCCTCAAGCAGCCCAAGAACGGCATTGCAGCAACCGACGCCGAGGCGCTCTCGATTGCCGAAGGCATCGGCTTCCCGCTGGTGGTGCGCCCGTCCTACGTTCTTGGCGGCCGCGCGATGGAAATCGTCCGCGACATGGCCCAGCTTGAACGCTACATCACCGAGGCCGTGGTGGTCTCCGGCGATAGCCCCGTCCTCCTCGATAGCTACCTCTCCGGTGCCACCGAGCTTGACGTGGACGCGCTCTGCGATGGCGAGAACGTCCATATTGCGGGCATCATGCAGCATATCGAAGAGGCCGGCGTGCACTCGGGCGACTCTGCCTGCTCGCTGCCGCCCTACTCGCTCTCGGCGGATATCATCGACGAAATCAAACGTCAGACCGTGGCCCTTGCCAAGGCGCTGCACGTGGTCGGCCTTATGAACGTGCAATTCGCGGTCAAGGACGGCGATATCTACCTCATCGAAGTGAACCCGCGCGCCTCGCGTACCGTGCCCTTCGTCGCCAAGGCCACCGACAGCGCCATCGCTTCGATCGCTGCGCGCCTCATGGCTGGTGAACCGCTCTCGAACTTCCCCGAGCGCCCGCCCTATGAAGAAGGCGCAGACATCTCGACACCGCAGCCCATCGCCGACCAGATGACGCTCGCCGATCCGATGATGCCTTGGTTCTCGGTCAAGGAAGCCGTGATGCCGTTCAACCGCTTCCCCGGCGTGGATACGATCCTCGGCCCGGAAATGCGCTCGACTGGCGAAGTCATGGGCTGGGACCGCTCCTTTGCCCGCGCCTTCCTCAAGGCACAGCTCGGTGCAGGCATGATCCTCCCGCAAGAAGGTAAGGCCTTCATCTCGATCAAGGACGAGGACAAGACCGAGTTGATGCTCGACGCGGCCCGCACCCTGACCGACATGGGCTTCACCATCGTCGCCACCTTCGGCACCGCAACTTGGCTGACCGAACAAGGCGTCGCCTGTGAGAAAGTGAACAAGGTCTACGAAGGGCGCCCGAACATCGTCGATCTCTTGAAGAACGGTGACATCTCCCTCGTGATGAACACGACAGAAGGGGCACAAGCCGTCAACGACAGCCGCGAAATCCGCGCCGTCGCCCTGATGGACAAAATCCCCTACTTCACCACGGCCGCAGCCTCCCACGCCGCCACCCACGCCATGAAGGCGCGTGAAGAGGGCGACATCGAGGTGCGCTCGCTTCAAGGCTAGAGCCTGTCACCAAAAAAAACGAGAAAGGGCGGGCCACATCGGACCCGCCCTTTTCGTCTTGATCGGATTGACCGTCAGAAGCCTTGGCACAATGCCCTAGTGGCCCGCCATCTCCGTGACACGCCGGGCGATCATCTTCTTGTCAAAAAGCATATCGGCAAGGCGTTTCGCCCCTGCAAGCTCTTCGCCCGTCGAAGCGTCCATCAACTGGTCAATGAGGTATTGCTCAAGCTGATCCTGTCGGCAGGGTTTCTCCGGCTCGTGCCACCCAAGCGAACACGACATCGCGCGCTTCTCGGCCACCGGCGTCGGGTCTGCAAGGGCCTCTGCCGTCGCGTCGTCAACGAAAACGTTTCCCTCGATACCGGCGAACTTCCGGATGCGGTTGATACGATCCTCGGTGCAGTCCAGCAACGCCGCCATCGCCGCAACCTTGCCCATGGGCTTGGTGCTGCCAACATAGTCATAGGGCGCGCAATCCGAGCGTTTCAAAACGCGGTTCATGATCGGATCAATGACCGTCACGATATCCGTGATTCCGGAATTGCGCGCATATTCAAGCGAGGCCGCCATGAGTTCACAGGTGGCATAGCTGACCGAATTGCGCGAGTTGCCGCGGTCAAGCACCTCAGTGTCGACACAGAACCGCGTGGATTCCCAAAGCGTCGCACTTCGCAGCGGCGCTTCACCATCCAGAATGTCCGAGAACACATCCGCAAGCATATGCGGCCCGGTGGTCTGCAACGCCCGCACACAGGACACAACCCGTCCCTCATCGTTAAGCCCGATGACATAGGCCGGATCGAGCGCATCAAACTGGTCGACCTCCTTGCCATCCACGATATCAACTTCCCAACCCAGACGGTCCCCAAAGACCCTTGCCCGAAGTGCGAACATCTCATCGAGAACCCTGCCATACCGATGGCGGTTCATACCGTCGATAATCAAGATCATGACTGTCCCTCCAAAACTAGGTTTCTGGGGAAATCATGCGCCTTTGTGGAAAATTCTACTATTGGGGAAATCCCGTAGGTTCGCCCGACTTGCCCCGACGTCGCCCTTTAGTCCGGGCAGATCAGGCCCATCCCGATCGCGCGTCCGACCGCCTGCGCCGTCGTGAGCGCGCCGAGCTTGGTGCGGCCCGACCGCAGGTGCACCTCGACGGTCCGGCTCGAGATCGACAGGATATCGGCCACGTCCTGTTGCGATTTCCCGGCTGCGATCCATTGCAGAATTTCCGTCTCCCGCTTTGAAAGCGCCGGATGCATCAAGGTGCGTGTCAGGGCATGTGACCGCACCACATTGTCATGCAACTGCACCGCCGCACCCTGCAAGTCACTCAGGATCTTCGACTTCAAGAGCTGCCATTCCCGGTCCGGACAGTCCCGCGTCACACTGAACAGACCGATATCGCCGAACGGCCCACGCACAGGGATCGTCAGCCCCTGTTCCGCGATGCCGAAATCATGCGCGTCGCGAAAGATCGTCTGAAACGCCGGGGCGCTGCGCAACCCGTGCCAATCCACCGGGGCAATGCTGCGCCGGGCAAGGATCAAGGCCGGGTCTTTGTGCTGATAGCCACGCTCGACATAATGGGTCTGCCATTCATCCGGATAATTGACGAACCCATGCACGCTTCCGGCAATCGGATTGACCCCGGCATAGGCCGCATAGTCCAACTCATGCGCCTCGCAGACCTCATCTAGGAACAATCTGAGATTGTTCTCGGGATAGGGAACTTTGCTAAGGTCGATAACGGACAATGGAGCCTCTTCTCTCTGGCATGATGCAGCGGGGTTCGGCGCTCACTCTGATTATTTTCCATTCAATCCCGCCCCAAAGCAAGGAGAAAGGCATAGATCGCCGCTCGGTGCGATCGCGACAAAGCCGCGTAATGCTCTGCCAAGGCTTCGGTGCCCGATCCAAAGGCGGCCCCTGTCGCATCGACTTGGGGAACCGGTCGCTCTGCCCAATCAAACAAGCCCTCCACAGGGACATCAAGGCAATCCGCGATCTCAAAGAGCTGCAATGCCGTCGCACGTCGACGCCCCTCTTCAAACGCGGTTACCGTCGCTTCGGAAAGGCGCGCCCGCCGGCCCAACTCTCCGGGGGTCATGCCAACCCGCTCACGCGCCTTTGAAAGGCTCTTGCCTAGCAGTTGATCTATTTCGGTCATGGAATCGGTACTCAGAACTCGCTTACACGCCAAGTATCCGCCGAACCGTCACATCATACAATCAAAAGATGTTTAACAGATTAGGCTTTCTCGCCAGCCGAGAGCGGCACATCAATGTAGAACGTGGTGCCCTTTCCGACTTCGCTCTCATAGGAAATGGCCCCGCCCATCCGCTCGATCAGGATCTTCGCGATATGCATCCCAAGGCCTGAACCGCCAGACACCTTGGAGGCGTTGAAATCGACCTGATTGAACCGGCCAAAGACCTGATCCTCCTTGCCGGTCGGAATGCCGATCCCGCGATCCTCAATAGAAATCCGAAGATGCGCCCCATGCATCGCCGTGGCACAGACCACCTCGCCGCCTTCCGGCGAGAACTTGACCGCATTGGAGATCACATTTCCCACAACCTGCTTGAGCCGGTGGGGATCGACCCGGAGTTCCTGGTTCACATTCTTTGACTGGTTGACCAGCCGCACATCTGTCTCTGCTGCAAAGGCCTCGTATTCCTCGATGACATTGCGCAGGAACTCGTCCGCATCCAGATCCTGAAGGTTGAGTGTGATGGTGCCAAGGTCAAGCTTCTGCAGATCAAGAACATCATCAACCAACTTCAAAAGCCGCAGACTGTTGCGCTGGGCGATCGTCAATAGGTTCCGAAGCGGCTCGCTGATCTCTCCCATCGGACCATGAAGCGCAAGGTCAAGCCCGCCTTTGACCGATGTCATCGGCGTGCGCAGCTCATGGCTGATCATGGCAAGGAACTGAGACTTTGCTTGGTTCGCCGCCTCTGCATGCGCCAGCGCCTCTCGCAGGGCTTCTGCGGAACGCTCGATCTCGGTGATATCGACAAGGGACACGGTCCACCCCAGATGGGCGTTCTTGTTTTGGATCGGGCTTTCGATCGGCAGGATACGTAGCTTGAAGAACCGCTCTCGCAGGCTGATCGCCTCATCATGGTCGAAGGAGCCCGTCTCAATCAGATCACGCAGAATAGGCCCAATCTGCTCCAACTGCGTGAGCGATTGTCCTTGCCGTAACTTGTCCTTGCCAAAGAACGTCCGCGCCGACGCATTCGCACCGACGACATGCCCCTCCGTGTCGACGATGATCGCCGGGTCTTGTGTGGCATAGAAAAGAAGAGTCCGCCCCTGCGCCGCCGTGTCCATCATCGTGTTGTTGAGCAGTAACCAACTCAGCGCAATGAGCGCCACCGCGAACATGAACGGCGTCGGGTCGAAACCGTAGAACGTCAGGCCCCAAACCACATAACCAAGATTGGCGGTCAACGGCGCAATCGTGATGATAAACAACACACTTAGGAACGGCCGGATAATGTCCTTTGCCTTGAGATAGGCATAGATCAAAACCCCTAGCGCACCGACCACAAAGATGTAGAGGAAGGCCGCCACCAGATAGAAGAGCGGCCCGTGGTCGAAATAGACATAGTCATACCCCGCCTCCGACATCAGCCGCGTATCGGTGCCGTAGAGAAGGTGCGTGTACCTGTTGGTCAGCACGATCAGCCCAACCACCAGCGGCACCCCGATATAAAGCAGCCGCCGCTTCGGTCTGGCGCGCGCCGATCGGTTCATCGTGTAATCGTAGATGAAGAACGACCACGCCATCGGCAAAAGCGTGATCCCCGGCCATGCCGCAAGCGACCATCCGACCTTACAGGCCTCGCCCTGTGACGCGAGATCGAATGTCACCGTGAACAGCCACCAGAGCATGGCCGCCAAGGTCAGAACAAAGGCCGGTTTGCCGGGAAAACGATTGTTCCGCACGATCCAGAGCAGCACCGCCGCGCACACCACCCAGAGCGCCGCAGCGGTCGTCGGGGCAATCGTAAAAACCAGATTCGAGAAGCACGTCATTCCCTACACCTACAACTCCTACTTGTGCCGAGGAAAGCACAGAAGAGCCTGAGAAGACAGTTTTCTCCACGCTGCCCCACCCCCTCCAGTGCTGGAATGCAAAGACCCGTCCCAAACAGAACGGGTCTCTGTGATTTTCGCACATACGCGTTACAGACGCGATACCGACGCAATACCGACGTGGGTATTAGACCTTCTGCTGCGTGTATTTGCGCAGTTCCTTGCGGGCGACCTGACGACGGTGAACCGCGTCCGGACCATCCGCAAAACGCAAGGTCCGAACCTGAGTCCACGCTGTTGCGAGCGGCGTATCCTGCGAGATACCGGTGCCGCCATGCACTTGGATGGCTTCGTCGATCACCTTGGTTGCAACGTTTGGTGCCACGGTCTTGATCATGCTGATCCAAGGCGCCGCTTCGCGCGGATCCCCCTGATCCATGACCCAAGCCGCCTTGAGACAGAGAAGCCGAGCTTGCTCAATCTCCATACGACAATTTGCGATAATGTCGTAGTTGGCCCCAAGATGTGCGATCGGCTTGCCAAAGGCTTCGCGATCAAGCGCACGCTTGCAGAACCGCGTCAGGGCCGCTTCCGCCTGACCGATGGCGCGCATGCAGTGGTGAATTCGTCCCGGCCCAAGCCGCCCTTGGGCGATCTCGAAACCGCGTCCTTCGCCAAGAAGCATGTTCTTGGCCGGCACACGCACATTGGTGAACCGCATATGCATATGCCCGTGCGGCGCGTCGTCCTGACCATAGACCATCATCGGGCGCACCGTCTCGATACCCGGCGTATCCGCAGGCACGACAATCATCGAGTGCTGCTGATGCCGCGGCGCATCATCCCCCCCGGTTTTCACCATCACGATATAGACCTTGCACCGGGGATCCCCCGCCCCCGACGACCAATATTTGTCTCCGTCGAGCACGTAGTCATCGCCATCACGCACGCAAGGCATTGAAATGTTTGTCGCATCCGAGCTCGCCACGTCCGGCTCGGTCATCAGGTAGGCCGAGCGGATATCGCCGTTGAGAAGCGGTTTCAGCCACTGTTCTTTCATCTCGTCCGAGCCGTATTTCTCGAACACTTCCATGTTTCCAGTGTCCGGCGCGGAACAGTTGAAGACCTCAGCCCCAAGCGGTGTCTTGCCCATCTCTTCGGCGAAATACGCGTATTCCACTGTGGTCAGGCCAAAGCCCTTGTCGCTGTCTGTCAGCCAGAAGTTCCAGAGCCCCCGCTCGCGCGCTTTGGCCTTGAGGCCTTCAAGGATCTCGGCCTGCCGCTCGGTAAAGGTCCAGCGGTCGCCTTTCTCGATCTCAGCGTGGTATTCTTCTTCCAAGGGCATGATCTCGTTTTCGATCATATCCTTTACCTGCCCCAGCAGGTCTTCGATTTCCGGGCGAACTCCCAGTTGCATATCAGCCTCCCAAACACTTCTGCGCTCATAACATGGCGTAGCGTCAAACCCCTTGTCCATGCTGCACATCAAGAATGACGCAGGGTCGCGATCCCTCCGCGCCCCTGCCCCTGCGCACGGTCCCGAAGACCTCGTCACAATTTCCACAAGAAACCGCGATTCAGGGCTTGCACCGCACCGAAAGCCCCATTAATTAGCCCCTCACCGTTGGGGTGTAGCCAAGTGGTAAGGCAACGGTTTTTGGTACCGCGTACCGCAGGTTCGAATCCTGCCACCCCAGCCACTTTCTCTTCTATAGAATTTTCGCCTTTCACCGGGAAGTTCGACCTTCCCGCGGTCCTAGCGGCGGGCGCTTCAGGACAGAGACATGGCCTACTGATTGGTAAATATCGGACAGTCCGCTGCGGTATCGCGTGTGTACTCCGCGCATCCTGACTTGCACGAAGGCGAGGGTGCATTATTCACGATCGTTACCTTCGTCGGGTAGGCATTCAACGGCCATTTTTTGATCACACCATCGAATCGCACCGCGCAGAAGATTTTGTTGTCGCTGATGTCGACTTCATTTCGGATCAACGTATGTCCTAGTGGTGCTATATTGCTCAACGCCACCGTCTGAAGCTGGCTGTTGCCGCGCACCAAAAGGCCTTGACGAATTTCATCGATGTTCGAAAGCCGAATGCCCAAGAATCCAGAGTTCCGTTCTACGAACAACGACCCGCACAAGGGGCCTGATCCACCCGCGCAAGCGCTACCGATCTTCTCGAGTTTGGCGAACCCGACGAAGAGGAGTTCCTGGTTATCTGATACATATGCTGCCCCACCGATCTCTTGCAAAGCGTTGAAGAAGATTTGCTTCATCGGCTTCCAGACATTGCGCTCCAATCGGAAATCCCCACCGATGCGTTCAAGCATTGGCAGGAACACCGGCTGGCTCAGGCTCGAGATCTCTTCGAATGCGGTGAATTGCTTGGCATCGGCAACCCTCAGATCTCCCCCCACCGACTTGAGGCGTGGTGCTGAAATGAGCTTCAGGTTCTCGTTACCGTTGACTTCGAAACCACCGCCAATGGTCTCAAGATCCGGCAGCCAGATCATCTCGATACCGGTATTGCCATTGATGAAGAGGTTGCCTCTGATCTCCTTGATCCCCGGCAAGACAACGGTCTGAACGCTGTCCTTTGTCTCGATGTAGATGTGGTCGGCTGAGAGGAACTGGCCGGACTTCAGCGCCTGCATATCCATCGGTGAGCGCACGAAAGTCTCGCCCGCGAGATGGCGGTCATTGGCCGCGTCTGGCGCATCTTGAATGACACAGCGGACGCGCCCCACGCGCATGTCCTTTTGAATCCATCCGTTTTGGTCATTCACACCAAGGAAGCCCATGGATGCCGTGCCGGTGTTCTTCCGCAAGTCCGCCGTCGCTGAAATCGTGGTCCCCGCCGATGTGAAAACGTCATCTAGAACGCGCTCTCCGTAGGACATGATGGAGAGAAGCTCTTTGACCGTGGGAAGGCGCCAGCGCTCGCCACCCAGAGTTTGGCCGGAACACGCCGCCGCCGCATCCTGATACCCGAGCACCGCGTCGTTTCCGCTGCTATCGGTGAGCGGAGCCGACATCCATTTCAGCCCTGTCACCGCATCCTCGACTGTGTCCCCATCTACCAAGAACCTTGTTGTTGGCGTCGGAGCACTCAGGAACCGGTCATAGACACAGCGATAGCGTAGCGCATCACGCGCATAGGCATCAGTGACCAATCCGATCGCCGTGCTCGTGCCGAGCTGATAGTTTACGGCCCATTGGTTCTTGATGCGCCCTGAGCGGTTTTCCGGTGAAGACGTCCAGAACATCTTGGCCATTTCATCGCCAAGCACCGGGTGGACGTAGCCATCAAGGCGGGTGAAATCCATAATAGACAAGGCTTCGGCCCTCGTCGGTAGCCGCAGGAACGGCAGGGGCCTGTAGACATCTCGACCATAGCGGGTGCAGCGATAGCCGGCGCGCTGCAGGTGAACCTCTTCCGTATCCATCTCGGGCCACCAGCCTAATCCGGAGATAGGATCGCTCCGTGTGTCATTGTTCTCGATCTTGAAGCTCGGGGAATCCGCGACCACTCCGAAAGATCCGGCCTTGCCTGGCGCAACTGGCCAAGCTTCGTTCAGGGGGGCCGCAGGTTGTGGACGCCCTTCCGCACCTTGGATCGCCGCCAAGAGATCGAGCCTGGGCTTCGTCGCATCAAGCCCTGTGCCAGCCCGCAGGTTCCGAACAGGTGTGCCCGTGCTCACCAGTCTTTGCTCTCGTTCCTCCGGTGTCATCGTCGGGAAGAGCGAGGCCAAGGCCGCGATAGCCCCGGAGACATGCGGCGCGGCCTGAGATGTGCCGGAATCGTTCATGCCGGCGGCCAAGATCTGCGCACCGGGTGCCAACATCTTTAGCCAACGCGCATGGTTGGAGAAACACGCAACCTGATCGTACTCGGACTGGGTATCTGTGCAGGCAGATGTTGGGTAAGTGACCCCGCCGACATCTGCATCATACACAGCTCCGACCGATAGGATCGCGGATGCACAGGCAGGCCGGGGCATACCATCGGACCAATTGCTATTGCCGGACGCGGCAACAACGTTGATCCCCGCCAAGCGCGCGCGCACCGCGGCGGCGGCATAGGGATCATTGGACATGCATTCACCCTGTGTACGCTTTATCTTTTCCCCCAGGCTCAGGTTCATCGCAACGATATCGTAAATACCTTGGTTCGCGATGACCCAATCCATTGCGGCGAGGATACTCACCGTGGAGGCATTGCGGCCGTTGAAAACATCTAGTGCGAGGATATCTGTCCGGGGGGCAATGGCGGTGATGATCGCTGCCACGTTCGTACCATGGCCATCGTCATCCGGCTGGCCATCGTCAGGCGCGAAATCGGCCGCAAACTGCACCCTGCAAGATCCACCAGGCACAGAGCACCCATAAGGCGATGCCCGAAAATCGACACCTGTATCAAGGACGGCGACAGCAGTCCCCTGCCCAAAGTCCCGTGGCGTTTCCCCGGTCAGGCGTTCGATTAGGTCGCGATTGATGATCTTTGTGCTTTCCGTCGTTTGGGTCGACAGAGTGCTGTTCGGTTCAATCGACTCGACCAGATCGTCATTCGCAATCCTGCCGCGAAGCTCGCTACCCGCCTCAAGTATTTGAAAGATCGGAAGTTTGGGAAGCTCCGGGCCCAAGAATAACCCACAGGCACGTGAGTTGAGCAGGATTTTGTCTTTGTTGCGAGCCGACAAACGCACGGCATCGTCGAGATCCTTCGCAGACGGTCCCCCCACCTTTTCCTCTTGGGATGTCTTGAGCACAACCAGCTCTCCCCCGGCGAGGTCGGCAGCAGGATTAGGGGTGTAAGGCGTCGCCGCCGTCGCGTCTCCTATCGCACTTTCAACGCGCACCTTTCCTGAAGAAGCCTGCGGCTCGGCTATCGCGATAATCTGACGATCCGTCCTGCTAAGAATACGCGGTTCGCTATCGCCAAGGAAAAGCCTCAGCCCCTTCGCATCTAGGTTCTGACCCTCGACGCAAATCACGGTCCGGACATTCGAAGGCGATGTGCTGGGCTGGAAACTTGTGATTTCAGGCGGCCGTTCAACGTAAGTGAAGATAGGTTCTTCTTCGCTGGTTCCGTCGCTGTTGCGCACTTTGACAACCACCGGGCCAGACCGCTCCGACGCAGGAGCAAACGCTTCGATCGAGGTATCCGTCGAGGATTTCACGCGCCCTTCGACACCGCCAAACGTCACTTGGACATCACCTGTGCCGAAATCCTCACCATTCACTGTGACCAGGGTTTCGCTCCCAATATACCCTTCGTTCGGCACAACCGAGAGCACGCTTGGTTTGCAAGACGCCAGCAATAGGATTGCACACATGCCCGCGATTGCATTGCGTATCGTGTCAAAAGTCATTCTGAAATCCCAAGAAAAAATCGATTCTCTCAGAGCATGGTATGTCGAATGACCGCAGGACCAAGAAAAATCTTGGCGGCGCGCTGTCGGCTTTCGACCATCGAAGCCCGGGGAAAACGAAAGAAAAGATCAGGCCTCGGGGCGCACTGCCGGGAAGGCCCAAGGAGCCGCGAAAGGTATTCTTGTGGCTCTCAGCCGCCTAGCCTTGGCTCAAGGACGGTAGGAACCCGGCGTGCGATTTGTCCATTTCCGAAAGGCCCGATGGAAATTTTCAGGCGCAGAGAACCCGGTATCAAAGGCGATTTTCTCGATACTATCTGAACCTTGCTGAAGGGCGCGTATGGCCATGTCTCGGCGTAGGTCATCTTTGATGGACTGAAACGATGTGCCTTCCTCTTTCAGGCGGCGATTGAGGGTCCGTCGGGTCATCTTGAGCGCCGCTGCGGCTTCGGGAAGTTGGCACGATTGCCATTCGACACCATAAAGGAAGGCACGGACGCGGAGGCTGTGCGTATGCGCGCGCGATCCGGTAAAGATCCAATCGAGAGGTGCGCGCTCAAGGAATACCGAAGCCTCTTCCGGGCTGCGTGCGGTGGGGCGCGTGAACTGGTTTGGGTCAAACCGAATACATGTCTGGGCCGACGCGAAGCGCACGGGACAGGGAAAGATGACAGCGTAATCCGCAGCAAAATCCGGGCGCGGGAAGGCAAAGCGCACTTCCTTGACCGGCGTTTCTATGCCCGCCAACCAAGACAACAACCCATGCGCCAGCTTCAACAAGAGCATATGCCCAAAGCGCTGCGGCGTGGTGTCCTGTGCATAGGGGTGCAACACGAGCTCCACGTCTTCGGGTCCGCTCCGAAGATCGAGACGAAAGTCATCTAGAAGCAGGTTCCAGTAGGTTGAGAAACGATAGAGTGCCGAAGGCAAACTGCGCGCCTCCCGCATGACGGTGACAAGGTGTTGCAGTGCGCGCGGCCGAATAGGGCGGCTCCAGAGCCCCATCATCTCATCTCCGGTCTCGGGCGCGGCAAGCTGATAGAGCCGCGTGATTTCATCGAGGGTCACGCGCTGCGAGGGCGCCATCGGGCCGATTTGCATCCCCGAGCGACGCAGCAGCGACTCCATAACGTCAGGCGCGCATCGAGAGTCGAGCGCGTCGAGCCAATCCTGAACAAAAGCGGCGGACACTGTGGTTAAAGATATCGGATCTTGGTGGGTCACAGACAGATCCCATTGGCGCAATCGGATAGTAGTTTGGCAACAAATGCACTTCTGCGCAATCGTTTCCGGCGCTATATGGCGAAAGGTCATAGTTTTCCGGCAAGGAGTTCCACATGTCATACCAACCGCCATCAAAGGATCTGTTGTTTTGTATCGAGCACCTGTCCCATTGGGAGACGGTGTCTGAGCTCGAACCTTATGCCGACTACGACCTTTCAGACATTCAGGCCGCGCTGGACGGTTTCGGCCGTTTCTGTGCCGAGCAAGTCGCGCCCCTATCGCAGATCGGCGACGAACTTAGCGCCACATTCGACAATGGGCGCGTGACGCTTCCAAAGGGGCACGCTCGCGCTTACGCGCAGTTCGTCGAGATGGGCTGGCAATCACTGACTCATCCTGCCGAGTTCGGCGGAATGGGCCTGCCGCGCGCCGTCGGGGCCGCAGGTGTCGAGATGCTGAACGCAGCAGACATGAGTTTTGGTTTGTGTCCGCTTCTGACCGATGGAGCGATTGAGGCCTTGCTCCTGACCGGTTCGGAAGATCAGAAAGCAACATACCTTGAACCGCTCATCGCAGGGCGTTGGTCGGGCACCATGAACCTGACCGAACCGCAGGCGGGCAGCGATCTTGGGCGTGTGGCAACAAAGGCCGTGAAACGAACCGACGACACGTATGGGATTACCGGCACCAAGATCTTCATCACCTATGGGGCCCATGATCTGACGGACAACATCATTCACCTCGTGCTCGCCCGCACCCCTGAAGCGCCGGCGGGCCCGAAAGGCCTAAGCCTTTTCATCGTGCCACAAAAACTCCTGAATGAAGACGGTGTTCCTGCGACGGAAAACACCGTGACCTGTGTCAGCATCGAACACAAGCTGGGCGTCCGGGCGAGCCCCACAGCGGTCTTGGACTATAAGGACGCGACCGGTTTCCTGATCGGAGAAGAGAACCGCGGCCTAGAGTATATGTTCATCATGATGAACGCCGCACGCTTCTCTGTTGGCGTGCAAGGCATCGCGACGTCGGAGCGCGCCTATCAACGCGCACTTGCCTACGCGCAAGACCGAGTCCAGAGCCGTCCGGTCAACGGATCGGCCAAGGATGCCGTCGCGATCATCGAACACCCGGATGTGCGTCGGATGCTTCTGCGCATGCGCAGCCTGACCGAGGGTGGACGCGCCACGGCGGCGGCGACGGCGGGTTTGTTGGATATCGGCCACCATCAGAAAGACCCGGAAGCGGCGGCACTGGCCGAATTCATGGTGCCACTGGTCAAAGGGTTCTGCACGGAACGCGCGGTGGAGGTCGCCTCGCTCGGGGTGCAAATCCACGGCGGCATGGGCTTCATTGAAGAAACCGGCGCGGCGCAGCACTATCGCGACGCCCGCATCCTGCCAATCTACGAAGGCACGACGGCCATTCAGGCCAACGACCTTTTGGGCCGCAAGGTCATGCGGGATGGTGGGGAAACCGCGCGACGCTTCTCTGCGCAGATCGCAGAGACAGAGGCAGCATTGGCCAAAGGTGACGCCAATGCACAGGCCATCGGTGCGGCCCTGACGCTGGCCCGTGCGGAATTCGATGCCTCATTGGAGTGGCTCCTGGAAAACAGCCGCAGCGAAATAGATGCGAGCTTTGCCGGGTCCGTCCCGTTCTTGATGCTCACCGGAACGCTTGCCGCGGGATGGAAACTCGCCAAGGCGGCGCTGGCCGCAGAGGCGCGCCTGAAGACAGGTGAAGACCCGGCGTTCATGACCCAGAAAATCGCCACCGCGCTCTTCTATGCCCATCATATCCTGCCGGAGTGCAGCGCAGAGAAAGCACGTATCTTGCATGGTGCGGGCAGTGTTCTCAACGCCGCTTTCCCCGAATAACAACCCGCGAAAGGACTTGATCGATGAATGATGTCGTAAACCCCGACACCTATGAGACCCTTGCCATTTCCGAGCACGACAACGGCCTCTACGTGGTGAAACTCAACCGTCCCTCCAAACGCAATGCATTGGACGTGCTGACCATCGAAGAGTTGATCCGTTTCTTTAGCGGCGCGCGCATGGCTGGGGTGAAAGCGGTTGTGCTCGCCGGCGAAGGCGCACACTTCTGTGCGGGCTTGGATTTGGTCGAACATTGGAAAGCCGATCGCAGCGCAGATGATTTCATGCATGTGTGCCTGCGGTGGCATGAGGCCTTCAACAAGATGGAATATGGCGGCGTGCCCATCATCGCGGCCTTGCAGGGGGCGGTCGTCGGCGGCGGCCTCGAACTTGCCAGCGCAGCGCATGTCCGTGTGATCGATTCCGGCACCTATTTCGCCCTGCCGGAAGGCCAGCGGGGTATTTTCACTGGTGGTGGCGCCACGATCCGCGTCTCTGACATGATCGGCAAATACCGCATGATCGACATGGTTCTAACAGGGCGCGTTTACCAAGGACAGGAAGCCGTCGATCTTGGCCTTGCACAGTATATCGTCGAGGACGGCACCAGCTTTGACAAGGCCATGGAACTGGCCGAGAAAGTCGCGCAAAACCTGCCGTTGACCAACTTTGCGATCTGTTCAGCCGTGAGCCACATGAACAATATGTCTGGCATGGACGCGGCATATGCTGAGGCTTTCGTTGGCGGCATTGTCAACACGCAACCCGCCGCCCGTGAGCGCTTGGAAGCCTTTGCGAACAAGACGGCCGCCCGCGTGCGGCCCAAAAGCTAAGACGCCCCGCACCACACGATAATACTGGTCGGGCAGCTGCGCCATCGCGCTGCCCGACCAGACCAGCAGGCGCATTGCCCCCCAATCGCGACCAGCCTTCCCCAAAAGCTCCGCCCCGTTTCGTTCTCCGCATTGGCAGCAATGCCAGAGCGCAAGCCATTCTAGCCCTCTCACGGGTTGCATAATGCTATGTTATATCATAACAGATTCTTCAAACATCGCTGACCAAGTGACCTCGGCAAAACCCAATCGCCGCCCGGAACAATCTCATCCAACGTTTTGAACACCTAACAGGAGCGCAATATGACCAAGCAAGATACCCGTCTCCCCGTCACCGTCCTTTCCGGCTTTCTAGGGGCCGGGAAAACCACATTGCTCAACCGTGTCCTCAACAACCGCGAAGGCCGCCGCGTGGCTGTGATCGTCAACGATATGTCCGAGGTAAACATCGACGCCGATCTCGTGCGTGAGGGGGCCGAGCTATCGCGATCCGAAGAGAAACTGGTCGAGATGTCCAACGGCTGCATCTGCTGCACCCTGCGCGATGATCTTCTCAAGGAGGTGCGCCGGTTGTCCGAAGAAGGCCGGTTTGACTACCTACTGATCGAATCGACCGGCATCTCCGAACCTCTGCCCGTGGCTGCCACCTTCGATTTCCGCGACGAACTCGGCGAAAGCCTCTCCGATGTGGCGCGGCTGGACACAATGGTAACCGTCGTCGACGCAGTGAACCTGTTGAAGGACTTCTCGAGCCACGATTTCCTCGCTGACCGTGGCGAAAGCCTCGGTGAAGGAGATGACCGCAGCCTTGTCAGCCTGTTGACCGAACAGATCGAATTCGCCGATGTGGTGATCCTCAACAAGACGGCAGATGCCGGGGCCGAGCGCACCGACGCGGCGCTAAAGATCATCCGTGCGCTCAATGCGGACGCAAAAATCATTCAGACAAACCATTCCGATGTGCCCGCTGGCGCGATCCTCGACACCGGGCTCTTCGACTTCGACAAGGCGCATGAGCATCCGATGTGGGCGCAAGAGCTCTATGGTTTCGCCAACCACACACCCGAAGACGAGGAATACGGGATCACCTCCTTCGTCTATCACGCACGCGCACCGTTCGATCCCGCCAAGGTCCATGCGGTGCTTGCGGGCAACCTGCCCGGAGTGATCCGCGCCAAGGGTCATTTCTGGATCGCCACACGCCCGGAATGGGCTGCGGAGTATAGCCTAGCTGGTGCTCTGTCATCGGTGACGCCGCTCGGGCGCTGGTGGGCTTCGGTGCCACAAGAACACCTGCCCGCCCACCCCGAGGCCCAAGCGGAAATCGCCCGCAACTGGGTTGAGCCTTGGGGGGACCGTCGCCAAGAGATCGTCTTCATTGGCGTTGACCTCGACCGCGAGGCCATCTGTGCCAAATTGAATGCGGCACTGGTCGACGGAGAGGACTTTGCGCCTGACACATGGAAGACACTGGCAGACCCCTTCCCACAATGGGGGGCCCGCCGGGTTGCTTGATCGCGCCACCGTCTGAGCGCTCCTGCGCTGCCATTCGCAGCGCAGGGTGCTTAGTGATCTGAAAGGACCAACTCTTGATCAAGACGGCGGCGTACGGCCTCGGGATCAAACCGGTTCGCCTCGCCGATCAAAACGAGCGTGCATCCCTCTTGCTCCCGCGCCGCGGGAGCAAGGCTCGCCCGACGCCCCACGAGTTGAAACAAAACGCTTTCGCCCGGCTTCTCGCGGAAGGTCAGAAAGCCTTTCGCGCGAAGCAACTCGCCGGACAACGTGCCGATGATCCGTTGAAACCGGGGCATGGACACCGCTCCCTTGTATGACCATTCAAGGGTGGTAAAGCGTCCGCTATCGATCACAGGTCGCGCCGCATTCGCCGTGCGTGTGGTCCCGCGCCCGATCAGGTCACGCACCGCAAGCGTCGAACCGTCCTGCCCGAACACCGCCGCCTTGCCCATCGCGCCAAGGCGGGCTGTCAAAGAGGCCACCCGGTCATCCCCTCGCGGAAATTTCGAAAGCTGCACGATATCTGCACTTGCGATCTGCGCTTGCCAAAGCGCGTCCTTCCAACGGTCCGGCGTCGCCAAAAGGTCCTCGGCATCGGCCAGACAAAGGATTGTATCTAGTGTCACCGCCTGCCAGAGCACCGGGTCCATGAGCCCCGACACGATCCCCTGCGGGTCTGCAATACCGCTGGCTTCGATCACGATCAGGTCGGGCGCCGACTCGCGCAAGACCTGCCGCAGAGTCCGCAGCAGATCCCCCTGCAGGGAACAACAAATGCACCCGTTCTTGAGGCCAATCACATCTTCTGTTGCGGTCTCGAGAAGCGCGGCATCAATGTTGATACTGCCGAAATCGTTGACGATCGCGGCAATACGCATCCCGTCGGAGTCCTTTAGGATATCGTTGATAAAGCTCGTCTTTCCGGCG
Organism: Shimia sp. FJ5; assembly: GCF_032918335.1. Taxonomy (NCBI): domain Bacteria; kingdom Pseudomonadati; phylum Pseudomonadota; class Alphaproteobacteria; order Rhodobacterales; family Roseobacteraceae; genus Shimia; species Shimia sp. FJ5. Next base: position 739,881 of record NZ_JAWJUV010000002.1, on the reverse strand, counting down.
CCGAGAAACCCGGTGACCAGCAGGATCGGAACTCTCATCCCTGTGGGCAACGGATCGGCTGACCTGGCGCGGCGTCAGTGTCGAGAACACCATCCACAATTACGCTCGTACCTGCCACGATCAGATGTGCGACGCCTTCAGACGCGCGGTTCATATCGGTGAAAGTTGCCCGGTCTGTGACGGTTTCAGGGTCGAAGATCGTGATATCCGCGTCGAACCCTTCGCGTAGCCGCCCTTTCTGCGCGATTTGTGGCGCGCAACGTTCGATGACACGTGCCGGGTAGAGCGTGCATTTCGCGATCGCTTCCACAAGAGGCATGGTCTCGCGCTCGCGCATGTATTCACGCAGGAACCGGGTAAAGGTCCCCGAAGACCGCGGATGCGCCGAAACCTCCGGTGGCAAGGGCCAATCGTTGCCATCATAGATCGACCCATCCGGCCGCACCCAGGGCATCGCGTCCGATGCGATAGACGCGCCCGGATAGGTCACCGACGCGTCGAGCATGCGGCGATGCTCTGCATCTGCTTCCACATCAAGATAGTGCCACATCACAAGATCACTCGGGTCTTCATGCGCCGCGCTCAATAGATCATCGCGGTCGGCGAAACGGTGGTGGTTCTTGACCAACTCAATTGCGTTATAGGGGCTGCCTGTCCGTTTGGTGAACTCTGGATCGGCAAAGAACCCTGCCCCGACGACGGTTGATCCCGTGCCATATGGGTAGGCCTCGGTTGTGACCGGCAAGCCCTGCGATTGCGCTTTGGCAATCACTTCGACCACCCGGTCGATATCCTGAAGGCTGGTCGAGTTGAGATGGCAGATATGCATATGCGCACCGGTCGCTCCGGCAAGTCCAATCAATCGAATATAGGCATCGACAGAGCTCTTCGGGTCGATATTCGCCATATAGGCGATGTGGGTATAGGTCGGGCGGTCAAACTCGGCTGCCAGATCACAGATCAGCGATAGCTCTTTCATCCCGGCACCGGGGAGATAGCCATTCGGCATCCCGATCCCGATCGCACCTTCCTCAAGAGCCTGCCGGGTGATCGCAACGATCTCATCTGTCTGTTGCGGCGTCGCGGCGTCCGTCGTCCAGCGCAGGTCGTTCGACGCAGCCATGTGATCAATCGGGTTCTTGGTGCCATCTGGGGTAAATCCACCAAAGGCCGCACGACGGGCAAACCCCCAAGCTGCGGCCGTGCCATAATGCAAAGCGCGCGGCACGGTCGCCTGATGCGCGTACCACTCCCCTACCGGCAAAGAACCAACCTCAAGCTCAAGCGCGGTGGTCACCCCATCAAACGCCTGCATCCGGTCCGCCGCAACCGACTGGCCATGCGCGTGGATATCAATAAAGCCGGGAGACACCACATGCCCCGTCGCATCGATCTCACGCGTCGCAGGTCCAAGCTCTGTGCCGACCGCCGCGATGATACCATCCGACACCGCCACATCACAGATTTCGTCAAACCCGGTCTCTGGGTCGATCACACGTCCATTCCGGATCAAAAGATCATGGGTCATTGCTGTATCTCTCCTGCAAAAGGGTCTTCCGTCTTCGGCCAGAACCTGTCGTCTCGCTTGGTATAGGGGATAATCGTATAGTCAGGCGGGATCGCGCCCGGCGTCGCAAGGTGGATCACTTCCGCAGCAATTGGCGCAAAACCATCGTAGAAATGCTGCGACGATTTCACGACGATGATCTTCATCTTCGCAAGATCCAGTCCGAGGCTCTCGAAGGCTTCGGGATGGAAACATTGGGTCCGCCGCGTGTTGACGATGAGATGCACCCCGTCCGCTTCGAGCCAAACAGCCTCGCCCATCCCCATCTCGGCTGTACCAAGGTGTTGCACCGCATTCGTTGAAACGCCCCGCACCGTCACCGTGAGATCGACCGGATCGCCCGACATTGGGCCGATTTTGCCACCGATCCGAACGGGCATGACCGCCCCAACGCCTGCATCCATGCACATTGCAACAAGGACGGGATCCCAGAAAATGCCAAAGGCGATATCGCGTAAACCGCGCTGGAGCGCCGCCTGCAAGACAAAGGTTGAATCCGAAGGCGCGCCGCCGCCCGCATTGTCCGCGAAATCCGCAAGCACAACGGGATGGGCCGTGGCCGACACAGCGCGATCAAGCCCCTCCTCGAGCCCCGGAAAACTGCGCAATTCGTGGCGCATCTCCCAAAGTTCCTGACCGAGGGCGCGGGCGCGCTCAAAAGCCAGCTCGGGGTCGCCATCGGAAATGACCAGCGTCCGGGTGCCGACCCGCGGGCTATCTCCCCAAGGAAATCCATGGGCAAGCGAGACAGACAGGATCCCTCCCTGCCCTTCCATCGCCGACATACGATCCACATATCCCCGCACCGGTTCGAACGGGGTGTGATACATCGCCATCATCCGACAATCGTAGTCCCGCATGACGGGCTGCGTCTTACCTTCCGCCGCATCGGCACAGAGACGAAACAGGTCTTCGGCTCGCTCGGTAATGTCGATATGGGGGTATTCCTTGTAACAGACGATCGCCGTCGCCGCCTGCATCATCTCGTCGGTCAGATGGCAATGCGGATCGATCTCAAGGCCGATGGTCGCATCCGGGCCAACAATCGCCCGTGCGCGTTGCAACATATCGCCTTCGCAATCGTCATAGCCTTCGGCGATCATCGCGCCATGCATCGACAAGAGGACGACATCGACTGGCATCGCCGCCTCGAGATCACCGAGGATATCGTCGCGCATCGCCTCGTACACAGAACGCACCGTTGGCCCTGCGGGTTGCGCATAGGTCGCCAGCCCTTCGACAACCTCCCAGCCCTTCGCCTCGGCCATGCGGCGCCACGCAGTCACCGCCGTGGCGTAAAGACCGGCCTCACCTGTCGAGGCGGTCTTCGAGTATAGGTGTTCGCGAAACCCGCTCCACCCGGTGGGGATCGGCGAGAAGGAATTGGATTCCGTGGCAAGCGAGGCCATGAACATTTTCATGCGACAACGTCCGTATCTGGGTCCGCCTCAGAGGCTCCGGCAGGCGCTTCTCTTGGCAAGGCCAGCCGAGCGATATCCGCGAACACGTGAATGATGATGAAACTAAAGGCGATCGGGATGGCGATTCCGAAGACAAGCATCGGCACATCCATCGTCTCCGCCTGCCGCCCGGCAAGCCGCGCAATGTAGCCCCTCGCCGGGTTCATGCCCGCGCCGAAGATACAAAACCACAAGGTCACCGAAACAAAGATCAGAACGCCCACGCTCCGGATCAGCGTCGTCACGACACCGAGCGGCCCGCGCAGCAACAAAGCCTCAGGAAAAAGCGTCGGGTCAGCTTTGAACCGGAACGCGCAGGACGCCCCCATAAGGCCGCCCCAGACCATCGAGAAACGGGCGAGCTCTTCTGTCCACGCGGGCGGTTGAGCAAGGACATAGCGGGCGATGACCTGCCACGACGCCGCCATCAACATGACGAGCACCGCCAACACCGCGACGACAAGTCCGACGCGGTTGAGCTGGACCGAAAGAAGGTCCAACCCCTGTGCTATGCGACGCGCGGTGCTCACCGGCCGACCGCGCTTTTCCAGGCCTCGAAGGCACCTTCCGGCATCTCCACCGCCTCATAGAGCGGCTGCGACGCCTCGCGGAACTTCGCCCGCTCCTCATCGGTCAGGCGGATCACCTCGATGCCGGCCTCTTCGAGATCGGTGAAGACCTGTTCGCGCTGCTTGACGAAAGCACGGTTGGCGTCATGGGCTTTCTGCGCCGCCTCGTCGACGATCGCGCGTTCTTCGTCGCTCAAGCCCTGATACCAGTCCTCCGACGCAATCGCGATCCGCACTGAAGCCGAAGTCTTCACGTCGGTGAAGTAGTTGATGAACGAGGTGTGACCATAGACGAGCGGCACAAAGGGCGGGTTGATATAGCCTTCTGCGACCCCGGTCTGAAGCGCGTTCGGCACCTCGGACCATGACACGATCGTGCCTTTCGCGCCCCAGGCTTCAAAGGTCTGGATCTGAAGTTCGTCCAAAGCGCGCATCCGCAACTTCGAGAAGTCGTCAAAGCTCCGGACTGCTGATTTGGTGGTGAAGATCCCGGAAGGCTGACCAAGGTAGACCAGGTCAAGAACCCGCACACCATGTGGTGTCGTGCCGGCGTTGATCCGCGCGAGCATACCGCCTTTGTCGAGCGCCATGTCGAGTTCGTCGCCATCCTTGAAGAAGAACGGCATCATGCTGCCAAAGATCGTGCCGTCAAGCTGACCAGCTGACTTCGCATCCGACATCGAGATCTCGAGAAGCCCGGTGCTTACCTGGTCAAGGCGCTCGGCCTCTTCGCCAAGAGAGTTGCGCTCGTATTCGACGGCGCTCATGCCGTTGGCATTGAGATGTTCGCCAAAGGTATGGGCCCAGACATAGGTGCCCGACTGTTCGAGGTCCGGCGGGCCGTCCAGCGCGATCTTGACTTCTGCCTGCGCTGGCAGGGCCAACATGATGGCCGCGGCCGACGCCGCAATATACGTCTTGATGTTCATGGTTTTCTTCCTCTCCGTTGTATTTTTCTAGTGCCAAAGCCCCATCATGCGCGGCAGGGCGAGGCTGATCTCTGGCACTGCGACGAGCAGGCCCAGAACCACGATTTCCGCCAAAACAAAGGGGATGATTTTCCGCGCGAGATCCCAGTATCGGACCCCAGTCACGGTCGAAACGATCAGCAGGCACCCACCGAGAGGCGGCGACACAAGGCCGATCGAAAGGTTGAAACAAATCACGATGCCGAGGTGTACCGGGTCGGCGCCATTCGCCAACGCGACAGGCGCAAGAAGCGGCACGAGAAGCGCCAACGCCACGGTCACGTCAAGCACCATCCCCGCGATAATGAACAGGACGTTCATCACTAGGAGATAGCCCACCGGGCCAAGCCCCATCCGCTCCACCAGCGCGGCAAGTGCCTGGGGAATACGTTCGAGCGCGGCAAGATGGCCAAAGGCCGCGACCGCGCACAGGATCATAAAGATTGACCCAGTCAGCACAGCCGTGCGCGACAACGCCTGCCAGAAGTCCGCCCGGTTCAGGCCCTCATAGAACCACGCCACTGCTGTCGCGGAAACAACGGCCACCGCGGCGGCCTCGGTGGGCGTCATCCATCCAAAGACAATCCCGCCCACGATGATGATCGGCAAAGACATAGCCGGCAGCGCCTTCCAGATCGCCGGCCCGATCGGCGGAGCCTCTCCCTTGGCAACTCGGGGGTGATCCTCGCGCCAGGCATACCAACCGTTGATGATGAACAACGCCATGGCCAGAACGAGACCCGGCAGGATCCCTGCCACGAAAAGCGCTGCGACCGAGGTCTGCATCAGCGCGCCATAAAAGATGAGGATGATCGAGGGCGGCACAATCGGCCCGATGATCGAAGAGGCCGCCGTGATCGCTCCAGCGTAGGCCGCGGAATATCCCCTTTCCCGCATCGCCGGGACGAGCGTATTCGACAACGCCGCCGCATCGGCCACGGCAGAGCCGGAGATACCTGCAAAGAACACTGAGGTCATGATGTTCACATGCCCAAGCCCACCACGCAGCCGCCCAACAAGCGCCATCGACAAGTCGATCAGCGCCTTTGTGACACCACCTCGGTTCATCACCTCACCCGCGAGAATAAAAAGCGGCATCGCCAAAAGGGAAAAGACACTGATCTGCGAAAACACCTTCTGCGGCATGATCGCGAGATAGCGCGTCTTCTCCTGCGCCACGAAGGCAAGCATCGCTGAGCCACCAATGACATAGGCCAGGGCCAACCCCGATGCGAGAAAGACGAAAGCTGCGGCGGGAACGAACCAAATCATGCTGCCACCTCAAGACGCTCGGGCGACACGCTTGCTGGGTCGAACCCGGTCTCCATGACCCGCGCTGGCATCTCTCGTTTCTGGATTGCTGCCGCTGCGTATTGCGCCAAGCCAGGCGCAGATTGAATACCGTACCCCCCCTGCCCCGCGAGCCAGAAGAACCCCGGCGCCACGTCTGAATACCCAACCACGGGCACCCCGTCGGGCACAAAGCTGCGCAATCCGGACCAGCTGTTCTCAATCCGGCGAATATCAAGATCGAACGCCGTCATGATCCGGTCGGCACAGATCGCGATATCAAGCTCTTCGGGCTGCGCATCGCAAGGTGCCGAAGGGGTCTCATCCGCAGGGGAGATCAACAAACGCCCGGCATCCGGTTTGAGATAGAACTGCTCTTCGACATCAATGGTGATCGGCAAATCGGCCGTGGCAATGGTCGGATGATCCGCGATCATCATCGCTGTCCTGCGCTTCGGGGTGAGTGCGATCCGTTCCGCGCCCGCCATCTGTCCGACCGCATCGGCCCATGCGCCGGCCGCATTGACAACGACCGGGGCACGCAGCGTGCCTTTCTTGGTGACCACGCACCAATCATCGCCCTGCCGCTCCAGCGCCGTAACTTCTTCGCCTGTTTCCAAAGTTCCACCCAAGGCGCGGAACTGGCGCAGGTATCCCTGATGCAAGGCGTGCACATCGATATCCTGCCCCATCTCGTCGAGCATACCATCGCTCGCATAGTCGGGCCGCAGCATGGGCTGGTGCGCCGCAAGCTCGTCACCGCTCAACCGCTGAACCCGCGTCTCCCGCGACAAGGCCTCGGTCAGAGCCTCAAGAACACCGCGCTGTTCGGGCCGCGCGATCATCAGAATCGGGCGTGGCGCGAAAAGAGACGTATCGGTGAAGCCTACAGGCGGGTTGCGAAAGAAGCTCTCGGAGGCACGGGTCAATTCCCGGATCGGCGTCGGACCATAGCAGGGCGCAAAAACCGCGGCGGAACGGCCCGTCGTGTGGTAGCCCGGTTGGCGCTCCATTTCGAGCATCACAACCTTTGCAGAGCCCGCCAACTCGGCCGCCACCGACGCCCCTGCAATTCCGGCACCGATCACAACGATGTCCGCCTGATTATCTTCTACCGTCGCCATATCTCGTCCTGTCGCTTCGCTTGCGATCAGAGTTGATGGATTCGGATTTTATTACAAGAAAAATTTTCCTATACGAAAATTTCTTTGATTTTCAGCTATGATACTGCCGGAAATCGTGGCAAATACCCGCGAAGCCAGCATAGGATGAAGCATGTCTTACAAAAGTGAAGTGGGTCAGCGCCTCAGAGTGCTGCGCAAATCAGAGCAAATGACCCTCGCAGAACTGGCAAAGCGGTCTCAGGTCTCGGTCTCGACGATCTCCAAGATCGAAAACGGCGCGCTCTCCCCTACGCTCGACGTCATCCTAAAGCTTTGCGACGGGCTCTCCGTATCGATCAGCGACCTTGTCTCGGGCTCCGATACCGGTAAGCTGCGCTCCTCCGCCCCCAATAGCCGCTTTGCGCCAAGCTACAAGGGCGAAGGCGCCCTCATAAGCACACCGAACTACGACTATTACTATCTCTGCCCAGACGTGAAGAACAAATTCATCGTCCCCATCCTCGCACGCTTGAAGGCTCGCGATCTCAAGACCTTCGGAGAACTCTTCCGCCATGGAGGCGAAGAGTTTCTCTATGTGCTCGATGGTCAGGTCGAAGTGCATAGCGAACACTACGCCCCTATCACGCTCTCCAAGGGAGACAGCGTCTATCTCGATAGCCAGATGGCGCATGGATACCTGAGTACCGGCGAGGCACAGGCCGAAGTCCTATGCATCTGCACAGAGCCGCAGGCCCAAACCGTCTAAGGCACTTCTGCCTACAGATTGGCACGAACGCCGGTTGCGGACGCCATGCCTGACTTATACGGTGCGAACCGAATGACGGCCACGGCATCCCCATGGTCCGACGCGATGAGTGTATCCAATTTATGGCTTCAGCAAGCAGCATTTCCGACTACACGCCCCTCCAAAGCCTGATCTGGCCCGAGACGGGTATTTGCACAGAACGCGACCTGTATTTCCGCCTTCACCGTCCAGCAGGCCTGTCGACGGAACACCGCACGATTTCCTTTGCCGCTGGCGGCGTGGTTGAGACAAACACCTGGTTCAACCTTTTCAACATCGGCAAATGGCGGCGACACTGCGACCTCCAGAGCCTCTTTCTTGCGCTCTCCGGACAGGGTTCGTTCGAGATATCGGTATTTCTCGCTTATCCGAACCGCTCTTGGGAACGGCTCCTGAATGAAACCCTGACCCTCACCGCAGACGGCCCAACCCGCATTGATCTCGCCCACGGTTTCGACGAGACCTATGACGAAGGCGTGCTGTTCTTCGAACTGCAGGCTCTTGGGGACGGTGCGTTGACCGGTGCGGAATGGCAAACCGCAGACTCCCCTCGCCGCACGCCCGACCTCGCGCTTTCGGTCACCACCTTCAAGCGCGAAGACGAAGTAAACCGCACCATTGCGCGCTTTGAGGACTACATCGCCCAAAGCCGTCACCGCGATCACATGCGCATGGTGATCGTCGACAACGGGCAATCCCTGACACATACCGACACCGACCGCCTGACGATTATTCCGAACGAGAACCTCGGGGGATCGGGCGGCTTCGCGCGCGGACAGTTAGCGGCCGCCGATCTCGGTGCGAGCCATTGTCTCTTCATGGATGACGATGCCTCGATCCATATGGCGAGCCTTGATCGCACCTACCAATTTCTCGCCTATGCCACGGATCCCGCCACCGCCGTTGCCGGCGCAATGATCAACGCCCAGCACCGCTGGTCGATCTGGGAGAACGGGGCGATCTTCGACAGGCGGTGCAAACCTCTCTTCATGGGCACAGACCTGCGCGATCCACGCCAGGTTTTTGATATGGAGTTTGCCACCACCGGGACACCGCCCGACCAGCTCTATGGCGGCTGGTGGTATTTTGCCTTTCCGCTGGCACAGGCAAGGCACATGCCTTTTCCGTTCTTTGTACGCGGCGACGATGTGAGCTTTTCCTTGGTGAACGATTTCAACATCGTGCGCCTCAATGGTGTCGTCTCTTTCCAAGAAAGCTTTACCGACAAAGAAAGCCCGCAAACCTGGTATCTCGACCTACGCAGCCACATGGCCCATCACCTGAGCCTACCCGCAATGGAGGTTGGCCGCTTCGCAGTCCTGAAAATCGCGATCTGGTTCTTCCTGCGCAACCTGCCGCGCATGCACTACGATACGCTCGCCGCGATCAATCTCGCGATGGCGGACACGCTGCAAGGACCAGAGTATTTCGCCGAGAACGCCGACATGGCCCAGCGCCGGGCTGACATCAAATCGCTGACACAAGACGAAAACTGGCGACCGACCGAGGGACCGACACCGACAAGTGCCCGACGGAGACTGAAACCGGATCGCACCGCATTGCGCCTGCTGATGATGCTAAGCCTAAACGGCCACCTACTGCCGTTCTTCTCGCGCTGGGGCGATACGCTCGTTCTGCATTCGGAGGAGCGCGGCAATATCCGCAAGACGCTCGGCGCAAGCAAGATCACCTACCTGAGCGCGAACCGGAAATCCTCTTATACGGTGCGCCATTCCAAGCGCAGGCTATTTCGTGAGGCAGGGCATTTTGCGCTCTATGCGATCACCTTCCTGCTGCGCTACAAGCGCCTGACAGAGGCCTATAGAGACGGCTACCAGACGCTGACCGCTGAACCGTTCTGGCGTCGCAAACTGGGACTGGTGTCGCCCGACAGCCACGACAAAGTGGCCTAAGAGGCAAATCGAACTGCCCAATGGGCAACAGGAGTGAAGATGAAGGTTATCCTGTTCATAGGCCATCACAAGGTCGGATCGACAGCGCTACAGGACTTCCTGAGCCGCAATCAGGTTGCCTTGATGAAGTCCGGAATTCTCTATCCCAGCACGGATTTTCAGGGCATGTCCCTTGCCCTTGGAACGGCTGCCGGGCTGTGTGAACCGCCCAAGGACATCCCGCTCAACGCCCGCGAGCCTCATAACGCGCTGGCTTTCCGTATGCTCAGCAGCCACAAGCTCGGAAAGGTGCCGCCTTTTCATACGGATCTTCCCGGCCTGCCGCAGATGAAACAGGCACTGCAACAGCAAATCCAGTTTCTCAAACCACACACCGTCATTCTCGCAAGCGAGGTCTTTTCCAATTTCGCACGCGGCGGGGCACCGATCATCGAAGACCTGATCGACGTATTCCCGGTGCAGGCCGAGATCACCATCATTGCAACCCTGCGGCGCATTGATGAATACCTCGCGTCATGGCACGGCCAGCGGCTCAAATTCGGTCATGAGCTCTCCCCGCTACGACAAGACGGGATCGACGAGTATTTTGACGGGATTCATTTCGACTATCGCGACATGTTGCAATGCTGGCTCGAAACCGTGCCAGAGGCCCGTTTCGTTATCCGCGACTACGCAGAGGTCCGGGCAAATGGCGGTTCGGTCACTGACTTTTTCGCCCAAGCAGGTGTCGACCTCCCACCGGACCTCGTATCAGAGCGCCGGTCCAACCGCTCCCTGCATCGCGGCGTCTACGAGATTGCTCGCCTCGGCAACCGTGCCCTTCCGCCGCCGCAAGCACAGCTCCTGCGTGAGACCCTGCGCAGGATGACGCCAGAGCTGGACCTGCCACCCTCACATGACATTGAACTTTTCGGTGCAGAGAACCGTGCCCGCCTTCAAGAACGGTTTGTCCACGTACAGGACTATCTCGCAGAGATCACCGGCAAGGCACCCTTCTTTGCAAACACCGACGCCGTCGCAACGCCCTGCCCCGTGCCGGAGATGGAGATCTTCCCCAAAACCGTGAAGACAATGAACGCACGCATGCCGAGGCTCGGTATTCCGAAGATCCGCAAATTCCTCCGGGAGCTCGAAGATCAAGAGTTCTCCCCCACCGCCCGGACGCAGGACACCACGACATGACCAGAGAGCTCATCATCCATCTGGGCGATACCAAAACAGGATCAACCTCGATTCAGCAGGCACTTGTACATGGCGCCTGCGAACTCCCCGGCAAGAGTTACTACTTCCCGACACATTCCAATCACAACCTGCTGGCGCACTCGCTGACGCAAAAGACGCGCCTCAATGAACAACCCGCTCGGTTCAAGCGCATCGCAAAGGCTCTGGATCAAAGCGATGCTGACTTTGGAGTCATTTCCGCCGAGCACTTTCAGTTCGTCCGCCCAAAGGTGCTACTCGAGGCGATTGAGACCTATCTTCCGGCCTACAAGGACAATATGCGCCTTGTCGCCTATGTCCGCCCGCATCCGGAAAAAATCCTCTCCGCCTTCTCCGAACGCCTCAAGCTCGGCGAAGAGATCAAGAGCGTGCCTGCCTTCTTTGAACGCACAAGCAAACGTGGGATCTTCCTCTATCATCCCCGCTTCAAACGCTGGAGAAACATCTTCGGCGATCGCTTTGAATTGCGTCCCTTCGCGCGCAGTTATCTCCACGATCAAGATGTGGTCAGCGATTTCTTCCACTTCATGCTCGGCACGTCCGATTTTGAACTGGCGAAAACGGTGAATGCCAACACGTCCCTGACCCTCGGCCAACTCGCGCTTCAACGCGAGGTGCAGCTCATTCTGCGCGATACGCTGAAGGGCCTTGAAGACATGCGCTACGACGAAGCAAGAACAGCGATTGGCCGCTTGCTTGCCGAATACATGCGGACTGGCGACCTCGGCGCGCGTGACGACAAGCTTCTCATTCCCGCGTCTCTCGTCGAGCCGATCCAGAAGTTTTATGCCGCCGATGCCGAAGCCATGGACGCAGACTTCTTCGAAGGCACCCCGATGGCCGACGCCTTGGCCAAGATGGACGACAAGACCATCGACACGCCGCAATCGCTCGAGGCCAAGGACCATTTCTCCAAAGAAACGATCGAAGCATTCCATATCTTCAGCAGGATGTTGGGTGATATGGTGCGCCTAAGACCACAGAGACTGCGCGAGACCCTGACCGAGACCCGCCGCCATCTGGGATTGTCCTAAGCCGCTCTAGCGACGCGGGCGCACACCATTGAGGAAAAGGCGAATGGCGCGGTCGCGCCGTGCCGCACGATCATTGGCGAGGCGCGCAATCCGGTCCGGGTCGAGCATACAGTGGATGGTATCGCCAAAGACCATATCCACCAAAAGCTCTGCCGAAGGAGCGATCTCTTCCGGGGCGATCTCAACTTCTCCTACCCGCGCTGCGCGCCTTAACTCATCCGTCAGGAACGTCGCCACCTGCCCCGGCCCCTTCCGGCTTAGGCTACGCCCGAGATCGGGGAAGTTTCGCACCTCCGCAACGATGATACGCAAGATTTCAATGGGAAGCTCTGGCGCGTCCATCGTCGGATCGAACGTCAGCAGAATGCGCAGCCGATCTTCAAGCGACGCACTGCGTTCATCGGGGCGCAAGGGTCGGAAAATCGTGTCGCTGATCCGTCGAAGCGCCGCCCCGAGAAGCTCTTCGCGACTGCGATACAAACTGTAGAGCGTGCGTTTCGACATACCCGCCCTCTGCGCAATATCGGCCACCGTAACCTCTTCCGCACCGCGTTCCGACAAAAGCGCAATCGCGCAATCAAGAACCAACGCTTCCCGCTCTGCCGGGCACATCTGAACCGGCCTCCCCCGGCGACGGCTGGTCTGCGCTTCGGAAAGTGCCGGTTCGCTGGGCATATGAAAGGCTCCTTGCTGGGCATAACGAAAGGTTCACAGGAACATACCCTATCCAATCTTTACAAAACCCTCCAGTTTCCTTATCGCCGCAGGTAACCATCCGCCACCGTGGCGGCAGACCAATCCCGGAGTCCACATGTCGCGCCTTCGTCTTTTCGCCCCGATCTTCGCCCTCGGGCTTGTCCTGTCGTTCAACGCGCCAAGCGCGCAAGCACAGCAGCAAGGCGGAGAGCGCCCGCCGACACCCGTCACCGTGGTGACGCTGAAGACGCAGGATGTGACCCTTTCCTCTGCCTTGCCCGGTCGTGTGACCGCCTCAGGCGTTGCCGAGGTGCGACCACAGGTCAGCGGCATCGTGATGGAACGCATCTTCGAAGAAGGCCGCCCTGTTGCGAAAGGTGACCCGCTCTACCGCATTGATCCGGCCACCTACGAGGCCGCCAAGGCCGCCGCCGAAGCCAACCTCGCACAGGCCGAGGCCCAGCTTCGCTCGGCCCAGCGCGAAGAAGCCCGCCAGAAAGAGCTGCGCGAACGCAATGTCGCAAGCCAACAAGCCTTTGATGATGCCGTCGCCGCCCGCGACGTGGCCGAAGCCGCAGTCAAAGTTGCAGAGGCGCAGGTGCTTTCGACAACCATCGATCTCGACCGCACCACCATCACCGCCCCCATCTCCGGCACCGTCGGTCTGAGCCAGACAACCCAAGGCGCGCTTGTTACGGCTGGGCAAACCACCGCCCTGACCGTCATCCGCAAGCTCGATCCGGTTTATGTCGACGTCACACAATCCGCGTCCGAGCTCCTGCAATGGCGCCGCTCTGGACAGGAACTTGCCGAAGAGGCAGGAGCCGTCGTGACCCTGCGCCTTGCCGATGGCGAACCCTACGAACACGAAGGCATTCTCGCCGCTGCCGAACCGCATGTGAACGAACAGACCGGGGTTATCGTCCTACGGCTCGAGTTCCCGAACCCCGACAGGTTCTTGTTGCCGGGCATGTACGTGCAGGTGGCCATGCCCCAAGGCATCGTCCAAGACGCCATCCTCGCGCCGCAGGAAGGAGTGACACGGGATCGTCGGGGCCGCCCGACGGCCATGGTCGTCACCGCCGAAAATGTCGTCGAAAGCCGGGAACTGACCGTGCAGCGCGACCTTGGCAACCACTGGGTCGTCACAGAGGGTCTTGCGCCCGGCGACCGCATCATCGTCGCGGGCCTGCAAAAGGTCTCGCCCGGCATGACGGTCGCCCCCGAAGAACGCGCGGAAGCGCCTGTAGACAACTGATCCAAACCCCGGGGAGTCCATCATGGCCCGCTTCTTTATCGACCGGCCCGTCTTTGCCTGGGTGATCTCGATCCTCATCATGGGGGTCGGCCTTCTGTCGATCTACACCCTACCGATCGCGCAATATCCCAAGATCGCACCGCCCTCTGTCCGCATCAACGCGCATTATCCCGGCGCGTCTGCGGAAACCGTCGCCAACACGGTAACCCAGATCGTCGAACAGCAAATGACCGGCCTCGACGGCATGCGCTACATGTCGTCCTCGTCGACCTCTGCGGGCACGGCAAGCATTACTCTGACCTTCGAGGCCGGAACCGACCCGGACGTGGCGCAGGTGCAAGTGCAAAACAAACTGGCACAGGCAACACCGCTGCTGCCCGAAACCGTGCAACGCCTCGGCGTGCAGGTGCAAAAGGCGTCGTCTTCCTTCTTCATGGTGCTGGCGCTGATTTCCGAGGATGGCCGCCTCGACCAAGCCGACCTCTCGGACTATCTCAGCTCGAACCTCGTGGATGAGTTCAGCCGCATCGAAGGCGTGGGCGGCGCACAGGTGTTTGGCGCGCAATACGCCATGCGCATCTGGCTCGACCCTTCAAAGCTCGCCGCCTTCGAGATGACGCCCTCTGATGTGGTGAATGCGGTCTCTGCCCAGAACGCCCAGATTTCCGCCGGCGCTTTTGGAACCCTGCCTGCCCCAAGCGGGCAACAGCTCAACGCAACGATCACCGCGCAATCGCTCCTGTCCACGCCCGAGGACTTTCGTAACATCGTCCTGCGGGCTGAAACCGATGGCGGTCTTGTGCTCCTGCGGGATGTGGCACGCGTCGAAATCGGTGCTGAAAATTACGCCACCATCGCCCGCTACAACGGTCAGCCCGCCTCGGGCATGGCGCTCAACCTCGCTTCTGGGGCCAACGCGCTCGATACCGCTGAACGGGTAAAACACCGCATCGAAGAGTATAAAGAATTCTTCCCCGAAGGGGTCTCCTACGTCATCCCCTATGACACCACACCCTTCATCGAGATTTCCATCCACGAAGTGCAAAAGACGCTGTTCGAAGCCATCGGCCTCGTCTTCCTCGTGATGCTTCTCTTCCTGCAGAACCTCCGTGCGACGCTTATCCCGACGCTCGCCGTGCCGGTCGTGATCCTCGGCACCTTCGCGATCCTGTCGATCACGGGCTTTACCATCAACACACTGACCATGCTCGCCATGGTGCTCGCCATCGGCCTGCTTGTGGATGACGCCATCGTCGTGGTCGAAAACGTCGAACGCATCATGGAAGAAGAAGGCCTCTCTCCGCGTGAGGCGACGCGCAAATCCATGGGCCAGATCACCGGTGCCCTGATCGGGATCGCCCTCGTTCTGTCCGCGGTCTTCGTGCCGATGGCCTTCTTCGGTGGCTCCACCGGTGTGATCTATCGCCAGTTCTCGATCACCATCGTCTCGGCCATGGCGCTTTCGGTGCTGGTCGCCCTGACCCTGACTCCGGCCCTCTGTGCCACGCTCCTGAAAGCCAAGGATGCCCACCATACGCATCGCGGCCCTCTCGGCTGGTTCAACATCGCCTTCGAAAAGGTGACAGGCGGGTATGCCGGGACGGTTGGCCACGTGATCCGCCGCCCCTTCCGCGTTCTCGTCCTCTATGCCGCCCTTGGCTATGGCATGGTCTTCCTGTTCAACAACACGCCAACGGGTTTTCTCCCCGATGAAGATCAGGGCATCTTGATGACCCTCATCCAAGGCCCGACCGGCGCCTCCGCCGAGCGCACGCTCGACGTGGTGAAACAGGTGGAATCCCATTTCCACGAGGCCGAAGGAGAGAACGTGGAATCCGCCTTTGGCGTCGTCGGGTTCTCTTTCGCCGGCCAGGGTCAAAACATGGGCCTCGCCTTCGTGCGCATGAAAGACTGGGACGAACGCCCCTCGCCCGCGCAATCGGTTCAGGCGGTGGCGGGCCGTGCCTTCCCGGCGTTCTCAGCGATCCGCGATGCGATGGTGTTCCCCATCGTGCCACCCTCGGTCATCGAACTCGGCAACGTCTCGGGCTTTGACTTCTACCTTCAGGCGCAAGGCGGTCAGACCCACGAACAGCTCCTGAACGCCCGCAATCAGCTCTTGGGCATGGCAGCACAAAGCCCGCTGATCGGCTCGGCCCGCCCCTCAGGCCTCGAAGATGCTGCACAGTTCAAGCTCGATATCGACTGGCGCGCTGCCGGGGCGGTTGGGGTGAGCCCTGCCAATGTCGGCACCACGCTCAACATCGCGTGGGCCGGGGCCTATGTGAACGACTTCAACGACAATGGCCGCATCAAGCGCGTGTATGTCCAAGGCGAACCCGATAGTCGCGCCACACCCTCGGACCTACAGAAATGGCGCGTCCGCAACGCCAGTGGCGATCTTGTGCCTTTCGCCAACTTCACCACCGAAAGCTGGGAATACGGCCCCCAAGGTCTGACGCGTTACAACGGTGTGCCCTCGATGCAGGTCCAGGGCTCGCCCGCGCCCGGTGTTTCGACCGGCGACGCCATCGCCGAAATCGAACGCCTCGTCTCGCAACTCCCGCCCGGCTATAGCGTCGCATGGACGGGTCTCTCTCTCGAAGAACTGGATTCCGGCGGTTCCGCCCCGATGCTCTATGCGCTCTCGCTGGCCGCGATCTTCCTTTGCCTCGCCGCGCTCTACGAAAGCTGGGCCATTCCCTTCTCGGTCATGCTGGCTATGCCGATCGGGGTGCTTGGCACCATGGGCGCGGCCTATTGGTTCGGCTTTGAAAACGGTGTCTTCTTCCAGGTCGGCCTGCTGACCGTGATCGGCCTCACCGGCAAGAACGCGATCCTAATCGTGGAATTTGCCCGCGAACGGTTCGAAGCAGGGGAAGACCTCTATACGGCCGTCCGCGAAGCGGCGCGCCAACGCTTCCGCCCGATCATCATGACCTCGCTGGCCTTCTCGCTTGGTGTCGTGCCTCTCGCCCTGTCGAGCGGCGCGGGCGCGGGTGGGCGCACGGCCGTCGGCTCCGCCGTGCTTGGTGGCACGATCACTGGCACGGTGCTCGGCGTCGTCTTTGTACCGCTCTTCTTCGTGCTTGTGGCGCGCGTCTTTAGCCGCAAGCGTGTCGCCGCACAGAAAGGCGCCCCGGCGCCCGATACTGCGCACTAAACTGGTCTCGGCGCGCGGCTCATGGCGCGCGCCCGGTCTACGCATTGCCAAACGGCTCTGAGACCCCCATCTTTCCTCCTGACACTGCACCCGGAGGAAATCCCCATGCTCGATATCGACCGTTCCGCGCCCGTGATGGTCACAGGCGCGACAGGCTATGTTGCGGGCTGGATCGTCAAAGCCCTGCTCGACGCAGGCCTGACCGTTCATGCCCCTGTTCGTGATCCTGCCAAGACCGAAAAGACCGCCCACCTGACCGCACTGGCCGAGGCCGCGCACGGCGAAATCCGCTTCTTCAAAGCCGACCTGCTAGAGCCCGGCTCCTATGGCGAAGCGATGCAGGGGTGTTCCGTGGTGTTTCACACCGCCTCGCCTTTTATCGTGAACGTCAAAGACCCCCAGCGCGACCTGATCGACCCCGCCGTCAAAGGCACACGAAACGTCCTCGAAGAAGCCAACCGCACCGAGAGCGTGCGCCGCGTTGTCCTGACAAGCTCCTGCGCCGCGATCTATACCGATGCCATCGATTGCGCCTCTGCGCCCGGAGGGATGCTGACGGAAGACGTCTGGAACACCACCGCTTCACTCGACTATCAGCCCTACTCCTACTCCAAGACACTGGCCGAGAAAGAAGGCTGGACCATCGCGGCAGAGCAGGACCGTTGGGATCTCGTCGTCATCAACCCGTCTCTCGTGCTTGGCCCTGCGATCAACGACCTGCCCACTTCCGAAAGCTTCCGCATCATCAAGATGCTTGGCGACGGCACCATGAAGGCGGGCGCCCCCAAGCTCGGGCTTGGCGTGGTCGACGTGCGTGACCTCGCCCAAGCGCATCTCGCCGCCGCCTTCACCCCCAAAGCCGAAGGCCGCCATATCACTTCAGGCCACGGCACCAACACGTTCGAGATCGCCACACTGCTTCAGGACAAGTTCGGCGCGGATTATCCGCTCCCCAAGCGCCCCCTGCCGAAATGGCTCTTCTGGCTGCTCGCCCCGACCGCGGGCGTGGAACGCAAGTTCGTCTCCCGCAATGCCAACATTGTCTGGAAGGCGGACAATTCCAAGGGACGCACCGCGCTCGGCCTGACCTATCGGCCGCTGAAGGAAACCGTCGAAGACATGTTCGCTCAAATGGTCGAACGCGGCGCCTTCACGAAAAGCTGATACATTTTCCGCGATCCTTCCAGTCGCTGGAAGGGTTGCGGGCCTCCATCCTTCCAAATACTGGAGGGTTGTCGCGCGCCGTTCGCGCGTTCAGGAGGCATGTCATGACCACGCTACGCTTTGAGATCGACGGAATGAGCTGTGCCGGATGCGCCGGACGGGCTGAACGCGCGCTTCAGGCCATGCCGGGACAGACTTCCGCTGCGGTGAACCTCGCCAACACGATGGGGACCGTCGACCTTGATGGCGCAAAGGCCGCTGACATCCGCGAGACCCTGAAGAGCGCAGGCTACCCGGCCCGCGAAGAGAACATCACGCTCGATATCTCCGACATGAGCTGTGCCTCCTGCGCCGCACGGGTCGAGGCCGCACTACAAGAGGTGCCCGGCGTTCTCGAAGCATCGGTCAATCTCGCCTCCGAAACCGCCCAGGTACAGGTGCTGCGTCGGTCCGTCGCTGCGACCGACCTCGCCGCCGCCGTGCGCGCCGCAGGCTACACCGCGACACCCCGCACGGACGAAACCACCCGCGACGCCGGGGCCGAGGAAGCTGCGAAAGTCGACGATGCCCGCCGCATCGCCCTGATCTCCGCCCTCCTGACCCTACCGGTTTTCCTGATCGAAATGGGCGGCCACGCGATCCCCGCCCTGCATCACTGGATCATGGCCAATATCGGCCAGAGCCAATCCTGGCTCCTGCAATTCGTGCTGACGAGCCTTGTCCTGATCTGGCCCGGCCGCGGTTTCTTCCTGAAAGGCATCCCGCTTCTCTTGCGCCGCAGCCCCGACATGAACTCCCTCGTCGCCATGGGCGCCTCTGCCGCATGGGGCTATTCGACCGTTGCGCTTTTCGCACCCGCGATCCTGCCGCCTGGCGCACGCTATGTGTATTTCGAGGCCGCCGCCGTCATCGTCACACTGATCCTCGTCGGACGCTGGTTCGAAGCCCGCGCCAAGGGCCGCACAGGCGGCGCGATCCGCAAGCTGGCTCGTCTCAAGGCCGATACCGCCCGCGTTGAACGCGACGGCAAGGTCACCGAGGTTCCCGTCGATAGCGTCACTGTTGGCGATCTCCTGCATCTGCGCCCCGGCGAACGTCTCGCCGTCGACGGTACGGTCGACTCTGGCGAGAGCTATGTCGACGAAAGCATGATCACGGGCGAACCGCTCCCCGTTGCGAAAGCCAAAGGCGACACCGTGGTCGCCGGGACGATCAATGGCGACGGCGCCCTGATCTACCGCGCCACGGGCGTTGGAAGTGACACCATGCTCGCCCGGATCATCACGATGGTGGAACGTGCCCAGGGCGCGAAACTCCCGGTGCAGGCGCTGGCGGATCGCGTGGTGCTGATCTTCGTGCCTGCGGTGATCCTTGTTGCTGCGCTCGCGCTGGCGGGTTGGCTCGCCTTTGGACCGGACCCGCGCCTGCCGCACGCCCTCGTCGCCGCCGTCTCGGTGCTCATCATCGCCTGCCCCTGCGCCATGGGCCTCGCCACGCCAACCTCAATCATGGTCGGCACCGGGCGCGCCGCCGAACTCGGCGTGCTTTTCCGCAAGGGCGAAGCGCTGCAAAGGCTCGAAACCCTCTCGGTTGTCGCGTTCGACAAGACCGGAACCCTGACCGAAGGCCGTCCCACACTGGCAACCCTGTCCCCCTGCACCGACATTGCGCCGGACACCCTCCTGCGCCTTGTCGCCGCTGCCGAGGCCCCTTCGGAGCACCCAATCGCACGCGCCATCACCGCCGCCGCCAACGAACAAGGGCTTACCCTGCCCAAAGCCGAAGGGTTCTTGGCCATTGGCGGCTTTGGCATCCGCGCCACGGTCGAGGAAAAGACTGTCCTCATCGGGGCCGCACGCCTCATGGCGCGCGAAGGGATCGACGCTGCCCCCCTTGCAGACGAGGCCGAAGCACTGGCCGCGCGCGGAGAGACCCCCTTCTATGTCGCCATCGACGGCACCCTTGCAGGGTTGATCTCTGTCGCCGATCCGATCCGCCCAACCGCCCGCGCCGTCGTCAATCGCCTCAAGGCCATGGGCAAGTCCGTCGCCATGATCACCGGCGACAGCAGCACCACAGCCCGCGCCATCGCCGCCGATCTTGGCATCGACCATGTTGCGTCCGAAGTCCTCCCCGAGGGTAAAGCCGCCGAAGTCGAGACTCTGCGCGCAGCACACGGCCCCATCGCTTTCGTCGGAGACGGGATCAACGACGCCCCCGCCCTCGCAAGCGCCGACACCGGGATCGCCATCGGCACGGGCACCGATATTGCCATCGAAAGCGCCGATGTCGTCCTCATCGGACCGGACCTCTCGGGCGTCGTCACGGCCATCGACCTGTCGCACCGCACCATGCGCAATATCCGCCAAAATCTGTTCTGGGCCTTTGCCTATAACATTGCGCTGATCCCGGTCGCGGCGGGCCTCTTCTACCCCCTGCTTGGCTGGCAGCTCTCGCCGATGCTCGGTGCCGGGGCTATGGCCCTCTCCTCTATCTTCGTGCTATCCAATGCTTTGCGGCTGCGGCGAGTCTCTCCGTCCGCGATCTCGCCAGCACGCGAGGAGGTATAGTATGAATATCGGAGAAATTTCCAAACGATCCGGCGTCCCGGCCAAGACAATCCGCTACTACGAGGATATTGGCCTGATCCAACCGGAACGTACTCCGAACGGGTATCGTGTCTTTTCGGAAACGGATCTACACCGTCTCTCCTTCCTTGGACGCGCGAGAAAACTCGGCTTTTCGATCGAAGACTGCCGGGCCCTCATTCGTCTCTACGAGGACGAGGCCCGCGCCAGTGCAGAGGTCAAGGATTTGGCCATGAACCATCTCGGTCGGGTCGAAGAGAAAATCGCGCAACTTCAACACATGCGAAATTCCCTGGTCGAAGTGATCGAGGATTGCGCCGGGGATCATAGCCCGGACTGCGCCATTCTCGACCGTCTCGCCGGGCGTATGCTCTAGAAGGACTGGACGCCGGGCCGCGGGGCCTTACTTTGCCGGTCATGACTGTTTCGATCCATTGGTTTCGCCGTGATCTGCGGCTGTCCGACAACCCCGCCCTGTCCTACGCCGCCAAGCGCGGCGCGCTTCTACCTGTCTACATATTGGAAGAGGCCGATGCCCCCGGCGGGGCGACCCGTGCTTGGCTGCACCGGTCTCTTGAAGCCTTGAACGCAGCGCTGAATGGGGCGCTGCACGTCTACCGGGGCGACCCCGCCGAGATCCTGCCCCGCCTTGCCGAAACCCACGGCGCCGAAACCCTGACATGGAACCGGCGCTATGACGCCCGCGGCATGGACTGCGATACAGCGCTCAAGACCGAGCTGCGCACCCGTGGTCTCAATGTGCATTCCGCGAACGGAGCCCTCCTGTGGGAACCAATGGATGTGAACAAGGCTGATGGCACACCCTATCGCGTATTCTCGCCCTTCTTCCGCAAAGGCTGTGCCGCCGCCGCTCCACCGCGCGAGCCGCTTCCTGCGCCGTCGATTGCCTTGCTCGATGTCCCGAATGACACCGCCCTTGATGATCTCGCCCTGCGCCCGACACCGGCTTGGGATGAAGACGTGCTCGCAGATTGGACGCCCGGCGAAGCAGGCGCAACGGCCCGCCTTGAGGCCTTTCTCGAAGAGGGGCTTACCGGCTACAAAGAGGGGCGCGACATACCATCCGCGCCACATGTCTCGCGCCTCTCACCACACCTCGCCTTCGGGGAAATCTCGCCCAATACGGTATGGTATGGCGCCAAGGCACAACCCGCCTCCCGCGATCGCGATCATTTCATGTCGGAACTCGGCTGGCGCGAATTCTCCTACAACCTCCTGTTCCATAACCCGGACATGGATTGGCAGAACCTCAACCGCAAATTCGATGGCTTCCCCTGGTGCGATGCCCCCGACCTCCTGACCGCATGGCAAAAGGGCCAGACCGGCATCCCCATCGTCGATGCCGGGATGCGAGAGCTTTGGCAAACCGGCTACATGCACAACCGCGTGCGGATGATCGTGGCCTCTTTCCTCGTCAAGAATTTGCGCGTGCATTGGCGCCACGGCCTCGCTTGGTTTCACGACACGCTCTTTGACGCCGATCCCGCCAACAACCCGGCAAGCTGGCAATGGGTGGCCGGATCAGGGGCCGATGCTGCACCCTATTTCCGTATCTTCAACCCGGTGACCCAATCGGCAAAGTTCGATGCCGAAGGCGCCTACCTGCGCCGCTATGTGCCGGAACTCGCCCGCCTCCCCGACAAGTATCTCCATGCCCCGTGGGAGGCCCCTGCCGAGGTTCTGCGCGGGGCGGGAATCGTTCTTGGCACGGACTATCCCCACCCGATCGCCGACCTGCGCGAGTCGCGGCAAGGCGCGCTTTCGGCCTATGACCAGATCAAAGGCAGCCCAAGCTGACGCTGCGTTATCGCTACCACGCGGGAACCGGCCAATCTTTATCGCTAACACCATGATTGGCTGCCAAAAGCCCCCTTTCGTCATGGGAGGGAGCCGTCTATACCCCGCCTGAATTCAGGACGAAGGGATACCTCATGACCGTGACTGTTGGCATCAACGGGTTTGGCCGCATTGGCCGCTGCACCCTCATGCACATCGCCGAAAGCGCCCGCGACGACGTGAAGGTCGTCAAGGTGAACGCCACAGGCCCGCTCGAGACCGCAGCACACCTGATCCGCTACGACTCTGTGCATGGCCGCTTCCGCAACGAGGTCAAGATCGGCGACGGCATGATGGATCTCGGCGCAGGCGAGATGGAGATGTTCTCGACCTATGACATGGACGAACTGGACTGGTCCGGCGTCGACGTGGTCATGGAATGCACCGGCAAGTTCAACGACGGCGAGAAAGCCAAGGCCCACCTCGACCGCGGCGCCAAGAAAGTGCTTCTGTCCGCACCAGGCAAGAACGTCGACAAGACCATCGTCTTCGGTGTCAACGACGAGATGCTCGAAGCCTCGGACACGATGATCTCCAACGGCTCCTGCACCACCAACTGCCTCGCGCCGGTGGCCAAGGTTCTGCACAACGCTTTCGGCATTGAATCGGGCATCATGACCACGATCCACGCCTATACCGGCGACCAACCGACTCTCGACCGTCGCCACAAGGATCTCTACCGCGCCCGTGCCGCCGCCATGTCGATGATCCCGACATCCACTGGCGCCGCCAAGGCGCTTGGCGAAGTCCTTCCCGATCTCAAGGGCAAGCTCGACGGCTCCGCCGTGCGTGTGCCGACGCCGAATGTCTCCGCCGTGGACCTGACCTTCGTGGCACAAAAAGACGTGACCGAGGCGGACGTGAACGCTGTCATGGCCGAAGCCGCCGCCGGCGCCATGAAAGGCGTCCTCGGGTACACCGAAGAGAAACTCGTCTCCGTCGATTTCAACCACACCAGCGAAAGCTCGACCTTTGCCGCCGACCAAACCAAGGTCATCGGCGGCCGCCTCGTGCGCGTTCTGGCATGGTATGACAACGAATGGGGCTTCTCCTGCCGCATGGCCGACGTGGCCCAGAAGATGGGCTCGATGTAAGCCCCGGCAATCGCCTGCAAAACTTGCGCCTCCGGGCGGTCTGAGGCATACCTTTGCCCAAGGACCACCCGGAGGCGCAATTCGTTATGACCAACCCGATCGCCGTTTTCCTGGCCGTGCTGATCTTCTCCGGCCTGGCATACGATCTTATCTGGCTCGATGGTCAGGCGACGCTTCTGCTCGCCCGCAAGTTCTTCCAACTGGTCGAGTGGGTCGCCTTCTGGCGCTAGTCCATCCGCACCTTGACCCAGACCTTGCCGCGCACTGGCACGTCCCACTTGAGATGCACCTCGTCGCCATTGGCGCCTTTCTCGACCTCAACATACGGCATCGTATAGACCGGATTCCCCGCCCCATCCTCGATCCGCCCCTTCGCGACCACAGACTCGACCGTGCGCGCGCGCCATTCAAACGGTAGCCGCCCCTGCGTCTCGACGACCCAAGTCTGTGCCGCGCTGTTCTGGTCATGCTCGACCAAAAGCGGATTGCGCATCCCGTCACCGACCGCGTGATAGGTATTGCCCTCGACATGGATGTTCTTGCTCTTGGTCTTATCCAACTCGGCAAAGCTGGTATCGATCCGGTCCACCCGGTCGATATGCCCGTTGATCGAACGGAACTTGTTCCCGGTCACGGTGAACCCGGTGAAATAATGGTTCGCCCCATGCGGTTTCACCACGAGATAGGCAAACCACGACGCCACATGCCCGGACAGGAACACATTGTCCGTCACCGAAAGCGCACTGAAAGAGTAGCCGCTGGTAAAGTCAGGTTCCGCCTCGTACTCGTTGCTCCATTCAATCGTGGCATTGTCGATATAGTTGCCATCAATGCTCGCCGCACAATGCGCCGCCCCAAGCAAGATTCCCGCCGTGCGAAGACCCGCAGGCTCTGAATCGCCTTGGAAGAAATGGTTGCCCGTGATGATCGAGTTTGTCCCGCCGATCACAAGGAAATGGCGAAACTGGCTGGCCCTGTTGTTTCGGATTTTCACATCATTGGCATTGGTGTTGATCGCCACTGTTTCCCGATCTTGCGCCGGGGTGCCACCCTCGCGCGTCTTGAAATCGCAGCGGTCGACAAGCATCCCCTGACACCCGTCCCCAATACTTGTGATCGCGCGCCAGCCGGGGCGGTTGAAATGGCAATCCTTGACGTGAAACGCGACCCCCGCCGCAGACAAGGCGATCCCGCTCGCGACGGAGTTGCAAAGGAACTCGATCCCTTGAACCTCGAAAGAGCTGATCTTGCTGAAGCCGGTGAAATCAAGCACGTATTTGAACCGCGTGAAGGTAAAGGTCTGCGTGCCCTCCGCATCATAGAGTGGTTGCGAAAGCGTGATCTCCTGCGTCGCTTCGTTCTTGTCCTTGACGTAGATCTCGCGCCCGACACCGCTCCCCGTGACATGACTGCCAATGGCGATATTGGCCACGTTGGCCACATTGGTCAGCGTCCGCGACTGGTTCGAGTCATAGCTCGCCACCGAAGTGACAATATCCGGATCCCAGACCGTATCACCCGTGACATAGAACTGCCCGTTGCGGATCACCCGCCGCTGTTTGTATTCCGTGCGATTGGCGACGATCGCCTGAAGGTCGAGCGGTTCATCAATCGTCACCCGCCGACCGCCCATATCAAGCGATTCATGGTCTGCGTTGTTGAGAAGCGACTGGAACATCTTCTTGAACCCAAGCGTTTCATCCCCGAACGCATCGATATAGGCCGCCAGCTCGAAATTCTTGGTCAATGAGAAATACTTGTCCTCCGGCATCGTGACCGTCCCGACGAACCGCACCGGCGTGTTGAAGGTCACGTTGTCGTCGAGAAAGAACACCCCCTCCGAGACCAAGACCTCGCGCCCGTTCGCCGCATCGTCCGCAGCGGCAAAGGCGGCCGAGTCATCCGTGACCCCATCACCCACCGCGCCGAAATCGCGCACATCGACCCAATCCATCATATCGCGCAAGAAGGCGCTGGTGACATCCTCGATGCTGATGTCGTCGATACGCACCACACCGCCAATCGCTCCGGTGAGGTCGAGCCCGAAATGTCCGTAGACAGGTTCCGAGCCCCAGGTCATGTCGACACCGCCGCGCGCGCCTGTGCCGATGATCGCGCTGACCTCAACGACCGATCCATAGGAGGTCAGCGTCACCTCGTCGCCCGCCTCCACAAGGCCGCTCACGTGGTCGCCGCTGCCATCCCCGGCCCAGGCCGCGATACGCACTTTCGGAAGGTTGCCAGACACCGCCTTGACCCGCGCTGTGACCCGGAGGTAGCACCCGGGCAGGATCGGCGTCTCTCCCATATAACGGAGCTTCTGAACCGCCTCGAGCTTCACCAGCTCGAGACAGCCGCCAAAATCCGCATCTGCCGGAACAAGCGCCGCATTGACCGCGCCGTCATACGTGTCCGATCCCGGCGTGCCATCGCCGCTCGACCACTGGGCCAGCCCCGCCGCAAAGGCCGGTGGCATCAACAAAAGACCGTCGGTAATCGCCTTGTTCATCTCTTCCCTTTCCTGATCGCTCAGCGCATGGGGCGCATGACTTCGGAAAGGGAAATATCAACCGCGCCTTAACGCGCCCCGACAGCACCGTGACGGTGCCTGTCGACCCAAGCGATTTCGAAAAACCTTGCCCGCCTCAGACGCCCACATCAGGAAGCGGCAGGCGCTGCACCGCGTTGATGCGCCACGCGCCCTCATGTTCGACCATCTGGTAGTCGAATAGGTGCATCGCCCCGCCACTATCCTCGACCAGCACCTTTTGCCAAAGATTGCCCGCAATCTCGCGCCGTTCAAGAAGCCGGACATAGCCCGGTTGCCAGACCTCCGGATATCCCGTCCGTACCATCGTGCCGAACCGCTCTGACGAGCCAAAGAAACGCTGGAGGCTCGGGCTGGCATAAGAGAAAGCCCCCTCGACATCGCCCGCCCGAAACGCCTCCATCTGCGCCCCGATCACCTGTTTTATTCCTTGCTCAGAGGCGCTCGCCGCGAGCCCCCAAAGCGTCATCGCCATCACCAAGATCATCCGCATAGCTTATCCTCCTACCCGGAGAGCTAGCGCGATCGCACGACGCGACCAGACCACCTACCGCAGGACCCAGCGGAACGCCCGTCGTAGCTCGGCCACCGCATCCCCCTCAAACCACGCCCCATGCGCAATGACGATCCGCTCCGGTTCCCAGCCGATCATTTCCTCGATCCCGGCGCGCAGCGTGTCGTGATGACCCATGAAACTCATCTGCATGTCGCGCGGCATCTGCCCGTCCGGCGCGATGATCCGACCGAACCGCCCGGCGATTCGCATCCACCACGGGATCTTCTCCGGCTCGAAATTCTCGATCAGGTCGGTCAGGATCAGGGTCTTCGACGCCTCGTGAAAGAACACCGCCTCGCGGTGAATCTTGCTGCCTTCGATGATCCTTTGCTTGATCTCCCCGCGCCATGGCGCCTCTGCCGCATCGCCCCGCAGATCATGGTCAACCCGCATCGCGACGCCGTGCTTTTCCGCCCGTTCCGCAACGCCCGGAGCGGCCCAGGCCTTGGCCTCGGGATAGACCTCCTGCCACGCGCCCACATAGGCATAATGGATCCAGTTCGGCGCGATGAGATGCCGGATCGGCCCCAACGCCTCGAGCGCCCGCGCCAAAGCCGCATCATAGGCGACCGGCGAATGCAGCCAGAGATCGCCATTCGCCAGCCGCACCACGGTCATCCGCGTTGAAAACGGCATGCCGTAAAACCGGATCGCGGGGCCATCCACGATCCAGATATCTTTGCCAATCGGCTTTAACGTGTTGAGCGGTTCATATCCGGTTGCCATGGCCCAATCCTGCGCCATGGCCCCCTGTCGATCAAACCAATTCGCCGGCCAGCGCCTTGTTGATCAGCGCAACGCTCTCTTCGACGCCATAAAGCGCGATGAACCCGCCGAAACGCGGCCCCTGACTCGCGCCCAAAAGCACCTCGTAAAGCGCCTTGAACCAATCGCGCATCGGGTCGAACCGTTCGCGGCCAACCGAGAACACCACCGACTGAAGCTCATCGCCATCCACCGGGCCATCATAAGCCACAAGCTTGTCGCGCAACTCTTCAAGCGCCTCACGCTCAAGCTCTGTCGGCGCGCGGTAGACCTTCGTGGGCTGCACGAAGTCCTCGTAATACTTCACCGCAAAGCCCGCCGCCGCATCGAGGTCCGGGTGGCTCTCCGGCGTCGCCGCAGGCGCATAGCGGCGGATAAAGCCCCAGAGCGTTTCCTTGTCATGCGCCGAGGCAACCGACGCAAGGTTGAGCAGCATCGAGAACGGCACGACCATGTTCGACTGCGGTACCTTCCCGCCGTGGATATGCCACACCGGATTGTTCAACTGCGCCTTGAGATCTTGTCCGTGATAGGCCCGAAGCTGCTGGTGGTATTCATCAACCGCCTTGGGGATCACATCGAAGTGCATCCGCTTCGCCGTCTTCGGCTTCTGATACATGAAGTAAGACAGGCTCTCGGTGCTCGCATAGGTAAGCCACTCGTCAATCGACACACCATTGCCGCTCGACTTGGAGATCTTCTGCCCGTTCTCATCAAGGAAAAGCTCGTAGGTGAAATGCTCCGGCGCCCGCCAACCGAGGATACGACAGATCTTGTCATAGATCGGCGTGTTGGTGCTGTGGTCCTTGCCATACATCTCGAAATCGACCTCGAGCGCCGCCCAGCGCGCGCCGAAATCCGGCTTCCACTGAAGCTTCACGTTGCCGCCGGTGACAGGCAGGGTCCATTCCTTGCCGTCCTCGTCGTCAAAGGTGATCGTATGATCCTGCGCGTTCACCTCTTTCATCGGCACATAGAGAACCCGTCCCGTCTCGGGATGGATCGGCAGAAAGATGGAATAGGTCTGGCGACGCTCTTCACGCAGGGACTTGAGCATCACCTCCATGATCTCGTCGTATTTCTCGACCGCGCGCTTGAGCACCTCGTCGAACTGCCCCGACCCATAGAATTCAGTTGCCGAAAAGAACTCATACTCGAACCCAAAGGTATCAAGGAACCGGCGCAGCATGGCGTTGTTGTGATGGCCAAAGCTCTCATGCGTGCCGAATGGATCCGGCACCGAGGTCAGCGGCTTTTGCAGATGTGTTTGCAATTCCTCTTGGTTCGGCACGTTGCCCGGCACCTTGCGCATTCCGTCAAGGTCATCAGAGAAACAGATGAGCCGCGTCGGAATATCCGAGATAAGCTCGAACGCGGTCTTGATCATCGTGGTGCGCGCCACCTCGCCGAAGGTGCCGATATGCGGCAGGCCCGACGGCCCATAGCCTGTCTCGAACAGCACGTAGCCCTTCTCGGGCGCCTGCTTCTGATACCGTTTGAGCACCCGGCGCGCCTCTTCAAAGGGCCAGGCTTTCGAAACGAGGGCAGCTTCGCGCAGTTCAGACATTCTTACTTCTCCAGTCGAGCGTCGCCCGCCCCATGCGGACCGACTTCCGGGGTCTATTGTGCCGTTGCAGCATCGTCAAGATTTTAGGGGCGGAAACGGCGTCTTACTCCAAGCCGAAGCCGATTCAGAACAGCTTGTCCCGCCGCCTCAAACCACCCCTGCGCGCGCGACGATCCAGTCGAACACCGCCCGTGCATCGACCCGCGCCGCAAGCCCCTCGCGTAGCGCGATATGATAGCCGCGATCCGAATGCGCCACCTCGTCGCCAAGCCGCAGCACCGCACCGCTTTCAAGAAACTGCTCTAGAAGCCCACTCCAGCAGAGACAAATCCCCTGCCCGGCAAGGGCTGCGTTGACGAGATGGGCATAGGAATTGAAATCAAGCTCCCGCACCCGGCCCGGCATCGCGCGCCCCACCGCCTCGAACCAGCTTGGCCAGTCGTGCCAATGGCTTCGCGCGCTCTCCATCGTCAACAACGTCAGCCCCTCGAAATCGACCGCGTCCGGCGCAAGCCCCCGGCGCTGTAGATAGAGCGGGCTGGCCACCGCGAACACCTCGTCACCAAGGATTCGCTCTTCCCCCGCGACGCTCGTATCCGGAAGGCCAAAGCGCACGGCAACATCGCCGGGACGCTCTGGATCACCATGTTCTTGGCTGATGATGCGAATGGTGATCTCGGGAAAGGCCTCTTCGAGATCACCTAGGTTCTGGATAAGCCAGTATCCGACAAATCCTGACGGCGCGCTAACGGTGACGACGCGCCTGGCCGCGCCGCGCCGGAGTCGCTCTACCACGGTCTCGATCGACCCAAAGCTCGCACGCAGCGTCTGGGCAAGCTCTCGCCCTTGTTCTGTTAGCTGTATTGGCTTTCGGCTTCGGTCAAAAAGGTGGCACCCGAGATCCGCTTCCAAGGCTGAAATCCGGCGCGAGATGGCCGGCTGTGACACGTTCAGCTCCTGCGCCGCTCCGGTGAGCGTGCCATGGCGCACCGCGGCATAGAAGGCAACGAGACCGGAGAAGGCAGGCAAGCGCACAGACATCATAACCTCAGCGTATAGTATCATGCCCTTTTAGCGGATTGTCAGAAGGCCGAAAACCCCGTTACGTGAAGCGACAGGAGAACACGCCATGACCATGCACACCGACGCCGCCCCGTTCGAGATCGACTTCGACGAAACCTTCGACGCGCCGACCCCGGACAATAGCCCCTTTGCGCCCTCCGACCGCGCCTATTCCCTCGATAGCGCGGATGTTCCCCTCGAAGGCGGCACCGATCCGACCTTCGGCACCGTGCGCTGGCGGACCCTCGTCAACGGCCATTCGGACGATCCCAAGGATCTCGTCTTCGGCATCGCCGAATTCGAAGCGGGCGGCACCCTCCTGCCCCATCGCCACCGGCAAGCCGAGATTTACTTTGGCCTCGAAGGCGACGGCGTCGTGACCATCGAAGGCGTGGCGCACCGTATCGCCGCCGGCGTCGTGATCTATGTCCCCGGCGAGGTCGAGCACGGCACAGTCGCGGGTCCCGACGGCCTCAAGTTCGCCTACGGCTTTGCCGAGCGGAGCTTTGCCGAAATCGACTACCGCTTTAGCGCGCAAATGGCCTGACAAGGCGGCAAGCCCTCTTGCTGGCACGGGGCGCGATGCCTATTCTCTGACAGTGGTCAAGAATAAGGATGAGCGCCCGTGCCCCAAGACACCCCGACCCCCCTCACACCGCAGGATAGCCTCGTGGCTGTCATGGTCGCGATTTCCGCCTCGGACGAGAACATCCGCACTGCCGAACTCGTCAAGATTCAATCCGCCGTGAACAACCTCCCGGTCTTTGCGAGCTATGATCTCGACCGGCTCAAGTTCGTGTCGCAAACCGTGTTCGATCTCTTCGAACAGGAAGACGGCCTCGCCGCTCTGTTCGGCCTCATCCGCGACAACCTCCCCGAGCGTCTCTACGAGACCGCCTATGCTCTGGCCTGTGACGTCGCCGCCGCCGATGGCGCCATCGCCGAAGCCGAACTGCGCCTGCTCGAAGAGATCCGCTATGAGCTCGAGATTGACCGCCTCCATGCTGCCGCGATCGAGCGTGGCGCGCGGGCCCGGCACATGACGTAACCACACGTTTGCGTGAAGAGGTTTTGACAAACCGCCTATCGCTGCGTCAACATCGTCCGACAGATTTCCTAACTGACCGGACTCCATGCGTTTTTCCCTGATTGCCGCGACGCTCCTGACCTTGGCGCCCGCCTTGCCCGCCTTTGCCCAACCCCTCATGGGACGCGACCTTGTCGCCCACGGCCCGCAAAGCTATTCCGTCTCTCTGTCCCAGACCCCCAAGGCGCCAAGCACCGTGCTTGCTCTCGTCGACAAGTCCGATCAGCACCTCAAGGTCTTTGTCAACGGTCGGCAGCGCTATACCTGGCCCGTCTCCACCGCCCGACGCGGTAAGATCACGCCGAATGGCGAATACACCGCCTATCTCCTGTCGCGCTATCACAAGTCGAGCCTCTACAACGATGCGCCGATGCCCTACTCGATCTTCTTTCATAGCCACTATGCGATCCACGGCACCGATCAGGTCTCGCGCCTCGGGCGCCCGGCCTCGGCCGGCTGTGTGCGCCTGCATCCCGACCATGCAAGCGTCCTGTTTGACCTGACCAAACAGGTCGGGCTCGAGAACATGAAAGTGGTGATCCGCGACTAAAGCGACCGCCCTAGCCGTGATCTGCATAGAGCGCATCCCAACGCTCGATAAGCCGCTGTTGCAGGTGGCGCGCCTTATGGACCCAGCGCCGCGCCCCTTTCGGGCGCTCCCTGTCATGTGCCGGCACCGCCGCCCGCGCCTCGAGATCTGCGCTCAGGATCGCAAAGGCAAGCATCCGCCCGTTGTGCAATGTCACATAGCCCGCAAGCCCACTGACAAAGTTGAGCGTCCCGGTCTTGGCCTGAACGCTCATCGGCGCGCCTTCCTTGACCCGGCCCTTGGCATCGCGCAGGCGGATATCCTTGAGGATCGGGCGCAGCACATCGCGCTGCTTCGCCGCCGCCAAGGCGCGGACCAACTCATCCGGCCGCATCCGTGACGCCCCACCAAGCCCCGAGTGATCGACCAGCGCCGCATGCGGCATGTTGAGCGCCTCATGCGCCCACGCGCTCATCGCCGCCGCCGACTCCGCCAGTGTTTCGATCGCGACGCCCCGTGCCTTGCTCGCCGCCATCCCGACCATTTCCGCCGTGAGATTCGTCGAATAGCGCAGCATCCCGCGCAGGATTTCCCGAAGCGGCTCGCTCAAATGGAAGGCCACGACCCGCCCCTCTGGCACGCCAAAATCAAGCTTTGCAGGCTCAAGGACAATGCCATGCGCCCGCGCCAAGGTGCGAAATACGTCGCCCGCGTATAGTTCGGGCTGGCGCACCGGCAACCACCGCGCGCCGCCCCGGCCCAGCGCCCCGCTCGCCACGGTCCAGACATCCTGCGACCCCTTGGATTCATAGGTGTAGACCGGAAGCGCCCGATCCGCGACGGCGATCTTGGCAATGCTCACGTCGGGCCGATACTTGGCCGAGCGCGCGTCCATCGTGACACTGTATCCCTCGGCCGCCGGCTTCCATTCGAAATGCACCCGGTTGAAATTGAGGCTCAACCCCGAGACCGCCGGGCTATACCCCGCGTGGGCGGGCTGAACCGGATCAATGCTGCGGATCGACGGCAAGGCCGCCCCGTTGACAAGGAACCGCCCCTTGACCTCGTGGATGCCCGCCTCCTTAAGCCCCCGCGCCAGATCGCCAAGCGCATCCGTGTCAAAGGTCGGATCGCCTCCCCCGACAAGGATCAAATCGCCCTTGAGAATCCCGTTCGAGATCTCGCCGCGCGCCATGAGACGGGTGACAAAGCGATGCTCCGCCCCAAGCGTCTCAAGTGCGTACATCGCCGTCACCGCCTTGGTGACGCTCGCGGGCGGCAAGGTCGCCTCAGGTTGATGCCCTTCGAGAATCTCTCCGCTTTCCACATCGGCCAACGCAAAGCCCACCGCGCCGGAAACCCCGGCCCGGCGAATAAGCTCTCCCGCCCCCGGCGCAGCGCGCTTGGCAAACCCTTTCGGGCGAAGCTTCGGTCGCAAGGATTGCCCCGGCGGACCTGCCAAGGCCGCACTGCCCGCAAGGGAGGCGCTCAACGCTATGAAAACCCGACGTGAAACACTCTGAACCATGGCAAGACATTAACCCCACGTCACAGCCCCCGGCAAGCCGCAGCCCGCTCACAATCGCGCTTCCGACGTCGCACCCCCCATGCTATCGCCCTCTCCATGGGACAGGCCATCTTCATCATGTTCATCGCCATGTCGATGATCCCCTCCGGCGACACAGCAGGCAAGCTCTTGACCATGGAGCATGGCGCCTCGCCGCTGTTTGTGGCCTGGTCTCGCTTTGTGATCGGCACCGCGCTGGCCCTGCCCTTCCTCAATGGCGAAACGGCACGCCTGCTACGCGACTGGCGCATCTGGCTGCGCGCCCTGCTGCTCACCGGCGGCATCACCTCGATTCAGACCGCGCTTCAAACCGTGCCCGTCGCCGATGTCTTCGCCGCCTTCTTCGTCGGCCCGCTCCTAAGTTACGCGCTCTCCGCGCTTCTGCTGCGCGAAACGATCACGCCAGCGCGCACTGCGCTTATCGCGCTCGGCTTTGTTGGCGTGCTTCTGGTGGTGCGCCCCGGCCTGTCGCCCACTCCGGGCATCGGTTTCGCCCTCCTCGCGGGGTGTTTCTATGGGGCCTTTCTGACCGCTTCGCGCTGGCTATCCTCTGTCGGCCGCCCAACCTCTCTGTTCTTTACCCAACTCGCGCTCAGCGCCCTGTTCCTGACGCCCTTCGCCTATGATTCCCTGCCGCCTCTGACTGCAACCGTAGGCGCGCTGACCGTCGCCTCGGCGTTGTTTTCCGCCGGAGGCAACCTGCTCCTGCTCTATGCCTATGCCCGCGCCCCCGCCTCGCAACTCGCGCCGCTGGTCTATTTTCAACTGATCGCCGCTACAGGCTTGGGCTGGGCCGTGTTCTCCGACCTGCCCGACGCCTGGACGCTGACCGGCCTCGCTCTCATCATCACCTCAGGCCTCGCCTCGGCCCTCCTCGCCACTCGGCCCGCCAAAGCCTGAGCCACTCTTCTTCTCTGGAGAAATACTCGGGGTGAATTGAGCCAAAGGCTCAAGAGGGGCAAAGCCCCTAGCGCACCCAACCGCCGCGCGCACGGATGGCCGAGGAACTCACATCAACCATCGCCACGTTGACATAGGCCCAGGCCGGCGCCGCGCGCCGCCCAAGCCCCTGCGCCGGAACCCGCGCCTCGCGGAAGACCTGTGCCGCCTTCGCCGTGCGCCCGGCGATCCGATCCCCGGGCCGCGCCATGACACCGACCGGCACCCGCGCCATAATCTCGCGCCAGTCCTTCCAGCGATGAAACTGCGCCAGGTTATCCGCCCCCATGAGCCAGACGAACCGCACGCCAGGACACATCGCCTGCAACCGTGCAATCGTCTCCGCCGTATAGCGCGTCCCGGCACGCGCCTCGACATCGCTCACATGCACGCGCGGATGCTGCATCACCGCCCGCGCCGCCGCCATCCGCCGCTGCAAATCCGCTGGCCCCTCGGCCTTCAAAGGATTGCCCGGGCTGACAAGCCACCAGACATGATCCAAGCCGAACCGCTTCAGCGCCTCGCGCGTGATATGCACATGGCCCTCATGGGCCGGATCGAACGATCCTCCCAACAACCCGATCACTTGGCCGGGGCGCGTATGCGGCAATCCCAAAGTCATTGCGCTTGCATCGCTTGCGGCCCGCGCCCTGTCAACAAGAACCCCTTGACCGCTCCCATTGGTTGACTTAAGCAAACCATTAAAGTTGACGAAGGTAAACCAAATGCACAACTCCGCCGACATCGCCCGCGTCCGCCGCTTCTACCGCGCCGCCACGCGGGACACTGGCGCGCTCGACCAATCCTTCCTCGGCCGTGGCCGCCCCCTTGGCCCGGCCCGCGTGCTGCATTCCGTCGCGCCAGAAGGCACGCCCGTCGATACGATCCGAACCTATCTCGACCTCGACAAAACGCTCCTGAGCCGCTTCCTGCGCGGCCTCGCCGACGAGGGCCTCGTGACGCTCGACACCGACCCCGACGACCGCCGCCGCCGCATCGTCCGCCTGACCGACACGGGCCGCACCGAACAGGCGCTTTATAACAAACTCTCTGACGACCACGCCGCCGCGCTCCTGTCCCGCGCCAAGGATCGCACGGCCCTCCTCGCCGCCATGGACCTCATCACGATGACCCTGAACCAGACCCGCATCACGCTCCGCGAAACCGACCCGCAGCATCCCGACGCCGTCGCCTGCCTCGAAGCCTATTACGCCGAACTCGCCGCGCGGTTTGAAACCGGCTTTGATGTCTCCCTCTCCCGCGACCCCGACGCCGCCGACATGCGCTCCCCCCGCGGCGCCTTCCTCGTCGCCTACCGCGACGACGCCCCCATCGGCTGCGTCGGCCTCAAAGGCTCGGACAAGGGCTACGCGGAAGTCAAACGCCTCTGGGTCTCCCCCGACGCCCGCGGCTTGGGGCTCGCCAAACGCCTGATGGACGCCACCGAGACAGCCGCCCGCGCCCTCGGAATCGTCACCCTGCGCCTCGACACCAACTCAAGCCTCCCCGACGCC
This sequence comes from Shimia sp. FJ5, assembly GCF_032918335.1. Lineage (NCBI taxonomy): Bacteria > Pseudomonadati > Pseudomonadota > Alphaproteobacteria > Rhodobacterales > Roseobacteraceae > Shimia > Shimia sp. FJ5. The sequence continues at coordinate 703,997 of NZ_JAWJUV010000002.1, read as the reverse complement.
GTCCGCCTCTACCAATCCACCGGCTGGACCGCCCTCGACCGCTTCAACGACGACCCCTACCCGGATTACTTTTTCGAAAAACACCTCTGACCATGCGCGTGCTCAGCACGCGCAGCGCCCGAACCGCCCCCACGGGGCGGGCGCACACATCGCCACAATCAAAAGCACTCCCCAGCCCTCATAGGCCGGGCTTCAACCCGGCAATAACCTCACAGATCGCATTTTAGATAGTTCTTGAGAACATCCACCCACACACTTCTGGCATTAAATCCTTTTACCAAACCGTCGCCCGCATCCTTTGTGAATGCTCCCATGCCATGTTGAATCATATATCGTGGCGAATGCGTGGGAGGCCCCACTTGCTTCTGAACGGCACAGAGCTGCTCATGCCTCGTTGACCCGGCGGCACCAAAACGCTCAAACGCACGCGACATCCTCTGTTCCCATGTTGCCCCACCGGCGTTGTGTAGGTTCAGGGCCAACACCCGCCCGGCTTGATGCGCCGTTCGGTCCTTCACGCGACGAATATCAAAAGCAGCCCGTAGCTGCATCACTACCAACATTTCCACCGCCTGGTCGTCTTTCCCCTCGCGAAAACACGCACGTACACCACCGGCAATATCAGCCGGTGAGTACTCATTACGGATTTTCGATATTTCCAGACATGGCACATCATTCGTCGCTTCGAGATTACCTTCGGCGGCATGGTTTGTAACCTGTGCAACCACTGGCGTCGCAAGAGATACCGCAAGAAACAGCAATCTCAGTATGTGAATTCTCCTATGTTCCATGCTTCCACAATTGCCCTTTCCCTTCCTCTTGGCTAGACCCGCTGAAACACGTTTTCCAACCGGAGTCGCGCAGCAATGGCATCTTACCAGTACGTCTACCACATGCAGGGGGTCTCCAAGACCTATCCCGGCGGCAAGAAATGCTTTGAGAACATCCACCTCTCGTTCCTGCCCGGCGTGAAGATCGGTGTTGTCGGCGTCAACGGCGCCGGTAAATCGACCCTGATGAAGATCATGGCCGGCCTCGACACGGATTTCACCGGCGAGGCCTGGGCCGCCGAGGGCGCCAAGGTCGGCTACCTCCCGCAGGAGCCGCAGCTCGACGAGAGCCTCTCCGTGCGCGAGAACGTCATGCTTGGCGTCGCCGAGAAGAAGGCCAAGGTCGATCGCTTCAACGAGATCGCCATGCAGATCGCCGAGGATTATTCCGACGAACTCATGGAGGAAATGACCACCCTTCAGGACGCCATCGACGCCGAGAACCTCTGGGATCTCGACAGCCAGATCGACATCTCTATGGAGGCCCTGCGCTGCCCCCCCGACGATGCCGACGTCAAAACCCTCTCGGGCGGGGAACGCCGCCGCGTCGCGCTCTGCAAGCTCCTGCTCGAAGCGCCCGACATGCTCCTCCTCGACGAGCCGACCAACCACCTCGACGCCGAGACCATCGCCTGGCTGCAACAGCACCTGATCGACTACAAAGGCACGATCCTGATCGTCACCCACGACCGTTACTTCCTCGACGACATCACCGGCTGGATCCTCGAACTCGACCGCGGCGCGGGCATCCCCTACGAGGGCAACTACTCCGCATGGCTCGAACAAAAGGCCAAGCGCCTCGAGCAAGAAGCCCGCGAGGACAAATCGAAACAGAAAACCCTCGAGCGCGAACTCGAATGGATGCGTCAGGGCCAGAAAGCCCGCCAAGCCAAATCCAAGGCCCGTATTCAGGCCTATAACGAGCTCGCCAACCAGTCCGAGCGCGAAAAGATCACCCGCGCCCAGATCGTCATCCCCAATGGCCCGCGCCTCGGCTCCAAGGTCATCGAGGTCGAGGGCTTGGGCAAACACATGGGCGACAAGCAACTGATCGAAGACCTCTCGTTTTCGCTCCCGCCCGGCGGCATCGTCGGCGTCATCGGTCCCAACGGTGCCGGTAAATCGACCCTGTTCCGCATGTTGACCGGTCAGCTCGAGCCCGACACAGGCACGGTCGAATATGGCGACACGGTCCAGCTTTCCTACGTCGACCAATCCCGCGATGACCTCAATGATGGCGACACCGTCTGGGAAGCGATCTCCGGCGGGGCCGAGATCATCGAGCTGGGCGATGCGCAGGTCAACTCGCGCGCCTATTGCTCGTCCTTCAACTTCAAAGGCGGCGACCAGCAGAAGAAACTCTCGCTCCTGTCGGGCGGGGAACGCAACCGCGTCCACATGGCCCGGCTCCTGAAGGAAGGCGGCAACGTCCTCCTCCTCGACGAACCGACCAACGACCTCGACGTGGAAACCCTCCGCGCCCTCGAAGACGCCCTCGTCGATTTCGCAGGCTGCGCCGTGGTGATCTCGCACGACCGCTTCTTCCTCGACCGCATCTGTACCCACATCCTCGCCTTCGAAGGCGACGCCCACGTGGAATGGTTCGAAGGCAACTTCGAGGACTACGAAGAAGACAAGAAACGCCGCCTCGGCCCAGATGCGCTCGAGCCGAAGCGCTTGAAGCACAAGAAGTTTACGCGGTGATGGACTGGCTTGCGCTCCTTGGGGCTTTTGGGCTTGGGTCGGTTGTGACAGCCTTGGTGCAAAGCTGGTTGTCGACTCGCGCTCAAGAACGGGACCGCAGCTTTCGCGAGCGAAAGGAAGCTTACATCGGCCTTTTGGAGGCCTATCATAGGGCAGCAATTGAAGGCACAGATGAAGCGTCAAAAAACTTTGCTTATTGGCAAATGCGGTGCGACATTGTTGGCCCTCAATCCGTCCGCGATGCAATAGAAGAGATAATAGCATCAAATGCGGACAGGAAGGGTCGTTCACGCGCACACGAAATGCTGAAGTCTTCCATGAGGAGAGACTTGGGAATTAGTGATCGCTAGTCAATACTTCATTGGCTCCTCGGTTCACGGATGACCCCAGCGCCCGATCCCGAGGGAGGGCGCAATCGCGCCCGCCCTGGGGGGCGGGGTCGGGCGCGATGCATGATGCTTTGCATCATGCGTTTGTTCACTCAAATCCCATCCCCCCTAGACACCTCCCGCTCTAATCTGCCACCCTGCCCCTACGTCAAAGGGAGGCTCATATGATCCGGTTCCGCTCACTCCTTGCCATTCTCGCCGCGCTTGTGCTGACCGCCTGTGCCAATGCCACGATCCCGCCGGATGCGAGCACGACGATCATCGCCCTGCGCCATGCCGACCGCGATCTGGAACAGCTCAACGCCAAGGGCCGCGCCCGCGCGGCGGCGCTTCCGGCTGCACTCTCCGACTACAAGATCGACGCGATCTTCTCCCCCGGTATGGACCGCAACCGCGACACAGCCGCGCCGCTCGCCAAGGCGACGGGCCTGCCCGTGACGATCATCACCACCGACAAGGTCGCCGCCCAGATCACGAGCCGCTATCCCAAGGGCACGGTCGTCTGGGTCGGCAACAAATCGAACCTGACCCCGCTTTGGGAAGACCTCGCCGCGCCCGGCCCCGCCCCCCTCGAATACGGCGATCTCTTTATTGTCCGCCTGCACCCGGATGGCCGCCGCACCGTCACACGTCGTCACGTCGCCCCATAAGCGCGGCCTCATTCCGCGCCACCCGCGCCTCAAGCGCCGCGTCGAGCTTTACCTCCTCGGCGATCTTCATCTGCACCCATGTCCTGAGAAGCCGGTTGATCCGCGATTGATACCCCTTGCCCATCGCCTTGAAGACCTTCGCCACCGACTTGTCGAGGTAGAGCGAGATCTTTTCCTTCGGCTCCTCGGTCGGGATATCCGCCTCGAGCGTGTGCCACGCCTCTGGCACCTCGTCACGGATATCGGCATCAATAAGCCGCTCGCGGCGCAGATAGGTCAGATCCCAGATGAGCTGCGACCGTGCCGCTTGGGCGGCTTTCGTCTGAGGGCGTTTTCTCGTCTCTGTCATGGGCAGGTCTCCTTTGCGGCCATCCTCGCAAACCCGCCTTACCCTCGCCTTAGCGCCCCGCACGCTGCACCACCGCGATACAGACGCAATACCGACGAGATACCGACGTGGGTTTTTCCCCTCCAGAACGCAAAAGGCCCCGCCATATGGCAGGGCCTATACGTGAGTGGTGTGGCGGGATTTAGAAGGCCTTGCCTTCCTTCGCACCGAGCTTCTTGAAGACAATCGCCGCCGGGCAGAACCCGGTGATCGACGATTGCATGAGGTTCGCGCCAACGAACACTGTCAACCACATGAATAGCGGCGAGACAAAGACGGTCAGCGCAACGCTAAGCAGCACCATACCGCCAGCGAACATGAACATGATGCGATCCAAGCACATTGTTTTTATTCCTTTTTCCGGTGCCACAGCCCAAGAATCGGCGCGGCTTCAGGACAGACAATACGCGAGTGGAAATAAATATTCAATAGTCAGAATATAACTCACTCCGGCGGCACGGGACGCGGGCTGCCATCGTCGTCAATCGCCACATAGGTAAAGACGGCCTCGGTGACCTTTTCCATGTGAAGCGCCCGATGACGCACCACCCAGGCCTCGATCTTGATCCCCATCGACGACCGTCCGACCCGCTCGACCCAGGCCCAGACGCACAGGATATCCCCAACCCCCACAGGCCGAATGAACTTCATCGCATCCACCGCCACAGTCGTCACCCGCCCCTTGGCGCGCGCCGCCGCGACGATGCCGCTGGCGATGTCCATCTGGGCAAGCACCCACCCCCCGAAAATATCGCCATTGACGTTGACATCCGCAGGTGTCGCAACCGTGCGCAGGGTGGCTTCGCCTTCTGGTTTGATCTCTTCGCTCATTGCCAGTTTCCTCTTGTTTTGCCCAAGACTAACCCTATGCGACCTCACAAGAAAGCTGGTAGAAGCACGCATGACCGAAGACACCAGTTCAGAGCCATTCGACATCCTCGTGATCGGGGCCGGCCCCGCCGGAAGCGCCGCGGCTTTCTGCGCCGCACGCGCAGGTCTACGCGTCGCCCTTGTCGACAAGGCGCGCTTCCCACGGGACAAGCTCTGCGGTGGTCTCTTCACCGGTCGGAGCCGCGCCTATTACCGCGAGGTTTTCGGGCAAGAGTTCGAGACGGACCGTGCTGTTAACCTCTCTGAAATCGAGTTCTGGTATCAAGATCGCCGCCTTGCCCGGCTCTCGGATATTCCGCCGGTCAATCTCACCATGCGTCGCGATCTCGATGCAACGCTTCTGGATCATGCGCTTGCGGCTGGGGCCGTTGATTTCACGGGCCGCGCCATCGCAACGCTTGATGATGCGGGCGTGAGCCTACGCGACGGGACGCGGCTCGAGGCATCGGTGCTGATCGGTGCGGATGGCGTCAATTCCATCACCGCGCGCCATCTCTTTGGCGCCCCTTTCGACAAAGAAACGATCGGTTTCGGGCTTGAGATCGAAGCCACCCCAGAGGAACAGCCCCCCAAAGATCACCCCCTGCGCATCGACTTCGCCGCCGCCACATGGGGCTATGGCTGGTCCTTCCCAAAACAGCACTCAACAACCGTCGGCGTTGGCGGATTGCACGCCCCAAACCCGGATATGAAGGCGCATTTTTCTGCTTATCTTCAATCACTTGACTTGCCAGACGATACCCGCCGCTTCAAGGGGCACTACCTGCCCTTCGGCGATTTTCGCAAGGCACCGGGACGGGCGCATATCCTGCTTGCCGGAGATGCGGCAGGGCTTGTCGATCCGATCACCGGTGAGGGCATCGCGCTTGCCATGAAGAGCGGCCAGCTTGCCGCCGAGGCCGCCACGGCCGCGCTCCGCGACGGACGTCCAGAGACCGCCTACACCCGCTACCACACCGCGCTACGCGACATGCACCGGAGCTTGCGCATCGCGCGGATGCTGCGCCCAATCATCTTTGCGCCACGCTGGCAGGGTGCCTTCACGCGAACCTTCGAACGCTCTGGCACGGTGCGGATGCAATACATGCGCCTCCTCGCGGGCGAGGTTGAATATCCCGAACTGGCCCGCGCTGTGCTGCGCCGCCTGCCGCGTTATCTCATGAACCGGATCAGACGCTCGCGCGGACCCATTTGACGATCGCGCCCGCAGGCATCGCCCCGGATTCACGCGCCCGCTCGCGCCCCCCGGCAAAGGCCGCCATGGTCGGAATCCCCCGGATACGGTATTTCGCGCCCGCCTGCGGGTGATCCTCGGTATTGAGCTTCACAAGCCGCGCCTGACCCGTAAGCTCTTGCGCAGCCTGCTGAAATTGTGGTGCCATCTGGCGACACGGACCACACCACGGCGCCCAGAAATCCACGACCAAAGGCACCTCATCATTGCGCGCCGCTTTCTCAAGCGTCGCAAGATCGACCTCAGCGACTTTCGCTTTCATCAAGGGCGCGCCGCAGGTGCCGCATTTTGGCCCCGCGCCGAGCTTGTCCTCAGGCACCCGGTTGACCTGACCACAATCGAAACAGGTGATTTTCTTGCCGCTCATGAGTTTCGCTCCGAAATCACATTCATTTTTTCATACATAAGGCTTCGGTCACGTTTGTGAACCCCGGCCAAGCATCAGCGGCAGCAACACCGGCAGGATGAGGAGCCGCCCAAGATGGCAGGCCGCGACGAACCCGGCATCCGCTCCGAGGATCGCGCCCATAGCGATCATCGTCTCAAGGCCGCCGGGCGCAAAAGCGACCACGACATGCGCAAGCGGCATGGCAAGGAACCCCGCCACAGGCACCGCAATCAGAACCGTCAGGCCAAGCGTCACTGCCGCCGCGCTCAACGCCGCAAGAAGCGCGCGCCAGAGATCGCGGAACGTGATCCCGCGAAACCGCGTCCCGATCAATGTGCCAATGGTCGCGAACCCCGCAAGCGCGATGGCCGGATGCACCGCTCCCGGCGTGAGATCAAAGAAATGCGCAATCGCCGACACAAGAAGCCCCGCGATGAGAAAATGCGCCGGCACCCGAAGCCGCTTCAAAACCGGCCCTAGCGCACCGCCAAGCCCGAGAAGGATCGCCATCGCCCCGACCCCCATGATCTCTTGCGCCATTGGAAACGAAGTCTCGACATCCGCGCCAAGCCCGCCAAGCGCGAAGGGAACGAGCACCGAGAGGATCAGGACGCGCACCGTCTGGATCACGGTGATCCGCTCGGCATCTGCATGAAGCGCCGAGGACATGGCCACAACAAAGCTAAGATGCCCCGGTGACGCTGCCAGAAGCGCCGCGCGCCGCTCAAATCCAAACGCCGCGACAAGCAGCCAGCGATTGACGAGCAGGATCAAGACCATCAACCCCGCCAACGCGGCAAAGGCCACGGGCCAGCGCAGCATTGCCTCGCGCGCAGCCGCGTTCATACCCGCTCCGATCCCGACACCCACGACAAGGAATGCCACGTTGCGAAACGGCACGGCAAGCCCAAGCGGCACCCCGGCAAGGCTCAGCAGACTGATGAAAAGCGCAGGCCCGGTGATCGGAAAAAGCGGCAGCCCGACCCACGCACCAAGCGCCGCTCCGACCGCGCCAAGCGCCAGCGTCACGAGCGTTTGCACGACCGGGTTTGCATCGATGAAGAACCGCATGTCCCGCGCTACCACATTGCTCTGCCTCGAAAAAGCAAAAGGGCCGGAGGTCTCCCCCCGGCCCCTTTCCCGCTCCCCGCGGGTCAGGCTCAGTTCAGAGCCTTATCCGTGATCGCATGGGTCCAGGCGCCTTCCGGCTGCTTGGTGATGACCGGATCCGAGCCACCCGACAGAAGGCTGTCAACGGTGCGCTGATAATCGGCCGGGTCAAGCGCGCCGTTCGAACCGGCGGTGAGCTTGGCCACTTCCGTCATCATGCGGATCTGGTGTTCCTCGGTCTGTGCGCCCGATGCGTCGTTATCGAGAACGATCATCGCCGCGTCTTCCGGGTTCTCCTCGGCCCATTTCCAGCCTTTCATCGAAGCGCGCACGAAACGCACCATCTTGTCCTCAAAGGCCGGGTCGGCGAGATTTTCCTCAAGCACATACATGCCATCTTCAAGCGTCGCGACGCCTTGGTCTTCGTATTTGAACACCACGAGGTCATCCGGGGTCAGGCCCGCATCGATCACCTGCCAGTATTCGTTATACGTCATTGTCGACACACACGCCGCCTGCCCCTGAAGAAGCGGATCGACGTTGAAGCCCTGCTTGAGAACCGTGACACCATCCTCGCCACCGTCGGTCGAGAGGCCAAGCTTGCTCATCCAGCTCAGGAACGGATACTCGTTGCCAAAAAACCAAACACCGAGCGTCTTACCTGCGAAATCGTCGGGGCTTGCGACGCCTGCATCCTTGCGGCAGGTGAGCATCATGCCCGAGGATTTGTAGGGCTGCGCGATGTTGACCAGCGGCAGACCCTTTTCGCGGCTGGCAAGCGCCGAGGGCATCCAGTCGAGCACGACATCAGCACCACCACCGGCGATGACCTGCGCCGGTGCGATATCCGGGCCGCCCGGCTTGATCGTGACGTTGAGGTCTTCTTCATCGTAGAACCCCTTGTCGAGGGCGACATAATAGCCCGCGAACTGGGCCTGCGTGACCCATTTCAGCTGGAGCGTAACGTCATCGGCGGCCTGCGCCATCGACGCCGCGAGGCCAAGCGCCGCAGCGCTCATTGTCTTCATCATGGTTTTCATTTTCTTTCTCTCCTTGTTGGACTTGGCTATTTGGACTTTGGTCTTTTCTTTGCTCAGCCTCTTTGTGACGGGTGCCAGAAGGTGACTGCCTTTTCGAGCAGTGCGACCCCGCCATAGAACGCGGACCCCACCACAGCGGCAACAACGATCTCGGCCCAGACGAGGTCGAGCGCGAGTTGCCCCACGGATGTGGAAATCCGGAATCCCATGCCCTTGATGGGCGAGCCGAAGAACTCGGCCACGATGGCGCCGATAAGCGCGAGCGTGGTTGCGATCTTCAGGCCATTAAAGATGAACGGCATCGCTGCGGGCAAGCGCAGTTTGAGCAGCGTCTGCCCATAGCTTGCCGCGTAGGTGCGCATCAAATCGCGCTGCATGTGATCGGTCGCCTGAAGCCCCTGCACCGTGTTGACGAGCATCGGGAAGAACACCATCACGACAACGACCGCCGCCTTGGATTGCCAGTCAAAGCCGAACCACATCACGAGGATCGGTGCCATGCCGATGATCGGCAGCGCGGCGACGAAATTCCCAACCGGCAGAAGCCCGCGTTGCAGGAACGGGAAGCGGTCGATCAGCACCGCAATGAGGAACGCCGCACCGCACCCAAGGATATAGCCCGACAAGGCGCCCTTGATGACGGTCTGTACGAAGTCCTCCCAGAGGATACCCGTCGAGACCCCGAACCGCGCCGCAATCATCGACGGCGGTGGTAGGAGCACGGGCGAAATCTCAAGCCCGCGCACCATACATTCCCAGATCAGTATCAGCGTGATCCCGAAGATCGCCGGAACAGCAAGCCCCGTCGCCCGTGTCTTCGGGCGCCGCGACAAAAGAACATTGCTCCACCAACCAATCGCCCAGATGGCGAGCCCTGCGATTACCCAGATCATCGCACCATCCCCATCCGTTTGAGAACCACAGTCTGCATAAGCCCGATCAACCCGACAAGCGCCGCCGCAAGGGCCGCCGCCGTGATGAGCGCGCTCCAGATCTGGATCGTCTGCCCGTAGTAACTCCCCGCAAGAAGCCGCGCGCCAAGGCCCGCAACCGCGCCAGTCGGCAATTCGCCCACGATGGCCCCCACGAGGGACGCCGCCATCGCGATTTTGAGCGAGGTAAAGAGATAGGGCATCGACGACGGCAGGCGCAGTTTCCAGAACTCCTGACCGCTGGTCGCGTTCCAAGTCTTCATTTGGTCAAGCTGCATGTGATCGGGGCTGCGCAGCCCTTTCACCATACCGACGACGACCGGGAAGAACGAAAGATACATCGAGATGACCGCCTTCGGCAGCAGCCCGGAAATCCCGACCGCGTTGAGCACCACGATAATCATCGGCGCAATGGCAAGGATCGGGATGGTCTGACTCGCGATGACCCAAGGCATCACGCTCATATCCATCGTGCGGTTGTAAACGATCCCCACCGCCAGCGCGATACCAAGCGCCGTGCCAAGCGCGAAACCGAGAAGCGTCGAGGATAGCGTCACAGTGCTATGGAACAGAAGCGAGCGCTTCGAGAAGGCCCGCCCTTTGACGACCATCTCGCCTGTGGTTTTCCAGATCTCCTGCCCAACCTGATGCGGCGCGGGGAGTTTCGGTTTCTTCTGGCTCATCGTGTCCGCGACAAGCTCGGAAAAACTCAACTCAACCCCCGCCCGCTTGGCCTTGTCCTGCGCCCACGGCGCATTCAACGCGAGCGTCCCGGCGTACCAAAGCACGAAGATCGCGATCACCACCGTGACGATGGGGCCAAGCCTATGCCAAAGCCCCGCCATCACGCGTCGTCCTCGTGGCCCGCGCGAAGCCCGTCACGGACCCGGTGCGCGATCTCGATAAATTCCGGTGTATCGCGGATTTCAAGCGGCCGTTCCTTGGGGAGCGGGCTGTCGATCACGTCGGTAATCCGCCCCGGCCGCGGGCTCATCACCACGATCTTGGTCGAGAGATAGACCGCCTCGGGGATCGAGTGCGTGACGAACCCAATCGTCTTGTTGGTGCGTGCCCAAAGCTCGAGAACCTGCTCATTGAGGTGATCGCGCACGATCTCGTCCAACGCCCCGAACGGCTCATCCATCAAAAGAATATCGGCATGGAAGGCAAGCGCGCGGGCAATAGACGCGCGCTGCTGCATCCCGCCCGAAAGCTGCCAGGGGAATTTGCGCTCGAACCCGTCAAGGTGGACCAGCTCAAGAACTTCCTTCACCGCCGCGTCCTGCTCGGCTTTGCTCACGCCCATGATCTCGAGCGGCAGGCGGATATTGCCGCCAATCGTGCGCCACGGATAAAGCCCCGCGTGCTGAAACACATAGCCATAGGCACGCGCCTTGCGGGCCTCTTCGGGGCTGACGCCGTTGACCGTGATCTCGCCCGCCGTGGGCTTTTCAAGGTCGGCCATGACCCGCAGCAAGGTGGTCTTGCCACAGCCCGACGGGCCGATGAAGCTCACGAAATCGCCCTTCTCGATATCGAGGTTGACGTCTTTCAGGGCATGGACCGGACCATCGTTGGTCTGGAAGGTCAGCGACAGGTTTTTTGCGCTGATCACAGGTTCGCTTGTCAAAGTCTTCGCTCCGCTGGCCGTTTTGGCTTGCTTGTTGGCCGCCCCGCCGGGTCTGGCGGGGCCGCAGGTTTCTGTCTTAGATGCCCGCCGGGATGTTCATCGGGTCCCGGTGAATCTGTTTCGGGGCGGTAAGCTCTTTCCACTTCGAAAGCGCCACATTGGCACTCGGGAAGGCCGGACGCGGCACGAACCGGCCCCGACCGGGCTGCGGCTGGCTGTTTTGCCCCCAAGCCCAGATCACTTCACCCCGGCTCAAGGTGTAGCGCGACTGCGCCTTGACCTCAAAGCCCTCAAACACGTTGTAGTCGAGAATCGAGTGATGGTTCGAGGCACTGATCGTCTTGGTGATCTTCGGATCCCACACCACGATATCCGCGTCCGCGCCCTCCACGATCGCCCCTTTCTTGGGGTAAATGTTGAGGATCTTCGCCACATTGGTCGAGGTTGCCGCAACAAATTCGTTCGGCGTCAGGCGGCCGGTTTCGACCCCTTCGGTCCAAAGCACGGCAAGCCGTTCCTCAAGCCCGTTCGAGCCGTTCGGGATCTTGGTGAAATCGGCAACCCCCATGCGTTTCTGCTCGGTCGAGAACGCCGCGTGGTCCGTCGCCACGACCTGCAGGCTCCCAGCCTGAAGCCCGGCCCAAAGGCTATCCTGATGATCCTTGTTGCGGAACGGCGGGCTCATGACCCGGCGCGCGGCATGGTCCCAATCGGTGTTGAAATACTCGCGCTCATCAAGCGTCAGGAACTGCACCAGCGGCTCGCCATAAACGCGCATCCCCTTCTGGCGCGCGCGCCGGATCGCCTCATGTGCCTGCTCACAGGACACATGCACGATATAAAGCGGCACACCGGCAGCATCCGCGATGGTGATCGCCCGGTTCGCGGCCTCGCCCTCGAATTCCGGCGGGCGCGAATAGGCGTGCCCCTCCGGCCCGGTGATCCCCTTCTCGAGCATCTGCGCCTGCATATCGGCCACGAGGTCGCCGTTCTCGGCATGCACCATCGGCAGCGCGCCAAGCTCCTTACAGCGCTTGAACGAGGCGAACATCTCGTCATCCTCGATCATCAGCGCGCCCTTATAGGCCATGAAGTGCTTGAACGAGTTGACGCCCATATCCACGGCGTCTTTCATCTCTTCAAAGATGGTCTCATTCCAGCCCGTGATCGCCATGTGATAGCCCACGTCCGAACAAATCTGCGGCGCGCTCTTGCGGTGCCATTCGTTGATCGCGTTCTTGATCGACCCGTCCTCGCCCGGAAGGCAGAAATCGACGACCATCGTCGTGCCGCCCACGGCCGCGGCCCAAGTGCCGGTCTCGAAGGTCTCGGCGGCAGTGGTGCCCATGAAGGGCATCTCGAGGTGCGTATGCGGGTCGATCCCGCCGGGGATCACATAGGCGCCTTCCGCGTCGATATATTCGTCGCCCTTGAGGTCTTCACCAATCTGCTTGATCGTCTCTCCCTCGATCAGCACATCCGCTTTCCACGTCCGGTCGGCGGTGCAGACCATGCCGCCCTTGATAACCTTGGTTCCCATTGTTCTTCTCCCTGTCGGCAAGGGACGCCCCCCTTGCATCTTCTTGGTTGAAATACCTCGGGGGTCCGGGGGCTGGCCCCCGGTCCTCCGCTATCCGTTCACTCGACGATCTCCGCCGTCTCGAGAACCGCATGCAGAAGCACATCCGCCCCCGCTGCGGCCCAGTCCTTGGAAATCTCTTCCGCCTCGTTATGCGAAAGCCCGTCCACGCAAGGGCACATGACCATCGCCGTCGGCGCCACCTGGTTGATCCAGCAGGCATCATGCCCCGCGCCCGAGATGATATCCTTGTGGCTATAGCCAAGACGCTCCGCCGCGCCCCGGATCGCGCCCACGCATCCGTCGTCGAACTTGACCGGGTCGAACCCGCCCACCTTCTCAAAGGAAATCGTCAGGCCCATATCATCGGCGATCTTCTGACCTTCTACCTTGAGACGGTTCTCCATGTCGGTGATCACGTCAAGCTCGGGGCTGCGGAAATCGACGGTGAACACCACCTTACCGGGGATCACGTTGCGCGAGTTGGGATACACATCAATATGCCCCGCCGCGCCAACCGCATGCGGCGCGTGGCTGAGGGCTATCTCGTCAACCTTCTCGAGAACGCGCGCCATGCCAAGGCCCGCATTGCGGCGCATCGGCATCGGGGTCGAACCGGTATGCGCGTCCTTGCCCTCGATCGTAACTTGCGTCCAGCTAAGGCCCTGCCCATGCGTGACAACGCCGATATCCTTGCCTTCCGCTTCAAGGATCGGCCCCTGTTCGATATGCAGCTCAAAGAAGGCATGCATCTTGCGTGCGCCAACTTCTTCCTCGCCGCGCCAACCGATCCGCTTCAGCTCGTCGCCAAAGGACTTGCCCTCCGCATCCTCGCGCTCATAGGCCCAATCCTGCGTGTGGATGCCTGCAAAGACACCGGACGAGAGCATCGCCGGGGCAAACCGCGTCCCTTCCTCGTTGGTCCAGTTGGTGACAACGATCGGGTGTTTCGTCTTGATGCCAAGGTCTTTCATGGTCCGCAGGATTTCCAGCCCGCCAAGCACGCCGAGCACCCCGTCATACTTGCCGCCCGTCGGCTGCGTGTCGAGATGCGAGCCGACATAGACCGGGAGCGCCTGCGGGTCGGTGCCCGGATATTCAGCAAACATATTGCCCATCTGGTCGAGCCCCATGCTGCAGCCCACCGCCTCGCACCATGTCTGGAACAGGGCGCGGCCCTCGCCATCCTCGTCCGTCACGGTCTGGCGGTTGTTGCCACCCGCCACGCCGGGGCCGATCTTGGCCATCTCCATGAGACTATCCCAAAGCCGGTCGGCATTGATCTTGAGGTTTTCACCGGGCGCCGCCATCTCGTATCTCCCTTGCTTGCCGGGTCGGGGGCTGCATTTTTCGGCACTCACCCCGCCCGCTGCTTGCTTTTTATGTCCTCCCGGCGTCCGGTCCGACTGGACTCTTGCGCTCGGGTAAATCCTGACCATATGGTCAATGTGAGGCCACCACAGTCTGACCAACCGGTCAAGATTTTTCTCCACAGGGATTTTCCCATGCCGCGCGCGCAAAAACCAAACAGCAAAAAAGAACGCCGCCTGGAAAGCGAAAAGCTTATTTTGGATGCAGCGGAAAAAGTCTTTGCCGAGGCAGGCTTTGGCGGTGCCACGATGCAGCTCATCGCGGACCTTGCCGGGCTTCCCAAGGCCAACCTGCACTATTACTTCCCGACCAAGGAATCTCTTTATCGGCAAGTGGTGCAAAACATCTTTCAGATCTGGCTCGAGGCCGCGGACGTCTTTGACAAGGCCGATGGCCCGGCCGAGGGAATCGGTGCCTATATCGACGCCAAGATGGAAATCTCCCGCCTGCACCCCGCCGGGTCCAAGGTCTGGGCCTCCGAAGTCATGCACCGCGCGCCGGTGATTCAGGACTATCTCGAGACAACACTGACCGAATGGACCGAAGGGCGCGCCGCCGTGATCGACCGCTGGATCGCCGAGGGGCGCATGGCGCCTGTCGACCCTCGCCATCTGCTCTATATGCTTTGGGCCACAACCCAGCACTACGCCGACTTCAACCACCAGATCGAGACGCTGAACGGTGGGGCCCCTCTTTCTGAGGCGCAATGGGACGCGGCCAAGAAAAGCGTGAAAGAGATCATCCTGCGCGGTATCGGCATCCCCGCGTGATTTCGTCCGCTGGACGCCCCGCCCGGTCTGACGTATCCTCGCCCCCCGACCACGGATCAGGACAGGCGTCATGGCTGAACCCGCCACCAAGAGCGAGAAGAAACCGAGCCGCATTCAACTGCGCAATCGCAAACGCATTCTCGACGCGGCGCTCGAGGTTTTCGCCCAGCACGGCTTTCGCGGTGCCACCCTCGACCAGATCGCCGCAGAGGCCGGACTGTCGAAGCCCAATATCCTCTATTATTTCTCCGGCAAGGAAGAGATTCACGTCACCCTCCTGAATCAGTTGATGGAGACGTGGCTTGACCCGCTCGCGCATCTCGACCCCGAGGGCGACCCGGTCGAGGAGATCCTCGCCTATGTCTATCGCAAGCTTGACATGGCGCGCGAATTCCCCCGTGAAAGCCGCCTTTTCGCCAACGAGATCCTGCAAGGCGCGCCGCGCATGCGCCCGCATCTCGAAACCGCGCTGAAACCGCTTTTCGACGCCGAATGTGCACTGATCCAAAGCTGGATCGACGCGGGCAAGCTCGCGCCGCTCGATCCACGTCACCTGATCGTATCGATCTGGGCCACGACCCAGCATTACGCAGATTTCGACGCGCAGCTTCAGGTGCTCATACCCGGCGACGAAGACGTGATCGACGGCGCACGCACGTATCTTGACACGATGTTCCGCAAGATGCTCGCCCCCTGACATCCCCTGACACCCGGACATGAAAAACCCGGCGGGAAGGAGAACACCCCGCCGGGTCTCTTGTCGTGGGTGGGCTGCAACCTGCCTACCCTGCACAGAGAGCTTGTGCTGTTACTCCGCCGCCTGCGACGCCGGGTTGTTCGGATGCGCAAGCCAATTGCCATATTCCGCCGCAACCGGCTGGCCCGTGCGCTCGTCCATCTCGCCGGGGGCAAGCGTGCGCATGGTGATGCAATCCTCGACCGGGCAGACATTGACGCAAAGGTTACAGGCGACGCACTCGTCGTCCTTGACCCGGAACACCCGATCCTCGGTCATTTCGATCGCCTGATGGCTGGTATCCTCACAAGCCGCATAGCAGCGCCCGCACTTGATACAATCATCCTCGTTGATAACCGCCTTGGTCACGTGGTTGAGGTTGAGATACTGCCAATCGGTGACATTCGGCGTTGCCATACCAACGAAGTCAGCGGTGCTCGTGTGGCCCTTCTCATCCATCCACTGGCTCAGGCCCGAGATCATCTCCTGCACGATCTTGAACCCATACGTCATCGCCGCCGTGCAAACCTGCACATTCCCCGCGCCAAGCGCCATAAACTCCGCCGCATCGCGCCATGTCGTGACGCCACCAATGCCGCTGATCGGGAGGTTCGCCGTCTCCGCATTGCGCGCGATCTCGGCCACCATGTTCATCGCGATGGGCTTAACCGCCGGACCACAATAGCCCCCATGCGTGCCCTTGCCGTCAATCGTCGGCATCGGCGCCATCACGTCGAAGTCCACCCCGGTGATCGAGTTGATGGTGTTGATGAGGCTGACCGCATCCGCGCCCCCCTTCATCGCCGCCGTCGCCGGGTTGAGGATATTGGTGATGTTCGGCGTCAACTTGACGATCACCGGCATCCGCGTGTTCGCCTTGCACCAGCGCGTGACCATCTCGACATATTCCGGCACCTGCCCCACGGCCGATCCCATACCGCGCTCGGCCATCCCGTGCGGACAGCCAAAGTTAAGCTCGATCCCGTCTGCGCCCGTCTCCTCGACAAGCGGCAGGATCGCTTTCCACGCCTCTTCCTCGCACGGCACCATGAGCGAGACGATCACCGCACGATCCGGGTAATCCCGCTTCACCGCCTTGATTTCCTGCAGGTTCGTCTGCAGCGGGCGATCCGTAATAAGCTCGATATTGTTCAAGCCCAGAAGCCGCCGATCCGCCCCGTGGATCGCGCCATAGCGCGGACCGTTGACGTTGACGACGGGCGGGCCTTCCTCGCCAAGGGTCTTCCAGACGACCCCGCCC
The DNA here is from genome assembly GCF_032918335.1 of Shimia sp. FJ5. Lineage (NCBI taxonomy): Bacteria > Pseudomonadati > Pseudomonadota > Alphaproteobacteria > Rhodobacterales > Roseobacteraceae > Shimia > Shimia sp. FJ5. Next base: position 687,094 of record NZ_JAWJUV010000002.1, on the reverse strand, counting down.
CACCCCGCCTCAAAAGCGCGGCGCACGTTATATTCCTTGTCCGTCGGCGGCGCAGAGGCGAGCCAAAACGGGTTCGGGGATTTGATCCCCACGAAGTTGCTTTGAAGATTGGCCATGTCGCTGATCTCCCTTTCTTACGCCGTCAACGCGGCGTGGATGTCTTCGGCGGCATCGCGCCCTTCGGCCACTGCGGTCACGGTGAGGTCATCCCCCCCGCTCGCACAATCGCCCCCGGCCCAGATGCCTTTGACGCTCGTGCGCCCCGCGCCGGTCACCTTGATCTTGCCGCGCTCCGTCTCCGGCAAGGCCGCGCCCTCAAGGGTCTGACCGATTGCCTTGAAAACTTGGTCGGCGGCAATACGCACCGTCTGGCCCGTAGGCTTGAGATCGTCATCGGTATACTCGAACTCGATCTCGCGCACCGCGCCATTGCCGATCACGGCCTTGGGCGAGGCATTGGTGATGATCCGCACGCCTTTCGACGCCGCTAGGTCTTGCTCAAAGACGCTGGCATTCATCCGCTCCCGGCCCCGTCGATAGACAAGGCTGACGTTCAGCGCGCCCAGAAGTTTCGCCTGAACCGCGGCATCCACCGCCGTCATGCCGCCGCCGATCACAACCACGTCGCGCCCGATGGCCACATCCCCAAGGTCCGACGCCTGGCGCAGCTCGGCAATGAAATCGACCGCGTCAAGAACGCCGCCCTTCTCCTCGCCCTCGACGCCAAGCGCATTGACCCCGCCAAGCCCGATCCCAAGGAACACCGCATCATAATCGCCCTTGAGCGCCTCGAGCGTCAGGCCCGCGCCAAGCGCCTTGCCGGTCTCCACGGTGATCCCACCGATCTTCAAAAGCCAGTCGACCTCCTTCGCCGCGAAATCATCGACCGACTTGTAGCTCGCAATGCCGAACTCGTTGAGCCCGCCCGGCTTCTGGCGTGCATCGAACACAGTCACATCATGGCCATGCATCGCCAGCCGGTGCGCCGTCGCAAGACCCGCAGGCCCCGCCCCGACCACCGCGACGCGCTTTCCCGTCGCCGCGGCACGCTCGAACGGGTGCACCCCCGCCTGCATGAGCGTGTCCGTCGCATAGCGTTGCAGCCGTCCGATCTCGACCGGCTTGCCCTCCGCCGTCTCCCGCACACAGACCTGCTCACAGAGCGTCTCCGTCGGGCAAACCCGCGCGCACATGCCCCCAAGGATATTCTGGTTCAGGATCGTCTTGGCCGCCGCCTCCGGCGTGCCGGTCGCGATCTGGCGAATGAATAGCGGGATGTCGATATCGGTCGGACAGGCGTCCATGCAGGGCGCGTCGTGACAGAAGTAACACCGATCCGCGGCGACCAGCGCCTCGTGATCCTCGAGCCGGGGATGCAAATCCCCGAAATTGTCGGCAAGCTGGTCGGGGCCAAGACGCCCTCCCACGATACCTTCGCTCAACGGTGAATTGGTCATTCCTCTCCCCATGTCATCGTTTGGCTAATGGAATCAGGCTGTCACGGGTTCTGTTTTTTATCAACTGGTAAAATTTAAACTGGTGGCCAAATAACTTCAGATGCCCGAAAATTCAGCGAATTTTGCCGCTCATCGCGAGGCGTTTCGCCAGACAATGCTTGCGAAAAAACCGACTCTCGCGGATACTCACCGCGCAACGTTACCTCTATCGACCTACTGTTCCTTCGGCTCAGGCACTCGATTTTGCACTGACCGAGCCACGCTGCCGCAGGATCGCGGGCAGTTACGATACAGACAGGAGATACGACGATGGCAACTGGCACCGTCAAATGGTTCAACACCACCAAAGGCTACGGCTTTATCGCACCCGATGAGGGCGGCAAGGACGTATTCGTTCACATTTCGGCCGTGGAACGTTCCGGGCTGACCGGCCTCGCCGACAACCAGAAGGTCACTTACGAACTTCAGGCCGGCCGTGATGGCCGCGAAAGCGCGGTGGATATCGCTCTGGCCTGATCCGCCGGCGCGACTGACAGATTTCGAAAAGGGCGTGAGGGCTTCCTCCCGCCCTTTTTTCATACGCAAACGCCCCTGCTCCTCCTTTGCCCAAATACTCCCGCCGGAGGCGTCCCATCCAACACAAAAGGCGCGCCGCCCGCAAGCGACGCGCTGTTTTCTCAACCCGCGGCGGGCCCGGACCCGGCCCTGGCCGGGGCTGGGCGAAACCTGCGGCGGCGCAAGCCGCCCCCGCTTTAGTCCACGTAGTCTTCCATCGGCGGACAGATACAGACGAGGTTGCGGTCGCCATAGGCATTGTCGACCCGGTTGACCGGCGGCCAATACTTATCGACCCGGAAAGACCCCGGCGGGAAACAGCCCTGCTCGCGGCTATAGGGCCGGTCCCATTCACCCACGAGGTCTTGCGTCGTGTGCGGCGCGTGTTTGAGCGGGTTGTTCTCCGCATCCATCTCGCCCGCCTCGATGACGCGGATTTCCTCGCGGATTGCCAGCATCGCATCGCAGAACCGATCGAGCTCGGCCTTGGTCTCGCTCTCCGTCGGCTCGATCATCAGCGTGCCCGCCACGGGCCAGCTCATGGTCGGCGCGTGGAACCCGCAATCCATCAGGCGCTTGGCAATATCATCGACCGTCACGCCCGCGCTTTCGGCAAAGGGGCGCGTGTCGATAATACACTCATGTGCGACCCGGCCCGTCGGCCCTTTGTAAAGGACGTCATAGGCCCCCTCGAGACGCTTAGCGATGTAGTTGGCGTTGAGAATCGCCGCACGCGTGGCCTGCGTCAGGCCCTCGCCCCCCATCAAGAGGATATAGGCCCAAGAAATTGGCAAGATCGACCCCGACCCGACCGGCGCCGCGCTGACTGCGCCCGCCTTCTCTGGCAGGTGCGGCACGAGATGCGCCTTGACCCCGATCGGCCCCATGCCGGGACCACCGCCGCCATGCGGGATGGCAAAGGTCTTGTGCAGGTTGAGGTGGCTCACATCCCCACCAAGATCGCCAGGCCGCGACAGGCCCACCATGGCGTTGAGGTTGGCGCCGTCGATATAGACCTGCCCACCATGCTCATGGGTGATCGCACAGACCTCGCGCACCGTTTCCTCGAACACACCATGCGTCGAGGGGTAGGTGATCATGCAGCCTGCAAGCTCGTTCGAGTGTTTCTGCGCTTTCTCAAGGAAATCGTTGAGATCAATGTCACCGTTCTCGCTCGACTTCACCGGCACGACCTTCCAGCCAACCATCTGCGCACTCGCCGGGTTTGTGCCATGCGCGCTCATCGGGATGAGACAGACATTGCGATGCCCCTCGCCGCGCTCTGCATGGTAATCCGCGATGGTGAGCAGCCCCGCATATTCCCCCTGCGCGCCCGAATTGGGCTGCATCGAGAAATCGTCATAGCCGGTAATCTGGCAAAGCTTCGCGGTGAGATCGTCAAGCATCTCGCGATAGCCAAGCGCCTGATCCTCTGGACAATAGGGATGTAACAACGAGAATTCGCGCCAGCTTACCGGCATCATCTCGGCAGCAGCGTTGAGCTTCATCGTGCACGACCCAAGCGGGATCATCGCCCGATCAAGCGCAAGATCACGATCCGCAAGGCGGCGCATGTAGCGCATCATTTCCGTCTCGGCGCGGTTCATGTGGAACACCGGATGGGTGAGGAAATCGCTCCGGCGGTGCATGTTGTCCGGCACGCGATACTCGGCCTCGAAATTGTCATCCTTGCGGTCGATCCCAAAGGCTCGCCACACGGCCTCAATCACTGCCGGGCGCGTGGCCTCGTCCACGGTGATCCCAACCCGTGTCTCACCGACCGGGCGCAGGTTGACGTTCTCGTCCACCGCCGACTTGATAACCGCCGCCTGAAGCGGGCCCACATCGACGGTGATCGTGTCGAAGAACACCTTGGGATCAACCTTGAACCCCGCCGCCTCAAGCCCGTTGGCAAGGCGCACGGTCTTGCGGTGAATCCGCTGCGCAATCGCCTTGAGCCCCTTCGGCCCGTGGAACACCGCATACATCGACGCCATCACCGCCAAAAGCGCCTGCGCCGTGCAGACGTTCGACGTCGCCTTTTCGCGCCGGATATGCTGTTCGCGGGTCTGGAGCGAGAGACGATACGCCTTGTTGCCGCGCGCATCGACCGACACGCCGACAATCCGCCCCGGCATCTGCCGCTTATAGGCGTCCTTGGTCGCCATATAGGCCGCGTGCGGCCCGCCATATCCCATCGGCACGCCAAAGCGCTGGGTGGTGCCCACGGCGATATCCGCCCCCATTGCACCCGGCTCTTTCAGCAGGGTAAGCGACAGCGGATCGGCACTGATAATCCCAATCGCCTTGGCCTCATGCAGCGCCGCGATATGGTCGGTGAAATCCCGCACGTGCCCATATGTGCCCGGATACTGGAAAATCGCGCCGAAAACCTTGTCGGCCTCCAACTTGTCCGGATTGCCGACGATGACCTCGATGCCAAGCGGCTTTGCACGGGTCTGGATCACAGCGATATTCTGAGGGTGGCAATCACGGTCGACAAAGAACGCCTTGGCCTTCGATTTCGACACCCGCTGCGCCATGGTCATCGCCTCGGCGCAGGCCGTCGCCTCGTCAAGAAGCGACGCATTGGCAACCTCAAGCCCCGTCAAGTCCGACACCATGGTCTGAAAATTCAAGAGCGCCTCAAGGCGGCCCTGCGAAATCTCTGGCTGATACGGTGTGTAGGCCGTGTACCACGCCGGGTTCTCAAGGATGTTGCGCTGGATCGCGGGCGGCGTCACCGTGCCGTGATATCCCTGCCCGATAAGGCTTGTCAGAACCTTGTTCTTCGCCGCCGTGACCCGCATCCGATAAAGCAACTCGCGCTCCGAGAACGGCCGCCCGAAATCAAGCGGTGCCTCTTGCCGGATGCTCTTGGGCACCGTGTCCTCGATCAGCGCATCAAGGCTTTCGGCCCCAACCACCCCAAGCATGTCGGCCATTTCCTCGGGCGATGGCCCGATGTGGCGGCGGTTGGCGAAATCATACGGCAGGTAGTCCGTCGGCGTGAACGGCATGGTGTCCTCCATAACTTACCCATCGGCGCTCCGGCATCGGTCGCGCCCTGCCCTCTCGGGCGTCATTTCCCTTGCAAACCCGGCACACCCCGCGCCGGACAGTCGCGCGTCAGCCCACGAAGTCCTTGTAGGCCGCCTCGTCCATGTAATCGTCCATCTGGCTGGCATCCGCGGGCTTCATCTTGAAGAACCACGCATCACCAAGCGGGTCTTCGTTGACCTTGCCCGGATCCTCGACCAAGGCCGCGTTGACCTCGACAATCTCGCCATCAAGCGGCGCAAGGATATCGCTTGCCGCCTTGACCGACTCGATGACGCAAACCTCGTCATCCTTCGACACCTCGGTGCCTTCTTCCGGCAATTCGATGAACACCACATCGCCAAGCTGCTCGCTCGCGTGTTCCGTAATGCCCACGACAACCACGTCATCCTCGACGCGCAGCCATTCATGTTCTTCGGTGAATTTCATCTTCCGAGGTCTCCCTGTTCGTTCAACGTTTGAAACCGGCCGGCACGAAAGGCATTCTGACAACCTTCACAGGCATCCGCTTGCCGCGCACCTCACCAAAAAGTTCGCTATCCTTGCTCGCATATTCCGCAGAGACATAGCCCATGGCAACAGGTCCGTTGACGCTCGGACCAAATCCGCCGCTCGTCACCGTTCCGATGGGCGCACCGCCCTCGTCACTTGCATAGATTTCCGTACCGCCGCGCATGGGCGCCCGGCCCTCCGGCAAAAGACCAACCCGCTTGCGTGCCACGCCCTCGGCCATCTGGCCTAGGATCGCCTCCGCGCCGGGGAAACCACCCGCACGCGCTCCGCCCGTGCGCCGCACCTTCTGGATCGCCCAGGTCAGTGCCGCCTCGACCGGGCTGGTGCCCGCATCAATATCGTTTCCATATAGGCAAAGCCCGGCCTCGAGCCGCAGACTGTCACGCGCGCCAAGGCCGATCGCCTCGACCTCCTCCATCTCGAGAAGCGCCCGGCAAAGCGCCTCTGCACTGCCGTCCGGAACCGAGATCTCGAACCCGTCCTCGCCGGTATAGCCCGAACGCGAAACCCAACAGTCCACACCCAAGATCTCGACCGTCGCCACATCCATGAATCGCATCTCCGCAATCTCCGGCGCGAGCCGCGACAACGCGGCTTCCGCCTGCGGCCCCTGAAGCGCGACAAGCGCTCGGTCCGTGATCGTCTCAACCGTGATCCCCGGCTCCAACGCCGCCTTCATCCGCGCGATATCCGCCGCTTTGCAGGCCGCGTTGACCACAACGAAAAGATGATCGCCCCGGTTGGCGAACATGAGATCGTCCTCGATCCCGCCTGTGTCGTTGGTGAAAAAGCCGTAGCGCTGGCGCCCCGTGTCAAGGCCAAGCACATCCACCGGCACAAGGCCCTCGAACGCTTTGGCAACCGCCTCGAGGCTCTCGCCGCGCAGGATCACCTGTCCCATATGGCTGACATCGAACAGCCCGGCCTCGGCGCGGGTATGAAGATGCTCCTTCATGACGCCGAGCGGATATTGCACCGGCATCTCGTATCCCGCGAAAGGCACCATCTTGGCGCCAAGCTCCAGATGAAGATCGTATAGCGGCGTGCGCTGCAACGCGTCCATGGTCTCGCTCCCTGTCTTCCGGAGCGGCTTCTGATCATGAAGGCATCCGGCATCACTCTCTCGCGCGAATGTGGCCCGCGCGGGCAATGCCCCCTCTGTCCTTTCGCCTGAGATCGCTATCCCTTCGGCGGCCTGCCTCTCGCAGGCTCTCTCCAGAGTGTTATCGGTGCGTGTCGGTCCCTGTGGCCTGAGAGTTTCCGGGGCGGTTGCTCCTTCGGCACCGGGTCAACCCGGTTCTCCCGACTCGCGTCAACCGATACCTAGTGTTATGCGGAGGCGCTGACAAGCCCTGCCGACGCAGCGCCACGCTCGCGGCAATTCCGCGGCGCAAGGATATCAAGCAACGCCGCGTTGTTGCAGACCAGCGCATTCAGCGTCACACCGTCAAGAACGTCATAGAAGGCTTCCGCCGCATCCTGCAACGCCACCCGCAATAGGCAGGCATTGACAAGCGGGCAGGAGTTGTCTGCATCCGCGAAACACTCTGCCAACGGCACAGGGGCCTCCATGTGGCGGAAAATCTGGCCGACTTCGATCTGTTCCGGCTCAAGCGCAAGCTCGATGCCGCCGTTGCGCCCGCGATGGGTATGGATGATCCCCATCTGGCCCAATTGGTTGATCACCTGCGCAAGGTGGTTCTCGGAAGATTTGCACACCCGCGCAATCTCCGCCTTGGTCACAAGACGGTCGCGGTGCGCCGCGCAAAACATCAGCACGCGGATCGCAATATTGGTTCTTTTCGTAATACGCACAGTCTTCTCCGAACTAGGGTTATGGCCGAAAACATCCACGGAAAATGCGGGTTTTGACGCCTAAATGCTTTGACATGGATCAACAGATACTAGTGAATGTCGGCCAATATGCACCAAAAGTACTTCTTTGGCTATGGAAGTCTCGTGAACCGCGCCACCCACGCGTATGGTCAGGCCCGTCCCGCGCGACTGTCGGGTTGGCGACGAATCTGGCGCCATACCGACCTGCGACCCGTGGCCTATCTGACAGCGATCCCCGATCCGGACTGCGCCATCGACGGCCTGATCGCGCATGTGCCCGGCGATGACTGGCGCGCACTCATATCCGCGAACACGCCTATGATCGCGTCGCCGTCTGCGATGACGTCACCCACGACGCGCCCGACCCGATCCACATCGCCGTCTATACCGTCCCCGAAGGCAAACACGGCCGCCCAAGCGCCGAACACCCGGTGCTGCTCTCCTATATCGACACGGTGGTGCAAGGCTACCTACAGGAATTCGGCGCGTCCGGCGTGGCACATTGCTTCGCGACAACCTCAGGCTGGTCCGCCCCGATCCTCGACGACCGCTCCGCCCCGATCTACCCGCGCGCCCAGACTACGACCGACGCCCTGCGCAAACAGGTCGATACCCATCTCGCGCACCTCGCCACAACGCGCATCCCGCTGGCCGAGGCACACCCGTCCCTGAGGCGCTGACGCCCGGATCTTCCTCTTGCTGAAAATATCCCCGCCGGAGGCCATCCGAGGAGCCGCGCCAGAGGCGCGGTGACGAGATATCCTGCGCGCGGCCCTGGCCGCGCACATTCAAGCGACAGACCTCACCCGCGCGCCTTCACCACCTGCAAAAGCGGCATCACCGCGCTCATGTCCGGCCCGTTGCTCTGTCCGGTAAGCGCCTTGCGGAGCGGCATGAAAAGCCCCCGCCCCTTGCGGCCCGTCGCCTCTTTCACGGCCTTGGTCCAAGTGCCCCAGGTCTCGCCGTCAAATGGCCCCTCGGGCAGAAGCGCCATCGCCTCGGCGATGAACGCGCGGTCTTCCTCGTCAATCTCCGGCTCCGCGCCGTTGGCGAACAAATCCCACCAGGTGGCAAGGTCCTTGCGCGTGACGATATTCTCGCGCGTCACCTCCCAGAACTGCTCGGCCAGATCATCCGGCACGCCCGCCGCCTTCACATCCGCCGCCATCGCCGCGAAAGGCTGTTCATGCAGGATGCGTGCGGTGAGCGGGTAAAGATCCTGCTCGTCGAACTTCGTCGGCGCTGAGCCGAAATGGCCGATATCGAACCCGTCTGCGACCTCGTCCATGTTCTCGCGAAGCTCGACCGGATCGGACGAGCCAAGCCGCGCCATCAGGCTGACAAGCGCCATCGGCTCCACGCCCGCGGCGCGCAGATCGCGCAGCGAAAGTGTCCCCAAACGCTTCGAAAGCGCCTCGCCCTGCGGGCCGGTCAAAAGCGAATGGTGCGCAAATTCCGGCACCGCCCCGCCAAGCGCTTCGATGATCTGAATCTGTGTCGCTGTGTTGGTGACGTGATCCGACCCGCGCACCACATGCGTCACACCGAAATCCACGTCGTCACACACCGATGCAAGCGTATAAAGGAACTGCCCATCGCCGCGAATAAGAACCGGATCCGACACGCTGGCCGCATCAATCGACAGATCCCCAAGGATGCCATCGGTCCATTCGATCCGCTCTTGAATGAGCTTAAAGCGCCAATGCCCGTTGCCCCGCTCCGCGCGCAGCGCCTCTTTCTCCGCCTCGGACAGATCGAGCGCAGCGCGGTCATAGACCGGCGGCTTGCCCATGTTGAGCTGTTTCTTGCGCTTCAGGTCCAATTCGGTCGGCGTCTCGAAACACTCGTAGAACCGCGCCTTCTCGCGCAGCTCTTCAGCCGCCTGCTCGTACCGCTCGAGCCGCTCCGACTGACGCTCCATGCGGTCCCATGTGATGCCGAGCCATTCAAGGTCTTCCTGAATCGCATCGACATATTCCTGCTTCGAGCGCTCCGGGTCGGTGTCATCGATGCGCAGGATAAAGGTGCCGCCTGCCTTCTTCGCGATGAGAAAGTTCATCAACGCAGTGCGCAGGTTGCCAACATGGATATAGCCCGTGGGAGAGGGCGCGAAACGTGTCGTGGTCATGGGAATCTCCGGATATCGCGCGCTACCTCTCATACGCGCGCGGTTTTGTCCATAAGAAGCCCGCACCAGGTGCCGTTCCCGCCGGACACACAAAGTTGACATGGCGGCGGCGCCGTTCCGCGCTACCCTCCCAAACACGCACATATCAGGAGGACACAGGAAATGCCCTTGAAGACCCCCCATATCAATCGTCGCTCAGTCCTGCTTGGCGGAGCAGCCCTGCCGCTCGCCGCTGCAACGGCCTCCCCCGCCCTCGCCGCTGCCGAGATGATGGGCGTCGGCACCACCCGCTTCAATCGCGTGAAACTCGGCGGGTTCGAAGTCACCACGTTGCTGGCCGGAACCCGCACCGTGCCCAATCCGCAAACCATCTTCGGCATGAACGTCGATACCGATACCTTCGCCGCCGCCTCTGCCAAGGCCAATATTCCCACCGACGCGGCACAGTTCTTCTTTACCCCGACCGTGGTCAATACCGGTTCCGAGTTGATCCTCTTTGACACCGGCCTCAACCCCGCAGGCATCACCGCCGCGCTCGAGACCGCAGGCTATCGCCCCGACCAGATCGACACCGTTGTGATCACCCATATGCACGGCGACCATGTGGGCGGGCTGATGGGCGACGGCGGAGAAACCTTTGCCGGAGCCAAATACGTGACGGGTGCGGTCGAGTTCGACGCATGGGACATGGCGGGCAACGACACGTTCGAAGCCAAGGTCCGCCCGCTCGAAGACAAGATCGCCATGATCAAGGGCGGCGATGCGGTTGCCTCAGGCGTGACCGCGATCGAAGCCTTCGGCCACACCCCCGGCCACATGGCCTACATGCTCGAAAGCGAAGGCAAACAGCTCGTGCTCGGTGCCGATTTCGCCAACCACTATGTCTGGTCCCTCGCCCACCCCGACTGGGAAGTGAAATTCGACCGCGACAAGGAAGCCGCCGCCGCCACTCGCCGCAAGATGCTTTCGATGATGGCCGGGAGCGAGATTCCCTTCGTCGGCTATCACATGCCTTGGCCCGGCATCGGCTACGTCGAAACCCGAGGCGACGGGTATCACTATGTTCCGGCGAGCTATCAGCTTATGCTCTAGGTCCAAACGGACCAGAGACCGGAGACACGTCCCTTGCAGGACATCCTGACGATGACGCTGAACCCGGCGGTGGACATGTCCACCGCCGTCGACCATGTGGCGGCCGGGCCGAAACTGCGCTGCGACCGGCCCGCTGTCGATCCCGGCGGGGGCGGCATCAACGTCTCCCGCGCCATTCGAACCCTTGGCGGGCAAACCCGCGCCCTTGTCGCCGTGGGCGGATCGACCGGCAAGACGCTGCGCCACCTTCTGCTTGATGAAGGCATCGCCTACCTGCCCTTCCGCGCCCCCGGTGAAACCCGTCAGAGCCTCGCTGTGACCGACCGCGACAGTGGCGCGCAATACCGCTTTGTCCTGCCCGGCCCTGACTGGAGCGCGGCGGATGTAGAACGCCTCCTCGACATGATTCCCGGCATCGTGCCAGACGGCGGCTTTGTCGTGCCAAGCGGCAGCCTGCCGCCCGGCGTACCGCCCGACTTCATCGCCCGGCTCTGTGCTTTGCTGTCCGGACGCGATGTGCGGGTGGTCGCGGATGTGTCCGGCACCGCGCTCGAGGCGCTTGTCGCGCGCCCGGCTCCCGGTCTCGACACGCTGCGCATGGATCAGCACGAAGCCGAGACCCTGCGCGGCACGCCCCTGCCCACACGCACCGACACCGCCGGTTTCGCCCGCGCCCTCGTCGGCAAAGGCGTGGCCCGCACCGTCATCGTCGCACGTGGCGCCGATGGCTCGGTCCTTGCCACCGCTGCCACCGCCCTTCACGCCGCCGCCGCAGATGTCCCGGTGCAAAGCCGTATCGGCGCAGGCGACAGTTTTGTCGGCGCCTACACGCTCGCGCTGGCGCTGGGTGCCGACCCCGGCACCGCCCTGCAACGCGGCGCGGCCGCGGCAAGCGCGGCGGTGATGACAGGCGCCACCGACCTCTGCACCCGCGCCGACGCCGAGCGCCTCCTGACCGACTGCCCGCTCACAGTTCTGGGCTAAGGACGAACGCGCCGCCCGCCCCCGCGAGGGGGCCGGTCGCCCCGGCCCGCCACCGCGGGCATCGCACCCTCACCGCAAAGACATCGACACAGGAGACGTCCAGTATGAGTATTTTCGCAGAGAAGAAACGGACCCCCGCTCTTCTTCTCTGTTCCAAATACCTCCGGGGTGAATGGCCGCTTGCGGCCAGAGGGGCAGCGCCCCTTTCACCCTATCAAGACGCGCCCGCATAGGGCGCGCAGAGGTCTAGCTCTTGTCGCGGAAGCGGTTGACGATCGGATAGCGGCGATCCAGCCAGAACGCCTTTTTCGAAAGCCGTGCGCCGGGGGCGGACTGGAACCGCTTGTATTCCGATATGTAGAGCAGATGCTCCACCCGCTTCACCGTCTCACGCGCGAACCCCGCCGCGACGCACTCGGCGACCGAGCGCTCCTCGTCCACCAGCATCGTCAGGATCGCGTCCAGCTCGTCATAGGGTGGCAGGCTGTCCTCGTCCTTCTGATCCGGGCGCAGCTCGGCGGAGGGGGGCTTGTCGATGATCGACACCGGGATCACCTCGCCGCCGGGGCCGTTCATCCAGTCGCGATGCACGGCGTTGCGCCAGCGGCAGGTCTCGAAGACCCGTGTCTTGTACATGTCCTTGATCGGATTATAGCCGCCCGCCATATCGCCATAGATCGTCGCGTATCCCACCGCGACCTCGGATTTGTTGCCCGTGGTGAGAAGCATCTCTCCGAACTTGTTGGAAAGCGCCATGAGCAGAAGTCCCCGCAGGCGGGACTGGATATTTTCCTCAGTGATATCCGGCGCCGTGCCTTCGAACAGGGGCGCCAGCGCCTCTGTCACCGCATCGCGCGGCCCGGAGATCGGCAGATAGTCATAGCGACAGCCCAATCGCTCGGCGATGTCCTTTGCGTCATCAAGCGAGCCTTGCGAAGTATATTCCGACGGCAGCATCACGCAGCGCACATTCTCCGCCCCGAGCGCATCGACCGCGATCGTCGCCACGAGCGCCGAGTCGATCCCACCCGAGAGACCAAGAAGCACCTTGGAAAACCCGGTCTTTCCCATGTAATCGCGCAGCGCTTCTGTGCAGACGCGGTAATCCTGTTCCTCGCCCGCGGGCAGCACCGCCTTTTCGCCATGCGCCGCGCGCCAACCGGTGTCGGTACGGGTGAAATCCACATGCACCACGCGCTTGTCGAAGACCGGGAGCTGCACCGCCAGCTCACCACCGGGGTTGAGCACAAATGAGCCGCCGTCAAACACCTGATCGTCCTGACCACCGACCATGTTCAGATAGACCAGCGGCAGGCCTGTCTCGATCACCCGGGCGACCATGTGGCTCATCCGGCGGTCGAACTTGTCGCGATAATAGGGCGAGCCGTTGGGCACCACGAGAATCTCCGCCCCGGTTTCTTCCATGGTCTCCGAGACATCCTCGAACCACGCATCCTCACAGATGGGCGAGCCGACCCGCACGCCGCCGACGTCATACGGCCCGCCAAGCGGCCCGGCATCGAACAGGCGTTTTTCGTCGAAGACCGTGTAATTCGGCAGGTGGTGCTTGCGCTGGCGGTGCACAATCTTGCCACCGCGACAGATGAAATAAGCGTTGTAGAGCGCCCCGTCCTCGGCCAGCGGCCCACCAATGGCAAGCGCCGGGCCATCGGCGCAATCGCGGGCCAGCGCCTCGATCTCCGCCATTGCGGCCTTTTGAAACGCTGGCTTGAGGATCAGGTCTTGCGCGTTATAGCCAGTGATGAACATCTCCGGCAGCGCCACGAGGTCCGCCCCCGCCGCTTTGCCTTCCTGCCAGACGCGACGCGCCTCGGCGGCGTTGCCTTCAAGGTCGCCCATCACCGGGTTGACCTGTGCCATGGTGAGACGGAAACTGTCGGCCATCAGGCTCTCCTGTCGCATTTCTTCGTCGCAGATTTAGCAGATGCACGCGTGAGGGGAAGAGCCAAGGCAAAAGGCGTTGCCCCGAAACCGCCCCTGTTCTAGGATTCGCAAAACGCCACGCACGTGACCGGGCTTGGCCCGAGGGGATGAATATGAGCAGAAAACAGGCGATCACAAAGCGGACGATCACTCTCGCCGTTCTCATGACCATGGGTGCATGGTCTGCGCCCGTGGCGGCGCAGGATGGGGAAATCCTGACCAAGCAATATGATGACGGCGGCGTCTATGAAGGCACCTTCAAGGACGGGCTGCAACACGGCACCGGAAGCTACCGCCTCCCCAATGGCTATGAATATACGGGCGCATGGGTCGAAGGCGAAATCCGCGGCGAAGGCCAGGCACGCTTTCCCAACGGGTCGGTCTATGTCGGCGAGTTCGCCAAAGGCAAACCCGAAGGCATCGGCAAGATCACATTTACCGACGGCGGCACCTATGAAGGGGAATGGAAAGACGGCAAGATCAACGGCCAGGGCGTCGCGGTCTATGCCAACGGGGTGCGCTATGAGGGCGGGTTTAAGAACGCCATGCATCACGGCAAGGGCACCATGCTGTCGCCCGGTGGCTACGTCTATGAAGGCGATTGGGTCAATGGCGTCAAGGAAGGCCAAGGCACCATCAGCTATCCCGACGGCGCCACCTACCAAGGCGAGATCGTCGCGGGCGAACGCTCTGGTCAAGGCGTGCTGACAACCGATGACGGTCTCATCTACGAGGGCCTCTGGGCAGCGGGCCAGATCGAAGGCACGGGCAAACTCATTCAGCCCAATGGCGATATTTACGAAGGCGATCTCGTCGCCGGACAGCGTCAGGGGCAAGGTCGGGTGATCTATGCCAATGGCGACACCTATGAAGGCAGCTTTGAAGCCGACAAACGCCACGGCCAAGGCGAATTCAAAGGCGCGGACGGCTATCACTATGTCGGCAACTGGGTCGCTGGACATATCGAAGGCAACGGCACCGTGACCTATCCCGACGGGTCGGTCTATGTCGGAGAATTCCGCGAAGACCTCGCCGATGGCACTGGCAAGATCACATACCCGGACGGGTCGACCTATGAAGGCGAATGGGAAGCCGGGGTGATCGAAGGGTCCGGCACTGCGACCTTCGCCAACGGGCTGACCTATGTCGGCCAGTTCCACAATGCCCGCAACCACGGGCAGGGCGTGATGACCTATTCGACAGAGACCGGCGACTATCGCTACGAGGGCGAATGGGTCGACGGCCAGCGCCATGGCATCGGCACCGCCTCCTACCCGGATGGCTCGGTCTATGAAGGCCAGTTCGCCAACGGCCAGCGCCACGGTGTCGGCGAGATCACCATGGAAGACGGGTTCAAATATGCCGGTGAATGGCAAAACGGCGAGATCAGCGGCCGCGGCGTCGCAACCTATGCCAATGGCGATGTCTATGAGGGCATGTTCAAGTCCGGCAAACGTCAGGGCGAAGGCACGATGCGCTATGCCAATGGCGACGAAAGCTCCGGCACCTGGGAAAACAACGCCCTCAAGACCGACGGGTAATTCCTAATCGAGAGGCGGCGCTCCCGCCCCTTTCGCGGCGCAGCAAAGCTGCACCCGAAAGCGTTGGGCGTAGCTGGGGGACGCTGTCCCCCAGACCCCCTGAGGTATTTTCACCAAGAAGAAGACAAGGCGCTTCACCAAGGAAGACGCGTGCCGTCCCAGCTATAGAACTGACCCGTGTCGTCCGGAGTGAGGTTTTCGAGCACTGTAAGAAGGTTCTCGGCGCTTTCCTCCGGGCTATGCTTCCGGTGCGCCTTGTGATCCGCGGTAAATTGCGTCGCCACGGTGCCCGGATGCAGCGTCACACAGATCGCCTCGCGGTGAGAACGCGCCAGTTCGATGGCGCCGGTGTGGACGATCTGGTTCAACGCCGCTTTGGCCGCACGGTAGCTATACCAACCGCCCAACTGGTTATCCCCAATGGACCCGACCTTCGCCGAGATCGCCGCAAAGACCGCCCGCCGGTCGCGACGCAAAAGGCGCGGCGCATGGCGCAGGATCAGCGCCGGGCCGATCGCATTGACCGCGTATTGATCCGCAAGCGCCGCCGCGCTCAGACTGCACAGGGATTTCTCTGGCGGCTGGCCCGCACCATGAAGCGCCCCGGTCGCGACGAGGATCATGTCGACCCCCGGTGTCACCCCGCCGAGCACGGCCTCGACCGAGGCCTCGTCGGTGATCTCCAGACCGTTTTCGCGCCGCGATAACCCGGTCACCGCCACGCCTCGCGCCGCAAGCGCCGCACAAAGCGCGCCGCCAATACCGCCCGAGGCGCCGATGACCAATGCCCGTGTTCCTGTCATGGGGGGCAAAGGTGGCGCAGGACGCGTGGAAGTCAATCGCTCCTGCTTTGCCGCGATCTGCAAAAAGCCTCTTCCCTTTTGGACCATGTTCCGTATAGTCCGCCCCCATGACACGGGTTTCTCATATCCACAATGCACAGGTTGCCGCGCGCGACCTGCGTCCCCGTGACCTCCTTCTTCTTCTCAGCCTCCGCTGAGCGCGCTTCGGCGCGGGCCGCTCAGTATGGACAGCGCCGACCCCGAATAGCCGACCCCAGAAGAACACGAGACAATCGACATGACTGATACCAAACCCCAGGACCGCGTCCTGATTTTCGACACGACCCTGCGCGACGGCGAGCAATCCCCCGGCGCCACCATGACCCACGACGAGAAGATCGAGATCGCGGGCATGCTCGACGAGATGGGCGTCGACATCATCGAAGCGGGCTTCCCGATCGCCTCTGAGGGCGACTTTGCCGCCGTGAGCGAGATCGCCAAGAACGCCGTCAATAGCCGCATCTGCGGCCTCGCGCGCGCCAATTTCGCCGATATCGACCGCTGCTGGGAGGCGGTCAAACACGCCGAGAAGAACCGCATCCATACCTTCATCGGCACCTCGCCGCTGCACCGGGCGATCCCGAACCTGACCATGGACGAGATGGCCGACAAGATCCACGAGACCGTGACCCGCGCCCGCAACCTCTGCGAGGACGTGCAATGGTCGCCAATGGACGCGACGCGCACCGAATGGGACTATCTCTGCCGCGTGATCGAGATCGCCATCAAGGCGGGCGCCACCACGATCAACATCCCCGACACCGTGGGCTATACCGCGCCAGAGGAATCGGCCGACCTGATCCGCCGCCTGATCGAAACCGTGCCGGGCGCCGACGAGGTCATCTTCGCGACCCACTGCCACAACGACCTCGGCATGGCGACAGCCAACGCGCTGGCCGCCGTCGCAGGCGGTGCACGTCAGATCGAATGCACCATCAACGGCCTCGGCGAACGCGCCGGCAACACCGCCCTCGAAGAGGTGGTGATGGCGATGAAGACCCGCCACGACATCATGCCGTGGACGACCGGCGTCGACACCACCAAGATCATGGCCATCTCGCGCCGCGTCGCGACCGTGTCGGGCTTCCCGGTGCAGTTCAACAAGGCCATCGTCGGCAAGAACGCCTTCGCCCACGAAAGCGGCATCCACCAGGACGGCATGCTGAAGAACCGCGAGAACTTCGAGATCATGCGCCCCGAGGATATCGGTCTCGCAGGCACGTCGCTGCCCTTGGGCAAACACTCCGGCCGCGCCGCGCTGCGCGACAAGCTCGAGCATCTGGGCTTTGAACTGGGCGACAACCAGCTCAAGGACGTGTTCGTGCGCTTCAAGGATCTCGCTGACCGCAAGAAAGAGGTGATGGACGACGACCTCATCGCACTGATGCGTGTGGGCGGGGACGACGAGAGCGATGCGCTCAAACTGGTGTCGATGAAAGTGATCTGCGGCACTGGTGGTCAGGCCGAGTCGACCGTCGAGATGGAGATCAACGGCAAGGACATCTCGGCCACCGCCTATGGCGATGGCCCGGTGGACGCGACCTTCAAGGCCGTGCGCGAAATCCATCCCAACGAGGCGCGCCTGCAACTCTATCAGGTGCACGCCGTGACGGAAGGCATGGACGCACAGGCGACCGTCTCGGTCCGCCTCGAGGAGAACGGCAATGTCGTGACCGGCCAATCCGCCGACACCGATACCGTGGTCGCCTCGGCCAAGGCCTATATCAACGCGCTGAACCGCCTGCTGGTGCGGCGCGCCAAGATGGGCGAAGGCGCTGACACGCGCGAGATCTCCTATCGCGATATGGGCTGAGCCAGCGCCAAGCGGTTTCAAAACCGCTTGAAAGACGTGCTGCGAAACACGGTCCCCAAGGCCCCTCGAAGGGCCTTGGTCGCCCCTCAGAAGGAGATACACCCATGAAAACCCTTCTGATCCATACAGGCGGCACGATTGGCATGGTGGCGACCGACGCGGGATTTGCCCCGGCCGAGGGTGTGGTCGAGGGGTTTCTCGCCGCCCATGCACCCGATACCGTCGACCTCTGCCTGCTCTCCCCGCTCATCGATAGCGCCAACGCGACGCCCGCCGACTGGGACCGCATCGCCGCGACCATCGCGGACCAGTACGCCGCCTATGACGCCTTCCTCGTCACCCATGGCACCGACACGCTCGCCTATACCGCCGCCGCGCTCTGTTTCGCGCTTGAGGGGCTAGGCAAGCCGGTGATCCTGACCGGAGCAATGTTGCCGCTCACGGTCGAGGGCTCGGACGGCGGACAGAACCTCCTCGACGCGATCGTTGCGGCGCATGGCGCGCCCGCCGGGGTCTGGGTGCAATTTGCAGGACGCCTCTTGCATGGCGCGCGGGTGCGCAAATCCCATTCCCGCGCCTTGGATGCCTTTGCGGCCGATCCCTCCGACATCGCTCCGCGCCGCCTTGGGGATACGCTCCTTCGCCATACGACCGGCCCGGCCAAAACGGCCTTTCTCTCGGTCGCACCCGGCGTCCCAACCGACCTCTTCCAACATGCTGCCGAGACCTGTGACGGGTTGATCCTGCGTTGCTACGGCTCGGGCACCGCCCCCGGAACCCCTGGCCTCGCCCGCGCGCTCGCCACCGCCCGCGCCCGCGACATCCCCGTGCTCGCCGTGTCTCAATGTCCCGAGGGCGGCATGGTCCTTGGCACCTACGCCGCCGCCGCGATCCTCCTCGATCATGGCGTGGTCGACGGGCGCGACATGACGGTCGAGGCCGCCTATGCCAAACTCGCCTATACCCTCGCCGAAAGCCCCGATCCAGCCACCCGCCGCGCCCACCTCGAACGCTCTCTTTGCGGCGAATTCACTCCCTGAGCGCGCGTACCGTTCACCTCGCCGCCGCGCGAAACCGCACAGACGCGATACCGACGGAATACCGACGTGATACCGATCCGCGTTTCCCGGTCTGCCAATGCGTTAACCTGACCCATGAATCACGGGCGGAAACACGCTGATTTCCCCTCATGTGGCCTTTCCGTCGCCCCCTCCCATGACTATAAGGGGCATCGGCCCGGGATTTGCAGAGTCGCGGGCCCAAATGGAATTTCTGTGGGAAGAAATACGTATGCTGGGAAATCTGGGCGGTCTGTTCACCTCCGACATGGCCATCGACCTCGGAACGGCGAACACGCTGGTCTATGTCAAGGGGAAGGGCGTGATCCTGTCCGAACCCTCCGTGGTCGCCTATCACGTCAAGGACGGCGTCAAGAAGGTTCTCGCCGTCGGTGAAGACGCCAAACTGATGCTTGGTCGAACCCCCGGCTCCATCGAGGCCATCCGCCCGATGCGCGACGGCGTGATCGCCGATTTCGACGTGGCCGAAGAGATGATCAAACACTTCATCCGCAAGGTCCACAAACGCTCGACCTTCTCCAAGCCCAAGATCATCGTCTGCGTGCCCCACGGCGCAACCCCCGTTGAAAAAAGGGCTATTCGTCAATCGGTTCTGTCCGCTGGCGCCCGCCGCGCAGGCCTCATCGCCGAACCCATCGCAGCCGCCATCGGGGCTGGCATGCCGATCACCGATCCGACCGGCAACATGGTCGTCGACATCGGCGGCGGCACGACCGAAGTCGCCGTTCTCTCGCTTGGCGATATCGTCTACGCGCGCTCTGTCCGCGTCGGTGGCGACCGCATGGACGAGGCGATCATCAACTACCTGCGCCGCAACCAGAACCTCCTTGTCGGAGAGTCGACCGCGGAACGCATCAAGACCCAGATCGGCACCGCCCGCATGCCCGATGACGGGCGTGGCACCTCGATGCAAATCCGCGGCCGCGACCTTCTGAACGGCGTGCCCAAAGAGACCGAGATTTCACAGGCCCAGGTGGCCGAAGCGCTTGCCGAACCGGTGCAGCAGATTTGCGAAGCCGTGATGACCGCGCTCGAAGCAACGCCACCGGACCTCGCCGCCGACATCGTCGATCGTGGCGTGATGCTGACTGGCGGTGGCGCCCTCCTCGGCGACCTCGACCTCGCCCTGCGCGAACAGACCGGCCTCGGCGTCTCCATCGCCGATGAATCGCTGAACTGTGTTGCCATGGGCACCGGCAAGGCGCTTGAATACGAAAAGCAACTGCGCCACGCCATCGACTACGATAGCTGAGGCCCGCGCCGCCCGTCTGGCGCACCATGCGCAACGAACCTGAGTAGGGGAAAGCTTGGCCCGGGATCGGACACAAGGCGAAGACTATATCGCGCCGCTCAAGCGGCTTCTTCTGGGCGTGCTGATCGTTGTTCTGCTCGGGATCTTCCTCGTCTGGCGCATCGATTCTCCCCGCGTTGAACGCTTCCGCGCCCAAGTCGTCGACCGCGTCATGCCCTCGTTTGACTGGGCCATGACCCCGGTTACGACAACCGTCGCGCTCTTCAGAGACCTGCAATCTTATCAACGCCTTGCCGAGCAGAACCGCGAACTGCGCCGCGAGTTGCAGCAAATGAAAGCCTGGAAAGAGGCCGCGCTTCAACTCGAACAGGAAAACGCCCGCCTGCTCGATCTCAACAACGTGCGCCTTGATCCGCGTCTGACCTTCATCACCGGCGTTGTTCTGGCTGATAGCGGCTCTCCGTTCCGCCAGTCCGTGCTGCTCAATATCGGGTCGCGCGACGGGTTGGTGGATGGCTGGGCGGCGATGGATGGCATCGGGCTCGTCGGTCGCGTCTCTGGCACTGGTGACAATACAAGCCGCGTGATCCTGCTCACCGATAGTTCCTCGCGTATTCCGGTGATCGTCCAACCCTCAGGCCAACGCGGCCTCGTGGTCGGCGACAACACCCCCGCGCCGCATATCGACTTTCTCGAGAACCGCGAACTGGTGCGGCCTGGTGACCGGGTGATTTCCTCTGGCGACGGAGGGGTTTTCCCGCCCGGCCTCCTCGTCGGTCAGGTGGCCAGCGATCCCGGTGGTCGCCTGCGTGTCCGCCTTGCCGCCGATTACGAGCGGCTCGAATACCTGCGCGTGCTGCGCCATCACGGACGCGAACGCATCCACAATCCCGGCGCCCTGATTGGTCCCGAACTGCCCGCTGCCTCCTCTGCCCCTGCCCCGTCGTCCGAGGCCACGGAGGGGGACAATGGCTGAGTCCGGCGCACGCTCTCCGAAATGGCCCATGCGGCTTGCCTATATCGGGCTGTCGCTCCTGTGCCTTGCGCTGGCGCTGCTGCCGTTTCAGACCGTGCCGCGTGGCTGGGCCGGGCCTGACTGGATCATGGTCCTGACCCTTGCATGGGCCGCGCGCCGCCCGGACTATGTGCCGGTGCTTGCTGTGGGCGCCGTGGTGCTCTTGGCCGATTTCCTCCTGATGCGCCCGCCGGGGTTGCTCGCGGCGTTCATGGTCATCGCCCGCCAGGCCCTGCGCAAAAGAACCATCGCACTGCGCGATGCCTCCTTCCCCAATGAATGGCTGACCATTGCTGCGCTGATGATTGCCATCGCGCTGGCAGAACGGCTCGCCTATGCTATCTTCCTGCTTGATCAGCCGCCACTTGGCCTTGCCCTCATGCGCCTTGTGACAAGCATCGTCGCCTACCCGGTTGTGGTCTTCGCCTCGCAGTTCCTGCTTGGCCTGCGCAAACCACAACCTGGCGACGGAGACACCTTTGCGAGGCAGCCATGAAACGCCCCGTTGCAGATACGGCAGAAAGCCATCGTCGCCTGACCCGGCGCGCGCTTCTCCTTGGTGGCGCGCAGATCGGATTCATGGCCATGCTCGGCCTGCGCATGCGGCATCTGCAGGTCGATCAGGCCGATCAATACCGCCTTCTGGCCGAGGAAAACCGGATCAACATCCGCCTCTTGCCGCCGACACGTGGCGAGATTTTCGACCGGAACGGCACGCCCCTCGCCGTCAATCAACCCTCCTACCGCATCACCATCGTCCGAGAAGACGCAGGCGACGTGGACAAGGTCATCGACCACCTGTCGACCCTCGTATCTCTCGATCCGGTAAAACTCGAACGCGCCCGCACCGAGATGGCCCGGTCGGCGCCGTTCCTACCGGTGACACTCGCCGATCACGTGAGCTGGGAAGAGATGAGCCGCGTTGCCGTCAATGCCCCCGCCCTGCCCGGCATCACGCCCGAGGTCGGCCTGTCGCGGCGCTACCCGATCAAAGGCGACTTTGCCCATGTCGTCGGCTATGTCGGCCCAGTGTCCGACTATGATCTCTCCAAGATCGAGGACCCGGACCCGCTCCTGCGCATCCCGCGCTTCCAGCTTGGCAAGGTCGGCGTCGAGGCCAAACACGAAGACCTGTTGCGCGGCAAGGCCGGGACTAAGCGGGTCGAGGTGAACTCTGTGGGCCGCGTCATGCGCGAGCTTGACCGCCGCGAGGGCCAGCCCGGCGCCGACCTGCAACTGACGCTGGACCAAACGCTTCAATCCTATGTGCAGGCCCGCCTCGGAGAGGAAAGCGCCGCCGCCATCGTCATGGATTGCGAAACCGGCGACCTTCTCGCCCTGAATTCCGCGCCGAGTTTCGACCCCAACCTCTTTGTCACCGGGATTTCCGTCGCCGACTACGGCGCCCTGACCGAGAATACCTATCGCCCGCTGGCCGCCAAATCCGTTCAAGGCACCTACCCGCCCGGCTCGACCTTCAAGATGGTCACCGCGCTGGCCGCGCTCGAAGCGGGAGTCATCGATTCCGAAGACACCGTCTGGTGTCCGGGCCACCTCGAGGTCTCCAACCGCCGGTTCCACTGCTGGAAACGGGTCGGCCACGGGCACATGACCCTGCAACAAGCCCTCCGCGAAAGCTGTGATGTCTTTTTCTACAAGGTGGCGCTCGAGCTTGGCATCGACAGGCTTTCGGCCATGTCGGAACGCCTTGGTCTTGGCCAACGCTTTGACCTGCCGCTCTCCGGGATCGCCAGCGGCCTCAACCCGTCTCGCGAATGGAAAGAAACCGTGCGCGGCGCACAGTGGCTGGTCGGCGATACGGTCAACGCGTCGATCGGACAGGGCTTTGTCCTCGCTTCGCCCTTGCAACTGGCGGTGATGACCGCCCGCCTCGCCACCGGACGCGAGATCATGCCGCGCCTCGTGAAATCCATTGATGGCGTCGAGACAGGCGGCGGTCCCGCTGAGCCTCTTGGCGTGAACGAGAACAACCTGCGCCATATCCGCAAGGCGATGTTCGACGTGTCCAACAACCGCCGCGGCACCGCCTACGGTAGCCGCATCATCGACGATGCCTACCGCATGGCAGGCAAGACCGGCACCAGCCAGGTCCGCAACATTACCGCCGCCGAACGGGCCGCCGGGGTGACTCGCAACGAAGACCTGCCGTGGGAGCGCCGCGACCACGCGCTCTTTGTGAACTTCGCGCCCTACGATGCGCCGCGCATTGCCGTGGCCGTCGTGGTGGAACACGGCGGGGGCGGCTCGACCGCCGCCGCGCCCATCGCCCGTGACATTACGCTACGCGCCTTGCATGGCAGCACACCGCCGCTCGAGGCCTACCCGAGGAAAGACCGCGACCGCATCAAGAGCCAGCAGGAGCGCCTCAACGCCCTGATCCCTGATCGCGACGGCAATGTCGGGGGCGATCGGGTATGAGCTATCTCGAGTATTCGATCAAACATGTCCCCACCGGCCCGCGCAAACTCCTCTACCTGCATTGGCCGCTGATCCTCTTGCTCTGTGCCGTCGCCGGGGTTGGCTTCCTGATGCTCTACTCGGTCGCAGGCGGCAATCCGGATCCATGGGCCGAACCTCAGCTCAAACGCTTCGGCATGGGCCTGACCCTGATGCTCATCGTGGCCATGGTGCCGATCTGGTTCTGGAGCAGCCTCTCGTGGATTGCCTATGGTGGCACGATCCTCTTGCTCATCCTCGTCGAAGTGATGGGCAGCGTCGGTATGGGCGCGCAACGCTGGATTGACCTTGGTTTCATGCGCCTACAACCCTCGGAACTGATGAAGATCACCCTCGTGATGGCGCTTGCGGCCTATTACGACTGGCTCTCGCCCAATCGCACGTCGCGCCCGCTCTGGCTCTTGCCACCGATCGCGCTCATCCTCCTGCCCACAGCCCTCGTGCTGCGCCAACCGGACCTCGGCACCTCGATCCTCCTGCTCGCGGGGGGTGGCATGGTGATGTTCATGGCGGGCGTCCACTGGGGCTATTTCGCCGCCGTGATCGCCATGGGCGTCGGCCTCGTGACCGCCGTCTTCCAATCGCGCGGCACGACGTGGCAGCTCCTTAAGGACTACCAATATCGCCGCATCGACACGTTTCTTGACCCTTCAAGCGACCCGCTCGGCGCAGGCTATCACATCACCCAATCCAAGATCGCCCTCGGCTCTGGCGGCTGGACCGGGCGCGGCTTCATGCAAGGCACACAATCGCGGCTGAACTTCCTGCCCGAGAAACACACTGACTTTATTTTCACGACACTGGCAGAGGAATTTGGCTTTGTCGGGGGGATGTCCCTCCTGACGCTCTATGGGTTCATCATCGTCTTTTGTGTCATCGCTGCCCTGCGCAATCGAGACCGCTTTTCTTCGCTCCTCATGCTGGGCATTGCGGCCACCTTCTTCCTGTTTTTCGCCGTCAACATGTCGATGGTCATGGGCATGGCCCCCGTCGTCGGCGTGCCATTGCCGCTCGTGAGCTACGGCGGTTCGGCCATGCTGGTGCTGCTCGTCGCCTTCGGACTTGTGCAGAGCGCCCACGTGCATCGCCCGCGCTAAGGCGCGCTCCCGCCCCTTTTCGACGCGGCAAAGCCGCGCCTCAAAGCGTTGGGCGTTGCCCCACGCGCTCCGCGCGCGGGGCCCGCGAGGGGCCAGCCCCTCGCCATGCTTTTGCCTCGGCCAAAGCATGGCTCACCCCGGAGTATTTTCGCAAAGGTGAAGTTCGGGAGAACGGGTTGCCACCGCGCGCCAGATATGGCCTCACTGGCGAAACGCAGCGAAGGGAACCTCCATGTCGATTTTTCACTTGGCCTATAACGTCACCGACCTTGCCGAAGCGCGGGCGTTTTACGGCGATCTCCTGGGATGCACCGAGGGCCGCAGTACCGAGACCTGGGTCGATTTCAACTTTTTCGGCCACCAGATTTCGCTTCATCTAGGCACGCCCTTCTCCACCGCCGCGACGGGCCATGTCGGCGACCACCTCGTACCGATGCCGCATCTCGGCGTGATCCTCTCCAAGGCCGAGTGGGACGCCCTTGCAGAGCGGCTCAAGGCCGCCGGCGTCGAGTTCGTCCTTGCGCCTTTCACCCGCTTCGCCGGCGAACCCGGCGAGCAAAGCACCATGTTCTTCCGCGATCCCTCCGGCAATCCGATCGAAATCAAGGGCTTCGCCGATATGTCCGGAGTATTCGCCACATGATCAACGTCCTTTTCGCCGCCCGCCCCGAACGCTGGGCCACCTATGAAGCCCCGCTGCGCAAGGCCTTCTCGCAGGCCGGTCTGGACGCTGACTTGCGCACGGCATTCGCGCCGGAAGAGGTCGACTATATCGTCTATGCCCCCAATGGCGACGTGCAAGATTTCACCCCCTACAGCCGCTGCAAGGCCGTGCTGAACCTCTGGGCCGGGGTTGAAGACGTGGTCACTAACCCGACCCTGACCCAACCGCTCGCCCGTATGGTCGATCACGGCTTAACCCAAGGCATGCGCGAGTGGGTGACGGGCCACACGCTGCGCCATCACCTCGGCATGGACCTGCACATTCACGGCCAGGATGGCGAATGGCGCAGCTTCGTACCGCCGCTTGCCGAAGACCGCCCCGTGACGATCCTCGGCCTCGGAGCTCTCGGGCGCGCCTGTGGCGAGACACTGGCAAGTCTCGGGTTCCCGGTCACCGGTTGGAGCCGCAACCCGAAGGAGATCGAAGGCCTGACCTGCCTTCACGGCGCGGATGGCCTGCGCGCCGCGCTCTCCACCGCAGAAATCCTTGTGCTGCTCCTGCCCAACACCCCCGCGACCGAGAACACGCTGAAGGCCGAAACCCTCGCGCTCATGCCCAAAGGTGCCTGCATCATCAATCCCGGACGTGGCCCCCTGATCGACGACGGCGCGCTCCTCGCGGCGCTCGATACGGGCCAGATAGGCCATGCGACACTTGATGTCTTCCGCACAGAACCCCTGCCGTCGGACCATCCCTACTGGGCCCACCCCAAGGTCACGGTCACGCCGCATATCGCCTCGGAAACCCGCCCCGGCACGGCAAGCGAGGTCATCGCCGAGAATATCCGCCGCGGTGAGGCGGGCGAACCTTTCCTGCACCTCGTCAATCGCGAGGCCGGCTACTAGGGCGCGCTGCCCCCTCTTCCTCTTGCCGGAAATATCTCGGGGTGAGCGTTGCTTTTGCCGCGGCAAAAGCAACGTGAGGGGCTGGCCCCTGATCTGCGCCAAAGGCGCTCATCCTGTGCGCCGCCGTGGCGGCGCGCCGCTGGACTACCGGAGCTTAGGGGGATTGTCGGGATCGCTACCGGGCATTACCGGCGAGTAGTCGCGCGGCTGTTCCGGCTCGGGCAGGTCAAAGCGCAACCCCACCCGCGCGAGCTGTGCCGAGACCGGGTCACTGCTGGCAAAAAACGCCACATCAAGCGCCCCCGCTTCGATCCCGGAGAACGTCAGCGCCTCAGACACCGCCTTGGCCAAGGCCCCCTGCGCCGCATCCACCGCATCCACGACCCCAAGAAGATGGCCCTTGGCGCCGCTCTCATAGGTCACACCGACAAGGTAAGCGGATTTCGCCAACCCCGCCGCCGTGGCAAGCTTCTGATCCAGAGCGCTGAGCAAGATCTCCGGCAATCCTGTCGGGCGCTCGAAACTCTCGGCCCGTGCCGCGATCTCGTCCGGCGCATGCGTCAGCGTCTCCGTCAGCCAGCCCAGCGCCTCTGGCGGGATCAGGATCGACGACGGCGCCACCTCGAGATTGACCGCAAGACCGATCCCCTGATCGCCCAGCATCGAGGCGATGATCCGCCCTGAGAGCGCCGCATAGGGCGCGGGCTTGCCAACAAATTGCGACAGGCGCTCCTCGGTATCAAACACGAGGACAAAGCGGTGATCCGAGAGGTCGAACACCTCCGGCGCGATCTTGTCATCCGCCGCTTCCTTGCTCAGCAGCAGGAAAAGCTCCACATCCGCCAGCCGTTCAAAGAACCGAAGGCGGGCGGCATCATCCTGCGCTGCGGCCTCCATCGCCGCATGCGCGCGGTCCAGCGGGGTTTCTTCACTCATCGCAACACCTCTTCGAGCCTCTGGCGCAGGTCGGGCAGAAGCTCTGCCTCGAACCACGGGTTTTTCCTGAGCCATGCCGTATTGCGCCACGACGGATGAGGCAAGGGGTAGAGCTCCGGCGCATGGTCGCGCCAGCGTCGCACCGTCTCGGTCACACCAAGTTTGCCACCCAGATGCCATTTCTGCGCATAGCCCCCGACAACCAGCGTCAACCGCACCTCGCCAAGTGCTGCCATCACACTTGCCCGCCATGTCTTGGCACAAATCGGCGGCGGTGGCAGGTCACTGCCCTTGGCATCATAGCCCGGAAAGCAAAACCCCATCGGCAGGATCGCAAACATGTCGCGGTCATAGAACAGGGCCTCGTCAATCCCGAGCCACGCCCGAAGCCGATCCCCAGATGGATCCGTAAACGGTCGCCCGCTCTCATGCACCCGCGCGCCGGGGGCTTGCCCGACAATCAACACCCGCGCGCCGGGCCGGAACCAGACCACAGGCCGCGGACTATGCGCCGTCGCAGTGTCCTTGAACCGCTCGGCGCAAAGACGGCAGGCGCGAATTTCCTGAACCAGATCGTTGCTCATGATGTGCGAGTGTGCGTCAAACGCGGCCGAACGGGAAGAGGCAGTCATTTCGAACATCGTCGAAATAATTCTTGCCCACCGGAAATCATTTCGATATTTCTAAAAATATGAAACACGAATCAACAGACGATATCTCGCTCACCGTCGCCGCCTCGACCTTTGCGGCGCTCGGTTCTGAACAACGGCTCTCGGTGCTGCGCGTGCTTGTGCGTGCCGGCGAAGAGGGGCTGTCCATCGGCGAGTTGGGCAACCGCACCGGCGTGACCGGTTCGACGCTGACCCACCACATGAAGATCCTGGCCCAGGCGGGCCTCGTCACCCAACAGAAGCATGGCCGCTCGATCATTTGCGCAGCGGTCGCTTACGATGAAATCCGCGCGCTTTCCGCATTTCTGCTCAAGGAATGCTGCGCCGATTGCGCGTCTCCGAACAAGGACCACGACCATGGCTGACACGACCCACGGACACACCCCGCTTTCGAGTCGTTGGAAACAGATCGACAAGGCGTGGCTCGCGCTTGTCGTCATCCTCGCCTTGCAGGCCATCTTTGATTTCGCCCATCTCGGCGACACGATCCGCTTTGCGCTCGAGGCCTTGCTTAGCACCGCGCCTTTCATCCTCTTTGCCGTGCTTGCCATCGGCTATCTCAAGGCCTCAGGCGCCGAGAACCTGCTCGCCAAGGCTTTTGAGGGGCGCGAGCTGCGCATGATCGTCTTCGCTGCGCTTCTGGGCGGCCTCTCGCCCTTCTGCTCCTGTCAGGTCATCCCCTTCATTGCCGCCCTTCTTGCTGTGGGCGCGCCACTCTCGGCGGTCATGGCTTTCTGGCTTGCATCGCCCCTGATGGACCCCGCGATGTTCTCGATCACCGCAGGCACCCTCGGCCTTGACTTCGCCATCGCCAAGACTTTCGCCGCCGTCGGCCTTGGCCTCATGGGCGGGGCGCTGACCATGCTCTTTGCCAAATCCGTGGTCTTTGCCGATCCGCTGCGTGAGAAACCACAGGTCGGGGGCTGCTGTGGCGTCAAGAAACCCTTCTCGGGTGCACCGGTTTGGAAATTCTGGGGCGAGGCAGAGCGCCGCGAGAGCTTCCGCGAAGCGGTGGTTGAGAACGGAGTGTTCCTGCTCAAGTGGCTTGCCATCGCCTATGTCATCGAAGCGATCATGATCCGCTATGTCCCGGCAGACCTTGTCGCGGGGATCCTCGGGGGCGCGGGCGTCGTGCCGATCATGCTCGGCGCACTTGTCGGGGCGCCGGCTTACCTCAACGGCTATGCCGCCGTGCCGCTTGTCGATGCGCTCCTGCAACAGGGCATGTCGAACGGTGCCGCGATGAGCTTCGTGATAGCAGGCGGCGTGAGCTGTATCCCCGCCGCCATCGCGGTCTGGGCACTGGTGAAACCTCGGGTCTTTGCCGCCTATATCGGCTTTGCCATGCTCGGCGCCTTCCTTGCCGGTCTGGCCTGGCAATCCCTCGCCTAAGTCCCTTTGAGACAGAACAAACATGTGCGGCAAAATACTCTTTTTGCCGCACATGGCTTTCTTTGCACCGGGTTTCGTTGCCCGAATGGCGAATTTCGGCTACTCCCTGTTGAACGATAAAAACAAAGAAGACCAACAGTGGAGGCCCCATGTATCGCGTCTGGAATTTTCTGACCGAGTATTCGCTGCTCCTTATTCTCGGCGCGGTGATCGCGCTGGTCTGGGCCAATGTCGACTACACGAGCTATCATGACTTCGTTGAAATGGTCCTCTGGGACCACGCCCCGATTGGCCATGCTCATGGCGAGTATCGCACCCTGACGCTGCACTACCTCGTCAATGACCTCCTCATGGCCTTCTTCTTTGCCATCGCGGCCAAGGAAGTCTGGGAGGCCGTGATCCTCGAGAACGGCAGCCTACGCGGAAAACGCGCCGCGACGCCGCTCTTTGCCACGGCAGGTGGCATGTTCGGTCCGATCGCCGTCTATCTCGGCCTTGCGATGGTGCTTGGCTCAGATACCTACAACGCTGTCGCCAATGGCTGGGCCATCCCAACCGCGACAGATATCGCCTTCTCCTATCTCGTCGGTCGCCTCGTCTTTGGCGCAGGCCACCCGGCGGTGCGCTTCCTGCTGCTCTTGGCGATTGCCGATGACGCTGCGGGCCTCATTATCCTCGCGATCTTCTATCCTTCGGGCGATCTCGCGCCGGAATGGCTCCTTGTGTCGCTGGCCGCCGCGGTGAGTGTCTTTGTCCTCGCCAACTGGCTCCCGCGTCACCTCGACCGGGGCAAGCAACACCGCCCCAACTCGACCTTCGTGCGCAAGACCCTCTCGTTCCTGCCCTACCTGATCGCCGCCGCCGTAAGCTGGTATGCCTTCATGCGCTCGGGGCTTCACCCGGCGCTTGGCCTCTTGCCCATCGTGCCGACGATCCCCCACGCAGACCGCGCCTTCGGGATTTTCTCCGAGGCCGAAACCCACCTGCATGACCTGTTGAACGAGATCGAACACGCTCTGAAAACCCCGGTCGAAGTCGTCCTGTTCTTCTTCGGCCTCTGCAATGCGGGGGTGCAGTTCTCCTCGATGGGCGACGCCACATGGCTTGTGCTCGCAGGTCTCCTGATCGGCAAACCTGTCGGTATCCTCATCTTCGGCTGGCTCGCCGCCGTGCCATTGCGGCTCGGGATACCGGAGGGCATGCGCATCATCGACCTCGTGGTGATCGGCTTTGTCGCCGCTATCGGCTTTACCGTTTCGCTCTTTGTGGCCTCTGTCGCCTTCGACGCCGGGCCGGTGCAGGATGCGGCCAAAATGGGCGCGCTCTTGTCCTTCGGGGCGGCTCTTATCGCGATCTTCTCGGGAAAACTCTTCCGCGTCGAAAAGCAGGACTTCTAAGGCCAATCCCCCTGAAAACCGCAAGAAACCGGCACCATCGTGCCGGTTTTTTGTCTCTTATCGTCAAATTCTTGCCGCAGAGAGTTGCTAAAAACCTATATAAACAACATTATTGAGGCCCAAGACGCCGTACAGAGCGTTAATCCAAACCCGTTAAAAGGTTGGCCGGAGCAGAGCCGGAGCGTCCAATGCTCGAATTCGACAACGTGAGTAAGTCCTTCTGGACTGGGAGTCAGCGCAAGGTCATCCTTGATCGCGTGTCCTTTCGCGTTGAACTTGGCCGCTCCCTTGGCATCCTCGCCCCGAACGGCACCGGCAAGACAACCCTGATCAACATGATGGCGGGCCTCGAGAAACCCGACGAGGGCGAGATTCGCCGCTCTTGCCGGATCTCTTTCCCGCTCGGTTTCATGGGCGGCGTCGTCAGCAAACACTCCGCCGTCGAGAATAGCCGCTATATCGCGCGCCTCTATGGTCTCGACCCCGACTATGTCGAGGCCTTCTGCCGCTGGCTCTGTGGGCTGGGTGAGTATTTCGAGCAACCCCTCGGAACCTATTCCTCGGGGATGCGCTCTCGTTTCACCTTCTCGTTGCTTTTGGCTCTCGATTTCGACATGTACTTGATCGACGAGGGCATGCCGTCTTCAACGGATGTGGAGTTCAACAAGCGCGCCGGTGACGTCCTCAAGGAACGCCTGCGCACCACGACGATCATCATCGTTTCGCACAAACCCAAAGTGCTTGAAAAATTCGCCCGTTCTGCGGCCGTTCTCCTGAATGGCCAATTGTACATGTTTGATACCTTGGAAGAGGCCGCGCAGCTTTATGACTACCAAACCCAAGGCTAAAAAGTTCCGTATCCGGCGCAGTGCGCCGACCTCCGGCACCGGCACCCCCGAGGCCGAGCAAGGCAATGATCTGCCGGCGCATCGCTTTACCGGCGAGATGCCAGAGACGACGCCGTCTCGACAAACCCCGCCACAGACCACAGCCACACCACCCGCGCCGCAACCGCCGCTCAAGCCAAGCGCCCCGCAGGGCGCACCGCAAAGCCCGGCTCAAGGCGCGACAAGCCCGGATCAGGAAATCGACGCGATCAAACGCGAAGGCCTGACCGGCCGACAGCTGCGCATGGCCCGCCGCATGGCCCAGAAGAATGGCCTTGCCGCAACCTCCGATTATGACGCGGTGCGCCTGTTGCGCGCCAACGGTCTCGACCCGTTCCAACGCACCAACATGCTCGAGCTGGTGGTGCCGGATGGCGGCACCGGCGGCGGCGACGGGGGCCGCGTACAACTGCCCCAAACCCTGCCGATGGGCGGCAATACCCTGCCGTCGACCGAGACCTATTCGCAATCCCCCGCAGAGAAGCGCGCCCGTGAAATTGGCGAGATCCAGCGCGACATCGCCAAGCGCCGCCGCCGCCGTCTCGCGCTCTTGTTCACACGCCTCGCGGTCTTCGTCTTCCTGCCGACGATCATTGCCGGGTGGTATTTCTTCTCCATCGCCACGCCGATGTATGCGACCAAGTCGGAATTCCTCATCCTTCAGGCCGACAATGCGGGCGGTTCGGGCATCGGGTCTTTCCTGTCTGGCACGCAGTTCGCCACCAATCAGGATTCCATCGCGACCCAATCCTTCCTCGTCTCCAAGGACGCCTTGGTGCGGCTCGACAAGGACGAGAATTTCAAAGAGCATTTCGCCGATCCCTCGATCGACCCAATTCAGCGTTTGCCGGAAAACCCGACCAACGAACAAGCCTACAGCCTCTACAAGAAATACGTGAAGGTGGGGTACGACCCGACCGAGGGTGTGATCCGCATGGAGGTTTCCGCCGCCGATCCTGAGGTCGCGGCCCGTTTCTCGCGTGCCTTGATCTCCTACGCGGAACAGCGCGTCGATGACCTTTCCCAGCGCAAGCGCGAAGACCAGATGCGCGACGCCCGCAGGGGGCTCGAGAAAGCCAAGAAAGAGCGCCGCGAAGCGCAGGCACAGCTTGTCTCACTACAGGAAGGCTCGCTGGTGGACCCGGAGGGCCTCATCGCGTCGCTACGCTCGCAGATCTCCAACGTGCAGATCCAGCTTCAGGAAAAAGAGCTGCAACTCGCCGCGCTCGAAGACAACCCGCGCCCCAACCGTGCGCGTGTTGAGGGGGTGAAGGGCGATGTGCGCCGCCTTCAGGATCTGCAAGCCCAACTCGAGGCCAAGATGACCGACGCCACTGCCGGTGGCTCATCTCTGGCCCAGAAAACGGCGCAGATCCAGATGGCGCAGGCCGATCTCGCCACCGCTGATCTCTTGATGCAGACAGCGCTGCAGACACTCAAGCAGACCGAACTCGAGGCCAACCGGCAAGTGCGTTACCTGACAACGAGCGTCGAGCCTGTCGCCTCGCAGGATCCGTCCTATCCGCGCGCCTTCGAGGATACGATGCTTGCCTTCCTGATCTTCTCGGGCATTTACCTGATGATCTCGCTCACGGCCTCGATCCTTCGGGAACAGGTCTCCTCCTAATCCAAATGGACTCGTCCACCTGATGAAACAGATTGATATCGCCGGCCTCACGGTCGCCAACGACTTGCCGCTGACCGTCATCGCCGGCCCCTGCCAACTCGAAAGCGCCGACCACGCGCAGATGATCGCGGGCACCATGAAAGAGGCCTGTGACGCCGCCGGGGCGCAGTACGTGTTCAAGGCCTCCTACGACAAGGCCAACCGCACGAGCCTGTCCGGCAAGCGCGGTCTTGGTCTCGACGCAGGGCTCAAGGTGTTGCAAGGCGTCAAAGAGGCGATCGGCGTGCCGGTGCTGACCGATGTCCATACCGAGGCCCAGTGCGCCCCCGTGGCCGAGGTCTGTGACATCCTGCAAATCCCGGCCTTCCTCTGCCGCCAGACCGATCTCCTCGTCGCCGCCGCTGCGACCGACGCCGTGGTCAACGTCAAAAAAGGCCAGTTCCTCGCACCGTGGGACATGGACAATGTCGTGGCCAAGCTCGAAGGCTCCGGCACCGAGCGCATCATGCTGACCGACCGCGGCACGTCCTTCGGATACAACACCCTTGTCGCCGATATGCGCGGCCTGCCCCGCATGGCGCAAACCGGCTATCCGGTCATCATGGACGCCACCCATTCCGTGCAACAGCCGGGTGGCCAGGGCGGCTCTTCTGGCGGTCAACGCGAATTTGCCCCGGTCATGGCCCGTGCTGCCGTGTCTCTCGGAATTGCCGGAGTTTTCATCGAAACCCATGAAGATCCGGACAATGCCCCCTCCGACGGGCCGAACATGATACATTTGCACCACATGCCTACCCTAATAGACACATTGATGGCCTTTGATCGTCTGGCTAAGGCTAACCCAATTCAAATCTGATCTATTTGGTGAGACCCCCCATGACCAAACCTGCCGCGACCGTGACCCCGAACACCTGGGAATTCCTGCGCGACCCGATGATGACGCCGACCGGTTTCCGCGAATATGACGCGCGCTGGAAATACCCGGATGAAATCAACCTCCCCGGCATGACGGCCCTCGGCCTCGGCATCGGCACCCAGATGCGCGCCCACGGACTCGACCCCGTAATCTCGGTCGGCAACGACTACCGCGACTACTCGCTCGCCATCAAGAACGCCCTCATCATCGGCCTCATGCAGGCAGGCATCCACGTCAAGGATATCGGCCCCTGCATCACACCGATGTGCTACTTCTCGGCCTTCCACCTCGGCACGCCCGCCGTCGCCATGGTCACGGCCTCGCACAACCCCAACGGCTGGACCGGGGTCAAGATGGGCTTTGACATGCCCCTGACCCACGGCCCAGACGAGATGGCCGAGCTCAAGGACATCGTTCTGAACGGCAAGGGCGCGCCCCAGCCGGGCGGCTTCTATGAGCCCGTCGCAGGGGTCTGGGACGCCTATATGGACGACCTCGTGGGCGATTTCAAAATGACCCGCAAGCTCAAGGTCGTCTGTGCAACGGGCAATGGCACCGCCGCCGCCTATGCGCCCGCCCTCTTCGAACGTCTCGGCGTCGAGGTGGTCGATAGCCATACCACGCTGGACTACACTTTCCCCAACTACAACCCGAATCCCGAAGCCATGGAAATGCTGCATGACATGGCCGATAGCGTGAAGGCCTCCGGCGCCGACATGGCGCTTGGCTTTGACGGCGATGGCGACCGCTGCGGCGTGGTCGATGACGAGGGCGAAGAGATCTTTGCCGACAAGGTCGGTGTGATCATGGCCCGCGACCTGTCCAAGCTCTACCCGGGCTCGACCTTCGTGGCCGATGTGAAATCCACCGGCCTCTTCGCCTCCGACCCCGAGTTACAGAAACTCGGCGCCAAGGCCGACTACTGGAAAACCGGCCATAGCCATATGAAACGCCGCGTCCACGAGATCGGCGCGCTCGCGGGATTCGAGAAATCGGGCCACTACTTCCTCGCAGGAGACGTGGGTCGTGGCTATGACGACGGCATGCGCGTCGCTGTGGAAATCTGCAAACTGATGGACCGCAACCCGGATATGAAAATGTCCGACCTGCGCAAGGCGCTGCCGAAAACATGGTCCACACCGACCATGTCGCCCTATTGCGCCGACACCGAGAAATACGAGGTGCTCGATCGTCTTGTGCAGAAACTCGTCGCCAAGCACGACGCGGGCGAACCCCTTGCCGGTCGCCCGATCCAAGAGGTCGTGACAGTGAATGGCGCGCGCGTCATCCTCGACAACGGCTCTTGGGGCCTCGTGCGTGCATCGTCCAATACCCCGAACCTCGTCGTGGTCTGCGAAAGCTCTGAGAGCGAGGCCGAGATGCGCGCCATCTTCGCCGACATCGACGCCGTGATCCGCACCGAACCCTCGGTTGGTGACTACGACCAGACGATCTGAGGGCACGCATGGCGGTTATCTGGCTGATCCTCGGCCTCTTGGCATTCGGCGCGGCTTTTGTCGCGCCGCCCCAGGTCGGCGTCGAGGAAATACAACAGACCGGCCTGTTGGTTCTGGCGTGTCTGTTCCTTTTCCTGTGGGGGCTTGAGGAACGAAAACGCCAGAGAAAACCCACCTCCCGCCGCAAAAAATCAAAGCAAGCCCACCGGTCGAACACCGCCCCGCCACGCCGCAAAAAACCGAAGAAAACTCGCGGGTCGCCCCCCACCGCGCCGCCCCGCCAAGAGAAAGCCACGAAACATACCCGCCCGATCCTGATCGACGGGTCCAACGTGATGTATTGGAAGGACAACGCGCCAGACATTCAGGTGGTGCAGAAGCTGGTGAAGGCGCTCGACAAACGCGGCTACCAGCCCGGTGTGATCTTCGATGCCAACGTCGGATACATACTCTTTGACCGCTACCTTGATGACGCCCCGCTGGCAAAGGCTCTCGGCCTCCCCGAGGATCAGGTGCTCGTCTCCCCCAAGGGTGAACCGGCCGATATCTTTCTGCTGAAGGCCGCCCGCGATATGGGGGCCGCCATCGTCACCAATGATCGTTTTCGCGACTGGATCGAAGACTTCCCCGAGTTTGCAGCACCCGGTCGGCTGATACAGGGCGGCTATCGCAAAGACGCCCCGTATCTCGAATCCAACTCGGGTTAGGCCGCCAACCCGCGCCCTTTCAAGAGCGCCTCCACCCCCGGAAGCCGTCCGCGGAACCGCTTGTAGAGGTCCGCCGCCTCGACCGATCCCCCGGTCGACAGGATATGCGCCTCGAGCGCCTTGGCGGTCTCGGCGTCAAACGCATTGCCTGCTTCCTCGAAGGCTTCGAACGCGTCGGCATCCATGACCTCGGACCACATGTAGGAATAATACCCGCTCGAATACCCATCGCCGGAAAACACATGCGCGAAATGCGGCGAGGCATGGCGCATGGTGATCGCGGCGGGCATCCCGAGGCCCTCCAAGACCTCCGCCTGCATCGCCAACACATCCGCCGGGGCCGCGCCCTCATGGAACGCCAGATCGACCAGCGCCGAGGCCACATACTCTACCGTCTGGAACCCCATGTCGAAATTCGCCGCGCCAAGCACCTTGTCGAGCATCTCTTTCGGCATCGCCGCACCGGTCTCTGCATGGGTTGCGAACTCCGCAAGCACCTCCGGCACCTCGAGCCAATGCTCATAGAGCTGCGAAGGAAGCTCGACGAAATCGCGCGCCACGGACGTGCCGGAAATCGATTCATAGGTCACGTCCGACAACATCTGGTGGAGCGCATGGCCGAACTCGTGGAAGAGCGTGCGCGCATCGTCATAGGAGAGAAGCGCCGGATCGCCCTTGGCAAAGTTGCACACGTTGATGACCACCGGCCCCTGCTCCTTGGGGAATTTCGCCTGAGACCGCATCGCCGAACACCACGCGCCCGACCGCTTCGATCCCCGTGCGAAATAGTCTCCGATGAACACGGCCACATGTTTGCCTCCCCGCGTGACCTCCCACGCCCGGCAATCGGGATGGTAAAGCGGCACGTCGAGCGGCTTGAACTCCAGCCCGAACAGGCGGTTGGCACAGGCAAAAGACGCCTCGATCATCCGGTCGAGTTGCAGGTAAGGTTTGACCTCCGCCTCGTCGAGATCATGCTCCGCCTTGCGTCGCTTCTCCGCGTAATAGCGCCAGTCCCACGGCGCGAGATCGTCATTGATCCCATCCTCGCGCATCATCTCGGTCAGCACCTCTGCATCCGCTTCGGCTTGGCGCTTGGCCGGCCCCCAAACCGCCATAAGCAACTCGCGTACCTTCTCGGGCGTGCCTGCCATCTGCGTCTCGAGCTTGTAGTCGGCAAAGCTCTCATAGCCGAGAAGTTTGGCCCGCTCCTCGCGCAGTTTGAGGATTTCAGCAGCGATCTCGCGGTTGTCGGTCTCGCCCCCGTTCGCGCCTCGTGCGGCCCAGGCCTTGAACGCCTGTTCACGCAAGTCACGGCGCGGGGAAAATTGCAGGAACGGCGTGATGAGCGACCGCGAGAGCGTCACGACTGGCCCCTCCTGTCCCTTCTCTTCGCCCGCTGCCCGCGCGGCATTGACGACGAAACCGGGAAGCCCTTCGAGATCCGCTTCGGTGAGCGGCATGAACCAACCGCTTTCATCCGCAAGAAGGTTCTGCGTGAACGCCGTGCCCAACTCGGCCAGCCGCCCCATGATCTCCTGCATCCGTTGGTCCGCCGCACCAGTCAGCGCCGCGCCCGAGCGCACGAACCCGCGATGCGTCAGCATCAGAACCCGCGCCTGTTCCTCCGTGAGGTCAAGCGCATCTCGCTTTTCCCAGACCTCGGCCACCCGCGCGAACAACGCCTTATTCGACGAAATCGCCGAGAAATGCGCTGCGAGCTTGGGCGAAAACGCCCGCTGCAATTCCTGCCGCTCGGGATTGCTATCCGCGCCCGCCACCGTAAAGAACACCGAAAGCACCTTGTCGAGCGCCTCGCCCGCCGCCTCGAGTGCCTCGACCGTGTTGGCGAAATCCGCCGGGCGCGAGTCCTCGGCAATCGCCTTGATCTCGGCATCATGCGCCGCCAGCGCCGCGTCGAGCGCAGGCGCGAAATCCGCGTCGGAAATGGCGTCAAACGGGGCGATCTCAAACGGGGTGTCCCACGGGGACAGGATCGGGTTGGTCATGGGCGTTTTCTCCTTTGCGCCTAACCTAAGCCTGCCTACGGGATGCGCAATGGCCGACCTACGCTTTACCGCAAACCGGGCACCCCTCGCGCCGCTTGAGCGTGATCTTCCGGCTCTCGCCATAAAGCGCGTCATAGATGAGCATCTCGCCGCGCAACGCCGCGCCCGCGCCAGTGATGACCTTGACGGCCTCGACCGCCATCATCGTGCCAACCACCCCCGGCAACGGCCCGATCACCCCTGCCTCTGCACAGGATGGCGCAAGTCCCGCCGCCGGGGCCTCGGGAAAGACGCATTCATAACAGGGCGCCCCCGCCTTCGGGTCGAATACGCTGAGTTGCCCTTCCCATTGTGAAAGCGCGCCGGAAACAAGCGGCACCCCCGCCGCGACACAGGCCCGGTTCACAAGGTAACGCGTCTCGAAATTGTCCGTCCCGTCAAGGACAAGATCATACTCTGCCACAAGCGCCGCCGCCGTCTCTTCATCGAGACGCCGCTGGTAGGGCTTCACGATAACAAACGGGTTCTGTGCTTCCATGGCGGACTGTGCCGAAAACACCTTGGGCATGCCGATCGCATCATCGCGATGGATCACCTGCCGCTGGAGGTTCGAGTTGTCGACATCGTCATCATCGACAACACCGATCGTACCCACACCCGCCGCCGCAAGATACAAGAGCGCGGGCGAGCCTAGCCCCCCGGCTCCGACCACCAAGACCTTGGCATCCTTGAGCTTTTTCTGACCCAAACCACCAACCTCGCGGAGCACGATATGGCGCGCATAGCGGTTGAGCTCGGTGTCGCTGAACGGTCCTTCCTGTGCGCTGGACTCGCCTTCCGGCTCCCGCACCCGAGCCCGAAGCCAGCGAAGACCTGCGCGGTAGAACGCCACGATCACCGCAGCACCGCCCACGATAGCCCAGAGCGCCGGACTCTCTCCCGTCGCCATGCGTAACGGATGCCCATCCGGCAGCACGAGATGCGCGCCCAACACCGCAGCCCACAATAGCGCCACCATGGACCAGCGCGCCCGGTGCGGCGCCCCCATAAAGGCCCCGATCCCCCAAAGAACCGCCGCCATGATGAACACCAACGCCATCAGGCCGTCCCCGTTGACCCGAACCCGCCCGCGCCGCGCGCGGTCTCGTCTAGGCTTTCGACCGTCTCGAACGTGGCCTGCACCACAGGGGCAACGATCATCTGCGCAATGCGCGCGCCATGGGCGATGTGAAACGGCTCTTGGCCTGCGTTCATCACGATGATCCCAAGCGGCCCGCGATAATCGCTGTCGATGGTGCCCGGGGTATTGGGCAAGGTGATCCCGTGCTTGAGGGCAAGCCCCGAACGCGGTCTGATCTGCACTTCATATCCCGAAGGAATCCCGATCCGAAGCCCGGTCGGCACAAGCGCCCGCTCTCCGGGGGCAAGCGTCACCCCCTCGCGGGCGTCTTGTGGAAAATTGGCACGGATATCCGCCCCTGCCGCGCCAGCGGTCTCGTAGGAAGGCAGCGCGACCTCCCGGTCCGCCCCCTCAAGCCAGTTGAGCCGGATTTGCACCACGGCACTCCCTCCGTTTTTGCTATAGTGAGCCGAGCGCTGTCGCGATCCGCTCGGCAAGCTGATGCGCAACCTCGTGCTTGCCCATGCGCGGCCAATGCTCTGCACCCTCGTCTGAAATGAGCGTCACAGCATTCTCATGCCCGCCCATGACCCCGGTTTCCGGGCTGACATCATTGGCCACGATCCAATCACACCCCTTGCGCGCCCGCTTGGATGTCGCGTTGGCGATCACGTCGTCGGTCTCGGCGGCAAAGCCAATGACAAGGCCGGGCCGTCCCGCCTCCATCTGGCTCACCGTGGCGAGGATGTCGGGATTCTCCGCAAACTCAAGCGCCGGAATCCCGCCCTTGGTTTTCTTCAACTTGCTGTCCGATGCGCTTGCCACGCGCCAATCGGCCACGGCGGCGGCAAAGATCGCCGCATCAACCGGCAGCACACCCTGCACCGCCTCAAGCATCTCCTGCGCGGTTTGAACTTCGACGATGTGCACCCCTTCGGGGCGCTCCGC
This sequence comes from Shimia sp. FJ5, assembly GCF_032918335.1. Classification (NCBI taxonomy): domain Bacteria; kingdom Pseudomonadati; phylum Pseudomonadota; class Alphaproteobacteria; order Rhodobacterales; family Roseobacteraceae; genus Shimia; species Shimia sp. FJ5. Next base: position 646,772 of record NZ_JAWJUV010000002.1, on the reverse strand, counting down.
ATCTGCTGGGCCTGTGACAAAGACAACTTCTGCCCCCATCACGGCAAGCGCACGAGCAATCGCCGTGCCCTGCGCACCCGAGGATCGGTTGGCGATATAGCGCACCGGGTCAATCGGCTCATGCGTCGGCCCCGAGGTGACAAGAATCCGTCGCCCCGCAAGCGGCCCTTCGGCCAGCGCAGTCTCGATTGCGTTGACGATTTCCTCAGGCTCCGACATCCGCCCCGGCCCGTATTCGCCACAGGCCATATCGCCCTCGTTCGGCCCCACGACCATGACGCCATCCCCGCGGAGCGTCGCGATATTGCGCCGTGTCGCCGGATGCTCCCACATGCGCACATTCATTGCCGGCGCAATAAGAACCGGGGTATCCGTCGCCATGAGAAGGGTCGAAGCAAGGTCATTCGCGTGACCGCCCGCCATCTTCGCCATAAGGTCCGCCGTTGCCGGGGCCACCACGACAAGATCGGCAGAGCGTGAAAGTTGAATATGGCCCATCTCCGCCTCGTCCGTGAGGTCAAAGAGGTCGCGATAGACCTTCTCCCCCGCCAATGCCGACACGGCCAGCGGGGTGACGAATTCCGCCCCCGCCTTGGTCAACACCGGCGTGACCCAAGCGCCGCGCTTGCGCAACTGCCGGATCAGGTCGAGTGACTTATAGGCGGCAATACCGCCCGCGATGATGAGGAGAATTCGTTTGTCGGTCAGCATATGAGCGCCCGCTTCTTCAGGGTTTTCCGGAGACTATGCCGTGGGGGCGACGGAAACAAGCGATGCGCATCTTTCCTAGTCCTTCTTGAACCCTGCACAGGGGTCTTCGCGCTCCGCTTCCTGCGTTACGATCCATGCATCATGCGGCGGCGTGTCTTCCGGCGCGCGTTCAAGCTGGCCGATGCTGGTGACGCTGAGACGTTCCGGCAAAAGACGCGGCGCACCCCAGTCGAGCCGCGCATGGCCATTGCCAGTAATGACAACAACTGGTCCGCCAGTCTCGTCATGGGCACGCACGATTTCCCGCGCCATGGTCGCATCACGCAACCGCTGACCAAGCACCATCCCCGGCAAAAGCGTTTCGGGAAGCGCATCGCAATGCGCCCTCATCTGCGCCGCTTCGCGCTCGGCCTGTTCTTCTTCTGCAAGGGGGGCTGCGAGACCATAGAGATCCGCACCCTCGCCAAAACTGGCCGTCGCGTCGCCGCCCATGATCGCCTCGCGCACCGCCTCTCGCGGTACCAGCGCGCCATAGATCTGCGCATCCTTCGCAGCGGCGAAAATCGGGTAATACATGTCAAAACTCGGCCAACCGCTCTCGGCCCAGCCCAGCGCCTCCGACAATGCCGCCTTATCCTGAAGAAGCTCCGGCGTGACCTTGGCCGCTGTCTCTGCGGTGATCATCTCGAACACCACGGCCTTCGGTCCAAGCGCCGCGACGGCCTCGGCCTGATTGGCGTGGTGCCACGGGTTGTCATGCAACTCACCAAGAAACACCACGTCTGCGCCGGGCAGCGTGGTGATCTTGTCGATGGTGATTTCTTCTGCGAGTGCGGGGGCCGCGGCAAGCGCGAGAGCCAGAATCATGCGTTTCATGACACGAAGTCATGCACGCCCACTCCCTGCTGTTCAAGACGACGCCGCATCTTCTGAAGCGCTGCCGCCTCAAGCTGACGCACCCGCTCTTTCGACAGGCCCATCTCGTCCCCAAGGCTCGCCAATGTGCGCGGCTCATCATCAAGCCGCCGCGCCGCAAGGATATGGCGTTCGCGTTGGCTCAGGCCCTCCATCGCATCTAGAAGCTGCCCCCGAAGCGACTCGACATCGCGCCGCGCCTCAACGGTTTCCGCGCCCGCCGCGGCCTCGTCCTCCAAAAGCTCGAGCCATTCACGCCCGCTCTCATCCGTGCTCTGACGCGCATTGAGAGACATGTCGCTCCCCGACATCCGGCCAAGCATCATCTCGGCGTCTGTTCGGCTCACGCCAATCTCGCTGGCGATCTTCTCAACAATCTGATGCGTATCGAGGCTCTCGCCCCGCGCCATCGCCTCGCGCTCGAACTGCGCACGCACGCGGTTGATGTTGAAGAAAAGCGATTTCTGCGACGTCGTAGAGCCGGTACGCACCACGGACCAGTTGCGCATCACATGATCCTGAAGCCCGGCTCGGATCCACCACACAGCATAGGTCGAGAACCGCACACCGCGTTCTGGATCGAACTTGTCGGCCGCTTTCATCAGGCCAAGCATCGCTTCTTGGATCAAATCATTCTGGCTCACCCCGGCACGCCGGAATTTGCCCGCCATCGAGATCGCAAGCCGCATGTAGGCCCGGATCAAACGGTGCAGCGCCGCCGCATCCCGCTTGTCCCGCCATGCGCTGGCAAGCGCGAGCTCGGTCTCGGCATCAAGCATTTCCTGACGCATCGCATTGCGCGTCAATTCCCTGTTCACATTGGATTGCAGGCCCATCTTGGCATCCTTCCTCCTTGCGCTTTCATGGGGAATTACGCAGGTTGCGCCGGATTGGATCACATTTGGCGACAGAAAAGATGCTCTCGAACTTCACCTTCGTGCTCGGCGGCGCGGCCTCAGGCAAATCGCTCTACGCGGAATCCCTCGTGACAGGGACCGGCGCACCACGCGTCTATATCGCCACGGGCGAGGCTTGGGACGAAGAAATGCGCGCCAAGATCGCCGCCCATGTGGATCAGCGCGGCCCCGGCTGGCGCACGATCGAGGCGCCCCTTGATCTTGCCCCGGCGCTGGCCTCGGTGTCCCAGGACGAAGTCGCCCTGCTCGACTGTGCAACCATGTGGATGTCGAACCAGATGCTTGCCGAAAACGATCTTGAGACCGAAACCGCCCGCCTGCTCGAGGCGCTTGTCGCCTGCAAGGGCAAGGTCGTCGTGGTCTCTAACGAGGTCGGCATGGGGATCGTGCCCGAAAACGCCCTCGCCCGCCGCTTCCGCGATGTGCAGGGACGCCTCAACAAACGCCTCGCCGCCGCCGCAGATACCGTGCTGTTTGTCGCTGCGGGCCTGCCGCTCACCATGAAAGCCCCGGCATGAGCCGCCTGTTCCTCGTCCGTCATGGCCCGACCCATGCGCGCTCCATGGTCGGCTGGTCCGACCTGCCCGCCGATCTTTCCGACACCGCCGCCCTGGCTCGGCTCGACGCGCACCTCCCCGACAACGCCCTCGTGATAAGCTCGGACCTGTCGCGCGCCGTGACGACTGCCGACGCCATCGCGGGCGCCCGCACGCGCCTGCCGCATGATCCCGACCTGCGCGAAATTCATTTCGGTGACTGGGAACTCAAACGCTTCCCCGATATCGACGCCGAAGACCCCGGCCTCGCTCGTGCCTTCTGGGAAACACCGGGCGATACGGCCCCTCCCGGCGGCGAAAGCTGGAACAGCGTCTGCGCCCGCGTCGATGCCGCCGTAGACCGCCTCTTGGCCGCACATCCGGGCCACGACCTGGTCATCGTTGCCCATTTCGGCGCCATCTTGACCCAAGTCGCCCGCGCGGGTGCCCTCTCCGGCGCCGAGGCCTTCGCCCACAAGATCGACAACCTTTCCGTCACCACGATCCGCACCCTGCCCAATTGGGGTGCGGAGGGGATCAATCACTGCCCGTGATGGACCTCTCAGAAAGTTTCATTTTGTCGGGGCCCACGGCCACGCTAGCCTGAGAGCATGACATATACGCTTTATATTGGTGACTTCACCTATTCCTCATGGTCCCTGCGTGGCTGGCTTCTGTTTGAGAAGTTCGGCATCCCCCGCCGCGAGGTCCGCATTGATTTCAACACCGATGACTCCGTGGCCGATCAGCTTGCCGCGCTCTGCCCCCCGGCCCGCACCGTTCCGACTGTCGTAACCGAGGATGGCGCGATCCTCTCGGAATCCCTTTCCCTCGCCGAGGAACTGGCAAGCCGCCACCCCGAGGCGCATCTGTGGCCCTCGATCCCGCTGGCCCGCGCCACGGCCCGCACCCTGACCTCCGAGATGCACGCCGGGTTTACGGCCTTGCGCGGCGACTGTCCGATGAACCTCGCCACCGCCTATCTTGACTCAGATCCCTCTGACGCGGTGCTCGCCGATCTTGCCCGGCTCGAAACCATCTGGAGCCACGCCCGCGCAACATGCCGTCCCAATGGCCCTTGGCTCTGCGGCGACTATAGCATCGTCGATGCCTTCTATGCCCCGGTCGCCGCACGGCTTGCCGGGTATAACCTACCGATGGGACAAACCGCCCGCGCCTATGTCGCCGCGCATCTCGCCGACCCGGCCTTCCGCCGCTGGCGCGCCATGGGACTCGCGAAAAAGGAATACCTGCCGTGGTATGCCAAGGACTACCCGACGCGCGATTGGCCCGGTCCAACGCCGCGCGTCGCCAAGGCCGTCGACGGAACAGAGGCCGAGAATGACGCCTGCCCCTATTCCGGCAAACCGATCACCCATGTGCTCGAAATGGAGGGACGGCGCTTTGGCTTCTGCAATGCCTTCTGCCGCGACAAGACGGTCGCCGATCCGACGGCATGGCCCGCTTTCATGGCCTTGGTCGAGGGCCAATAATTTTCGACAATCATGGACCAGGCGATTGCGAAATCGCTTGGTCCTCGCACTCCGCACCACCGCGATACAGACGCAATACCGACGTGATACCGACGTTGCTTTTCAACGAGGTTCTTCAGGCCCCGTGGCTCCGATCATAGCCATTCACAGCCGGGCTTTCCCACCCCGCGAGCGCACCCTCACGGGGCTGAAACACTTCCACGAGAAGCGGATAACAGGCCGCCGTATCCGAGGAATGCTCGCTCGAACAATCGCCGCCGGGACAGGCACTCAACGCACCAAGAAGGTCAATTTCTGCAAAGAATTCAAGGTAGTCACCGGGCCGCACCGGTGAGGCCTTCATGAAATATTGCCCTGTGTCCCGCGTGAACCCGGTGCACATGAAGACATTGAGAACGTCATGCACATGGGTCTCGGCCTCGGCCAGCGACAGCCCCCTCTCCTCTGCGAGCGCCCGCGTCAGGTTCGAGTGACAACAATGATGGTATTGTGACCCACTCAAGAGATTCCCCGTATAAGGATCACACCGCGTCCCAATCACGTCATGCACCGAGCCGCCGAACGCGTCCATCCCGTACCAGCCGAGCGTATCTTCCGTGATCGTCGCCATCGGCCTCAGATACGGGAAAGAGGACCACATCCGCTCCCCTTCTGTCAGGTGCGTTCCGTGCAAAGCTCTTGATTTTCCAGAGTAAAATCGCTCTGCAAGATCATTGGCATTCCACAGGTTGAGATCACCGACCTGCGGCCCCTCAACGCTTGAAATCCGGAAAAAGGCACCCGCCGGAACGTGAAAACACTTCGCATCCCGCGCTGGCATTAACACTTCATTAACCTTTTCGGCCCCCTCCCGCGCGGCCCGATAAAGCGCCATCGGCGGCTCCGGCAGGGTCTCGTTCGGATAACAAATCACCGGCCGGATCGCGCGGCGCTCGTCTGCATCTGGTGGCGGGGTTCGGGTCATGGGCGGCCTCCTTCAACTCCCTGCCACCCTGCCCCGAACGCCCGCCGATGAAAAGCGCTCTCGCGCTCCTCAGATGATCTCAACTGCCAGGGGCGGGAACCCGTTGAAGCCGACCGAGGAATAGCTCGACGTGTAGGCCCCGCAGTTGCGGATCATGATCTTGTCGCCCGCCGCAAGCCCCAACGGAAGCTGCACCGGTTGTTTCTCGTATAGCACATCCGCGCTGTCACAGCTCGGCCCCGCAAGCACGCACGGCCCGGCGGGCTGCATGTCTTTCGCGGTCGCAAATTGGTAACGGATCGCCTCGTCCATGGTTTCAGCAAGCCCCGAGAATTTCCCGATATCGAGATAGACCCAGCGATGCAGCTCACAGTCAGATTTTCGTGAAACCAGAAGGACTTCCGCCGCAATCGCACCCGCCGAGGCGACCATGCCACGGCCCGGCTCGGCCATGATTTCCGGCACTTCGCCAAAGCGTTTGCGCACCTGTTTCATCACATTCGCCGCATAGGGCGTCGGGGCCTCAACCGGGTCGCCATAGAAGGCCGGGAAGCCACCGCCGATATTAAGGACGCGCAGGTCATGCCCCGCCGCTTTCGCCGCGTGCCAAACAGTCGCGACGCGCTCCAGAACCGGTGCCCACATGGCGGCACGGCGGGTCTGCGAGCCGACATGAAAGCTCAGGCCCGCCGCATCGAGCCCGAGATCGCGCGCCAAGTTCAAAAGCGCAAGCGCCTTGCTCGGCGCACAACCAAACTTGCGCGTCAGCGGCCAATCCGCTTCGCTATTCTCGACGATGAGGCGCAGCACGACGCTCGCGCCCGGCGCATGTTCTGCAATCTTTTCAAGCTCTTCCTCCGCGTCGAATGCGAACTGCGTCACGCCCGCCTGATGCGCAAAAGCGATATCCGCCACCCGCTTCACGGTGTTGCCAAAGGAAATGCTCTCGGCCCGCGCACCCACGGCAAGACAGGCTTCGATCTCACCCCGGCTCGCCGCGTCGAAGGACGAGCCTTCCGCCACCAACGTGGCAAGCACCTCACGCGCCGGGTTCGCCTTGACGGCATAGTGAATCCGCGCCCGGCCAAGCCCGGCCTTGAGTGCGCGATAGTTCTCCGCGACCTGCGCGGTATCAATCACGAGGGTCGGTTGATCGAACGTATTCTGCCAAATGAAATCTTCGAGTCGCGAACGGGTAGAAACAGCGGCGCCAGCCACTGAGGTCAGGTGAGCAGTCATGGTCATCTCCAAAAGGACCCGGCCGGAGCGTCCGACCAAATTGCAAAAGGAGACGTTACCGTCGCTGCGTAATCATGGAGAGGGCCCCTACGACAGAGGCGCGTGCGTTGGCGTCTGATCGCGCATATGGGGCCAAACGATGAGTCGATCAATCCCTTTTCTGCATGGCCGTGAAAAAATCTGCACAGGCCTCAGACCGCCCGCCCCGCCGCGCGCCCCGAGAAGATACAGCCGCCAAGGAACGTGCCTTCAAGGGCGTTGTACCCGTGATACCCCCCGCCGCCGAACCCGGCGACCTCGCCTGCCGCGAAAAGCCCCTCGAACGGGCGACCATCCGGGCGCAGAACCTGCCCTGTCTCGTCCGTGTGCAACCCACCAAGCGACTTGCGCGTCAGGATATTGAGGCGCACCGCGATGAGCGGCCCGGCCTCTGGGTCGAGGATGCGATGCGGCTTGGCCGTGCGAATGAGACGGTCGCCCCGATAGGCGCGCGCGCCACGGATCGCCGTAACCTGCGCGTCCTTGGCAAAAGGGTTTTCGATCTGCGCATCCCGCGCCTCGATCTGCGCCCGGATGTGGTCGAGAGCTACCGGCACATCCGGCGTAATCTTGTTCATCCCCGCGACCAACGCCTCCAGCGTATCGGCGACGACGAAATCCTCACCATGGTCCTTGAACGCTTCCACAGGCCCCGGTGCCCCCTTCTTGAGCACCCGCCCCCGGATGACCTCTGACCACTTGCCCGAGGTGAAATCCGGGTTCTGCTCCGATCCCGAAAGGGCAAACTCCTTCTCGATGATCTTCTGCGTGAGAACGAACCAGCTATGCTCATGCCCCGTCGCAAGGATACGCCGCAGCGTGCCGAGCGTATCGAACCCCGGCAGGAACGGCGCTTCCATCCGCTCCCCAATTGCATCAAACCACATCGAGGACGGCCCCGGCAGGATGCGGATCCCATGGTTCGGCCAGATCGGATCCCAGTTCGCGACGCCCTCGGTATAGTGCCACATGCGATCCCCGTTGATGAGGCCCGCGCCCGCGCTTTCCGCGACGCGCTGCATCTGTCCATCAACGTAATCCGGCACCCCGGCAACCATGCGTTTGGGCGCAGGGCCAAGGCGGTCTTCGGGCCAATAGTGGCGCACCATGTCATGGTCGCCCCCGATCCCGCCCGTGGTCACGATCACGGCCTCGGCCCGGTGCTCGAAATCCCCCACGACCTCTCGATTGGTTGACCGCCCCCGCTCTGCGCCGTCTTCGGCGAGAACATCGCCCCGCACGCCCTTGACCGCGCCGTTCTCGACGATCAGCCCTGTCGCCTTGTGCCGGAACCCAAAGCGGACCTGCCCGGCCTCTGCCGCCTGCCGCACGAGTCGCTCGAATGGCGCGACAACGCCCGGCCCAGTGCCCCAGGTGATATGAAACCGCGGCACGGAATTGCCATGCCCATGCGCCATCTCCCCGCCCCGCTCGGCCCAGCCGACCACGGGAAACCAGCGCATCCCCAAGGACTTGAGCCAGCCACGCATTTCCCCGGCGGCGAAATCGACATAGGCCTCGGCCACCTTTCGGGGATTGGCATCCTCTGGTCGGTCGAACTGTGCCGAGCCCATCCAGTCACCAAGGGCAAGCGCAGGACTATCCTTGATCCCCATCCGGCGCTGCTCGGGCGTGTCGACCATGAACAAACCGCCAAGGCTCCAGAACGCCTGCCCGCCAAGGCTCTGTTCGCCCTCCTGATCGAGAAGCAAAACCTTGCGCCCGCGCGCGGCGGCCTCGCTCGCGGCCACCAACCCGGCCAAACCGGCCCCGACGACGATCACATCTGCCATACCGTGTCCTCCCTTGCCGGAAGGCTACCCAAGGCACGGGTCGATCGCCAAATGAAACCTGACGTAAAGAAAAAGCGCCCCGCAAGCGGAGCGCCTTTCGAAAACCGAATGGAAGGGGAAGATCAGGCCGCCTTGACGTATTCGTAGTAGGTCTCGGCATCCTGCGGAGCTTGGGCCTTGGCAACCGGCTTGAGCGGCGGGGTGTAGTAGGCATAGGCCTGCTCAAGAAGTTCCAGCGCGCGTTCCGCGATGTTTTCCGGCGTGTTTTGCGAGTTCGACATGGGTCTCTCCGTTGTGTCAGAACTCCTCCCTTGCCTGGAACCTAACGACACCAGATACGAAAGACACCTGTCAAAAACTGCATCCTCGCTATGCGTCGAGCGCAAATTTCCCTTGGGTCAGCAATAGGGTAGCCCCAAAGAAAAACCCCCGACGCGCGCGGCGTCGGGGGTTTCTGAAACTGGCTTGTGGGCGCGATCAGATGTTGCGCTCAACCATCATCTTCTTGATCTCCGCGATGGCCTTGGCCGGGTTGAGACCCTTCGGGCAGGTCTTCGCGCAGTTCATGATCGTGTGGCAACGATAGAGCTTGAACGGGTCTTCAAGCTGGTCAAGACGCTCGCCGGTCGCCTCGTCGCGGCTATCGATGATCCAGCGATACGCATGCAAGAGCGCCGCCGGGCCAAGATAACGATCGCCATTCCACCAGTAGCTCGGGCAGGAGGTCGAGCACGAAGCACACATCACGCATTCATAAAGCCCGTCGAGCTTCTTGCGGTCCTCGATCGACTGGCGCCATTCCTTTGCAGGACGGTTGGTCTTGGTCTCAAGCCACGGCATGATCGACGCGTGCTGAGCATAGAAATGGGTAAGGTCCGGGATAAGGTCTTTCACCACCGGCATATGCGGCAGCGGGTAAATCTTTACGTCGCCCTTGATCTCGTCCATGCCGTAGATACAGGCCAGCGTGTTGATCCCGTCGATGTTCATCGCACAGGAGCCACAGATCCCTTCGCGGCAAGAGCGGCGGAAAGTCAGCGTCGGGTCGATCTCGTTCTTGATCTTGATAAGCGCATCAAGAACCATCGGACCACAGGTATCCATGTCGAGGAAATAGGTGTCCACCCGCGGGTTCTTCCCGTCATCGGGGTTCCAGCGATAGATCTGGAACTTGCGCACATTGGTTGCGCCTTCGGGCTTGGGCCAAGTCTTACCGGTGGTAATCTTGGAGTTCTTCGGAAGTGCAAATTCAACCATGGCTCAGTCTCCTTGCTTGACCGCGGTGCGCTCGTGGGAAAGCACCTGCCGTCCCGCATTGCGTGCGTTGCTGGGGCCTGTCGCATCCGCGCGGCAGGCTGGGTTGGGATTAAGAGAGCACGTCACAGGACGACCTCCCCTGAAATCGGGTTCTCCCGTGCGATCCGACCGAGGATTTCGGCGTCGGCAGGGAAAAGGGTTTGGATGCGGGCGACAAGCGTCTCGTCGCGCGCGGCAATCTGTAGAACGGCCTGATAGAGCGGGTTCTGCATCATCTCGACGAACCGTCGATCCGTTGCAAGCTCGCCGCTCTCTGCCGCCTCTTTTTGAAAGGACGAACCGCCCCCATAGCGCGTGACCTGCCCCAGACCGTTGTCGCGAAGGTCCAGACCAAGCGCGGCAAGACGCTCGGCGCGATAACCTGCGTCCGCGACCCAGCGATCATAGCAGATCGTGACTGCATCCCCGCCCTCGATCACCTCGCCAAGCAGGTCGGCATATAGATCGACGCCACGCAGGATCACCGCCATGCGACGCGACACGCTATAGCCTTCGTTCGGCTCGAGCTTCTTGGTGAGCGACGCCGCCCAGTTCAGGAAGCCTCGATAGACAAGCACCTCATGGTCAATGAGGCCCCGATCGAAATGCCCCGAAAGCGGTTTACGCGGGCGGTCCTGTGCCGGCGAATGGTCCTCGTAGGAGATCAGGAGAAGCCCCCCGTCCCCAACCTCTGCACCATAGGCGGCAAGATCCGCTTGCGCCTTGTCGGTCGCAAGCTTGCGGTCGTTGACCTCGGCCGAGGCGAATGCATCAAGCGGATGCGCGCCGCGACGGCAGTTGTTGAGGAAAAGCGCGCCGCCCTCCGGAGCATTGCGCTGAAGCCACGAGGCGATCGCATGATTGCCCGACCGGCGCATCCCATGCATCCGCAGCACGAGACCCGGCTCAAAGCCGAGACGCGCCCGAAGTGCCGGTTTGCCCATGAGGCCGTCCGCCATCGCGTTCATCGCTCCTCTCCCGCGCCACATTTGCGCACGGACCCGCACGGCCAATGGCCGATCAAGCGTGATATGCTCCGGGTCCGCAACAAACGCGTCTCCTTAGAACGTCCGCGCCTTGGGCGCGATGGTCTTGAGAGAAATCCCGCCTTGGTCCTCGGTGGTGAGCGGATCAACGATCACCGGACGATAGGTAAGATCGACCTTGTTGCCTTCGACGCGGCTGACGGTGTGCACACGCCAGTTCTTGTCGTCACGTTCCGAGAAGTCCTCATGCGCATGGGCCCCGCGCGATTCCTTGCGCGCCTCTGCCCCGGTAATCGTGGCAAGCGCGTTCGGCATCAGGTTGGTGAGTTCGAGCGTTTCCATCAGGTCGCTGTTCCACACGAGCGAGGTATCCGTCACCTTCAGATCGTCAAGCTTGGCCGCGATCGCGGTCATCTTCTCGACGCCTTCCTTGAGGGTCTTGTCGGTGCGGAACACGGCAGCATCGGCTTGCATCGTCTTCTGCATCTCAAGGCGCAGCTCGGCGGTCGGCACATTGCCCTTGGCATTGCGCAGCCCGTCGAAACGGTCAAACGCCTTGTCGACCGACGCTTGGTTGAGAACCGGGTTCGGCGCCTCTGCATCGACAACCTTGCCGGCACGGATCGCAGCGGCGCGGCCAAAGACCACGAGGTCGATGAGCGAATTGGACCCGAGACGGTTCGCCCCGTGCACAGACGCACAGCCCGCTTCGCCGACGGCCATAAGGCCCGGCACAACGGCGGTCGGATCGTCTGCGGTCGGGTTGAGCACTTCGCCCCAATAGTTGGTCGGAATACCGCCCATGTTGTAGTGCACCGTCGGAATGACCGGGATCGGTTCCTTGGTGACATCCACGCCAGCGAAGATCTTCGCGCTTTCCGAAATCCCCGGCAGACGCTCTGCAAGCGCTTCGGCAGGCAGGTGGCTGAGGTTCAGGTGGATGTGATCGCCATCGGCGCCCACACCACGACCTTCGCGAATTTCCATCGTCATCGAGCGCGAAACATAGTCCCGCGGCGCGAGGTCTTTGTAGGTCGGCGCATAACGTTCCATGAAACGCTCGCCTTCGGAGTTGGTCAGATATCCGCCCTCACCGCGCGCGCCTTCCGTGATGAGACAGCCCGAACCGTAGATGCCGGTCGGGTGGAACTGCACGAACTCCATATCCTGAAGCGCAAGGCCCGCACGGGCCACCATGCCGCCACCGTCACCGGTGCAGGTATGGGCCGACGTGGCCGAGAAATAGGCACGGCCATACCCGCCGGTCGCCAGAACAACCATCTTGGCGTTGAAGATGTGCATGGTGCCATCATCAAGCTTCCAGCAAACCACACCCTGACACTGACCATCGTCGCTCATGATGAGGTCGATGGCGAAATATTCGACGTAGAACTCAGCGTTGTTCTTGAGGGACTGCCCATAGAGCGTGTGCAGGATCGCGTGTCCGGTCCGGTCGGCCGCAGCACAGGTACGCTGTACCGGCGGGCCTTCACCATACTCGGTGGTGTGACCGCCAAAGGGGCGCTGATAGATCTTGCCTTCCTCGGTGCGCGAGAACGGCACGCCATAGTGCTCGAGCTCATACACCGCCTTGGGCGCTTCACGGGCGAGGTATTCCATCGCGTCCGTATCGCCAAGCCAGTCCGACCCCTTCACGGTGTCGTACATGTGCCACTGCCAGCTATCCGGCCCCATGTTGCCAAGCGAGGCGGCGATCCCGCCTTGAGCGGCCACAGTGTGCGAACGGGTCGGGAAGACCTTGGTCACGCAAGCGGTGCGCAGGCCCTGTTCGGCCATACCGAGCGTGGCCCGCAGACCAGCGCCACCGGCGCCAACCACGACCACGTCATATTCATGTGTTTCGTATTCGTAAGCAGCCATCTGTCGAAGCTCCGAGTCTTAAAGGGCGATGCGCGCCAGCGCGAAGAGGCCAACGCCCGCGATGCCATATGCGATGCAGGTGAACGCGATGATGAGGAACTTCTTCTGAAGCCCGCGGGAGTAATCCTCGATCACCACTTGGATGCCATGGCGGAAATGCACCATGGCAACGAGGATCGTCAGAGCCGCGACAATCGCCGGGAAGGGGCGCTGGTAATAGGCCAGAACCTCTTCATAGGACGAGCCGAGCACACAGCCAAAGGTGATGACGAAAAGCGGGATGAGCACGGCAAGGCCCACGGCGCTGATCGTCTGGCCCCAGAAATGCTCGGTGCCGTGACGCGAAGAGCCGCGATATTCGGCGCGTTTGCGGTCGGTAAGAAATGCCATTGTCCGATCCCTCCTCAGAGAACCAGCGCGCCGAGAACGGCAAGGATGACGGACCCGAAGATCACCATCCAGCCAAGACGCTCGGCCTGTTTGAGTTCAAAACCCCGGCCCGTGTCCCAATACAGGTGACGCAGCCCCGACAGGAAGTGATAGCAGACCGCCCAGAGCGCGGCGAACATCACAAGATCGCCGAACCACGAGGTCATGAGCCCGTTGACGAAGGCGAAATATTCCGGCCCCGATGCGGCGGCCAGGAACCACCAAACAACAAGAACCGCCGCGCCCAGCAGGGCCACGCCGGTAATACGGGCAAAAATCGACGATACCGAGGTGAGCTGTGGGCGGTAGATCGACAAGTGCGGCGAAAGCGGGCGATTGCCCCTGTTCACATCAGCCATACTGAATCCTCTCAGTTTTCCTTGCGTTCTTACTAACGCTTTTTTGCCCTATGTCACTGTAGTGACAGCGCAAACACATCGTTTTTTTGATCTGAGAGGGCGAAAAATGGGAAAAGAACGGGATATGTGATCACGTTTTTCTTAGCCGTGATCACACATTCAAATCCGACTAAAATAATTGGATTTGCGACGAGTCGCGAAACGGCAGCGCAGGAAGACCCGCGCCGCCGCGCTTTGTCAGAGCGGCATCAACGCCCAATAGTCCAGATCGAGGAGCACATCCGGCAGGTATTTCCCGTCCTCGCCTTTGAGCGCGAAAGGCGCCCCGCCCTTGGTCGCCACGAGACGCAGACGGATTGCGCCGACGCCCGGCACATTGGTCTCTGCCTTGTCGAGAACTTCCGACCACGCCTTGACCGTCAGGCCCGAAAACGCCGGGTTGGCATGCGCGCCACCATTAAGACCGACGATCATCTGCGCATTGGCAAGACCATTGAACGAGAGCGCACGCGCGAGGCTGATGATATGACCGCCATAGATGAGCCGTTGGCCATCGGGGCGGAAGGTCGCGTCGAAATGCACCTTGGCCGTATTCTGCCAAAGCCGCGTCGCCATCATGTGCTCGGCTTCCTCAAGTGTCACACCATCCACATGGTCAATCGTCTCGCCGATCTCATAGTCGCCCCAGCGATGCGCCTCGCCCGCCAGCGTGAAATCATAGTTGGAGAAATCGAGGCCCTCGGGGATCACGAGATCCTCTGCCGCGATCACCTTGGCAAGCTCCGGCACAACCGTTTCCGGCGCCGGTGCATCCACATCACGTTTGCGCACCATGACCCAGCGCACATATTCCATCACGACCTCGTCGTTCTGGTTCATGCCGCGCGTGCGTACATAGACGACGCCGGTCTTACCATTCGAGTTCTGCTTGAGCCCGATCACTTCCGAGGTCGAGCGCAGCGTATCACCTTCGTAGACCGGCTTGAGCCAGCGCCCTTCCGCATAGCCAAGGTTCGCCACCGCGTTGAGCGACACATCCGGGACCGTCTTGCCAAAGACCACGTGAAACGCCGCAAGATCGTCGATCGGCGCTTTCGGCAGGCCGCTCGCCCGCGCGAATTCATCCGACGAATAGAGCGCGTGACGCGCCGGGTAGAGCGCATGATAAAGCGCCCGCTCGCCGCCCGAGACGGTGCGCGGCACCGCGTGCTCGATCACCTGCCCCAGCGTGTAGTCTTCGAAAAACCGGCCCGGATTGGTCTTGGCCATTAGTGCTCTCCTAGTTTTGTCTCGGGCGTGTAGGTTCCTTCGACCTCCTTCACCACTGCCTGACCGCAACGCATAATGCCCTTGGCGGCATCGAACGCATAGGTCGGCGAGCCGTGAAGCTCCCAGCCCTTGTTGAGGGCCTCCGTCACCTTGTGACAAAAGGCCGATGTGTCGTCTTCGCTTAGAAATCTGTAGAGTTTCATGGCGTTAGCTCGGATATGGCCAGGGGCCGACCCAGAAATGCACATAGCCGATCACCACCATGAGGATGAGAGAGCCGACAAGGAACATCCCGTCCTTGGCATAGGTGCCCTTCGGCCCCGGGGTCCAGTTCGGCTCGGTCCGGTTGATGACGATGACCTCGGCCACGGCCCAGGCCAGTAGCCCGCCAAAGAGGATCACGGAGGCCACGTCGCCATTCACCAACAGGTGCGCAAAGGCCCAGGCCTTGAACCCTGTAAGCATCGGATGCCGCATTCCCGCAAGGATACGCCCGCGCTTTGGCGCCGGGCTCATCATGAAGATGGCGATCAACACGAGGAAGTTGTTCACATGCACCGCCCAACCGGGCTTACCCCAAAGGTCGATGATCTCGGCACGCTGATAGCCGATCACCATGAGAACCACCGCCGCGACCAGCGCCAGTGCCACAAGCCCCTTGCCGCCATTGCCAAGCTTGGCCCGCGCCTCCGGCATGAGCCGCTTGAAGAAATGCGCCCCGGCCCAAAGCAGAACGCCTAGTATAAGAAGTGCCATATCCGTCTCCCTGTTTTCGCGTTGGGAGAAACTTAGCCCTCAAGCGCGGCGATTGCATCTGCCTTGGCAAGAATTTCCTTCGCCGTCGCCACGTGCAGGTTCTCGACAATCTTCCCGTCCACGACGGCAACGCCCTGCCCGGCGGCCTCGACCTCCTCAAACGCCGCGATCTGACGGCGGGCAAGGTCGATTTCGTCCTCGGTCGGAGCAAAGGCTGCGTTGGCAACGTCAACCTGCGCCGGGTGGATGAGTGTCTTACCGTCCATCCCCATATCGCGGCCCTGATCGCATTCCGCCTTGAGGCCCTCGGCATCCTTGAACGCATTATAAACGCCATCCACGATCACGATCCCCTCGGCCTTCGCGGCAAGGAGGCACATCGAAAGCGAGGTCAGCATCGGAAGACGATCCGGACGGAACCGGCACTGAAGCTCTTTGGCAAGGTCATTGGTGCCCATCACAAAGCCCGTCAGCTGCGGATGCGCCGCGATCTCGACCGCGTTGAGCATACCCCGCGGGGTTTCCATCATGGCCCAGATCGGCTTGTCCCCAACCAGAGCGGCAAGCGCATCAACCTGTGCCGCGCTCTCGACCTTCGGCAACAGGACTGCATCGCAATCCATCTCGGCTGCGGCCTTGGCATCCGCCTCGCCCCATTGGGTATCAAGCCCGTTGATCCGCACGATCCGCATACGCGAGCCATAGCCCCCCGCCGCAAGCGCCGCCTTGAGCGTCTCGCGGGCATTGTCCTTTTCATCGACCGACACCGCATCCTCGAGGTCAAAGATGATCGCATCGACCGGCAGGGTCTTGGCTTTCTCCAAGGCCCGCTCTTTCGAGCCGGGGATGTACAAAACCGAACGATAGGGGCGTGCGCGCTGATCCATGAGTCTCTCCGTAATTTTGTTGCGCGGAATGGGCCATTATTTCCCGAAAACTTCAAGCCTGAATTTGCCGCAGTGCAGAAGAAACCCCGCGTCTCGACGAGAACAAACCGGGTCCGCCCGCCCGTTTAACGCTGTTTTCGCGGCTTTTGCTGAACCTCGGGCCATAAAAAACCGAAAGGGCAGCCTCATGAAAAACAAGTCGTCTAAACTCCTCGCCGCCACGATGGGCCTCGGCCTCCTCGTCCTCGCCGCCGCGCAGGTCAAGGCACAGACCCAGAACTGCGCCCCGCGCGACGTGGTGCTTGAAAAGCTGGCCGAGGACTTCTCCGAGACCCGCCGCGCCATCGGCCTTGGCGCCGAGAATGTCGTGGTCGAGATCTTCGCCGCCACAAGCGGAAGCTGGTCAATCATCGTCACCTTCCCCAACGGCGCAACCTGCCTCGTCGCCTCCGGCGAAGCCTTTGAGATGATCGTAGAGCCGCTCCCCGCGAAGGGCGACAAGGTCTAGATGACCGCATCCCAGATCAGCCTCGCCCCGGTGAGGCTGAGCAGCACATAGGTCAGGCCAAAGAACACGCGCTCTGAGACCATGTCATGCGCCCTGACCCCAAGCCACGCCCCAATAAGCGCGAAAGGTGCGAGCCACAGATCGAGCCAGAGCGTCTCGAGCGTGAACACCCCAAGCACAGCATATGGCACCGCCTTGGCGATATTGATGATCCAGAAAATGAGCACCGTCGTCGCCTGATAGGCCGTCTTTCCAACACCGCGCGACAAAAGATAGACGGCGACGGGCGGCCCACCCGCATGGCTGATGAAACTCGTGAACCCCGCCGCGACTCCGGCCAGCGCCCCCGCCCAGACCGGCAACGCCTTGTGCCGCGCCTCGCCCGGCCAAAGGCGCCAAATCACAAAGCCGAGCGCCACCGCTCCGATCAGAAAGCGCAGCACATCCTCATTCGCCACCGCCATGAGCGCCACGCCAAGCGCCACACCAGGCAACCCGCCCGCAATCAGCACCTTCGCATCGGGCCAGCTCCACCTCTTCCAATAGGGTCGTAGCGTGGCGAGATCGATCAACATCAAGAGCGGCAGCATCAACCCCAACGCCTCTGTTGGCGGCAGCACGAGCGCCAGAATCGCCGCGCTGGCAAAGGCCGCACCCGAGCCGAAACCGCCCTTGGATACGCCCGCAAAAACCACTGCAGGCGCGGCAATCGCAAAAAAGCCAAGATCGAAATTCACCCTACAGACCCCTCGAAAGTCCCGTATCTGCGCGACCTTACGGGGCTTTGCCTGCTCTGCCCAGAGCCTGCTTCCCGCTGCGCTGCGGCGCAAAAACCTTGCGTTGCGGGTGTTTAAGGCCTAAGCCACCGGCGATATTTCAACCGGACCGGAGAAAATTCCATGGCCAGACCCAAGATTGCCCTTATCGGCGCAGGCAACATCGGCGGCACCCTCGCCCACCTCGCAGCCCTCAAAGAACTTGGCGACGTTGTTCTTTTTGATATCGCTGACGGCCTGCCCCAGGGCAAGGCACTGGACATCGCAGAATCCGGCCCCGTCGAGAAAATCGACGCCGCCATGTCCGGCACCAGCGACTATGCTGACATCGCTGGCGCAGACGTCTGCATCGTGACCGCAGGTGTGGCCCGCAAACCCGGCATGAGCCGTGACGATCTTCTTGGCATCAACCTGAAAGTGATGAAATCGGTTGGTGAAGGCATCGCCGCCCACGCACCGGACGCATTCGTCATCTGCATCACCAACCCGCTCGACGCGATGGTTTGGGCTCTGCAGAAGTTCTCGGGCCTGCCCGCGCACAAGGTCTGCGGTATGGCTGGCGTTCTTGACTCCGCGCGCTTCCGTCACTTCCTCGCAGAAGAATTCAACGTTTCGATGCGCGACGTAACCGCGTTCGTTCTGGGTGGCCACGGCGATACCATGGTGCCGTCGGTGCGTTACTCGACCGTTGCAGGCATCCCGCTCCCCGACCTCGTCAAGATGGGCTGGACCACGCAAGAGAAACTGGACGCCATGGTTCAGCGTACCCGTGACGGTGGCGCCGAAATCGTCGGCCTGCTGAAAACCGGCTCGGCATTCTATGCACCGGCTGCCTCGGCGATCGAAATGGCCGAAGCCTACCTCAAAGACCAGAAACGCGTTCTGCCCTGTGCCGCCTATTGCGATGGCGACCTTGGCGTGAAGGACATGTATGTCGGCGTCCCGACCGTGATCGGCGCAGGCGGCATCGAGCGTATCGTCAACATCAAGCTCAACAAGGAAGAGCAAGAGATGTTCGACACCTCGGTCAACGCTGTCAAAGGCCTCGTGGACGCCTGCAAAGGCATCGACAGCTCGCTCGCATAAACCGCGACCGACCAAGCCCTTACGAGAAAGCCCGGCCCCTTTGGCCGGGCTTTTTCCTTGCCCCTGCGTCACCGTCGGCCACGGCGCACAAGCCGCGACAGGCCAGGTTGACGCCGTTCTAGGCGCAAAGCATTGATTCCCTCGAATGTAACGCCAACTTCCGATTTGTGATCACTATATTTTTACCTGTGATCACAAATGGCGGAAAAATCCCCTGAATCGAAGAAAACGCTTAGAAACCTAGGCGGCCTGTGCCACAACGCGCGACAAATCGCAGCAAGATGGGACAGTTCCATGAACATCCACGAATATCAGGCGAAAGCTCTGCTTCGCTCCTATGGCGCCCCTGTTTCCGAGGGCCGTGTCGTTCTCAAGGCAGAAGACGCTAAGACCGCAGCAGGCGCACTCGACGGTCCGCTCTGGGTCGTCAAAGCGCAGATCCACGCAGGTGGTCGCGGCAAAGGCTCTTTCGTTGAGGCCGACGCGGGCGAAAAAGGCGGTGTCCGCCTCGCCAAGTCGGTGGAAGAAGCCGCCGAAGAAGCCAAGAAGATGCTGGGCCGCACCCTTGTGACCCACCAGACCGGCCCGGCGGGCAAACAGGTCAACCGCATCTACATCGAAGACGGCTCCGACATCGAACGCGAACTTTACCTCGCCTTCCTCGTCGACCGCGTGACCTCGCGCGTCTCCATCGTGGCCTCGACCGAAGGCGGCATGGACATCGAAGAAGTTGCCGCCTCGACCCCGGAGAAGATCCTCTCCTTCTCGATCGACCCGGCCACCGGCTACATGCCGTTCCACGGCCGCCGCGTCGCCTTTGCCCTCGGCCTGACCGGCGGGCAGGTCAAGCAATGCGTCCAACTCCTCGACAAGCTCTACCGCGCCTTCGTCGAGAAGGACATGGAGATGCTCGAGATCAACCCGCTGATCGTTATGCCTGATGGCAACCTCAAACTGCTCGACGCCAAGCTCGGCTTCGACGGCAACGCGGTCTACCGTCACCCGGACGTCTCCGAACTGCGCGACACGACCGAGGAAGATCCCAAGGAACTCGAAGCCTCCAAGTACGACCTGAACTACATCGCGCTCGACGGTGAGATCGGCTGCATGGTGAACGGCGCGGGCCTTGCCATGGCGACCATGGACATCATCAAACTCTACGGCGCAGAGCCTGCCAACTTCCTCGACGTGGGCGGCGGCGCGACCAAAGAGAAAGTCACCGAAGCGTTCAAGATCATCACCTCGGACCCGAACGTCAAAGGCATCCTCGTGAACATCTTCGGCGGCATCATGCGCTGCGACATCATCGCCGAGGGCGTCATCGCCGCGGTGAAAGAAGTCGGCCTGCAGGTTCCGCTCGTTGTCCGCCTCGAAGGCACCAACGTTGAGAAAGGCAAAGAGATCATCTCGACCTCCGGCCTCAACGTCATCGCCGCCGACAACCTCAGCGACGGCGCCGAGAAGATCGTGAAGGCGGTCAAGGGCTGATGCGGCGCGCAACCGCCTTTCTCGGAGCGATCGCCTGTGCTGCCCTCGCTGGCTGCATGGGGCCGTCCAATGGTACGCTCGAGAACCCACGCACGACCGACAAAGACGGTCGCGCCGTGGTGTCCGCAGCAACGGCCTCGCAGGCATTCCTGGACGCTTGCTATAAAACGTCCGGGTCGCGCAACGGGGTCAAAGCCTATGCCAAACGGAACGGTTACGAGATCACGAGCGATGACGACCTGTTCTTCACCGCACGTGCCCCGTCCCGCTCCATAAGCGTCATGCGGCTTGATACCGGTATCTGCGCGGTCATGTTCGACGCGGGCATCCCGAATGCCAACGCTGGTGCGCAAGCGGCCCAGATCTTGCTTCCCAAGGTCAAGGCCAAGAGCATCGGCGGCAAGAAAGGCGGCGGCCAGATCAGCCTCAAGACGGCCAAGGGCAGCGTCATTGTCGGGAACAACGCCCGCCTGAAAGCTGACGGTGCTTCCATCACCCTCTACAAGCCCTAGGCCCTCGAAATCAAATCATGGGCGCATAGCGGCGTCCGACACATTGTTAAGGAGAACGCCAAAATGGCAATCCTCGTAGACGAAAACACCAAAGTCATCTGTCAGGGCTTCACCGGCTCGCAAGGCACCTTCCACTCTGAGCAGGCGATTGCCTATGGCACCAAGATGGTCGGCGGCGTCACCCCCGGCAAAGGCGGCACGACCCACCTTGACCTGCCTGTCTTCAACTCCGTGCACGAAGCCAAGCACGTGACCGAGGCCAACGCCTCCGTGATCTACGTGCCGCCGCCCTTCGCGGCCGACTCGATCCTCGAGGCCATCGACGCCGAGATGGAACTGATCGTCTGCATCACCGAGGGCATCCCGGTCCTCGACATGATGAAGGTCAAGCGCGCCCTCGAAGACAGCACCTCCAAGCTGATCGGCCCGAACTGCCCCGGTGTCATCACGCCGGACGCCTGCAAGATCGGCATCATGCCCGGCCACATCCACAAGCGTGGCTCGGTCGGCGTTGTGTCGCGCTCGGGCACGCTCACCTATGAAGCCGTGAAGCAGACCGCCGACATCGGCCTAGGCCAGTCGACCGCCGTCGGCATCGGTGGCGACCCGATCAAGGGCACCGAACACATCGACGTGCTCGACATGTTCCTCGACGACGACGAAACCAAGTCGATCATCATGATCGGTGAGATCGGTGGCTCCGCAGAAGAAGAAGCCGCCGAATTCCTCAAGGAACAGAAGAAAAAAGGCCGCTGGAAACCGACCGCTGGCTTCATCGCAGGCCGCACGGCGCCTCCGGGCCGCCGCATGGGCCACGCAGGCGCCATCGTCGCCGGCGGCAAAGGCGGTGCCGAAGACAAGATCGAAGCCATGAAGTCGGCTGGTATCGTCGTCGCTGATAGCCCCGCTGGCCTCGGCGAAGCGATGCTCAAAGCGATCGAGATCGGCTAAGCATGACGATCCGTCCGGCATATGCATCTACGGCAGCGCCTGTCCCTCATGGGGCGGGTGCTGTCCGGCTATGCCGTCGGGCGGAGGAGGTCTAATGGCACCTACGAAATCAATAGCAAACGGCTTCCGGAAAGCACTGTCCTTTTCCGGACGAGACAGCCGGGCCGAATACTGGTGGTTTTCCGGCTTTACTACCCTGACCCTGTTTGGAACTGCCATACTGGTGGACAGCCTCCCCCCCGGCACGCAGACCGTCGCCTACAAACTCTGGCTTCTCGGCTTGGTGGTTTTTACTGTCTTGTATCTGTCCTCAACCTTCCGACGCCTGCATGACACGGGGCGGAGTGGGTTTCAGGCATTTGAGCCGCTCCTTGTGTTTGCAATCTACGGTGCGGTTTTTGTCATCACTGCAATGGGTTTTCTCAATTCCGAAGACTCTGACGCAGCAGGATGGCTGATCGGCATCCTGGCTCTGAATGCTCTCTTGTCGCTCGCTTTCCTTATCACCATGGCACGGCTGGTGTTCCGCTTGACCCGTCCCTCCGAGCCAGGCCCCAATAAATACGGTCCCAACCCTAATGAGGTGTCATCATGACCGACCAAAGCCCAAACGACATCTTCCATGCCTCCTCCTTCATGCAGGGGCATAACGCGGAATATCTCGAACAGATGTATGCCCGCTATGCCAACGACCCGAACGCGGTGGACGAGGCGTGGCGCGACTTCTTCCGCCAGCTTGGGGATGACGACATGTCGGTCAAACGCGAGGCCGCCGGTCCGTCCTGGCAGCGCGCCGACTGGCCGCCGCAGCCCGCCGATGAAATGACCTCCGCCCTGACCGGCGAATGGCCCGAACCCGTCGAGGCCAAAGCCGCAGGCGACAAGATCAAATCCAAGGCCGCCGAGAAGGGCGTCGAGGTGACCGATGACGCGATTCAGCGCGCCGTGCTGGACTCGATCCGCGCCCTCATGCTCATCCGCGCCTACCGCATTCGCGGCCACCTGATTGCCGACATCGACCCGCTCGGCATGCGCGACCAGACCCCGCACCCCGAACTTGATCCCAAGTCCTACGGCTTTACCGACGCCGACATGGACCGCCCGATCTTTATCGACAAGGTGCTCGGCCTCGAGATCGCCACCATGCGCCAGATCGTTGAGATCGTGAAGCGGACCTATTGCGGCACCTTCGCGCTCCAGTACATGCATATCTCCGATCCCGAACAGGCTGGCTGGCTCAAAGAGCGGATCGAGGGCTATGACAAGGAAATCACCTTCACCCGCGAGGGCCGCAAGGCGATCCTGAACAAGCTTGTCGAGGCCGAGGGCTTCGAGAAATTCCTGCACGTGAAATACATGGGCACCAAGCGTTTCGGCCTTGATGGCGGCGAGGCGTTGATCCCGGCGATGGAACAGGTGGTCAAGCGCGGCGGCAACCTCGGACTCGAGGAAATCGTGATCGGCATGCCGCACCGTGGTCGCCTTTCGGTGCTCGCCAACGTGATGCAGAAACCCTACCGCGCGATCTTCAACGAATTCCAGGGCGGTAGCTTCAAGCCCGAGGACGTGGACGGCTCGGGCGACGTGAAATACCACCTCGGGGCCTCCTCTGACCGCGAATTCGACGGCAACAAGGTGCACCTGTCGCTGACCGCCAACCCCTCGCACCTCGAGGCGGTGAACCCGGTCGTGCTCGGCAAGGTCCGCGCCAAACAGGATCAGCTCGGTGATGCCGAACGCCGCAAGGTGATGTCCATCCTCCTGCACGGCGACGCGGCTTTTGCCGGTCAGGGCGTCGTGGCCGAATGTTTCGCCCTTTCGGGCCTGCGCGGCCACCGCACCGGTGGCACCATGCATATCGTGGTCAACAACCAGATCGGCTTTACCACCGCACCGCACTTCTCGCGCTCCTCGCCCTACCCGACGGATAACGCGCTCGTCGTCGAAGCCCCGATCTTCCACGTCAATGGCGACGATCCCGAGGCCGTGGTGCACGCCGCCAAGGTCGCGACCGAGTTCCGCCAGAAATTCGGCAAGGACGTGGTCATCGACATGTTCTGCTACCGCCGCTTCGGTCACAACGAGGGCGACGAGCCCATGTTCACCAACCCGGTGATGTACAAGCGGATCAAGAAGCACAAGACGACCCTGACGCTCTACACCGAGCGCCTCGTTCAAGACGGCCTCATCCCCGAGGGCGAGATCGAGGACATGAAGGCCGCCTTCCAAGCCAAGCTCAACGACGAGTTCGAGTCGGGCAAAGAGTTCAAGCCGAACAAAGCCGATTGGCTCGACGGTCGCTGGGCGCATCTTGACCGCGAAGACGGCGATTATCAGCGTGGCCAGACCTGGATTTCCGAAGAGACGCTCAAGGATGTTGGCACCGCTCTGACAACGGCGCCCGAGGGCTTCCCGCTGCACAAAACCGTGGGTCGCCTTCTTGAAGCCAAGAAAGAGATGCTCAAGACCGGCAAGGGCTTTGACTGGGCCACCGCCGAGTCCCTGGCCTTTGGCTCGCTCTTGACCGAGGGCTACCCCGTGCGCCTCGCCGGGCAGGATGCCACCCGAGGCACCTTCTCGCAGCGCCACTCCGGCCTCATCAACCAGGACACCGAAGAGCGTTACTACCCGCTCAACAACATCCGCAAAGGCCAGTCGCAATACGAAGTGATCGACTCCGCCCTTTCGGAATACGCGGTGCTTGGCTTTGAATATGGCTACTCGCTGGCCGAACCGAACGCCCTGACCCTCTGGGAAGCCCAGTTCGGCGACTTCGCCAACGGCGCACAGATCATGTTCGACCAGTTCATCTCGTCGGGCGAAGCCAAATGGCTGCGTATGTCGGGCCTCGTCACCCTCCTGCCGCACGGCTTCGAAGGTCAGGGACCGGAACACTCTTCCGCCCGCCTCGAACGCTTCCTGCAAATGTGCGGTGGCGACAACTGGATCGTGGCCAACTGTTCGACGCCTGCGAACTACTTCCACATCCTGCGTCGCCAGATTCACCGCTCGTTCCGCAAGCCGCTGATCCTGATGACGCCGAAATCGCTCCTGCGTCACAAGCTCTGCATCTCCGAGGCCGAGGACTTTATCGAAGGCTCCTCCTTCCACCGCGTCCTCTGGGACGATGCGCAGAAGGGCAACTCCGATACCAAACTCAAGGCCGACAAGGACATCAAGCGCGTCGTCATGTGCTCGGGCAAGGTCTACTTCGATCTCCTCGAAGAACGCGATGCCCGCGGCATCGACGACATCTACATCCTGCGGATCGAGCAATTCTACCCGTTCCCGGCCCACTCCCTCATTCAGGAGCTCGACCGCTTCAAAGGGGCCGAGATGGTCTGGTGTCAGGAAGAGCCGAAGAACCAGGGCGCCTGGACCTTCATCGAGCCGAATATCGAATGGGCCCTGACCCGCATCAAGGCCAAGCACACCCGCCCGGTTTATGCCGGTCGCCCGGCCTCGGCCTCGCCCGCAACGGGCCTCGCAAGCCAACACAAAGCACAACAAGCAGCGCTGGTGGATGCCGCGCTGAGCATGGAAGGAAACTAACCCATGACCGAAGTTCGCGTCCCTACCCTCGGTGAATCCGTGACCGAGGCCACCGTCGCCACATGGTTCAAGCAACCCGGTGACGCCGTTGCCGCCGACGAAATGCTCTGCGAGCTGGAAACCGACAAGGTGACCGTCGAAGTGCCCGCCCCCGCCGCTGGCGTCATGGGCGAGATCGTGGCCGCCGAAGGCGAAACCGTCGGTGTCGATGCCCTGCTCGCCGTCATCAACGCAGGTGACGGTGCCGCAGCAGCCCCCGCGCCCAAGGCCGAAGCG
Organism: Shimia sp. FJ5; assembly: GCF_032918335.1. Taxonomy (NCBI): domain Bacteria; kingdom Pseudomonadati; phylum Pseudomonadota; class Alphaproteobacteria; order Rhodobacterales; family Roseobacteraceae; genus Shimia; species Shimia sp. FJ5. The sequence goes on along the minus strand of NZ_JAWJUV010000002.1, from coordinate 621,153 downwards.
GCCCCCGCCGCAGCCCCGGCAGAGTCCGGCGGTGATAGCGTCGATGTGATGGTGCCCTCGCTTGGTGAATCTGTGTCCGAGGCCACCGTCTCGACTTGGTTCAAGGCTGTCGGCGATAGCGTCGCCCAAGACGAAATGCTCTGCGAACTGGAAACCGACAAGGTCTCCGTCGAGGTGCCTGCACCCGCCGCTGGCGTTCTGGCCGAAATCGTAGCCGCCGAAGGCACCACCGTGGACGCAAGCGCGAAACTCGCGGTGATCTCGTCCTCCGGCGCCGTCGCGGCGCCTGCCGCGGCCCCGGCGGCCGCTGCCCCGGCCGCATCGACCGGCAAGGACGTTGAGAACGCGCCCTCGGCAAACAAACTGATGGCCGAGAAGGGCATCGACCCGGCAACCGTCCAAGGCTCGGGCCGCGACGGTCGCGTGATGAAAGAAGATGTGCTCAAGGCCGCCATCGCGCCCGCCGCCGCACCGGCCCCGGCTGCTGCGCCGCGTGCACCGGTCGCCGCCGACGATGCCGCACGCGAGGAACGGGTGAAGATGACCCGCCTGCGTCAGACCATCGCGCGCCGCCTCAAGGACGCCCAGAACACCGCCGCGATCCTCACCACCTATAACGAGGTGGACATGACCGAGGCGATGGCGCTCCGGAAGCAGTACAAGGACGAGTTCGAGAAAAAGCACGGCGTGCGTCTCGGCTTCATGTCCTTCTTCACCAAGGCCTGCTGCCACGCCCTCAAAGAGGTGCCCGAGGTCAACGCCGAGATCGACGGCACCGACATCGTCTACAAGAACTATGTCCACATGGGCATCGCTGCGGGTACGCCCCAAGGCCTCGTCGTGCCGGTCATCCGTGACGCCGACAAGATGTCCTTTGCCGAGATCGAGAAAGCCATCGGCGAGAAAGGCCGCCGCGCCCGCGACGGCAAGCTCTCCATGGCCGAAATGCAGGGTGGCACCTTCACCATCTCCAACGGTGGTGTCTACGGCTCGCTGATGTCCTCGCCGATCCTCAACCCGCCGCAGTCGGGTATCCTCGGCATGCACAAGATCCAAGACCGCCCGATGGTCATCAACGGTGAGATCAAAATCCGCCCGATGATGTATCTCGCGCTCTCCTACGATCACCGCATCGTCGACGGCAAAGGCGCCGTGACCTTCCTCGTTCGCGTCAAGGAAGCGCTCGAAGACCCGCGCCGCCTGCTGATGGATCTGTAATCGGTGGATCAAATCCCCACCCTGCGCCAAACCCGTAGGGTGGGTTTTCAACCCACCAAATGCAAAGACCGGCCCCCGCCTCTCCGGGCGGGCGTCACCCACCCCACCCGGTGACCCAATGACCCCCGAACTCACCGCCCTTACCCTCGCCGCGATCCTCCAGATCGGCCAGATCGTCCTCATGGCGGTCCCTGCCAATCTCGAGCTTGGCACGGGCAAGACGCTCTCACCCCGCGATCCGGACCGGCTCAAGAAGCCGCTGATGGAGCAGGTCTCGCGCCGCACCGCGCGGCTGCACCGGGCGATGAACAATCATTTCGAGGGGCTGATCCTGTTTTCCATCGCCGTGCTGGTGGTCACGCTGGCCGAGAAATCGACTCCGTTCACCGCCGCCTGCGCCTATACCTACCTTGTCGCCCGCGTCCTCTATGTCCCGGCCTATGCCTTCGGCTGGGTGCCGTGGCGCTCGCTATTCTGGGCCGTGGGGCTTCTGGCGACGCTCCTTCTTCTCGTGGCGGCACTCCTGTGACACACTGAAACCGCACCGACGCAATACCGACGCGATACAGACCCCTGTTTTCGCCCCGCACCAAAGGACAAGACCCATGGCAACGCATATCCTCTGGCAAGCCGATGTCGCCGATTTCGACGCCTGGCTCAACGTGTTCAAGGCCGATGCCCGCTCCCGCAAGGCCGTTGGCATTGTCGATCTCAATGTCTGGCGCGACCCGGATCAGCCGAACCACGCCGTTGCCCTTTTCGCCGTAGCCGATCTCGACAAGGCGCGCGCTTTCTTTGACTCCGAAGAACTCGCCATGCACCTTGAACGCGATGGCGTCACCCATGTGAGCCTCAAGATGCTGACCCCGGCCTGACCCGGCAACCGACGGAAAAGAAAAGAGAAACGCGTATGACACTCGAACTCGCCGCCTTGGCCGCAACCGCCCTGATCCACCTTGTTGCCGTGATGTGGTCGCAGAAATCGCTCGAGTCCGATATCGGCCGCAAGGCCAATGTCGGCACCCGTGAAGGCATCGAAGACCGCTGCTCCGAGACCACGGGCCGCCTGCGTCGCGCGCTCTCGAACCATACCGAGAATATCGGCCCCTTCATCATCGCTGTCGTGCTGGTCTCCCTGACCGAGAGCAACTCGCTCTTCACCGCCGCCTGCGCCTGGATCTTCGTCGCCGCCCGCGCCCTCTATCTCCCGGCCTACGCCAACGCCTGGGTGCCCGGCCGCTCTTATCTCTATCTCATTGGACTCGCTGCCACTTTTGCAATGATCATCGCGAGTTTCTTCTGAATTACACGCCACGCGTCTCCCCGCGTTTTCAAGAAAGGACCATCCCCATGTCCCAATATGACGTCATCATCATCGGCGCCGGCCCCGGCGGCTACGTCTCTGCCATCCGCTGTGCTCAGCTCGGCCTCAAGACCGCCGTGGTCGAAGCCCGCGACACCCTCGGCGGCACCTGCCTGAACGTCGGCTGTATCCCTTCCAAAGCCCTCCTGCACGCGACCCATAGCCTGCACGAAGCCCAGCACAATTTTGCCGACATGGGCCTCAAGGGAAAAGCGCCCTCGGTCGACTGGAAACAGATGAAGGAATACAAATCGAACGTCGTCGGTCAGAACACAGGCGGCATCGAATTCCTCTTTAAAAAGAACAAGATCGACTGGCTCAAAGGCTATGGCACCATCGAGGCCGCGGGCAAGGTCAAGGTCGGAGATACGACCTATGAGACCAAGAACATCGTGATCGCCTCCGGCTCTGTGCCCTCCGCGCTTCCGGGCGTCGAAGTCGAGAACGACAAGGGGATCGTCGTCGATTCCACCGGCGCGCTCGACCTGCCGAAAGTGCCCAAGAAAATGGTCGTGATCGGCGCAGGCGTCATCGGGCTCGAGCTTGGCTCCGTCTATGCCCGCCTCGGCTCTGAGGTGACGGTCGTGGAATACATGGATGCCGTCTGCCCCGGAATGGACGCAGACGTCCAGCGCAGCTTCAAGCGCATCCTCGAGAAGCAAGGCCTCTCCTTCATCATGGGCGCCGCCGTGCAAGGCGTCGAGGCCACCAAGACCAAGGCCAAGGTCAAGTATCAGCCCAAGGCCGGCGGCGATGAAGAGGTGCTCGACGCCGATGTCGTTCTCGTCGCCACGGGCCGCAAACCCTTTGTCGAAGGCCTCGGCCTCGACACGGTTGGCGTCAAGCTGACCGAACGCGGCCAGATCGCCACAGACGCCCATTGGGCGACCAACGTGCCCGGCATCTACGCCATCGGCGATGTCATCGAAGGCCCGATGCTCGCCCACAAAGCCGAGGACGAAGGCATGGCCGTCGCCGAGGTCATCGCGGGCAAGCATGGTCATGTGAACTACGGCGTGATCCCCGGCGTGGTCTACACGACCCCCGAAGTGGCCACCGTCGGCGCAACCGAGGCAGACCTCAAGAAAGAGGGCCGCAAGGTCAAAACCGGCAAGTTCATGTTCATGGGCAACGCCCGCGCCAAAGCCGTGCATCAGGCCGAGGGCGGCTTCGTCAAGATCATCACCGACGCCGAAACCGACCGCGTGCTTGGCGCTGCGATCATCGGCCCGGCCGCGGGCGACATGATCCACGAGATCTGCGTCGCGATGGAATTCGGCGCCTCGGCGCAGGACATCGCCCTGACCTGCCACGCCCACCCGACCTATTCCGAAGCCGTGCGCGAGGCCGCGCTGGCCTGCGGTGATGGCCCGATCCATAGCTGATCCCCGGTCTTCAGAAATCAGAAACGGCGGGCCTCTCGGTCCGCCGTTCTTCTTTCAAGCCCAAGAATTTTCTAGGAAACTCTACCGCCGAAAAAGTCTTCCAAAAGACTATTTCGGCGCTACCACATCGACTTCGCCGCCCGCTCGGCCCAGCCCTCATCATAGGCCGCGCCACCCTCTTCTCCGTCCGAGGCTTCGGCAAGCAGCGCGCCCACCGTGGGCAGGTCCGCGCTTTGGTCGCCGCTCTCCCATAGCTGCGCCCGCATCGGCGCACGGGCACATTGGCTGTAGATCTCGCCGATGCGGATCACGATGACAGAACGCGGATGCTTGCCTTTGATCTCGAAGCTCTCGCAAAGCGCGGTGTCTGTCGTGACCTTCGCCCGCCCGTTCACGCGCACAACGGTGTTTGACCCCGGCACCATGAAAAGAAGCGAAATGCGCCCATCGGCAACGATATTGCGCAGCGTGTCCATACGGTTGTTGCCGCGCCAATCTGGTAGGGCAAGCGTCTGATCATCCAGCGCCCGCACCACAGGACCGTCATCGCCCCGCGGGCTGCCATCCGTGCCGTCCGGCCCGACGGTCGAGACGATGCAAAAGCGCGAAGACAGGATCCATTCGCGATAGAGCGGCGTCAGGCGATGCACCACCTTGCGGAGCGATGCCGCCCCCGGCGTGCCATAGAGCGCCTCAAGCGTTGCGATGTCCTCAACGTATGGCATCTGCGTCAAACCCCGCTTCGCGCATAAGCGCATTGGACCGGTCTTCGACCACTGTCTCGAGATGCTGCATGAAAGGCTCCTGGCCACGGCCCGGCGCGATCGGGTCGAGGAAATCAACCACGGCCAACCCCGGCGTGCGCAGCATGGTGCCCTTGGGCCAGAACAGCCCCGCGTTGGTCGCCACAGGCACCGCCGCCTGCCCCGTTTCCTTGTAGAGGACGTAGGGACCAACCTTGTAGGGTCGATACTGCCCCGCCGGAACCCGCGTGCCCTGCGGATAGATCACGAGCTGTCCCGGCGCCACGCGCCCGCTGTCCACATCCTCAAGCATGGCCTTGATCGCCGCGCCCCGCTTGCCGCGCCGCACCGGCACACAGCCGAGCCGCCATGCGTAAAGGCCGATGATCGGCGTGAACATCAGCTCGTATTTCATGATGAAGCGCGGCTGAGGCACCGCGTTGAAGATCATCAGGATATCTAGGAACGACTGATGCTTTGCCGCGACAAGCACGGCATCTGTAGGCACCGTGCCGCGCACTTCGCTGCGGATACCCACCATCCAGCGCGCGGTCCAGATCGCCCAGCGTGCATAGCTCTTGCAGGCCATCATCGCGCCCTTTGGCGAGAAGATCGCCCAAGGCAGAAACACGATCCCCATCACGAGCATCATCACTGCATTCTGCACCACATAAAGAATGGACAAAGCCCAGCGTATTGCGATCATCAAGCCAACTCCCTCAAGACCCGCCGCGCGGCCTGCCCGGTCGCGAGATAGGCCACCGCCCCTGCCAGTGGCGGGATCAGCAGCGGCCAGAACCATCCCGCCCCCCGGAACCCAAGCCCCGTTAGAAAACCACCCTCCGCCGAGGCCGCAGGCAGAAGCATCACCGCCCCCATACCGATCAACGTCCCGGCCGCAGCCCCGCCAAGGGCGCGTAGCGTGAACCGGCGCACGAAGGCCTGCGCGATATAGCCATCCCGCGCCCCGACAAGACGCAAGACTGCAATCACCTGCGCGTTGGCCGCAAGCGCCGCTTGCGCCGCCAGCGTGATCATCGCCGCCGTGGTCGCCGCGATAAGCACCACCGACAACAAGCCCAACATCCGAAGCCGCCCCGCCGCCTGTTCCAGCGGCTTGCGCCAACGCGTGTGATCATCAAGCACCGCCCCCGGCACCTCCGCCTGAAGCCGCAGGCGCAGCCCGGCGGCGTCATAGCCCTCGTCACTCTCTAGGATCTCGATCAGTTGCGGAATCGGCAAGCTATCGACAGGCAGGTCCGGCCCGAACCACGGCGCGAGCAAAAGCCGCTGTTCCTCTTCCGATAGGGCACGCGCCGAGGCGATACCCGGCGTGGTCTCGAGCACCCGAAGCGCCGCCGTCGTCTGTTGCGCCATCTGCTCCTCGGGCGCGGAAATCCTCAGTGTCGAACTGCGCGCCAGCTCGTCGCCCCAGCGCGCCGCAAGCCGCCCCGACGCCAGTGACAAGGCCAATGCAAAGACCGCAAGAAACGCCATCGCCGCCGCGGCAAAGGCCGTGAGCCGCGCAGTGATCCCGGACGGCGGCACGACCCGGTCGCGCTGTACGTCGCCCGCCACGAAGGCGATGATCTTGGTCACCGCGCTCACAGATCCGCCCCCGCGAGTTGAAGTTTACGCCCCGCGATCCGAAGAACCCGCGCCTGCACCTTGGACTTGGCGGCGCGGATCAGGTTGAGGTCATGGGTGGCGATCATGATCGTCTTGCCCATGCGGTTGAGTTCGATCAACAACTGCAAAAGCCGCTGCGACATTTCCCAATCGACATTGCCCGTCGGTTCGTCTGCAAGAACCACATCCGGCGACATGATGACCGCACGGGCCAGCGCCGCGCGCTGCCGTTCCCCGCCTGACAATTCCGGCGGCAAGGCGCTTGCCCGATTGCCAAGCCCGACCCAATGCATGAGCTCCTTGAGGTTCGACACGTTCTCAAGTTCGTCGCGCCCCGACACCATGAGCGGCAGCGCCACATTATCGGCAACCGGCAGGTGATCGAGAAACTGACAATCCTGGTGCACGACCCCGACACGCCGCCGCGCCAGCGCGTGATCGTCACGATCCATCTCGCGCACGTCCTGATCAAAAATCCGCACCTGTCCCGCCGTTGGGACAAGCGCGCCATAGCATAGCTTAAGGAAGGTGGTCTTGCCTGAACCGGACGGGCCGGTCAGAAAATGGAACGAGCCCGGCGACAGCTTGAGAGAGATATCGCTCAGCAATTCTCCCCCGCCATAGCTATAGGCGATATTCTCCAACTCGATCAAATTCCGTCCCTCGCTTCTTTCAACCTGTTGTGCCGCAGCATCGCCATAGTTGCAATCTTTCGCGACGCGGCTTTGCCCTTTCGCTGCGCGGCGTTCCGCCATATGCTGCAGGGAATGTTGGTTGGGGACACCAGAGAGACAAGATGCGGCTGAGTTGCCCGAATTGCGGCGCACAATATGAGGTGCCTGTCGAGGTCATTCCCGAAAACGGGCGGGATGTACAATGTTCGAACTGCGGACACACGTGGTTTCAGGTCCATCCTGACCATGATGCCGAGATGTCCGCCGATCTTGGTGCGTTGGCCCCGGACGAAGGCTGGACCCCCGACTCGCTGACCGGGCCTGCGACAGACGACGCAGCACAAGATCCCGAAGACGGCATCGACGAAACCGAGGTCCAGCCGCCCGAAATGGCCTTCGACGACAGTGCCGAAGACGACATCACAAGCGCCGTGCATAATGTGGTCGGAGGGCAAGGCGACGCCTTTGCGCCTCCTACCGACGAGTCCGCGCCGGACGATCTGTCCGAGGACGCAGAACCGGTGCTGGAAGACCGGCTCGAACCTGCGCCCCGCGAACGCTACGCGCCGCCCGCTGGCGAGGGTGACGAAGACGGGCGATTCCCGGTTTCACCATCGCCGCGCCCGCGTCGCCAGATCGATCCCGAAGTGGTCGACGTGCTGCGCGAAGAAGCCGCGCACGAAGCCCGCCTACGCGCCAACGACACGGAAAGCGCCCTCGAAACGCAGCCCGATCTCGGCCTGGATTCCGCTGCGGCCACCCCCAAGTCAGACCCGCGCGCCGACGAGGCCCGCGCCCGCATGCGCCGGATGCGTGGCCAGCCGGACGTGGACGAGAACGACGAGGCCGACTCCGACACCGAAAGCGATCAACACGGCACGCGCCGCGATCTGCTGCCGGATATCGACGAAATCAACTCGACCCTGCGCTCGACCGACGAGCCGAGCCGCGTAGACAACCCGGTCGTCGCCATGAACACGCGCCGCCGCCGCCGTGTCGGTTTCCGCCTTGGGTTTGGCTTTACCATGTTGTTCGCGTCATTCGTTCTGTTGGCCTATGTCTACAATAACGAAATCATCGCAGCATGGCCCGCGGGCGAGCCTTTTGTGACAGCGTTCGTCGACAAGATGAACACGGTCCGCCTTTGGCTCGACGCGCAGATGACCGATGCCATGCTCTGGCTGGATGACAAGGCGGCCGCTGCCGGCGGCAATCTTGGCGACGATATCAGCCAGTAATCCCTCCTGCCCCGCGCATTGTGATTGATTGCCTGTGGCGCTGGCTCTATGAGTGGCGCGGCTTTCGCGGAAAAGGGCGGCGACATGGATCATTTTCTCTATCGTGACGGACGGCTCTTTGCCGAAGACGTAGCCGTCGAAGACATCGCGGCCGAGGTCGGCACGCCCTTCTATTGCTATTCGACCGCAACACTCGAACGGCACTTCCGCCTTTTTGACGAGGCCTTGGACGGGATGGACCATCTCGTGTGCTACGCCATGAAAGCGGCCTCCAATCAGGCCATCCTCAAGACCCTCGCTGCGCTTGGCGCTGGCATGGATGTGGTCTCGGGCGGCGAATATGCCCGCGCCATCGCCGCAGGCGTGTCGGGCGACAAGATCGTCTTCTCCGGCGTTGGTAAGACCGACGAGGAAATCCGCGCCGCGCTCACCGGTGGCATTCGACAGTTCAACGTCGAATCCGAGCCGGAAATGGAGGTCATCAGCCGCGTTGCGACCGAGCTTTCGACCACCGCGCAGATCACCATCCGCATCAACCCGGACGTCGACGCCAAGACCCACGCCAAGATCGCCACGGGCAAGTCCGAAAACAAATTCGGCATCCCGATTTCCCGCGCCCGCGAGGTCTATGCCCGCGCCGCCGAACTGCCGGGTCTGAAGGTGATCGGGATCGACGTGCATATCGGCTCGCAACTGACCGAGCTGGAGCCCTTCCGTCTCGCCTACGAGAAAGTCGCCGCGCTCACCGAAACGCTGCGCGCCGATGGGCATGAGATTTCGCGCCTTGATCTCGGGGGGGGGCTGGGGATTCCCTATACCCGCTCCAACGACGCACCCCCCTTGCCGATCGAATATGGCGCACTCATCAAGGAAACGCTCGGCCATCTCGGTTGCGAGATCGAGATCGAACCGGGCCGCCTCATCGCGGGCAATGCCGGGATCATGGTGTCGCGCGTCATTTACGTCAAAGAAGGCGAAGACCGCGCCTTCATGATCGTTGACGGCGCCATGAACGATTTGATCCGCCCTGCCATGTATGAGGCCCATCACGATATCGTCCCTGTGATCGAAGGCGCGCCCGGACTCGAGAAGGCCCGCTACGACATCGTCGGCCCCGTCTGTGAAACCGGCGATACGTTCGCCAAGGCCCGCGACATGGAGCCCGTGGCAGCAGGCGACCTGATCGCCTTTCGCAGTGCCGGCGCCTATGGTGCAGTGATGGCGAGCGAGTATAATTCCCGCCCGCTGATCCCCGAAGTCCTTGTGCATGGCGATCAATTCGCGGTTATCCGCCGACGCCCAACCTTGGACGAAATGATAAACCGAGATACCATTCCTGAATGGCTGTGAGGCAATAGACCTCGCAGTTCGTCGAGGTAGCCCATGGCCGATCAACGCTCGAATATGCCACAGACCACCGCGCGCCGCGTCGCGCGGGCGCTCTTTGTGACGCGCGCCGGTCTTCTTGCCGAAACGCTTCTGCGTGGGTTCTGGCCGCTTTGGTCGCTCTTGATCCTCCTGCTCGCAGCCGCCCTGATGGGCCTACACGAACAGCTGTCTCTCGAACTGATCTGGTCGCTTGGCCTGATCTCTGCAACCGCCGCAATTTGGCTCTTCTGGCATGGGCTACGCCGCTTCCGCTGGCCGCGCCGTGACGACGCGATTCGCCGCCTTGATGCGACACTGCCCGCCCGTCCGCTGGCCGCACTGGCCGATACGCCCGCCATTGGCTCTGGCGATACCGGGTCCGAGGCCGTCTGGGCCGCGCACCGCGCACGTATGACCGCAACCCTCTCAAGCGTCTCCGCTCCCGAACCAGACCTGCGCCTTGCGCGGTTCGATCCCTTCGGTCTGCGCCACATCGCGCTTCTGGCGCTGGCGGTGGCGCTTCTGTTCGGCTCGCTCTCGCGTCTCGGCACCGTCGGTGCAGCGGTTGCAGGCCAAGCCCCCGGCAGCACCGCAACGCTCTCCGGCCCCTCATGGGAAGGCTGGGTCGAGCCGCCGCTCCATACCGGCAAACCGGCGCTCTACCTGCCCGACCTCAAAGCCGGCAGCCTCGAGATCGTCGAGGGAAGCGAGGTCATTATCCGTCTCTATGGCGAGGTCGGCGCGCTGACGCTCACGGAAACCGTCTCGGCCCGCACCGATGACGTGCCAAGCGCCGCCGCCCCGGAACAAAGCTTCACCATCGCCCGCTCCGGCGCGATCACGATTGATGGCCCCGGCGGGCGCCACTGGGATGTCGCGCTCATTCCCGATACCGCGCCGCGCGTCACGGTCAACGGCGAGGCCACGGTCTCGGCGCGCGGTGAGATGAGCCTGCCCTTTGCCGCCTCGGACGATTTCGCCGTCACCGGCGGCACCGCCCGCATCGCGCTTGATCTCGCCTCGGTGGATCGACGCTATGGCCTACGCCTCGCACCGGAACCGCGCGATGCGATCGAGATTGCCCTGCCGCTCCCGATCTCCGGCAGCCGGGCCGACTTCGAAGAAGTCCTGATCGAGGATTTTTCCGAGCACCCCTGGGCGCATCTTCCGGTGACCATCTCCCTCACCGTCGAAGACGCCACCAGCCAGACCGGCGCGGCCGAACCTCTTTCGATCCCGCTCCCGGCACGGCGTTTCTTTGATCCGCTCGCCGCAGCCGTGATCGAACTGCGCCGCGACCTGCTCTGGTCGCGGGAAAACGCCCCCCGTATCGCGCAACTCCTGCGCGCCATTTCGCACCGCCCCGGCGAAAGCGTCTTCCAATCCGAGACGACCTACCTGCGCATGCGCACCATTCTGCGCCGCCTCGAGAACAGCCTTCCCTACGGTCTCACCGACGCACAGCAGACGGAATACGCCAAGGCACTCTGGGATCTCGCCATCCTGCTCGAAGAAGGCAATCTCGACGACGCGCTCGCCAAGATGCAGCGCGCCCGCGACCGCCTTGCCGAAGCGATGAAGAACGGCGCCTCCGATTCGGAAATCGCCCGCCTGATGCAGGAATTACGCGAGGCGACACAAGACTACCTGCGCGAACTGGCCCGTCAGCAGAACCAAGAGCGCGAGAACGGAGACGAGACCGAGCGGCAATTCTCCGAGAACAGCACCACGCTCAACAATGACGATCTGCAGCGCATGATGGACCGTATTCAGGAACTCATGGAACAGGGCCGCATGGCCGAAGCCATGCAGGCGCTCCAGGAATTCCAAGAGATGATGGAGAACATGCGCGTCACGCAGGACGGCGAGGGCAATGGCGAACAGAACCCCGGCGACCGCGCCATGCGCGATCTAGCCGATACGCTGCGCAATCAGCAGGGGCTCTCGGACGAGGCCTTCCGCCAGTTGCAAGAGCGCTTCAACCCCGATGCAAATCGTGGCCAATCCGGCGAAAACACCGGCCGCAACGGCGGCGAAGGCCGTGGGCAGGCGCATGATGGCACGGGCGATGGCGGTGAGGGTCAACAAGGCCAGGGCCAAAACCCCGGAGAAGGCGCGGAGGAACGCAGCCTCGCCGAACGTCAGCAACAATTGCGCGAACAACTTGATGCCCTGCGCCGCAACATGCCGGGACAGAACACCGAGGAAGGTCAGGCCGCAGGCGACGCGCTCGACCGGGCGGGCGACGCGATGGACGGGGCCGAACAGGCCCTGCGCGGTGACGATCTTGCCGAAGCCATCGACCGACAGGCCGAGGCCATGGATCAGATGCGCGAAGGCATGCGCAACCTTGGCGAGGCGATGGCCCGCAACCAGCAACAGGGGCAAGGCCAGCAAGGCCAAGACATGCGTGGCGCCGCCCAAGGCACCGATCCGCTTGGCCGTCCGGGCAATGGCGGGCGCCAATCCGGCCCCGGCGAAGACATGTTGCAGGGCGAAGACGTCTACCGGCAGGCCCGCGATCTTCTCGACGAGATCCGCCGCCGCGCTGGCGAGACAGAGCGCAGCGAGGAAGAACGCAACTACCTGCGCCGCCTGCTCGACCGTTTCTAATCAAAAAGAGCGCCCCAAGGGGCGCCCATGTTCTCTCGTCTTTGCGCCTGCGGCGCGCCGCCTCGGGTGGCCTCCGGCGGGAGTATTTCTACAAAGGAGAAGACAGGTGGGTCAGAGCCCTGTGCCAAGCGTGATGGTAAACGGTCCCTTGGTCACATGGGTGGCGCCAAAGACGCCGCCCGTGCCAACACCGATCGTCGTGTGCATGGTCGGGGTTTCCGGCGCGCCATCCACACCACAGCCAGCCAACAAGGCGGCACCGAGAAGGACAACAGCGATACGCATGGGATCTCTCCGTTCAGGTTGCCGCCAAGGATAGCGGTTCAGAGCGCGTCTTTCCAGCGTGCGATCTGTTCACGCACCCGCACTGGCGAAGTGCCGCCATAGGACATGCGCGAGGCGACCGAGTTATGCACGCCAAGCACGCCGAACACATCCTCAGTGATGGCACCATGTACCGATTGCATATCATCCAGCGACAGGTCCGGCAGATCACAGCCGCGCGCCTCGGCCATGGCGACCAGCGTGCCCGTCACGTGATGCGCATCGCGGAACGGCATGCCCAGCGCCCGCACAAGCCAATCGGCAAGGTCGGTGGCGGTCGAAAAGCCAGAGCCAGCGGCGGCTTCGAGGCTCTCGCGGTTGGCGCTCATGTCCTTGACCATGCCTTCCATCGCAGCAAGCGCCAGCATCAGGTTGTCGGCGGCATCAAAGACCTGTTCTTTATCTTCCTGCATGTCCTTGGAATAGGCCAGCGGCAGCCCCTTCATCACCGTCATCAGCGCCACGTTCGCCCCGAAAATCCGTCCGATCTTGGCACGGATCAATTCCGCTGCGTCCGGGTTCTTCTTTTGCGGCATGATCGACGAGCCGGTCGAGAACCGGTCCGAGAGGGTCACGAAACGGAACTGCGCCGAGGACCAGATCACAAGCTCTTCGGCAAAGCGCGACAGGTGCATGGCACAGATCGAGGCCGCGGCGAGGAATTCCAGCGCGAAATCGCGATCCGACACCGCATCGAGCGAGTTGGCCGCGGGCCGGTCAAAGCCAAGCGCCTCGGCTGTCATATGGCGATCGATGGGAAAAGAGGTGCCTGCGAGGGCAGCCGCGCCGAGGGGCGATTCGTTCATCCGGCGGCGCGCATCTTCAAAGCGGGACTTGTCGCGCCCGAACATCTCGACATAAGCCATCATGTGATGGCCCCATGTCACAGGTTGCGCGGTTTGCAGGTGGGTAAAGCCCGGCATAACCCAATCCGCGCCCGCCTCGGCCTGCGTCAGAAGCGCACGCATGAGCGCCTCGAGCCCCGAAATCGCGGCGTCGATCTGATCGCGCACCCAGAGTTTGAAATCGGTCGCAACCTGATCGTTGCGGCTCCGGCCCGTGTGCAGGCGGCCCGCCGGTTCGCCGATGATGTCCTTGAGACGCGCTTCCACGTTCATGTGGATATCCTCGAGCGCGGTGGAAAAGGCGAAAGTGCCGCCGTCGATCTCTGACAAGACCGTGAGGAGCCCTTCCCGAATGGCGGACACATCGCTATCTGTCAGGATGCCCGTTGCGCCGAGCATCGCCGCATGGGCCCGCGAGCCGGCAATGTCCTGCGCCGCCATCCGCTGATCGAACCCGATCGAGGCATTGATTGCCTCCATGATCGCGTCCGGCCCGGCGGCAAAGCGGCCGCCCCACATCTGGTTCGAGGAATCTTTGGTCATGGGTTTCCCTTCGGAGGGGTTATGAAAATATCGAAGTCCGCGCTGGTTTACATGGCCCTCGCGCTTGGCGCAATTGCAGCAATCGCCTTTGTCACCCTACGCAACCCGGCCACGGTCGGTTCAAGCGCAGACATGAGCGCCGCCGCCGCCCTGCGAACCGGCGATATGAAGAAATTGAACTTCCACCCCGCGCCGCGCGCGGTCTCGGAAAAGCCTTTCGTGACACCCGATGGCGGCGAGATGACGCTCGCCGACTTTGAGGGCAAGGTGGTGCTCCTGAATTTCTGGGCCACGTGGTGCCCGCCCTGCCGCAAGGAAATGCCAATGCTCGAGGAAATCGCCCGAGACCTTGGTGGCGACGAGTTTGCCGTGGTGACGCTGGCGACCGGGCGCAATGCACCGCCCGCCATCGAGGCCTTCTTTGAGGAAATCGGGGTCGAGGCGCTGCCGCAATACCGCGACCCGCAACAGGATATCGCCCGCGATATGGTCGTGCTTGGCCTTCCGATCACTGTGTTGATCGACCGCGAAGGGCGCGAAATTGCCCGCCTGACCGGCGAGGCGGACTGGTCCGCCGAGTCGGCCCGCGCCGTCCTCGCCGAGGTGATTGCCGCCACACGCTAGCCGCCGACCGCTTACGTAAGGGCTGCTTTGACAGCTACGCCTGCCTTTGGCTTAATCGCCGCGAGGGAGGACATCATGCCGCTGAGCGTGCTTATACCGGTCGTCGTGATCGGGATCGCGGGAATCGCCGTGATCCTGCACTTACTTGGCCTGACCGCACCGCGCCGCCTTGCCGACAGGGCTGAGGCCCTCGCTGCATGGGCGCGCGAATTCCCCGAACTCCCCGCCACCGACGCCCAATTGAGCGCCGATCAACGCGCCGCCCTGATCCTCATGGACACTGGCGATGCCGGGCTCGTCTGGTGCTTTGGCGCCGATACTGTCGCCCGCCCCCTCGCCGGGTCCAACCTGCGTGAGACCGAGACCGGATTTGACATCCGCCTACACGATGTGGGTGCCCCCCGCGTGACCGTGACCCTTACCCCCGAAGACCGCCCCCGCTGGAAGGAAGCCCTCCGCGCATGACCGATATTTCCTACCCCGACGTGGTGAACTACGCCGTTCCCTTCTTCATCGCTGCCATCCTGATCGAACTCCTATGGATCAACATCAAGGGCCGTGGCGGGCGCTACGAGACCCGCGATGCGGTGACCTCGCTCATTATGGGAGCGGGCAATGTCGCTTCGGGCGTGGCGCTTGGATTCATCGCATGGGGCTTCTTCATGATGCTCTGGGAGGTGACACCACTTGACCTTGGCACCTCTTGGTGGGTGGTGGCGCTCTGCTTCGTGCTTGATGACCTGCGCTATTACTGGGTGCATCGCTTTGGCCATCGCGTGCGGTGGGTCTGGGCAAGCCATGTCAATCACCACTCTTCGCAGCATTACAACCTGACCACCGCCCTGCGCCAGACATGGACCTATACCTTCACCTTCATGATGGTGGTCCGCGCGCCGCTTGTCCTCTTGGGCTTTCACCCGGCGATGATCTTCTTCGTCGGTGGCCTGAACCTGATCTACCAGTTCTGGATTCATACCGAAGCGATCGGCAAGATGCCCCGCTGGTTCGAGGCTGTGATGAACACGCCCTCTCATCACCGCGTCCATCATGGCCGCAACCCGCGCTACCTCGATTGCAACTATGCTGGGGTGTTCATCATCTGGGACAAGATGTTCGGCACCTTCGTGCCTGAACAGGAGGAGGAAAAGGTTGATTTCGGCCTCGTGCATAACCTCGGCACGTTCAACCCGCTGCGCGTCGCCTTCCATGAATGGATCGCCATCTTCCGCGACATGACCCAGCGCGGCCTGACGCTGCGCCAACGGCTCATGTATGCCGTCGCCCCTCCGGGCTGGAGCCATGATGGCAGCCGCATGACCTCGGACGAGATCAAGGCGCATCACCTCTCCAAACGCCCCGAGGATCGCGACTCGCCCGGCTTCTGATCTTTGCGACTAGCCGAGTTCCGCAAACCGATCCGGGAGCTTCGTGCGATGGGTCGGCTTGAACTTTTGCGCGCGCACCACTGAGGACCGTGCCACCCGCGCAGGATCCACGGACAGACGCGCATAGGCCTTTGCCTCGGCCTTCTCCCACGGGCGCTTGAAATAGCTGTGGAACTGCTTCAGAAATTCCATCGCCTCGTCATCCGCCTCTGCCCAGGCGCGGCCCGGCTTGCCCGAGTGGGCCGCCGCGACAACCTCACGGCGCACCACATTGGCTTGCGAAAGGGCCTCAAGGTTGGCGTATTTCAGATGCGCCAGATAGAATCCGCGGGGCATGTGGTAGGGAAAGGTCTCCAGCGCCTCAGGGGCAACCTCGACCCCGTGCAGGCGGAACTTCTGAAAACCGCGCGCGGCGACGGCCTTGGAATAATGCCCCGTAAAAAGGACATTGCGCCGTTGCCTGCAAACCGGGCCACGTGCCATCGGTGCGTTGCGGGGCATCTCCACAAGGTCAAATCCAAGCGCCGTCAGAACCGGCGCGCTTTCCTTGGCAAAGAGCGCCACAAGGCTCTCGTGCTGGTCGGGGTCATAGAGCAGGAGTTCATCCGCATCCGTGCGGATCACCCAATCGTATTCCCGCGCCAATTCGGCGTGAAACTGGTCGATAATCTCGCTACGGGTCCGGTCAAAGTTCGACAGGTCGCCGCGCTCGATCGGAAGAATCTGCGCCCCCGGACAGATCTCGGCGATCTTCGGGTCGTCGCCGTGGTTGATGACAAAAAGGTTCTGCGCCCCAAGCTCCGCCCCATGGTGCGCGTACCAACGCGATAGCGCCCAGTAGTCCCTGTAGACCATCGTCAAGGCACAGATCTTCAATGCCATGTCGCGGGGTTCCTTCTGCTCGTCCTTCTTTGGCCCGACCCTAAAACGGGCCCGTCCCCACACCAAGCCTCAAAACGGCGTCGTGCGACCTTCCTGCGCACAAGGCGCATGGGCCGGGCAGGTCAAGAGATGGTCATTCACCATCCCCACTGCCTGCATGAAGGCATATACAATGGTCGGCCCACAAAAACGAAAGCCCGCTTTCTTCAAATCCTTTGAAATTTGTTGCGACAATTCGGTCTGTGCGGGGACGTCCGCCATGGTCTCAAACCGGTTCTGCAGCGGCGCGAAATCGACGTATTTCCACAGAAATCTGTCAAACCCCTCCCGCGCCTCGATCTCTTGCCAGGCGCGGGCGTTGCCGATGGTCGCCTCGATCTTGCCGCGATGCCGGATGATCCCCGGATTGCCGAGAAGGCGCAGCATATCCGCCTCGCCCCATTCGGCAATGATATTCGGATCAAACCCTTCAAAAGCCTCGCGGAAATTGTCCCGTTTCTTAAGGATCGTGATCCAGCTCAGCCCCGCCTGAAACCCATCAAGGATAAGCTTTTCCCAGAGCGCGCGGCTGTCATATTCGGGCCGCCCCCATTCCGTGTCATGATAGTCGAGATAGATCTCCTCCGACCCGGCCCAGCCACATCTCTCCCCCATCGCGCGCACCCCTTGTTTCGCCTTTTCCTCAAATGCCGCCTTTAGCGACCTGTTTACGACTGTGGCGTCATTCTGACGGCGACTGCAATAGCAAGCCTGGGGGGCATGCCAATGGGACGGATGCGCAAACGCGATCTGGCGCGGCTCGCGCCCGGCGAAGAGTCACCGCTCGACGCCGCCGTAACCTCGCGGGATCGGCGCACGCTCGACATGGTGCGCGAGGCGGTGACCCACAAACAGGTGCTCCTCGCCTTTCAACCCGTGGTCGCGGCCGCACCGCCCAATGCGCCGGTGTTTCACGAGGCCCTGATCCGTGCCCTTGACGAAACCGGGCGCGTCATCCCGGCCAAGGATTTCATGGCCGCTGTGGAAGAGGACGAACTTGGCCGCATGCTCGATTGCCGCGCCCTCGAGAAAAGCCTCGCGAGCCTTTTTACCAACCCCGACCTGCGTCTTTCCGTGAACATGTCGGCCCGCTCCATCGGCTATGCCCCTTGGATGACGACGCTCCGGCGCGGCCTGTCGCGGCGCGCGGACATCGCCGGGCGCCTGATCCTCGAACTGTCGGAACCTTCGGTGCTTCAGGTGCCGGAACTCGTGCGCGGCTTTATGGACGAACTTCAGCCGCAAGGCATTGCCTTTGCCCTCGACGATTTCGGCGCGCGCCACGGCGCTTTGCGCAGCTTCAAGGATTTCTTCTTCGACATTCTGAAGCTTGATGGCGGCCTCATCCGTGGCGTGCAATCCGACATCGAATCGCAGGCCATCGCCGCGGGCACCGCCGCCATCGCCCGCAATCTCGGCATGCTGACTGTCGCGGGACGGGTTGAACACCCCGACGAGGCAAAGACCCTCGCCTCTGTCGGGATCGATTGTCTTCAGGGGTATCTTTTCGGCGCCCCCACCGTCTCGCCGCCCTGGGTTTCCAAATCCAAGAAAAATAACAAAAATAACCGGGACGCCGCGTAACGACGCAATATCGTTTCGCCCTGCGTCAGGATATCCGTTGCCGCAGCGCGGCAAATCCGTTAAGCAACGCCACGAAGGCGCGGGTGACTGCTTGAATTCCTGGCGACATCCGAACACCTTTGACCAAGTCATACGGTAGAGGAATAGAAACATGACCAACGTAGTGATCGCCTCCGCGGCCCGGACCGCCGTCGGCAGCTTTGGCGGCTCCTTCGCGAACACCCCCGCCCACGATCTCGGTGCCACCGTCCTGCAAGCCCTGATCGCACGCGCCGGTGTCGATGCCTCCGAGGTGTCCGAGACCATTCTCGGCCAGGTCCTTACCGGCGGCCAGGGTCAGAACCCCGCGCGCCAAGCCCACATCAACGCCGGGTTCCCCAAGGAAGCCGCCGCATGGGGCATCAACCAGGTCTGTGGCTCCGGCCTGCGCGCCGTGGCCCTCGCCGCCCAGCACATCCAACTTGGTGACGCCGCCATCGTCGCGGCGGGTGGTCAGGAAAACATGACCTTGTCGCCCCACGTCGCGCACCTGCGCGCTGGTGTCAAAATGGGTGACGTCAAATACATCGACTCGATGATCAAGGACGGCCTCTGGGACGCGTTCAACGGCTATCACATGGGCCAAACCGCCGAAAACGTCGCCGAGCAATGGCAGATTTCCCGCGAACAGCAGGACGAATTCGCTGTCGCCTCGCAGAACAAGGCCGAAGCCGCCCAGAAGGCAGGCAAGTTCGCCGACGAGATCACGCCGTTCACCGTCAAGACCCGCAAGGGCGAGACCATCGTCGATGCCGATGAATACATCCGCCACGGCGCCACTATGGAAGCCATGCAGAAACTGCGCCCGGCCTTTACCAAGGACGGCTCCGTGACTGCGGCCAACGCCTCGGGTCTCAATGATGGGGCCGCTGGCGCCCTTCTGATGACTGCTGACGAGGCCGAGAAGCGCGGCATCGAGCCGCTCGCGCGCATCGCCTCCTACGCGACCGCCGGTCTCGATCCGTCGATCATGGGCGTTGGCCCGATCTACGCGTCGCGCAAAGCGCTCGACAAGGCGGGCTGGTCCGCGTCGGATCTCGATCTGGTCGAAGCCAACGAAGCCTTCGCCGCACAGGCTTGCGCCGTGAACAAAGACATGGGCTGGGATCCTTCGATCGTGAACGTGAACGGCGGCGCCATCGCCATCGGTCACCCGATCGGCGCCTCCGGCGCGCGTATCCTCAACACCCTGCTCTTCGAAATGAAGCGCCGCGACGCCAAGAAAGGCCTCGCCACGCTCTGCATCGGCGGCGGCATGGGCGTTGCCATGTGCCTTGAGCGCCCCTGAGACGCGCCCTGATGGCTTGAACGATCCAGAGGGGCGCCCAATCCGGCGCCCCTTTTTCGTTGCCGTGACATGCAGTTTTTACACCATTCCGGCAGAAATAGCCGCGCTGCGGCAAAATTATTCACGCAACAATGTTGCACATACAGCATTTTATGCGTAACAGAATTACCCAACGACACACGCCTAATTGGAGGAACACCATGGCAAGAGTAGCACTAGTCACCGGCGGATCGCGCGGCATCGGCGCAGCCATTTCCAAAGCCCTGCAAGCCGACGGTTGCACCGTCGCCGCAACCTACGCTGGCAATGACGAGGCCGCCGCCAAGTTCACCGAGGAAACCGGCATCAAGACCTACAAATGGAATGTCGGCGACTATGAAAGCTCCGCCGCAGGCATCGCCAAGGTCGAGGAAGAACTCGGGCCCATCGACATCGTCGTCGCCAACGCGGGCATCACCCGTGACGCCCCCTTCCACAAGATGACCCCGCAGCAGTGGCACGAGGTGATCGACACCAACCTCACCGGCGTGTTTAACACCATTCACCCGATCTGGCCGGGCATGCGCGAGCGCAAATTCGGCCGCATCGTCGTGATCTCCTCGATCAACGGCCAGAAAGGCCAGTTCGCCCAGGTGAACTATGCCGCGACCAAGGCGGGCGATCTCGGCATCGTCAAGTCGCTGGCTCAGGAAGGCGCCCGCGCCGGCATCACCGCCAACGCCATCTGCCCCGGCTACATTGCGACCGAAATGGTCATGGCTGTGCCGGAGAAGGTCCGCGAATCGATCATCGGCCAGATCCCGGCCGGTCGCCTTGGCGAACCCGAAGAAATCGCGCGCTGCGTGTCCTTCCTCGCCTCCGACGATGCGGGCTTCATCAACGGCTCGACCATCTCGGCCAACGGTGCACAGTTCTTCGTCTGAGCCATAGACAGCCAGACATCAAAAAGGGCCGGTCCTTGCGACCGGCCCTTTTCTTTTGGTGCCGTAAGATCTCGCGAAACGCAGGATCAGCGGCACGGCTCCGTAAGGCAGTCCTCTGCCAGCGGGGCATCTCCAGGCCGGAAAAGCCACCGCAAAACAGACTTGAACGCCTCGCCACGGGCCGCATGGGCCGCGGCAAAACCAGCGCGGGTTTGGGCGGATGTGGTCGCTTCGATCATCTTGTGGCCTCCTTGGGCAAACATTTCTGAACTGCACCCAATATGGACCACGCAAAACATGCATACAAACGAGACTTTTTCCGCCTTCACTTAAGTGATACTTAACCGATATGCCGGATCGCCTTCCCTCTCTCACTGCCCTGCGCGCCTTCGAGGCCGCCGCGCGCCACATGTCTTTTGCCAAGGCCGCGGAGGAACTCTCCGTAACCCCCGCCGCCCTGTCGTTTCAGATCAAGTCGCTTGAAGAAACTCTCGGCCAACCCCTCTTCCTGCGCCTCAATCGTGCGGTAAAACTGACCGAGGCAGGCCGCACCCTCGCCCCGGGCACAAGCGAAGGCTTTGACCGGCTCACCGCCGCATGGCGCGCCGCGCGCCGCCTGCAGGATTCGACGACGCTCAACGTGACCGCTGGGCCCGCTTTTACCGCCAAATGGCTCGCCCCGCGCCTTTATGAATTCGCCCACGCCCACCCCGAGATCGACCTGCGCTTCTCCGCCACGCTGCGGATGCTTGATTTCGACGTGGATGAGGTCGATGTGGCGATCCGCTTCGGGTACGGCCCCGACGAGGGCCTCTGGTCGATCCCGCTCAACCCCGGCGAATGGGTCACGCCCGTCATGACGCCAGAGCTTGCCGAGCAGTATCCAACACCCGCCTCTCTGCGCGATGCACCGCTGATGTTTGATGATTCCATCGCCTTCCTGCGTCCGGCCTGTGATTGGCCCGCATGGTTCCGCGCCGTGGGTATCGACTTCACCCCAACCCACGGCCCACATTTTTCACAGGCGGACCATGCCGTCGATGCGGCCCTTTCCGGCGCCGGAATTGTCCTTGGCCGTCGCGCCATGGTGGTCAAAGATCTGCACGAAGGCCGCCTCGTCGCCCCCTACAAAATCGCCATCGAAAGCAAGGCGCATTTCCGCTTTCTATGTCGTCTCGGCACCGAAGACCGCCCACAGATCGCCGCCTTCCGCGAATGGATCCTTGCGGAAATCGACAAAACAGCGTCAGTTCACGATCAACTGACTCTGATCCCTGTCGAGGACATACCCGCCCCATGATGACCCGTCCCCGCGCAACGGCCATCGGCTTCATTGCTGTTCTGCTCTGGGCGTTGCTGGCACTGTTTACCGTCGGCACTGCCCCCACGCCGCCGCTCCTGCTCAATGCGATCTGCTTTTCCATCGGCGGGGTGATCGGCCTTGTCTGGACCGCCCGGAGCGGTGGGCTGAAGGGGCTGCTCTATACCAACTGGCGCATCTACGTCTTCGGCACGCTCGGTCTCTTTGGCTACCACGCGCTTTACTTCACCGCCCTGCGCCTCGCGCCCGCCGCCGAGGCCGGTTTGATCGCTTATCTCTGGCCGTTGCTGATCGTGCTTTTTTCCGGCCTCTTGCCCGGCGAAAGCCTGCGCACAGGCCATCTTCTCGGTGCGCTCTGTGGCTTTGCGGGTGCGGCACTGATCGTCGGCGGCGGTGGCACTGGCTTCAACGCAGACGCCCTCCCCGGCTATCTGATCGCACTTGCCTGCGCGCTGACATGGTCGGGTTATTCCGTCCTCTCCCGCCGCCTCGGCAGCGCCCCAACCGACACGGTCGCCGTGTTCTGTATTGCCACCGCGATCCTCTCCACACTCATGCACCTCGCCTTTGAAGAGACCGTCTGGCCCGTTGGCGCACTTGGCTGGGGCTCGGCGCTGGCACTTGGCCTCGGCCCGGTCGGCCTTGCCTTCTATGTCTGGGACATCGGGGTCAAACGCGGCGACATCCAACTTCTCGGCACCGCCTCCTATGCGGCGCCGCTCTTGTCGACGCTGGTTCTTGTCGGGGTTGGCATCGCCGAGCCGAGCTGGATGCTCGCCATCGCGACGCTTCTCATCACCGGCGGCGCCGCCATCGCCGCCCGCGCAAGCTTTCGCAGCGCCCGCGCCTCTGCCTGATCGCAACAAAAAGCCCAAGCCGTCTGGAAACAGCTTGGGCGGGGCCCACATACGGGCCTTGTCTTGGGATTGTCGGTGCGGTCCTAGACCGAAAGGCGTTCGATCTCTTCCTTGATGCGGAGTTTCTCTTTCTTCATCTCGGCGATATCAAGATCGCTGGAACCGGGGGAACGCTGTTCCGCCTCGACTTTATCCGAGAGGGCTTCGTGTTTCCGTTTCAGTTCTTCCAGATGCGAGCTCACGCTCATGGGCAGTCCTCCTCTCAAGTGATGTTGTCAGCCCCACAAGTGCAGCACACTTTTACAATCCTGTCACGCTGCAACCGCGTGAAATTGCATTGAAACGGACCCTTTTGGCATAAACTTGCCGTCATCCCGACCGTGCCGGGCACCCCGCAGGGGGCGCAAGCCATTGACTTAACAGGTTAATCTAAAAATCCCGCTCGCTCTGTGCGCACACACGACGCTGCGCGCTCTTCCAACAAAGCCTTTCCAGAGCCGTGCGGTTGCGCCTCCAACATCTCATCGCACGCGCCGTGCGAACGCGCCTCGGGTTAATCGAAGATCCCCATGACCCGGCCCAAAAGCATAAAGGCCCGCGCTGTGCGTGTCTCTGAAAGGGCGGCAATTTCCGCGTCCGATGCGGTCTCTTCAAACTCCACAAAGGTCTTGTCGAAACGGCGCAGGAAATGATGCGCTGTGTCGCGGAAAATCGGGTCTTGCTTCATGCGCCCCGCCGTCAGGGCAAGCGACGACCGGTCATGAATACCGCCAAGCTGGGCAACGATCCGCCCCCGCTCTCCAGCGGCAAAGCGACGCCAGATCTCCGGCCGTGCCAGATCGGGGCGCAAGTCATCCATATAGATCCCGTCTTGGCTCATCAGGGTGAGCACATCCTGCGCCGCCTGAATAAGCTGGGCCGCCTGCCGATCCTTGAGTGCACGGCGCAGGGCGGCAAAGCCCTCCTTGTCGTCCGCCGTCTCCGGAAAGTTCAGCGCGCGAATGAAATCGACCCGTTCAAGAGGCGGCGAAAGCGCATCCGCCGGTGTGCCAAGTGCCAGAAGCCCCTGATCTTCGCCGGTCTCGACGACCGGAACAGGATCGGGGGTTTTGCGAATACCATTGCTGCGTTCGCGGCTCGAGGTAAAGGTCGCGAGCGCGGATTCCGTCTTGCGCTGCGCGGCGGCGATCTCGTCGAGCTTGCGCTGCACCGACGGCTCCATGCCACCGGGCGCGCCCTTACCCTGTTGCTGGGCAAGATAGCTGCGGCGCATCGCATCAATTGCGGCCTGCAAACGTTCACTTTCTTCGCGCATGATCCGGCTCGACCGCGCTGCGGCTGCTGCAACCCAGATCATTGCGACAGGCATGAAGACCGCCAAGAGCGTCATCACAAAGCGAAGCGAGTCCACCTCCGCGTCGCCCGGCCCCATCACCAGAAAGAAAAGCGCCGCCGCACCAAGCCAGACAAGGCTCAGGACCAAAGCCACGATCTCGGCCCCGGTCACGCGCGGGCGCGCTGGCCTGCGATTGATCTCGAGGCTTGTCGCGAACTGGTCCTGGGCTTCCTCGCTCATCTCGATCCTCCGCCCGTCAGATCACCTCAGACATAGGCGATCGACAGCACCTCATAGCTCTTTTCTCCGCCCGGCGTGCGCACTTCGACGCTATCGCCTTCTTCCTTGCCGATCAGGGCGCGTGCGATTGGCGATTTGATGTTGAGAAGCCCCTTCTCGACATTTGCCTCGTGCTCGCCCACGATCTGCCAGGTCTTTTCTTCGTCCGTGTCCTCATCAACAAGCGTCACTGTCGCGCCGAACTTGATCGCACCGGAAAGCTTTGTCGGGTCGATCACGTCAGCAAGGGAGATCGCCCCCTCAAGCTCTTTGATGCGCCCCTCGATAAAGCCCTGCTTCTCGCGGGCCGAATGATACTCTGCGTTTTCTTTGAGGTCGCCAAGCTCGCGCGCAGAGGCAATCGCCTCGATGACCGCGGGGCGCTCCACGCTTTTCAACTGCTTCAGTTCTGTTTCGAGCGCCGTGAACCCGGCGCGCGTCATTGGGAATTTCTCCATGAGTCTGTCGCTCTCTTTCGTCTTTTTACTGCTTCGGCGCGCATCGCCCGGAGTCATGCAGTTGAGGTATCTGACCCAATCATGCAAGCGAATACAAGCGAAACCGCCGTTTTGGACCGCCCACAGAGACCACCCAAAGCGCCCGGTTGCCAAAGAGGCACGCCCCACCCGCACGCTTTGATCCGCCGCTCCGCCGCTCCGCGCGCCCGGTCCCCTCACCTGGCGGGCACCAAACCCGGCCACAAGCCCGGATTCCGCACGAAAACAGGCAGATTCGCCATATAACGCTGTGTCGCTAATTGACGCGCATTGCTGCGGCGCGGTAATCACGTTCGGAAATAATCTTGCGCGCCAATTTGTAGGGGAGCCAGCATGTCCGAGATCGAACGTGAAGCCATGGAATATGACGTTGTCATCGTCGGTGCCGGCCCAGCCGGCCTGTCGGCGGCGATCCGTCTCAAGCAGAACGACCCGGACCTCGAGGTCGTGGTCCTCGAAAAAGGCTCCGAGGTCGGTGCACATATCCTCTCGGGTGCCGTGCTCGATCCCTGCGGTCTGGACAAACTGATCCCCGACTGGAAGGAAAAGGGCGCCCCGCTCAACACGCCGGTGAAAGAAGACAACTTCTACATGCTCGGCGAAGGCGGCGAAATCCGCGTGCCGAACTGGCCCATGCCGCCGCTGATGAACAACCACGGCAACTACATCGTCTCGATGGGCAATGTCTGCCGCTGGATGGCCGAACAGGCCGAAGCCCTCGGTGTCGAGATCTTCCCCGGCATGGCCTGCTCGGAACTCGTCTATGGCGACAACGGCGAAGTCAGAGGCGTGGTCGCCGGTGTCTTCGGCCTCGAAGAAGACGGCTCCTACGGCCCCAACACCGAGCCGGGCATGGAACTGCACGGCAAATATGTCTTCCTCTCCGAAGGCGTGCGCGGCTCGCTCGCCAAGGAAGTCATCGCCAAATACGACCTCCAGAAAGGCCACCAGCCGCAGAAATTCGGCATCGGCATGAAGGAAATCTGGGAGATCGACCCGGCCAAGCACAAGGAAGGCACCGTGACCCACACGATGGGTTGGCCCCTTGGCTCCAAGGCGGGCGGCGGCTCCTTTGTCTACCACCTCGAAAACAATCAGGTCTATGTCGGCTTCGTGGTGCACCTGAACTACAAGAACCCGCACCTCTATCCCTACATGGAATTCCAGCGCTTCAAGCATCACCCGATGATTGCCGAGCTGCTCAAGGGCGGCAAACGCGTCGCTTATGGCGCCCGTGCGATCTCCGAGGGCGGCTTCCAATCCATGCCCAAGATGGTCGCGCCGGGCGTGGCTCTGCTCGGCTGTTCGGTCGGCATGGTCAACGTGCCCCGCATCAAGGGCAACCACAACGCCATGCTCTCGGGCATCGCCGCCGCAGACGCCGCCACCGCCGCGCTCAAGGATGGCCGCGCCGCAGACGAGCTTTCGGCCTATGAGGAAGAAGTCCGCAAAGGCGCGATCGGCAAAGACCTCAAGAAGGTGCGCAACGTCAAACCGATGTGGTCGAAATGGGGTCTCCTGCCCTCGCTCGCGCTCGGCGGTCTCGACATGTGGACCAACACGCTCGGCTTCTCGCTCTTCGGCACGCTCGGCCACGGCAAGACCGACGCAGAAGCGACCGAACCGGCGGACAAGCACAAGCCGATCGACTACCCGAAACCCGACGGCAAACTGTCCTTCGACCGCCTGACCAACGTCTCCTTCGCGATGACCAATCACGAAGAGAGCCAGCCCTGCCACCTGCGCCTCAAGGACGCCAGCGTGCCGGTGTCGGTCAACCTGCCGAAATACGACGAACCCGCGCAGCGCTACTGTCCGGCGGGTGTCTATGAAGTTGTGCAGGAAGAAGGCAGCGAGCCGCGCTTTGTCATCAACTTCCAGAACTGCGTCCACTGCAAGACCTGCGACATCAAAGACCCGTCCCAGAACATCAACTGGGTCACTCCGCAGGGTGGCGACGGCCCGAACTATCCCAACATGTGATCCACCCAGGATCGCCATTGACGGGTCGCCCTCGGGCGGCCCGTTTTCTTTTGAAGAAAACGCCCCGGAAACTTCAAAAAGTTCCGCCGCCGCCCACATTCCGCTTGCCCTTCCTCCGCCCTGCGGCAACCCTCGCGGCCATGATCCGGCCCCGCTTTTTCTTTGACAATGCCCCCTTCCTTGCTGTCGGCGTCCTGCTGACCTTCCTGTCGAGCTTTGGCCAGACCTTCTTTATCTCGATCTTTGCGGGCGAAATCCGGGCCACCTTCAACCTGAGCCATGGCGCTTGGGGCGGGCTCTACATGATCGGCACTTCGGCCTCTGCCCTCGTGATGATCTGGGCCGGGAGCCTGACCGACCATTTCCGCGTCCGCAGCCTTGGCCCAGTGATCCTTCTCGGCCTTGCCTGCGCCTGTGTCGCCATGGCGCTGAACCCCTATGCCGCGCTCTTGCCCGTGGTGATCTTCGCCCTGCGTTTTTTCGGCCAAGGCATGACAAGCCACATCGCCGTGGTCGCCATGGCGCGCTGGTTCATCGCCCGCCGGGGCCGTGCGCTGGCCATCGCCGCGCTCGGCTTTTCGGTGGGCGAGGCGCTGCTGCCGCTCCTCTTCGTCTCGCTGATGACGGTGATCGACTGGCACCTCCTCTGGATTGTCGGGGCCGGGGCCTGCTTGCTCGGCGGTCCGATCCTGTTCTGGCTCTTGGGCAAGGAACGCACCCCCCAGGCCCTCGCCGCGAGCGAAAGCAACACCGGCATGGACGCGCGCCATTGGCGTCGCCCCGAGGCGCTGCGCCATCCGCTGTTCTGGTGCATGGTGCCCGCGATCCTTGGCCCTTCGGCCTTCATCACCGCCTTCTTCTTCCATCAGGTCCATCTCGCCGGGATCAAGGGCTGGAGCCATGTGGAATTCGTCGCCTTCTTCCCGCTCTACACCGTGACCTCTATTGCCGCGATGGTGGCGGCGGGCTGGGCGCTTGATCGGCTCGGCACGGCGCGGCTCATGCCGTTCTATCAACTGCCGCTCGCCGCCGGGTTCCTGACCCTCGCCCTCTCGACAACACCGCTTGGCCTCGCCCTCGGTATTCTCCTCCTCGGCCTCGCCACCGGGGCCAACGCGACGCTCCCCAATGCCTTCTGGGCCGAATTCTACGGCACCGCTCATATCGGCGCGATCAAGGCGCTGGCGGCGGCGGTGATGGTGCTTGGCTCAGCCATCGGGCCGGGACTGACCGGATTGTTGATCGACCTTGGAGTTGGATTGGAGACCCAGTTCTTCGGCGTCGCCGCCTTTTTCGTTGCGACCTCCCTGCTGATGGGCTGGGGCGTGCGCCGCGCCGCGCAGAGCCTCGCCTGATCGGGCACCACCGCGATACAGACGCAATACCGACGTGATACCGACATGGGTTTTTCGCTGATTTTCGCCACCCGCGCTCAATTCTCCGTGCGCCCATTGCCCTTCTATCACGGACCCCTTACGCTCCTCGGGACGTCCAATTCAGGAGCCGCCCGTGGCAAGATTCTTCCTTCGTTCTCTGACCCTGTCCGCCCTTCTCGCCGCGGCCTCCCTCCCAGCATTTGCGCAAGGGAATTCCGGCGCCTATCTCGCCGCGCGACAGGCCAGTTTCGAGAGTGATTACGCCGCCGCGGCCCAGTACTATACCCGCGCGATCGCCCGCGATCCCTCGAACCCGAAACTACTTGAGAACGCGGTGCTGTCCTATCTCTCGCTCGGACGGCTCGACACGGCGCTCCCCATCGCGCGCAAGATGCTCTCCGACGAAATCCCAAGTCAGCTTGCCAATCTCGTGATCGCCGCGGGCAATGCGCGCGAAGGGAATTTCGACAATATTCTCAACGACCTGGATCAGTTGCGCGGAATCGGCCCTCTGGTGGATGGGCTGCTGCGCGCCTGGGCAAATCTCGGTGCGGGCGACATGAGTGCTGCGCTCGCCGCCTTCGACAAGGTCGCCGAAGAACCGGGCCTCGCGGGCTTTGCCGCCTACCACAAGGCACTCGCGCTGGCCTCTGTTGGCGACTATGAGGGCGCCGAAGAAATCTACTCCGACAAGTCCAACGGCGCGATCCAGATGACCCGCCGGGGCGTCCTGACGCTGGTGGAAATCCTAAGCCAGCTTGGCCGCAACGAAGACGCGGTAAAACTCCTGTCCGACATGTTCGGCACTGGCCTCGACCCCGACCTCGAGAATATGCGCGCCGCACTCGCCGCTGGCGAGAAACTGCCGTTCACCCATGTGCGCAATACCACCGACGGTATCGCCGAAGTGTTCTACTCGCTCGCCTCCGCCCTGCGCAACGAAGCCACCCCCGACTACACCCTCCTCTACGCCCGCGCCGCGCAATACCTGCGCCCCGATCATTTTGAATCCCTGCTTCTGACGGCGGAACTCCTTGAAACCCTTGGACGATTCACCCTCGCCTCCGAGGTCTACAAACAGGTGCCCGCCGATCATCCCTCCTATCACGCAGCAGAGCTCGGACGCGCCGAAGCCCTGCGCCTCGAGGGCAAAACCGAAGCCGCAATCGAAGTGCTCGAGCAATTGACCCGGAGCCACGGCGACCTCTCCGTCGTCTATTCCTCGCTCGGAGATCTGCTGCGACAGGAGATGGAGTTCGCCGAGGCTGCCAAGGCCTATGACCGCGCACTCGAATTGTCCGGCCCGGAAGATCGCACCCGCTGGTTCCTCCTTTACACCCGCGGCATCTGTTTCGAACGGCTCGGCGACTGGCGCACTGCCGAAAAGGATTTCCGCGCCGCACTTGAACTGCGCCCGGAACAACCGCAGGTGCTGAACTACCTCGGCTATACCCTTGTCGAGAAAGAGCAAAACCTCGACGAGGCGCTCGACATGATTGAACGCGCCGTCGCCGCGCGCCCCGATTCTGGCTACATCATGGATAGCCTCGGCTGGGTGCTCTATCGCCTGGGGCGCTATGAAGAAGCCGTTGGCCACATGGAGCGCGCCGCCGAGCTCGAGCCGATCGACCCGGTGGTGAACGACCACCTCGGCGATGTCTATTGGGCCGTGGGCCGCTTTATCGAGGCCGAGTTCCAATGGAAGCGCGCCCTCTCCTTCGTCGACGAAGATAGCGCCGCCGAGGCCAAACCCGACCGCATCCGCCGCAAGCTCGAGGTCGGCCTCGATACCGTGCTCGAGGAAGAAGGGGCCGCGCCGCTGAAGGTTGCCAATGAAGACTGAGGTCTTCGCCCCGGCCAAGATCAACCTGACCCTGCATGTCACCGGCCAACGCGCTGATGGCTATCACCTGCTCGACTCGCTCGTGGTCTTTGCCGATATCGGGGACCGGATCGTCGCAGAACGCGCCGCTGGCCCCTCTCTCGCGATCACAGGGCCGCTCTCGGAGGGGGTGCCGGCCGGGCCCGAGAACCTCGTCCTGCGCGCAGCGGCCATGATGGATGTGTCGGCTGCGCTTCTCATCGACAAACACCTGCCCGCCGCGGCCGGGATCGGCGGAGGCTCTTCCGACGCCGCCGCGACACTGCGGGCGCTTTCCGCCCTTTCCGGCAAACCGCTACCCGCCGACCTTGGGCTTTCTCTTGGTGCCGATGTGCCTGTCTGCACCCTCGCGCGTGCCGCCACGATGCGCGGCATCGGTGAAGAGATCGCACCCGTCGAGGGGCTGCCGCCGCTTCCTGCGGTGCTTGTGAACCCGCGCGTCGAAGTCCCGACGCCTGCGGTTTTTCGCGCGCTCACCTCAAAGACCAACCCGCCGATGCGTGCGATCCCCCAAGGCACGGATATCCGGACGTTCTGCGACTGGCTCGCGACTGAACGCAACGATCTCGAACCGCCCGCCCGCACCCTTGCGCCGGCCATCGACAGCACGCTCACTGCCCTATCCGATGCGCTCATCACCCGCATGTCCGGCTCCGGCGCGACCTGCTTCGGCCTTTACCCGGACCCATCCGCCGCAGAGGCCGCCGCCGCCCGCATCCGTGCGGCACAGCCTGGCTGGTGGGTCGCCGCAACAACCCTCTCCTGATCTTCTTCTCTGTGACAAATACTCCGGGGTGAATGCCCGCCTTGGCGGGCAGAGGGGCTGGCCCCTCCCCCATACGGCGTGACGCTTTAGTTCACCCGCGCGACCACGTAGTCGGCAAGGTCGATGAGCATCTGGCGAATGGCATGCTCCGGCAGGGTCGCAATCGCCGCCTTGGCCTTCTCGGCCCAAGCCAGCGCGTCCTTGCGCGTCTCGACAAGCGCAGCGTGTTTGTCCAGAAGCGTCAGCGCATGATCAAGGTCGCCCTCGCCCTGCTTGCCCTTCTCGATGGTGCGCACCCAAAAGGCGCGCTCGTCTTCATCGGCCTTGGCCACCGCCTTGATCACCGGCAGGGTCAGTTTGCGTTCGCGGAAATCATCGCCCACGTTCTTGCCGGTCGCCTTGCTATCGCCCTGATAATCCAGAAGATCATCAACGATCTGGAACGCGATCCCAAGCGCATCGCCATAATCGAATAGCGCCTGCACATGGGCAGGATCGGCCCCGGCAATCACCCCGCCGACTTCCGTCGCCGCCGAGAAAAGCGCCGCCGTCTTACCGCGCACGACCTGCAGGTAAACGCTCTCATCGGTGCGCAAATCCTGCGCCGCGGTGAGCTGAAGCACCTCGCCCTCGGCAATCGTCGCCGAGGCGTTCGACAGGATGCGCAGCACCTCGAGATTGCCCGTCTCCGTCATAAGCTGGAACGAGCGTGAAAAGAGATAGTCGCCGACGAGAACCGAAGATTTGTTGTCCCAAAGAAGGTTCGCCGTCGGACGCCCCCGGCGCTGTGCGCTCTCGTCCACCACGTCATCATGCAAGAGCGTCGCCGTGTGGATGAACTCCACCGTTGCCGCGAGATGGACGTGATAGGGGCCTTCATAGCCACAGAGCTGCGCCGCCGCGAGGGTGAGCATCGGGCGCAGGCGTTTGCCTCCCGCCCCAACAAGATGCGCCGTGACTTCCGGGATGCGCGGCGCGTGTTCGCTCGCCATGCGCTCCGTGATAAGCGTATTCACGGCCTCCATATCCTCGGCCAGAACCGAGGCCAGCGCCTCGTGAGGTTTGGTAGCGGCTTGATCCAGACCCATCACTTCCCCGTCGCAGGTCTCGACATTGCCGTGCACCTGCCTTTACATCCCCAATCATGAAAGAGCTTCTGCGCAGCAACGACCCTACAATCATCGCCTTTGCCTCGGCCCTTCTCCGAGGCGAGGGTATAGCCTGCTTTGAAATGGACGTAAATATGAGCGTTCTCGAGGGCTCCATCGGCATAATGCCGCGCCGCCTCATGGTGCGCGAGGGCGACCTCGACGAGGCCGAAACCGTGATGCGCGACAACGAGGTGCCTCTGGGCCGATGAGTGGGACTAGCGAGAATGCCTATCTTGGGGGTCGCCTGACGATCCGACAACCGGCGCAGGGCTATCGCGCCGGGGTCGATCCGGTGCTTCTGGCCGCCGCGACCGAAGCGCGGGCCGGGGATCGTGTGCTCGAACTGGGGTGTGGTGTCGGCACAGCCGCGCTCTGCCTTGCCGCGCGGGTGCCGGGCCTCGCGGTCACAGGGGTCGAGCTTCAGGCAGACTACGCCGCGCTGGCGCGCGAGAACGCCGCCGCCAATGGCCTGCCGCTTGAGGTGATCGACGCCGATATCGCCGCCCTGCCCGAAACCCTGCGCCAGCAGCAGTTCACCCAAGTGATCGCCAACCCGCCCTATTTCGACCGCAACGCCGGTAGCCCCGCGACGGATGCGGGCCGCGAAACAGCCATGGGAGAGGCCCTGCCGCTTGAGACATGGGTCGACATCGCCGCGCGCCGCCTTGCCCCCAAGGGCATCGCGACCTTCATCCACCGCGCCGAACGCCTGCCCGATCTGCTTTGTGCGATGCGCGGGCGCCTCGGCTCTCTCGAGTGCATCCCGCTGCAACCGCGCGCCCGCCGCGAGGCCAAGCTGATCCTCCTGCGCGGACGCAAGAATGGCCGCGCCGCTTTTCGCATCCATGCGCCCGTGGTGATGCACGAGGGCGCCACGCATGAGAAAGACGGCGACGACTACACCCCAGAGATCAGCGCCGTGTTGCGCGACGGGGCCGCGCTGCCATTTCCGAAATAGCGCCTAAAGGCCGAACCCGGCATAGGGAATAAAGGCGACGGGCGTGTCGATCTCGACCTCCATCGCCCCATCCGGCAGCTCGACCAACCCCTCGGCCCAGCTTAGCCCGCTGATCCGCCCGGAGCCTTCCGAGGCAAAGACCTCGGCCCGCCCGTCGCGCAGGCGGGCGCGGAGGTATTCCCGCCGACCCGGCTTTTTCGACTTGCTGAACCCCGCCGGAAGCATGATCCGCATTGGCTCGTGCCAACCTTGCCCCGCCAAGAGGCCCATCGCGGGCCGCGCAAAGACCAAGGTGCAGACCATCGCCGCGACCGGGTTCCCCGGCAGGCCAAAGACCGGCACGCCCTGCCATAGACCAAGCGCCAGCGGGCGGCCCGGCTTCACCGCGATCCGCCAGAGGTTCATCGCGCCCGCTTCCTGCAAGAGCGCCGACATGTGGTCTTCGTCTCCCGCCGACGCACCACCGGAGGTCAGGATCACATCAGCCCGCGCCGCCGCCTCGTCGAGCCTCTTGCGCAGCGCCGCGCGATCATCTGGGGCGCGGCCCATATCGACCGGCTCAAAGCCAAACCGCGTAATCATGGCAAGGAGCATGGGCCGGTTCGCGTCATAGACCTGATCCGCCCGCGCATCGGAGCCCGCCTCGGCAAGCTCGTCCCCTGTTGAGAGCACCGCAACCCGAAGCCGCGCCCGCACGGGCACCGCGTCCTGCCCCGTCGCTGCCAGTAGCGCGAGGTCCGCAGGCCCAAGGCGACGCCCCGCCTCGAAAAGCGTATCGCCCGCGTCCACGTCTTCTCCCGCGCGCCGCGTATTCGCGCCTTTCTTCAGCGGCCCATGAAAGGCAATCTCTACCCCGTCCGTCGTCACGTCCTCCTGAAGGATCACCGTATCGACACCCTCGGGAAGCGCCGCCCCCGTCAGAACACGCACCGCGTGGCCCGCAGGCAATACGCCATCGTATGGATCGCCCGCCGCCGCGCGCCCCTCCACAAGCGGCATGACCTGCGGCCCCTCGACCACATCCGCGTGACGCAGCCCATACCCATCCACCGCCGTGTTCGCGACCGGCGGGTTCGCCCGAAGCGCGCGCACATCCTCGGCCAACACCCGGTCCAGCGCCTCGGCGAGCGGCACCGTCTCCGCCCCGGTCACTGGCCCCAGCCTCTCGCGCAGCAAGCCAAGCGCCTCATCCACCGGCGTCCAATGCGTCCCGGCAGGCAGTGCAAAGCAATCGTCGCGCAAGGGGGGCGGCTTCAGCGTCAAAGCCCCACCTCCCGCAGAATGAAATCCGCAATCGCGCCCGTGTCGTTGAGATCAAACACCGGGCGGTCAACCTTGACCGCGCTATCGGCCGCCACAGCGCGGATCGTGGCATCCTCCGGCGCGATGAGCGGGTTGCCCGTCTCCGCGCGGAACGCCTCGACCTTGGGATGGCGGTCTCGCTTGTAGCCCTCGACCAACACGAGATCGACAGGCGCAAGCTGCGTCAGAAGCGCCTCAAGCGTCGGCTCCTCCTCGTCGCGCAACTCATGCATCAAGGCCCAGCGATTTCCCGACGCCAAAAGAACCTCCGACGCCCCCGCAACGCGATGGCGGTGGCTATCCTTACCGGGTTGATCCACATCGAACGTATGATGCGCATGCTTGACCGTGGAAACGGAGAACCCCCGCCCCGTGATCTCGGCGACAAGCCGCTCCATAAGGCCCGTCTTGCCCGCGTTCTTCCATCCCGTAACGCCGTAAATCCGCATGAGCCTACCTTTGCACGAGACGCCGCGCCGTGGCGAGGTCTTCGGGTGTGTTGATATTGAAAAACGGGTCCTGTTCTGCGCTCTCAAAAATCGCTTCGCGCCCGCCATGCTGATCCGTCCAAAGCACGACCTTGCGCAAACCGCTTTCGAGTGCCGCGCGCAGATCGTCACGCAGCTCGACGGGCCAGAGGCCAAAGGTCGGTTGCCGCCAAATCTTGCCCGTCTCCGCATCCCGGCTCGCCGCAAGGACCAGTGGCGCCTCCATGCCCACGGCCTCCGCCTC
The DNA here is from genome assembly GCF_032918335.1 of Shimia sp. FJ5. Lineage (NCBI taxonomy): Bacteria > Pseudomonadati > Pseudomonadota > Alphaproteobacteria > Rhodobacterales > Roseobacteraceae > Shimia > Shimia sp. FJ5. The sequence continues at coordinate 586,006 of NZ_JAWJUV010000002.1, read as the reverse complement.
AAGCCGCGCAACAAGGTCGGTCGGGAAGAACGGCGTATCGGCGGCGGCGGTCACGATCCGATCCGCCCCCTGCTCCGCCGCCCAATCCAGCCCCGCCAGCACACCCGCCAACGGCCCCGGATGATCCGGCAACGTGTCGGGCAGGACCGGCAGCCCCGTATCGGCAAACCGCGCCGCATCGCCATTGGCGTTGAGCGCCAGCCCTGCAACCTGCGCCCCAAGGCGGTCAATCACCCGATCCAAAAGGCTCTGCCCCCCGATCTCGAGCCGCCCCTTGTCGCCGCCGCCCATCCGCGTCGCCTTGCCCCCGGCAAGGATGATCCCCAATGGTTTCTGCATCCCGGTCTAGTCCTTGTCCGCCGATTTGCGACGATGTTTCTTATCCTCCTGCGGAACATCCGCCGGGTCCGCATCGCGGATCAGCCGGTGATCGCCGCTAAGACAGGTGAAGCGATGCCCCCGGAGCCGCCCGATCAGCGTCAGCCCGACCTGCTCGGCAATCTCCACGCCCCAGGCGGTAAAACCCGAGCGCGAAGCGAGGATCGGGATCCCCATATGCGCCGTCTTGATGACCATCTCCGAGGTGAGCCGCCCCGTTGTATAAAGAACCTTGTCCGCGGCCTCCGTGCCCGTGTCGAGCATCCAGCCCGCCACCTTGTCGACCGCGTTATGGCGGCCCACGTCCTCCATATAGACAAGCGGCCTATCGCCCTGGCACAGCACCGTGCCATGGATGGCCCCCGCCTCGAGATAGAGCGACGGGGTGCGATTGATCTTCTGCGCCAGTGTATAAAGCTCCGAGGTGCGTAGGCTGGCCTCCGGCAGCACCAGCCCCTCGAGCCCCTCCATCATGTCGCCGAACACCGTCCCCACGGCACAGCCCGAAGTCCGTGTCTTCTTGGCAAGCTTTTCCTCGTGGTCAGTCTCCTGCGCAGTGCGCACGACCACCGTCTCAAGCTCTTCGTCGAAATCAACCCCGGTGACTCTATCCGTCCGCGATAGCATCCCCTGATTGCGCAGGAACCCAAGCGCGAGATACTCCGGATAGTCGCCAATCGTCATGGCCGTCACGATCTCGCGGGCGTTGAGGAAAATCGTCAGCGGGCGTTCTTCCACGACCTGCACCTCGACCGGCACACCCGCCTGATCGCGCCCCGAAACCACCCGTTGCAACCGCGCGGCCGTTGGGTCAGGGGCGATAAGATAGTCGTCAATGTCGCGTGACGTCGCCAATTGCATCTCCTTCACAAGCGGGATAGTCGGTTGTGGTATACATCAATCTAGGGGCAAGTCATGGCCGCCTCCACCACCAATTCCGCCTATTGGAAAGGCTTTCGCGACGGGATTCCCTTTATCCTCGTGGTGACGCCTTTTGCCCTGCTCTTCGGCGTCGTGGCGACCGAATCCGGCCTCAATCTCGTTGAAACAATGGGGTTTTCCATTGTCGTCATCGCTGGCGCGTCGCAGTTCACGGCGTTGCAACTGATGAATGACAACGCGCCGACCCTGATCGTGATCCTCTCGGCGCTGGCGGTCAACCTGCGGATGGCGATGTATTCCGCCTCCCTGACGCCCTATGTCGGCAAGGCGCCGATCTGGAAGCGTGCCTTCATCGCCTATTTCATGGTCGATCAGGCCTATGCCATGTCCATCGTCACCTACGAGACCCGCCCCGAGATGAGCGTTGCGGCGCGCGTGTCGTATTACTTCGGCGTCGTTACCCCCATCGTGCCGCTCTGGTATCTCTTTACCCTCGTCGGCGCGATGGTCGGCCAGTCGATCCCGCCGGAAATGGCGCTCGATTTCGCCGTGCCGATCACCTTTATCGCGATGATCGGGCCAATGCTGCGCACGCCTGCACACGTCGCCGCCGCCGTGGTTTCGGTCGCTCTGGCGATAGGCTTTGCCTGGGTGCCTTATAATCTTGGCCTGATCATCGCGGCCCTCGGCGCCATGGTGACCGGAGCCCAGGCGGAACTCTGGTTCGCACGAAAGGCCGGGTCATGACCGATACAGCCACCACTTGGTTTATCATCTTCGCGCTCGGCATCGGGACATTCGTGCTGCGGTTCTTCTTCATCGGCATCATTGGCGATCGCGAACTGCCAGCTTGGGTCTTGCGCCACCTGCGCTATACCGCCGTCGCGGTGCTGCCGGGCCTCGTCGCGCCCTTGGTCCTTTGGCCCGCCGCCACAGATGGCCAGCCCGACCCGGCCCGCCTTGCCGCCGCGCTTGTGACGCTGACGATCGGCTACCTGGCGAAAAACGTGATCTACGCAATTCTCGGCGGCGCCGCGACGCTTTATCTCGGGCTCTACCTCGTCGGCTAGAGACCGGCGCCGCTCTTCCTCTTGCCGGAAATATCCCGGGGTGAATTGCCTGCCTTGGCAGGCAAGAGGGGCTGGCCCCTCACCCGTGGTCGTTGCAAGAAAACGACGCCTTACTCGTCTGCGGCTTCTGCCTCGGCCCGGCGACGCGCACGGGTCTCTGCCACGCGCTCGGCGTTGAAGGCAGCAAGCACCTTGGATTTGTCGTCGCCGTCATATTCGAACAATTCGCGCGTGCGCGGCCCTTTCTTGGCAAAGGCTTCCATGAGCTTGTTCGGATAGTAGGTCGCGGGCATGTCCTCGAACCCCGGCACGCCTTGCAACAGACGCCCGGTGCTGAGCGCGCATTGCGATTGCGGCACGGCCCCATAGGCTTGCGCCCGGCGTAGGGCAATCTCGGCCACCTCTGGCGACACGTCGAGTTCCTGGATGATGACGTGATAGGTCTCGCGGGCATGGAAGCGCGTGTAGACATCCACCATCTTCGGCGTCATGCCGTAGACAACATCGCCGCGCGCGACGATGCTTTCGGCACGGAAACTCCCCGCCGGATCCCAGGCCACGCGCTGCGAGCCATTGATGAGAAGCGAGGTATGCGCGCCTGCACCGGTATCGTTGCTGACCATCGTGTAGAGGGTCAGCCGCGGCGGGCCGTCATGGCTATAGGCAACCTGCCGGATCTGCTCGTCCGAGGCATTCTCTTCGTTGACCGCGCATCCCGCGATAAGAACAGCCGCACAAAGCGCCACACAAAGGCGAAACACACGCATCATCGGGATATCCCCCGGACAAGAGAAAAGAAAAGGCTTAGCTGTTCACCAGCGCCATGAAGATCAGGATACCGATCGCCGTGCAGGCGACGTAGATCGAGGCCTTGATGAAACCGGCAAAGGTCTTTTCCTGAACCGAGGTATCCATAGTTCCGTGCTTGTGATCAGCCATGAGAGCGTTTCCTTCCGTAAATCCTGATCCTTGATTAGCGGATTCGAAATCGCCTGTCACCACGTCAATACGCCGCTCGGGCCGGGTTTACTCGCCCGCTTTCTCAAGATCGGCAGCAAGCCGAAAGCCAATCCGCGTCGGCGCCTCTTCATTGGCCATTTTCGGCAGCGCCCGAAGCATCACCGAAAGCTGGCTCACATGCTGCACGAGCTGTGTCTTGATACCGCTCGAATCGCTTCCGTAGAAAGTGATCATGTCGGGATCGAAGAACCCCATGCCCTCGATCCGAAGCACGCCCGCATCGCCGCCGGTAAAGCCCATGGCGACCTCGTGCTCGTTGTCGAGCTGTTCCTCGAAGTTCTGGATATAGAGGATGAGCCGCTCATAGGCCCATTCCGCCGGGCTTTTCTGCGCCACGGGCTTGGCATTGATCGCCTGCGGTTTGTCTTCGCCACCCGCAGCATCCGGATCGGCATGGGCGTCGTGTCGTCGTGGCAGGATGGCCGCTTCTGCAAGTTCCACCGAAGTCTCGATCCCGTCACCCATTCCACTACTCCACGCGTTGCCAGAGCCACGCCCCGTCATCGCGCAGGGTGCGGCGTACTTTGCCAACATGGTAGAGATGGTTGAGATGAGCAAGCGCCTCGACAAGCGCCAGCCCATAGGCCGGCCCGCCGATCTGACGCTTGAAGATCGGCAGGAAACACTCCCCTGCCGTCTGTGGCCTGTCGAGATGTTCCATAAGGCGGTCCAACGCGCCGTGATGGTTCTCGATCAATTGCTTCATCCGAAGCGGCATGCCTGTGAACGGCAACTTGTGCCCCCCAAGGACAAGGTGATCCTCGCGCGCATACTGCGAAAGCCGCGCGCAGGATTCCATCCAATCGCCCACCGGGTCCGCTTCCGGCTCGGTCGCATAGACACCGATATTGGAGCTGATGGACGGCAGGATCTGATCCCCCGACAGCACGAGATTGTCATCCCGGCTCCAGAACGTCGCGTGTTCGGGCGCGTGGCCATTGCCGATATGCACATCCCAATCGCGCCCACCGATCCGCACCACGTCGTCCTGTTTGACCCGCTTGAAGCCGACGGGCATCGGCGCCACCACATCGGAGAAATTGAAGGGCCGTTCACTCGCACGCTGCTGGAACACCTCTTCGTCCATCCCCGCACGACGATAGAAATCGAGCGATTCCTGCGTCGGCACCGCCTGTTCATCAAGCTGCAGCATCCGCGCAAAGAGCCATGCTGTCCGTGTCGTCCAGAGCGCCGCGCCGTGATCCGCCTGGAACCAACCGGCAAGGCCCACGTGGTCCGGGTGATGGTGGGTCACGATCACGCGCGTGATCGGCTTGCCCTTGAGAGGCCCCGCGAGGATCTTTTCCCAGATCTCCCGCGATGTCTTGGAATCAAAGCCGGTGTCGACAATGGTCCAGCCATCGCCATCATCCAGCGCATAGATGTTCACATGATCGAGCGTCATCGGTAGCGGCAGGCGCATCCAAAGAACACCTTCGGCCACTTCGATCGCCTCGCCATGTTCTGGCGCTGCGTCCCACGGATATCGGATACCTGACACGCCCCCGTCCATCACACGGCCAGATCGTCGACGGTAATCGCATAGAGATCCTCCGCCCCACGCATTGCATGGGCAAGAAGCCCGGCATGTTCCGGCAACAGCCGGGTGATATAGAACCGCGCGAGTTTCGTGCGCGCACCCGCGCCGCCTTCACCCATCGCCGCGCGCAGGTGATAATGCGCGCCAAGCACGCGGGCAAAGCCCTTGAGGAACGGCACACAGCCCGCGAACCGGTCGTTCATGTCGCCCTGCGCCACAAGCCACTCGGTGGTCTCACGCAGGGTTTCCGTCGCCTCCCACACCGGCTCGGCCAACTCTGGGAATGTGCCACGCGCGGCTTCGGCATTGGCTTCAATCTCGTCGAGAAGCCGATAGGCCGCCTCGCCCCCATCCATGAGCTTGCGTCCCACGAGGTCCATCGCCTGAATGCCGTTCGTGCCCTCGTAGATCGCGGTCACCCGGACATCGCGCGAATACTGCGCCGCACCGGTTTCCTCGATAAAGCCCATGCCGCCATGCACCTGCACGCCCATTTCCGAGACGGCGATGCCGGTGTCTGTACCAAAGGCCTTGGCAATCGGGGTCAGGAACGCGGCCCGCGCTTTCCACTCCGGGTCTTTCGTCGCGGTGGTCATGTCGATCGCCACCGCACAGGCAAGCTCGATCGCGCGCGCTGCAAAAACATCCGCCTTCATCGTCGCCAGCATCCGGCGCACATCGGCGTGGTCAATGATCGTGCCGCTGCCGCCCTCGACCGGGGTGCGGCCCTGCTTGCGCTCCTGCGCATAGGCCAGCGCATGCTGATACGCCCCTTCGGCCACGCCGACGCCCTGACCACCCACACCAAGACGCGCATTGTTCATCATGGTGAACATGGCGCGCATCCCGTCATGCGGCTCTCCGATGAGCCAACCGGTTGCCCCGTCATACTGCATCACGGCCGTCGGAGACCCATGCAGGCCCATCTTGTGCTCGAGGCTCACGACCTTGAGGCTGTTGGCCACGCCGGGATTGCCGTTTTCGTCCGGGATGAGCTTCGGCACGATGAAAAGACTGATCCCCTTGGTCCCCGGCACGCCATCAGGCAGACGCGCAAGCACGAGGTGACAGACATTTTCGGTAATGTCGTTGTCGCCCCAGGAGATATAGATTTTCTGCCCGCTGATCGCATAGGAGCCATCCCCGTTCGGCTCGGCCTTGGAGCGCAGCGCGCCGACGTCCGACCCGGCCTGCGGCTCGGTCAGGTTCATCGTCCCGGCCCACTCGCCAGAGATCAGCTTCGGCAGGTAGGTCGCCTTGATCTCGTCGCTGGCATGATGCTCAAGCGCCTCGATCTGGCCCTGCGTCATCAGCGGGTTGAGTTGCAGCGACAGGCAGGACGCGCTCATCATCTCGTTCACCACGGTGGTGACCGAGTGCGGAAGCCCCATGCCGCCATATTCCGGGTCCGCGCTGGTCGAAATCCAGCCGCCCTCAGCGATCTGGCGATAGGCGTCTGCGAAACCGGGCGAAGTGCGCACCTTGCCGTTCTCAAGAACCGCGCCCTCGAGATCGCCATTGCGCTGCACCGGGTACATGACCTCTTCGCACATGCGCCCCGCTTCGGTCAGGATCGCATCGACCACGTCTTGATCCGCCTCTGCAAATCGCTCGGTCTGGGTCACCTGTCCAAGGTCGACGACGTGGTCGAACATGAACTTGTACTCGGGGACGGGGGCGCGAAAGGGCATGGCACTCTCCTGATCTTGCGACTTGGCTTTGCGGTTCGGCGCTTGTATGCAGCTTTTCGCTCTAGGGTATAGAGCGTGTATCATCCTATCAAACAAGAACGCTGCGTCACTGAAACCCTTGCCGGACACTGCTGTGAAGATCGAAATCTTACCCTCTGATCCCGACGGCCTCGCCCGCGCCGCCACGCTCCTCTCCGAAGGTGCGCTCGTCGCCTTTCCGACTGAAACGGTCTATGGGCTTGGCGGCGATGCACGCAACGATCGCGCCGTGGCGGGGATTTTCGACGCCAAGGGCCGCCCCCAGTTCAACCCCCTGATCGTGCATGTGGATTGCGTCGAGACAGCTAAACGCTACGTCACATGGAATGACACCGCTGATCGCCTCGCCTCGGCCTTCTGGCCCGGCCCGCTGACGCTGGTCCTGCCGCTGCGCCCCGATGCCGGCCTTTCGCCGCTGGTCACTGCCGAGCTTCCAACGCTGGCGGTCCGCGTGCCTGCCCATCCCGTCGCCCGCGCGCTTCTGGCGCAATTCGACGGCCCGGTCGCCGCGCCTTCCGCGAATCCCTCCGGCCGCATCAGCCCGACCTCCGCCGCCCATGTCTCCGCCGGCCTCTCGGGCCGTATTGCGGCGGTGGTCGATGGCGGTGCCTGTGAGGTGGGTCTTGAATCGACAATCGTCGGCCTTGCCGATGCACCAACCCTTTTGCGTCCCGGTGGCCTGCCACAAGAGGCGCTCGAGGCTGCGCTCGGTGCGCCGCTGGCCCTGCATGCCTCCGGCGATCCGCTCTCCGCACCCGGTCAAATGACGTCGCACTACGCCCCCGGCGCGCCCGTGCGCCTCAACGCCACCGATCTGCGCCCGGGCGAGAAACTCCTCGGGTTCGGCAAGGTCGACGCAGAGTTGAACCTTTCTCCCGCGGGCGACCTGACCGAGGCCGCCGCCAACCTGTTTCATCACCTGCACGCCATGGACGCCCTCGGGGCCGAGACGATCGCCGTCTCCCCCATCCCCGATCACGGGCTTGGCCGCGCCATCAATGACAGGCTGCGCCGCGCCGCCGCACCGCGCCCCTGATCTTCTTCTCTGTCAAAATACTCCGGGGGAGTCGTCGCCTCTGGCGACGGCGGGGGCAGCGCCCCCAACTGCGGCCCTAGGCATGGCCTGCCGTGGCCGAGAGCGTCAGCGGATCAACCCCAAGCGCCTTCAGTGCCCGCGCCCAGATATCCTCGGGTGCGGTCTCAAAAACAAGCGACTCGCTCGCATCCCCGATAAGCCAGCCGTTCTCCGCGATCTCCGCCTCAAGTTGCCCCGGTCCCCAGCCACTATAGCCAAGCGCCACAAGAGCGGCGCGCGGGCCACGGTCCGCCGCAATATCCTCGAGAATGTCCTGCGTTGCCGTCATCGAAAACCCCGCACCAATGCGGAGCGATGAGAGGCCGGAATGATATTCGTCCGTGTGCAGTACGAACCCCCGCCCGGTCTCGACAGGTCCGCCAAAGAAAAGCGGCGCACGGTTCGCGTCACCGTCCTGCGTGATCTCGAGCTGCTCAAACAGATCGCGCATCGACATCTCGTGTACCGGCTTGTTGACGATAAGGCCCATCGCCCCGTCATTCGAATAGGCACAGAGAATCACCACCGACCCGACGAACCGCGGATCCCCCATACCCGGCATAGCAATCAACACCTTGCCCGTGAGGTCCATCTCGGAATCGTCCTGTCCTGCCTTGGCCTCGTCCACGGTCTCTCTCCCGTTGCTGTTCCTTCCAAGATGTGCCGCTGCCGAAGACACCGCAAGCCCCATGCGCTTAAATCCGCGCGACGATGTTACAAAAGCCGCGCTTTTTCTCGCCCGAAAGTGAGTTGGCTTTCACCGCGCAATCGCCCATCTACAAACTATGCAACTTAAGAAATACGTCCTGTCCTCTCTCGTCGCGCTGGGTCTGGCGCTTACCGTGCCTCTTTCGGCCCGTGCCGATGCCACGTCTGGGGCCATTGCCGAGGCCGATATCCTGCCCGGCTGGCGCGCGCCGGACGGCACGCATATTGCGGCCCTGCGCATCCGGCTGCAGGACGGCTGGAAAACCTATTGGCGGGCGCCGGGCGATGCAGGCATCCCGCCGCGGCTCGACTGGGGTTATTCCGGCAACCTTGCCGGGGCGCGGATCACCTGGCCGACACCTGTGGTCTTTGACCAGAACGGCATGCGCTCCATCGGTTACAAGAACGAGGTCATCTTACCGCTCGCCATCACGCCCAAACGGGACGGACGGGCGGTGAAACTGCGCGGCGCGCTGGATATCGGCGTTTGCAAGGACATCTGCGTGCCACAACATCTCAAGGTCCGCGCGACCTTGCCCGCCGACGTGACGACCCGCGATGCGCGCATCGCCGCCGCGCTTGCCGAACGCCCCTTCTCGGCCGGAGAGGCCGGGGTACAGACCATGCGCTGCCGTATTGCACCAACGCCCAAGGGCCTGTCTCTCGCGCTCGAGATCGACATGCCAAGCTCCGGCGCCCCCGAGGTTGCCGTAGTCGAGACCGGCCTGTCCGGTGTCTGGGTGGCCGAGGCCAAGACCCGCCGCTCTGGTGGGACACTCTTCGCCGAAACCCGGATGCAGCATGTTGCAGGCGAACCGTTCATGCTTGATCGCTCCGCCTTGCGGGTGACGGTGATTGGCCGCAAACACGCTGTCGATATCCGTGGCTGTAGCGCCCGCTAAAGCGCGTCGCCCGAAACAGAGCCACTGGTTTTTCTCAGAACGCTTTAAGCGCCGCCTTGGTCATCGGCCAACGCGCCCGCGCCCTGCCGCAGAAGAAGGTAGGCCCCGATCCCATAGGCCAGAAGACAGATCGCCCCCGCGCCAAGGATAAAGACGCCAAGCGCCCCGAACGATCCCATGCCGCCCTCGCTCCACGCCATGCGCAGGCAAATCACGCCCCAAAGCCCGACCCCGGCGATGCTTGGCACCACGACCCGCGCCAGCTTCGGGAACCGGCGCGCATAGCGCAGCGCCTTGATCTGGCGGCTCACGTCGCTCTGGATCGCCATCAGCGCCGGCACCACCAACAGCACAAGCACAAGCCCGAACCCAAGCCCAAAGGTCAGCGTGACCACCGTCGGCTTGAGGAACTGCGCTTGCTGGCTCTTTTCGCTGAGGAGCGGCGTCAGGCCAAGCACCGTCGTCGCCGTCGTCAGGAACACCGGTCGCAAACGATCCGCCGCCCCGTCGATAATCGACGGCAGGACTCCCCGCTCCTTGGCGTATTCATCGACGGTCGAAACAAGAACGATGGAGTCGTTGATGATGATCCCCGACATGCCAAGCAAACCGACCACCGAGAAGATCGAAAGCGGTATGTCGAAGAGGTAGTGGCCATAGATCGCCCCAACGAGGCCAAAGGGAATGACCGACATCACCACCACAGGCCGCGTCCAGCTCGCAAAGACCCAGACCAGCACGACATAAATCCCGCCAAGACAGAGGATCAGCCCAACGCGCAAGTCCTTGAAGAACGCCTCTTCCTGCTCTTTCAGACCCGCAAGCTCCCAGCTCACCTGAAGCCGCGAGGCAATGTCCGGCAGGATCGACTCGACAAGCGTGTCGGTGATTTCCTGCGCCCGCACCGGGTCATCCTCTGAGATATCCCCCGTGACGTTGATAAGCCGCACGCCGTTCTCGCGCCGCACGGTCGAGAACCCGGTGCTGCGCGACACGGTGACAATATCGGCGAGCGGCACATAGGTGCCCTCCGGCGTGCGCATCATGCTGCCGTCGATGAAATCCGCGCTCTGCTCGCTTTTCGGAAGCTGGACCCGGATTTCCGCGCTACGTGGGCCAACCGGGTAGGTCGCCGCCTCAAGCCCGTTCAAACGGTGACGCAGGACACGGCCAAGCGTATCGATGGAAAACCCGAGCGCCCGGCCCTGCGCCGTCAACTCAAGGACAAGCTCCTCCTTGTCATAGGCAAGGTTATCCTCGATGGCCGACACTTCCGGATAGGCCGAAAGCGCGGATTTAAGCGCCTCGGACGCCTGTTTGAGCGTCGCCGCCTCCGCGCCATAGAACCGCACGTCAAGCGCATCGCCCCCCGGCCCTGACCGCCAGCCACGGAAACTGATCGTATCGGCGAGCGGATGGCGCCCAACCTTTTCCTGCAACTCGCCCACGAACTGAAAGCTCGCATAGGGCCGCAGGTCCGGGTCGATCAACTCAATCGCGATTCCGCCAAGGAGGTCCGGATCAAGCCTTTCGGCCCCCGGAAGCGCGCGGCCCGAATTGCCCCCCACCTCGGCCATGACGAAATCAAGCGGGTTGCGGCCATAACGCTCCTCATACTCTTTGCCGAGCTCTTCCGTCGCGCGTTGCATCTCGCGCATCATCGCCAGCGCATCCTCCCGCGTTGCCGAGGGCAGCATCGAGAAGTTTCCCGTCACCGAGGGACGCTCCGGCGCGTTGAAGAACCGCCATGTCACATCCCCCTTGATGACAAGCGCCACTTGCGACGCAAGCACCAGCACCGCCAGAGCCATCACGAGGTAACGCAACCGAAGCACCCCCGCCATGAAGGGGCGAAAGAGCGTTTCCCGAAACCAGCGGAACCCCTTGTTCACCGTCCGGCTCGGCCAGTCATACCAATGCTCCTTGGCCGTGTGGGCAAGTGCGTGGGACATATGGTTGGGCAGGATCAGGAAACATTCGACCAGCGACGCCAACAGGACGACAATAACGGTAATTGGCAGATCAGAGATCAGATCGCCAAACCGTCCTCCCACGGCAGTGATCCCAAAGAACGCGATAACTGTGGTGAGCGTTGACGAGAAGACCGGCATCGCCATACGCCGTGCCGCGTTCTCTGCGGCGATCACTGGCGGCTCGCCAAGCCGTCTCGCCCGCGCATCGGCATGTTCGCCGACCACGATGGCATCATCGACGACGATCCCCAAAGTGATGATGAGCGCGAAAAGCGAGATCATGTTGAGCGTCAAACCAATGGCAAACATGATCGCGATGGTCGCCAGCATGGCGACCGGAATACCCGCGGCAACCCAAAGCGCCGTGCGCGCGTTGAGAAACAGGAACAAAAGCACCACAACGAGGACAAGCCCCACCGCGCCATTGTCGAGAAGGATATTGAGACGATCCGAAATCATCTCGGCCCGCGTGCGGATTAACTGAATCTCGACACCCTGCGGAAGGGTCGCCTCCATCGCCGCCGCAACCTCTTCGACGGTGCGCTGAATGGCGATCGCATCGCCCTTGTCGCTGCGGTCCACGCGCAGGGAAATGGCCGGTTCCTCACCGACGAAATAGCTCCGGTCGCGGGTGACTCCCTCGATGCGGATCGTCGCCACGTCGCCCACGGTCAATTCCGACCCATCCGGGTTCGACCGAAGCACGATCCCCGCGATCTGGTCCGGGGCGCGTTTTTCGACGCCCGTGCGCACCCGTGCGTTCGCCCCCTCCACATCGCCGGCCGGGTCGGCATCGACCTCCTGCGCAATCGCCTCAGCGATCTCGGCAATGCTCACGTCATGCGACATGAGGTCGACCGAGGCGACCTCGACAACGGTTTCCGGCGCTGCCAGCCCCCGGATCGTCGCCCGCGTCACGCCTTCTGCAAATAGGCGCACCACGAATTCATCAACATATTGCCCAAGCTGTTCGGGATCGACCGGTCCCGTCACGACCACATCCGTCACACGGTCCCGCCACGCACCGCGCCGCACGCTCGGCTCTTCCGCCTCTTCCGGCAAGGTGGTGATCGCATCGACGGCCGTCTGCACATCGTCGGCGGCGCGTCCCATGTCCCAGCCCGGCTCGAACTCGAGCGAAATACTGGCGAACCCCTCGGTGGATCGTGCCTCGGTGCTTTCGACGCCTTCGACGCTCAGTAGCGCAGGCTCAAGCACCTGCACGATCGCATCATCGACATCCGTCGGACCTGCGCCCTCCCAGACGACCGAGACCGTGACATTGTCCACGATCACATCGGGGAAAAACTGCGCCCGCATATTGGGAAAAGCGAGGCTGCCAAGGGTGATAAGCACCACAAGTAGCAGGTTCGCCGCCGTGCCATGGCGCGTGAAATAGGAAAGCAGTCCGCCAACTGGCCCGGTGATGCCCCGCATGGTGCCCTAGCCCCCCATCCGGCTTTCGATCCGCTGCACAAGACCGGCCGGAACCTTCGGCTCCGCGAGCGCCGCCAAAAGCCGCTCTTTCATCTGCTTTGGCATCTTCGCATTGCCTTCGACAAAGGCGACAAGGCGTGCACGATCCGCATCGCTGAGATCGATCAACTCTTGTGTTGCCGGTGCCGCAGCCTCGGTCTGCACGGCATCAAGGCTAAGCGGTTTGACCCGAATACCGGGGCCAAGCAACGGCGTCAGGCGCGCCACGACCTGCCGCCCGGCAAGGCCCTCTCCGGTGACAAGGATACGATCCCCCTGCCGCCGCAAGAGCGTCACCGGAAGCGCCTCAAGCCGTTCGCCCTCGCCCACGACAAGAACCCGCCCCGTCGCATCAAGCGCGCTGGCCGACAATTCGACCGCACCCTCAAGCGGCGCTTCCTCGACACGTACGGTTACAAAGTCGCCGGGTCGCAAGCCGCCCGGCGCATTGAGCCGCGCAAAGATCTGACGCCCGGTCTGGCCGTCGCCGACAACCGCCCCCTCGCGCGAGATGACGCCATCGGCGACAAGATCGCCGCCCATCACATCAAGCCGCACGCTGACTTCCGCCGGTCGCAACACCCCCGCGTCGTCGATCAGGCGCGCATATTGCGGCGTCGAGACCCGGAACGCCACTTCGAGCGCATCCGCATCAATCAACGTCGCAAGCATCTCATTGGCCGACACAAGCCCGCCTTCCACCACATTCACATCCGCAAGCATCCCGGCAAAGTCGGCGCGGATTTCCGTATCCGCGAGGGTCCGCTCTGCCTCGGCCAAGGCAATCCGCGCGCGTTCGATCTGCGTCGTCGCCTGATCAATCCGCGCCTCGGCGCTGGCAATCGCCTGGCGCCGTGTGACAACGGCCTGCCGCGCCGAAGACAAGGCCAGTTCCGCCGTCTCGACAGCCGCCGCAGTACCGACATCGCGGTCCTGAAGATCGGTCTGACGTGCCAAGGCCTTCTGGCGCAGCGCTGCCTGATCTTCCGCCGCGGCCAATTCGTCTCGCGCAAGGGCCAAGGCCCGCTCCGCGTCGCGCTGTTCGGCCTCGGCATCAAGAAGGTCATTGCGCACCCGATCGAGCGCATATTGCGGGCGGGTCGGGTCGACCTGCACAAGGAATTCGCCCTCCTCGACCGCGCCGCCTTCGACAAAACTCTCCGAAAGGTCGACGATGATCCCGCCGGTGCGCGCCCGCAATTCAAGGCTCCGGCGGCTCTGCACCTCACCGAACGCAATGAGATGCGGCGTGATCTGGCGCGGCACGGCTTCCTGAACCTGCACCGTCAGGATTCGCTCCCGCCCCTGCGGCGCGCGGCTATCCTTGGCCATGCTCTCGGAAATCGCGCCGACAAGGATCTGCACGGCAAAGATCAGAACCCCGGCGATCACGGCCGCAAGGAACACCCCGGTCAGGCTCTGTCTCAAAAATCGCATCGCTCGCCTTTCCTAAGCTGGCTTGATCGCACCTATGTCGTCACATCACCGCAGCACGGCCTACCCCTTTATATAGGGCATCCCGCATAATACGGCGCAGACAATCATTTCCGTCGCAAATGTTCGTCAAGACGCGGGAAAATCTCGACAAAGTTACAAGGCAGGTGCCGGTAATCGAGTTGATACTGCAAAATCTCGTCCCAAGCATCCTTGCAGGCCCCGGTCGATCCGGGCAAGGCAAAGAGATAGGTGCCATTCGCAACGCCGCCCGTCGCGCGGCTCTGAACCGCGCTGGTGCCGATCTTCTGCATCGACACCATGGTAAAGACCGTGCCAAAGGCCTCGATCTCCTTTTCATAGACATCGCGATGCGCCTCGACCGTGACATCGCGCCCCGTGAGCCCCGTGCCCCCTGTCGAGATGATAACGTCGATCTCCTTGTTGGCGCACCAGTTGCGCAGCTGCGTCGCGATCTCGTCGCGCTCGTCGCGGATGATCTTGCGATCGGCAAGGACATGCCCCGCCGCCTCGATCCGGCCCACCAACGTATCGCCGGACCGATCCTCGTCCAACCCGCGCGTATCGCTAACGGTCAGAACGGCAATGCGCACAGGGATGAAGTCTTTGCTCTCGTCGAAACGCGGCATCATGTTTTCTCCAATAGGGCCAGTCGTAGGGCCAGACTCGTGAAAATTCCGGCAGAAATCCAGCCGAGGACGCGCCTTGGCCCCTCTGCCGCGACAAAACGCCGTCCGATCCCGCCCGCAAAGACCCCCGCCGCGCCGTTGATGACAAGCCCACCTAGGGCCAGCACGAGACCAAAGACAAGGAACTGCGGCAGAACTGGACGCGCGGGATCAACGAATTGCGGCACAAAGGCAAGCACGAAGAGGATCACCTTGGGATTGGTCAGGTTGACGATGAACCCCGCCCGAAGCGCGCGCCGCGCACTGGCCGGGCGAATCTCGGTCGGAACCGCCCCGCCGCGCACCGATTGCACCGCAAGCCAAAGAAGATAGGCAACACCAACCCAGCGGATCAGGTGAAACAGCCCCGGATGCGCCGCAACCAACGCCCCAAGGCCAAGCCCCGCCAGCGTCACATGCACGAATGCGCCCAGCGCGATGCCGATATCCGCCGCGAGTGCTGCCCGTGGCCCGGCCCGCAATCCCTGACCGACGCAGAACATCATATCCGCCCCCGGCGTGAGGTTCAGCGCCAGCGCCGCCGGCACAAAGGCAAGCAGAACCGGCCAGTCGATCATTGCCGCGAAACCTCGAACCAAAGCCCTGCGGGGCCAAGGTTGACTGCCCGTGTCGCGCCGACCCTCCCCTCCTTGCCCTGCCCCTCATGCACATGCCCAAAGACGGCAAGCTGCGGCTGAAGCCGTTCAATCGCGGCAAGGATCGCGGTAGACCCGACCGATAACCCCCGGCTGGTGCGATCCGCGATGCCCTTGGGCGGCGAATGGGTCACGAGCAGGTCTACATCCTCACAGGCGGCAAACATCTCTTCTGCCTGCGCCTCGCTCAGATCACAGGACCACGCCCCGAAAGGCGTCACCGGCACGCCATAGCCAAGCCCGAAAATCCGCACCCCGTCGATCTCGCACCCCTGCCCGTGCAGCACGTGCCAGCCCTCTGGCGCGGCCGCGCGCAACTCGTCAACGCTCTCGCCATTGCCCGGCACCGCGACAACCGGCGCGGCGATCCCCTCAAGAAGCGCCATCGCCGCCGCAAGCCCCGTGCGCGCATGGGCGAAATCCCCTGCTGCAATAACAAGATCGGCCTCCCGGCTCTTCTCGACGATGCGGGCGGCATAGGCACGGGCAAGATGCAGGTCCGAAAAGGCCAAGACCTTCATGCGAGATCTCGTAGCTTGGCCTGAAGGCTTAGAAGATCGGCCCAAGCCTCGCGCTTGGCCGAAGGCTGACGCAAGAGATAGGCCGGGTGGAACATCGGCAGCACAGGCTTGCCGAACGCCTCCTGCCAATTGCCGCGCAGCCGGGTGATCCCCTTGCGCCCAAGCACTGCCTGACAGGCGATATTGCCCATGAGAACGATGACCTCTGGCGCGACGATCTCCACATGCCGCTCAAGAAACGGCTTGAGCATGGCGATTTCCTCGGCCTCCGGGTCGCGGTTCTGTGGCGGGCGCCACGGCAAGACATTGGTGATATAGATCGACTGCGCCGAAAGCGGCACTGTGCGGCCCATCTCGATCGCGCTGAACATCTTGTCGAGAAGATGCCCCGCACGGCCCACAAAGGGCTTGCCCTCGCGGTCTTCGTCCCGCCCCGGCGCTTCGCCGATAAGCATGACGCGCGCCGCCGGGTTGCCGTCGGAAAAGACAAGATTCCGCGCGCCCTTCTTGAGGTTGCAATGATCGAACCGCCCCATCGCCTCGCGCAGATCGTCGAGCGTCTTGGCCCCGCCCGCCGCCTCGCGCGCGATGGCAACAGGATCGACCTTGGGGCGCGTGACAGGGGCCGGGGCCTCGGCCTGCACCTTCGGTTTCGGCGCGGCCTTCGGTGTCTCGTATCGGTTCACCGGCGCATCGAGACACGCCTCCGTCGCCCCAAGCTCGACCTGCCATTCAAGCAGGGCGCGGGCGGTGTGAAAGTCGAGAGAGTCAAGCGCGTGCGATTCCATGTCGTTACCCTACCCTGTCGCGTGAACCGGGGGAAGTTGCCCCATGCCGCCCGCCGATTTGTCACAGCCACACCCCCCAGCCGGGATTGCCCCGACCCGGCGCTCTACCTATAAGCAGGACACGCGGCGTCAAAAGGAGCGGGCCATGAGCTTCCGGCAAAAACACCTTCTGGGGATCGAGCCACTTCACCCCGAGGAAATCACCGCCATCCTTGATCTTGCCGATCAATATGTCGATCTGAACCGGCGCGACATGAAACATGCCGACGCCCTCACCGGCCTGACGCAGATCAACATGTTCTTCGAGAACTCCACCCGCACACAGGCGAGCTTTGAGCTCGCAGGTAAACGTCTCGGCGCGGATGTGATGAACATGGCGATGCAGGCCTCCTCGATCAAAAAGGGCGAGACCCTGATCGACACCGCAATGACACTCAACGCGATGCACCCTGACCTCCTCGTGGTGCGCCATCCCCATTCCGGTGCGGTCGATCTGCTGTCGCAAAAGGTCAACTGCGCGGTGCTGAACGCGGGCGACGGTCGCCACGAACACCCGACACAGGCGCTTCTCGATGCGCTGACAATCCGCCGCGCCAAGGGCCGGTTGCATCGCCTCAATATCGCGATCTGCGGCGACGTTGCCCATTCCCGCGTCGCCCGCTCAAACCTGATCCTTCTCGGCAAGATGGAAAACCGCATCCGCCTCGTCGGCCCACCGACCCTCGTGCCGCCGCATCTCGCCGAGTTCGGGGCCGAGGTCTACGAAGACATGCGCGAGGGCCTGCGCGATGTGGACGTGGTGATGATGCTCCGACTTCAGAAAGAGCGCATGGATGGTGGCTTTATCCCCTCCGAGCGCGAGTATTATCACCGCTACGGCCTCGACGCCGAGAAACTCTCCTACGCCAAGCCCGACGCCATCGTCATGCACCCCGGCCCGATGAACCGCGGCGTCGAGATCGACGGCGAGATCGCCGACGACATCAACCGCTCGGTCATTCAGGAACAGGTCGAAATGGGCGTCGCCGTGCGCATGGCCGCGATGGACCTCCTCGCCCGCAACCTGCGCGCCGAGGCGGCAAACGCCCCTGTGGAGGCCTGATATGGAAGACCCCAAAGACCCCAAGATGAGCGGACGGGCGGCGATGCTGGCCCTGATCGTGATGTTCGCGATGGTCGGCCTGATCGTGTGGATCGGGGGATGACGCGGATGGAGGTGAAATCCGGGGAACACGGCCTGATCCGGCTGTTCTCGGTCGATCTTCCGCCCGCGCAACTCGCGGCCTTCAATAGCCGTAGTCTTGACGAAGACAACGACGACAGCGGCTGGCCCCTTCGGGACGCGCTCGGCGCGGGCTATCTCGACGAGGATTTCATCGAATATTTCGACGTCGCCGACCTCGAGGAAATCGGCCTCACCGGTTACATGACCGAAGGCCTTGGCATTGCCGAAGCCGATGTCGCCGCCGACGCCGCGCGCCTGTCCAAGATCGAAGGCCACGTTCTCATCGTCCATTCCAACGCCTTCGACGGCATCGCCCAGACCCTGACGCCCACCGCGCCCCTGCGCTGGATCGGCACTTGGTCCGAGGACAAACCCCCGGTGCAGTACAAACCCCTGCCCAACCCCGACCCAGAAGCCCATCTGGAGCCGCGCGGCGAAACCCGCCCCGAGATGACGCCGCATACCCGCGTGCTCTTTGCGATCTTCGCCCTGCCGATCCTGCTTCTCGGGCTCGGCGGCACGCTCTATGCGCTTTTCATCTACCTGAACTAGGACCGCCCCATGTCTGAACACCGCATGACCCCCAACAGCCCGCTCGCCGACGGCGAAGAGGTGCTGACCTCGTTCAGCGCCGACCGCGCAACCTACATCCGCACCAACACATGGATGGCCGCCATCGCCATGATCGCAGGCATGGCCGTGCTCTGGTTCATGGGCAACGCCCATATCTGGACGGGGGCCGTGGGCGGGCTTCTCGCCGTCTCGGTGCGCGCGCTCTACCTGATGAGCGAAGAACTCTCCGTGCGCTGGGATCTTACCAACCAGCGCCTTCTCGGCCCGATGGACCGCGCCATCCGCCTTGGCGAGATCAAAGAGCTGAACAAGCTCGGCTCGGTGGTGCAGGTGGTGACAAGCAGCGGCAACAAGTATCTCGTGAAATACCAAGGCGATCCGCAGGAGACGATCCGTAAGATCAACGCCGCCAAACTCGGGGGCGCCGTATGAGCCACGACCCCTGGGCAGGTATCCTCGACGATGGCGAGACGATCCTCTGGCAAGGCCGCCCCGATGGCGCGCTGACCCTGAGCGTCGCCAGCGTGATGACTTCGCTCTTTGGTCTTGCCTTTGCCGGCTTCGCCCTGTTCTGGATGGTCATGGCCTCGCAGGCGGGGGGCTTTTTCTGGATGTTCGGCCTCTTGCATTTCTCGGTCGGTGTCGGCCTCGCTGCCGGGCCGCTCTTCTGGGACGCCTACCGCCGCCGCCACACATGGTACACCCTGACCAACCAACGCGCCTTTATCGCCACCGACCTGCCGCTCAAGGGCAGATCCCTCGACAGTTACCCAATCACCAACGACACACCGCTGAGCCTTGTCGACGGTCCACCGACGACGATTTATTTCGCCGCTGGACTGCGCCGGGGCTCCAATGGCAAGAAGCGCCATACCAAGATCGGTTTTGAACGCATCGCTGAGGGCCGCGAGGTCTTTCGCATGATGCGCCAAATCCAATCCGACGACACGCCGCGCGGCAACCGCAAAGGACACTGACCCATGACTTCCCTGCTCCTGACCAACGCCCGCCTGATTGATCCCGAACGCGATAGCGACACGCTCGGAAGCCTGCTGATCGTCGATGGCAAGATCGCCGCCCACGGTGCCGAGGTCGAGGTGCCGGAAGGGGCCGAGGTGATCGATTGCGGCGGGCAGTGCCTCGCGCCGGGCATCGTCGATATCGGCGTGAAAGTGTGCGAGCCGGGCGAGCGCCACAAGGAAAGCTACAAAACCGCAGGCCTTGCCGCCGCCGCCGGGGGCGTCACAACCATGGTGACCCGCCCCGACACTCTCCCCGCCATCGACACGCCCGAGGCGCTCGAATTCGTGGAACGCCGCGCAAACGAGGCCACGCCGGTCAATGTCCTGCCCATGGCTGCGCTGACCAAGGGCCGCGAAGGGCGCGAGATGACCGAGATCGGCTTTCTTCTCGATGCTGGCGCCGTCGCCTTTACCGACTGCGACCACGTGGTGACCGACACCAAGGTGCTCTCGCGCGCCATGACCTATGCCCGCGCCCTCGGTGCGCTGGTGATTTCCCACCCGCAGGAACCCGGCCTCTCTGCGGGCGCCGCCGCCACCTCGAGCAAGGTCGCAACGCTGCGCGGCCTGCCCGCCGTGTCGCCGATGGCCGAACGCATGGGGCTCGACCGCGACATCGCCCTCGTCGAGATGACCGGCGTCAAATACCACGCCGACCAGATCACCGCCGCACGCGCCCTGCCCGCGCTCGAACGGGCCAAGAAGAACGGCCTCGACGTCACCGCAGGCACCTCGATCCATCACCTGACGCTCAACGATCTCGACGTGGCGGACTACCGCACCTTCTTCAAGATCAAGCCCCCACTGCGCAGCGAGGACGACCGCCTCGCCATCATCGGCGCGGTGAAATCCGGCCTGATCGACATCATTTCCTCCATGCACACACCGCAGGACGAAGAAAGCAAACGCCTCCCCTTTGAAGAGGCCGCTTCCGGCGCGGTGGCGCTCGAAACCCTGCTCCCTGCCGCGATGCAGCTCTATCACAACGGCTTCCTGACCCTGCCCGACCTGTTCCGCGCCATGGCCCTCAACCCGGCCAATCGCCTTGGTCTGCCTTCGGGCCGCCTCGATGCGGGCGCGCCCGCCGACCTCGTGCTCTTTGACCCGGATGCGCCCTTCGTCCTCGACCGTTTCGCCCTGCGCTCGAAATCCAAGAACACCCCGTTTGACGGCGCGCGCATGCAAGGTAAGGTGCTCGCGACCTACGTGGCCGGCGCGGCCGTATACCGGAGAGACTGATGCCCGAGATCGCCCATACCCTTCCCGCCCTGCTCGCATGGGCGCTGTTCGGCTATCTCCTCGGCGCGGTGCCATTCGGCATGCTCATCACCAAGGTTTTCGGCCTCGGCAACCTGCGCGAGATCGGCTCGGGCAATATCGGGGCCACCAATGTCCTGCGCACGGGTTCCAAACCGGCGGCCGTTGCGACGCTCCTGCTCGATGGTGGCAAGGGGGCGGTCGCCGTCCTGATCGCGCGCCATTTCGCAGGCGAAGACGCGGCCCAGATCGCCGGCCTTCTCGCCTTTGTCGGCCATTGCTATCCCGTCTGGCTCCGCTTTCGGGGCGGCAAGGGCGTGGCGACCTTCCTCGGCCTGCTGCTGGCGCTGGCATGGCCTGTCGGGATTGCCGCCTGCCTGACATGGCTCGTCATCGGCGTCATCACCCGCATCTCCTCCTTTGCCGCGCTCGTCGCAGCCGCGGCCTCGTCCTTCTGGGTGCTGCTGCTCGGCCACCCGTCGATCTTCTTCCTTTCGGTCGCCACGACGTTGCTCGTGTTCTGGCGCCACCGCGACAACATCAGCCGCCTGCGCGCCGGGACCGAGCCCAAGTTCGGCACCAAATCCTGATCCATGCCTGACCCGCGCCTGGCCCTCGTTGCTCCGTGGTTCGGCCCTTGGCCCGTCTGGATCAACCTCTACCTCGAAAGCTGTCGCTGGAACCCCGAGATCACGTGGCTCATCCCCACGGACCAAGATCCGCCTGCCTGCCAGCCGCCCAATGTCACCTTCCTGTCCATGACGCTGGCCGAGTTCACCGCCCGCGCCGCCGCCGTGACAGGCCTGCCTCTTGTCCCAAGTGACCCCTACAAGATTTGCGACTTCAAACCGCTGACCGGTGAGATGTTTGCCGATGAACTCCGCGCCTTCACGCATTTTGGCTATACCGACAATGACATCATCTACGGTCGGCTCGCCTGCGAACTCACCCCAGAACGCCTCGCCACCTACGAAATCATCTCGAGCCACGCCAACCTACAGGCCGGTCACCTGACCGTGATGCAGAACACGCGCCGCGTCTGCCGTGCATGGCGGCACACGCCGAAATGGCGTCGTCATCTCCAAAGACCGGACCATACCGGCTTTGACGAACGCGCCTTTGGTCGCCGCATTGATCCGAACCGCTGGCATCCTCCGTGGCGCCGTTTTTCCGTGCTCTGGCACGAGATGTTCTCCATGCCCGACCGGGGCGGCACATGGCCCGATGGCGGCAAAAGCCCGCAGCACTATCACTGGCACAAGGGCCGCCTGACCGACGCGCGCGGCGCCAAGGAAGAATACGCCTACCTGCATTTCATGTTCTGGCGCTCCGGACGCTACCGCTCCGAGGCCATGGGCCCTGCGCCTTGGGACTCGCTCGACACACTCATGCATGTGGCATGGCCCGCAGCGGCCGAAACCGGCTTTGACATCACACGCCAAGGTTTCTTGCCGCACAATTCCGTCTAAACGCCCCGCAGCGGTCCCCGCTTCGCCCCATTTGTGCCGCCTTCCCCCGCAATTCTGGCCGGGTCATTTACCCTGCGCCTGCCCGCGCATGCCCCAAGGAGTTGCCGCCCATGATGGGTCCGATTGCCGCCGCTGAATCCGTTGTCTTCAAATCCTTTCAGACCCGTGGCCGCGCGACGCGCGCCGAATACTGGTGGTGGGGTCTTGTACAGTTCTGCGCCCTGACCGCCTGCGTCTGGCTCGACTTCACACGCCATTTCGCGACCCAAACGCCGCCGCTGAACCCGATCGAATACGCCTCTTTCGTTTTCGCCATGGTGACGCTTCCCGCCAACTTCTGCGTCACCATCCGCCGCCTGCACGATAGCGGCCGCTCGGGCTTTTGGTATCTCATCACCCTCGTGCCCCTGATCGGCGGCATCTGGTTCCTGATCCTGATGCTCCTGCCGTCCGAACGCGACGACAACATCTACGGCCCCGCCCCCTATCTGCGCCATGCCCCGGCCTTCTCGGACGAGGACGGCACGACCATGCCCCAAATCGCCCGCAAGCGCCGCGATCCCATGCAGGCCTACGCGATCCTCGACCGTCTGCATGACGAACCCGACGAGGCCGCCATCGCCGCCCGCAAAGAGGAAATCCGCGACTACTATCGCAGCCGGGTGCTACAATCCTGATCCGGCTTAGTCCTGCTTGGCCTTCGGCGCGATGAGGCCCCGCGCCTCAAGCGCACTGAACGGCATGCCCTTGCATTCGCGCATCCCGTGCTTGCTCGTCGGCATCGGCAAGAGAGTCACCCCCGGACAGCCCCGAAGGTTCTCGGCCTGATAGGAATCCTTCGGACTCTCCGCCGGGTAGTGCAGCACGATCTGGCCCTCAAAGGCCTGTTCCGCGATATGCCATTTGAGGTTCTGCGTCTCCGGGTCCGGCAGCCATTTGTCGAACCACCGGTGCAACCGCTTGCCGCGCCCGTCGATCTCACGCGCCGCTGTGTCGAGCGTCGTAAAGGCCGAATAGCCCGCGATGGTCTCGATCCCTGCCGCCATCGACAGGGCAATCCCCCCGAACCCGCCGCCAGAGGAACAAAGCGTCAGCGCCTCTGCATACTTGGCCCGCTCCTCGCGCAGGAACTCTGCAAGCGCCTCTGCCGACAGGAAATCATCCCCGCCCGTGATGAAAAGATCCTTACAGGTGTTGGTCAGGAAATGAATGTCATACCCCCGCGCCCGTAGGTTTCGCATGATCTTCTCTTTCGGATACCCGACCAGCTTTCCGCTAAAGCCGGAAAATATGAACACGACCCTGTCGCCCATAAATTGTCCCTCGCATTCAATCCCTTGCCCCATGCGCAGCGACTGCGCCGCACGAGCGTAGTGCGGCATAGACCCAAGGTCCAGAACGTCAAAGGCTCTGCACGATCTCGACAAATCGGGATGGTGGTTGCTGATCGGCCTGATCCCGATCCTCGGCGCGCTTGTGCTAATCTACTGGTTCATCCAGCCCGGCACCGCTGGCTCCAACCGCTTCGGCCCCGCACCGCAGGCCTGAAAAGACCAAGGGCGGGGATATCCCCGCCCGTTGTCGCTCAGTAGCTATACTCTTTGTAAATCCGGCTGAGATCTCCATCCCAGTCACCATAGTACTGGTCAAGAAGCTCGTCCGCCGGGACCTTGCCGCTCTCGACGCTTTCCTTGAGCGCATCAAGGAAATGCGTCTCGTCCGGCACGAGGCCCCCGGCCCCGACCCGGCCGCGCGCCTTGAGGCCCGCCTCGGCAATGCCAAGCACCTCCTGCGCAAGCTCCTGCATCCGCACCTTGCCCGCCTGCGCCTGAAGCCCGTCAACGCTGGCCGAAACGCGCAGCATCTCGCGCGTCTCCGCGTCCCAGCCCTTGACGAGATCCCATGCCGCATCAAGCGAGGACTGGTCATACATGAGACCGACCCAAAACGCTGGCAGCGCACAGAGACGCCGCCATGGGCCGCCATCGGCTCCGCGCATCTCCATGTATTTCTTGATCCGTGCCTCGGGGAAGGCCGTCGTCAGGTGGTCCGCCCAGTCGCTGAGGGTCGGTGTCTCTCCCGGCAACGCAGGCAATTCGCCCTTGAGGAAATCGCGGAAGGACTGGCCCAGCGCGTCGATATACTCGCCGTCGCGATAGACAAAATACATCGGCACATCGAGCGCGTAGTCTACCCAGGCCTCGAACCCGAACCCCTCGTCAAACACAAAGGGCAACATGCCCGTGCGCGCCGGATCAAGATCGCGCCAGATCCGCGAGCGCCAGCTCTTATGCCCGTTGACCTTGCCGTCAAAGAACGGCGAGTTGGCGAAAAGCGCGGTGGCGACGGGCTGAAGCGCAAGCGCCACGCGCAGCTTCTGCACCATGTCCGCCTCGCTGGCAAAATCGAGGTTCACCTGCACGGTGCAGGTCCGGTACATCATGGATTTGCCCATGGTCCCGACCTTGTCCATGTAATCCGTCATCAGCCGGTAGCGCCCTTTGGGCATCTGCGGCATCTGCTCATGGCTCCAGATCGGCGCGGCACCAAGACCGATGAACCCGACGCCGATCTTATCGGAAATGTCTTTCACGTCGGCAAGGTGGCGGTTCACCTCGTCACAGGTCTGGTGGATATTGTCGAGCGGCGCACCCGAAAGCTCAAGCTGTCCGCCCGGCTCGAGCGAGACATTCGCCCCGTCCTTTTCCAACCCGATGAGCTTGCCCGCTTCTTCCACGGGCGACCATCCGTGCCCGTCGCGCAGCCCCTCGAGAACCGCAAGGATCGAGCGTTCGCCCTCAAACGGCAACGGCTTCAGCGTATCCTTGCAATAGCCGAACTTCTCGTGCTCGGTCCCGATCTTCCACGCGTCTCGCGGTTTGCAGCCGGATTCCAGATATTCGGCAAGCTGGGAATAGTGTTCAATCGGCCCGCCGCCGGATTGGGGGATGGACATCGCTGGTCTCCGGTCCTGTGTCTTCGCGCATGTCTGACCACTCCTGCGATCAATTTACGCCGGTGTCAATGTAACCTTGCGGCACCGGAGGACCAGATCACGACAGGGTGATCTGCGGCCCCTTCCCGGTTGTTGAGTGCGTGAAGCATCGCGCCTGTGCGCATCCCCGGCAAGGTCGCGAAAGCATCGAAAAGCGCCTCGGCCCCTTCCGCATTGGTGGGAATGACAAGCGCCGCCTGTCCCGGCTGATGCAGCCGCCAGACCGACGTGTCGCCGCCCCCGGCAAGCTCGATCCGCCTCACATCCCGGAGCGCAACCGACCCGCCCCACCACGGCCCATAGTACATGACCTCGCCTTCATCGACCTGCACAACGCCCGGCCCGCCCTTACCGGTGCGAAACCGTGCCCGCTGCACGCCGGTAAAGATCACGAGCGCGCCGATAAGAAACACGCCATACCCGACCCAGCGTAGAACGCCGAACCCGCTCGCCATCCAGACGCCAAGCAGAAGCACCGCAGCGCCGACAAGCACCTCGCGCCAACGCAGGATCAAGGCCTGCGCTTCTGGTCGCACGAAACTCATCGCGGCGACCCGAGTTGCACCGGCGGATCAAGAAGCGCGACGCGGTAATCGCCCGCTCTCTGAAAGCCGATCCCTTCATAAATCCGTGCAGCCCGCTCCGATCCGGCGAAAAGGATTGCCCGCGCGATCCCCTCGCCCCGCAACTCGGCCAGTTGCGCCGCAACAACCGTCGCCGCAAGCCCCTCTCCGCGCCGATCGCGGCGCACGAAAACGCCCCCAATCTGTACCGCAAGCCCCGCATGGGCATTGACCGCGCTCATCGCAACCGGCCCGTCCTCGCCTTCAAGAAGCCAAACCGTTTCGGCCGCAATCGCCTCATCGGCGCGCAGATCGAGCGGCCGCATATCGCCGCCCTCGCCAAGCCCGTTATCCTCGTCCAACTGCTGGAACCACGTCATGAGAAGCGCCTTGTCGCTCTCCTGTGGCGCACGCACCACCGCATCGCTCTCGCCCACCTGCGCGAGGTCGATCGTATAAAGCGGATCGACATCATTCACGCCGAGCGCATCCGCCTCGAACGGCAAGGCCTCAAGGATCGTCGCCACCTGTTCGGCCTCGCCCGTCATGCCGCGCAGCACATAGCCCTGCAACAGATGCGCATAGGTCTGTGCCTCCGTCGCGCCGATCCCCGGCAGCTGAGACAAGAGCATCCCGCCATTCGTCGCGCCGAAAATCCCGGTGATCCCGTCACCCGTCTCGCGCAGGAAAAACGCCGTGCCATGCGGATGGGTGCGATTGTCGACCCCGAACTGTTCGAGATTGCCCAATAGGAACATCGAGCTTTCGATGCGCCCCTCAAGGAAGGCCATCATCGCCGGAATGTCTTTGTCTTCCGCCTTTCGGATCATCCCCAATCCCCCAACGCCTGCTGCCAGACCGTCATCGCCGCGACCGCCGCCGTATCGGCGCGCAAGATACGCGGCCCAAGGCTGACCACATGGGCAAAGGGCAAGGCCTGAAGCCGCGCCCGCTCCTCCTCGGAAAACCCGCCCTCGGGTCCGATCAGGATCGCCCAAGGCCCGGCGCCGGCCGCGCCAAGCGTCTTCGCCGCGCCGACCTCGGCCTCATCGCAGAACATGAGCTGTCGCCCCTCGGGCCAATCGGCCAATAGCCGGTCGAGCTTTTGCAGGTCGCACACCTCCGGCACGAACGTGCCGCCGCATTGCTCTGCCGCCTCGACGGCATGGGCCTGAAGACGGTCCTGCCGGATACGCTCGGAGTTGGTAAAGGCGGTCTGCACTGGCATGATCTTTGCCGCCCCCATCTCCGCCGCCTTCTCGACGATGAAATCGGTGCGCGCCTTCTTGATCGGTGCGAACAAAAGCCAAAGATCGGGCGGCATCTGCAACGGCTTGGTCTGCGCCGCACAGGTCAACACGCCGCCGCGCTTGCCCGCCTCAGCAACCTCGGCCCGCCATTCCCCGTCCCGCCCGTTGAACAGCAACACAGGATCACCGACCGCCATCCGCATCACCCCGAAAAGGTAATGCGCCTGATCCCGGTCGAGAGGAACCGTTTGCCCTTCCCCCAGCGGGTGCTCTACATAAAGCCTGACTTTTGCTTGTTTCATGGACCCTTCTTATGGCCAACACCCCGTCAACGCCAGAGCCTCAAGGTCAGGTTTCCGACGCCGTGCGCGGCAACTGGGTCGACCATTTGGCCCCCGCCCCGACGCGCCCCTACCTGCGCCTGTCGCGCGCCGACCGTCCCATTGGCACATGGCTGCTGCTGCTGCCCTGCTGGATGAGCCTCCTGCTCGCCATGCTCTCGGATGGACAGGCGCGCTGGGAAGATCTCTGGATCGCCATTGGCTGCGGTATGGGAGCATGGCTGATGCGCGGTGCGGGCTGTACGTGGAACGACATCACCGACCGCGACATCGACGGCAGCGTCGAGCGCACCCGCTCGCGCCCGATTCCCTCGGGCCAAGTCACCACCCGTCAGGCCGTCGCCTATATGGCCGCACAGGCGCTCATCGCCTTTGCCATCCTGCTGACGTTTCATCCGATGGCGATCCTGCTTGGCGTGCTCTCTCTTGGCCCGGTGGCGATCTACCCCTTCGCCAAACGCTTTACATGGTGGCCACAAATCTTCCTTGGCCTCGCCTTCAACTGGGGCGCGCTTCTGGCCTGGACCGCCCACACCGGGAGCCTCGCATGGCCGCCCGTGGTGCTCTACGTCGCGGGCATCTGCTGGACCCTGTTCTACGATACGATCTACGCCCATCAGGATACCGAAGACGACGCCCTGATCGGGGTCAAATCGACCGCCCGGCTCTTTGCCGACAAGACCCCGCAATGGCTTCAGGGGTTCCTGATCGGCACCGTCACCCTGATGAGCATCGCCACCTACCTCGCCGCACGCGATCAAAGCCCGCTGGCGCTTGTCGTGGCACTGGCCGGGCCGTGGGCGATGGGCTGGCACATGCAATGGCAACTGCGCCGCTTCAACCCGGACGACAACCCAACGCTTCTGATGTTGTTCCGGGCCAACCGCGACACCGGCCTGATCCCCTTGCTGTTTTTCGCCGCTGCCTGTTTCCTTTGATTGCCCTTGCCTCTCCGGCGTCGTATCTACCCGGTATCACAAGAGAGTAGACCACTTTCGCATGCGCCTTTCGTCCGTTCTGATTCCCTTCGCCGCCTTTGTGGCTGCCGCCTTCCTCTCCATCGTCGCCGCCGTGCTTTCGGCGGACATGATCGAGGATGCCTCCCAACGCGGGGTGCAATCCGAATTGGCACGGGACGGGATGACGTGGGCCGATGTCCACGCCGAAGGGCTTCAGGTCTTCCTGACCGGCATCGCCCCGACCGAGGCTGAACGTTTCAAGGCGATCTCCGCCGCCGGGCGCGTGGTCGATGCCGCCCGCGTCATCGACAACATGCAGATCGAGGCCACCGCGGGCATTGCCCCGCCGCGCTTCTCGGTCGAAATCCTGCGCAACGAGGCCGGGATTCAGCTCATCGGCCTGATCCCCGAAGCCTCCGACCGGGACCGCCTCCTGCGAGAACTCGGCCGCCTCGACGGCGACCCCGAAGTCACCGATTTCCTCGAGACCGCGGCCTATGACATGCCCGACGGCTGGCAGACCGCGCTCAACTACGCGCTCTCCGCGCTGGAAGAGCTTCCGCGCTCGAAGATCTCCGTCGAGACCGGGCGCGTCGCCATCACCGGCATGTCCGATAGCCCCGAAGAGCGCCGCGAGATCGAACAAACGCTGCGCCGCATGGCGCCGCCGACGCTCGAACTCGTGCTCGATATCTCCGCGCCCCGCCCCGTCATCACGCCCTTTACCCTGCGCTTCATCGCAGACGCAGGCGGCGCGCGCTTTGATGCCTGCTCGGCCGATAGCGACGAAGCCCGCGACCGCATCCTCGCCGCGGCCCAAACCGCCGGGCTGCAGACCGACGCGACCTGCACCATCGGCCTTGGCGTGCCGACCCCGCGTTGGGCCGATGCCGTGGAAATCGCCCTCGACGGCATTGACCGGCTTGGCGGCGGCTCGGTGACCTTCTCCGACGCCGACATCACCCTCGTCGCCCTCATGGGCACCGACCCGGATCAGTTCGACCGCGTCGTGGGCGAGCTGGAAACCTCCCTTCCCGAGGTCTTCGCGCTGCACTCCACCCTGCCGACCCCGGTCGAAGAGGACAGCGAAGCCCCCGAGTTCACCGCCACGCTGAGTCCCGAAGGCCTCTTGCAGATGCGCGGCCGCCTGCCCAACGAACTCACCCGCACCATGACCGAAAGCTACGCCGCCTCGCGCTTTGGCAGCGGTGGTATCCACATGGCCGCCCGCCTCGACGAAACCCTCCCCGCGACATGGAGCCTGCGCGTCATGGCCGGGCTCGACGCGCTCTCGCATGTCAACAATGGCGTGCTGACGGTGACCGGCGAATCCGTCTCCGTCACCGGCTTTACCGGCGACGCCCGCGCCAATGACGATATCTCCCGCCTCCTCGCCGACAAGCTCGACAAGACCGATCATTTCGCCATCGACGTGACCTACCTCGAAGAGCTCGACCCGATCGCGCAACTGCCCACCCCCGAGGAATGCGTCGGCAAGGTCAAATCCGTCCTCGACGCCCAGCAGGTCACCTTTGAACCCGGCTCAGGCACGCTCGACGCCGAGGCCGAGCCCGTCCTCGACAGCATCGCCGAGATCCTGCGCGCCTGCGAAGCGATCAGCCTCAAGCTCGAGATCCAGGGCCACACCGATAGTCAGGGCCGCGAGGAAATGAACCAGGCCCTAAGCCAGACCCGCGCCCAATCGGTCCTCAACGCCCTGCATGACCGCCGCATCCTGACCTCGGGCTTTACCGCCGTCGGCTATGGCGAAACCACGCCCATCGCCGATAACGACACCGAGGAAGGCCGCGAAGCCAACCGCCGGATTGAATTCGTCCTCATCCGCCCGGCCGAGGACACCGAGACCGAGGCCGCCGCGGCCGAGACCCCTGAAGAGACCGCCCCCGAAGACGCGGCCCAAGAAGACCAAGAAAGCGCCGATAGCGCACCGCAGGAGACAGACCAAGATGACCAGAACTGATTTCATCATCGCCACCGCCGTCATCCTTTTCGTCGCCTTCTGCGTCGGTTGGTTCGCCAATTGGCTGGTGCATCGCTTCTCCCGCGTGAGTCAGGCCGATGTCGACCAACTCGAACGCATGAGTCAGGAACTCCACGAGGCCGAGGAAACCCGCGACCAAGCGATCACCTACCTGCAACAGCGTGAGGCCGAACTCACCAACCAACTCGCCCAGACCGAGGCCGAACTGACCGCCGCCATGGACGGGTTGCGCGACGCCCGCTACGAGGCCGAGGAACTGCGAAGCTATATCGAACGGATGAACGCGGGCTAATCCGCGCCCCGGTCCCGCCTCACTCCGAAACCGGCCGCGCCCACAAAAGCACAAGCCGCGCCACGAGGATGAGGCCGAACCCCACCAGCGTCGCCGCCGGATCGCCAAGCCACTCCACCAGCCCGAGATAGACCGCGCCACCGGCGAGCGAGAGCGTCGCGTATAGGTCTTCGCGCAGCACGCTCGGCGTGATGTTGCACAACAGATCGCGGATCATGCCGCCGGCCGTCCCGGTGACACAGCCGATCACCACCGCGATCACCGGCGACACCCCCGCCTCAAGCGCCACCTGCACCCCCGTCAGCGTGAAGAGCGCCAGCCCGATCGCATCGAGATACATCAAAAGCCGGAGCCTCTGCCCATTCCCGCCGGGCATCCCCCGCGCCACGAAATAACTCGCGATGGCCACCGGCACCGCAACGAAAAGAAACGTCGTATCCTCGACCCAGAACACAGGCACCCGCCCGACCAACAGGTCGCGCAACGTCCCGCCCCCGACCGCCGTCACCACGCCAAGCACCGTCGCCCCGAACAGGTCCAACTCAAACCGCCGCGCCTGTATCGCCGCCGACGCCGCCATCACAGCCGTCGCCACAACGGTGAGCGCAAGAAAGATATGCGGAAAACTGTCCATGGGGCCGGGTCCATTGGTTGGGGTGTTTGGGGCGAGGGTATCGGGGGAAGGTGGGGGAAGGCTATGGGGGGAGAGTGGGAGGCTGTATTGTGCGCGGAAATGGCGGGACAACGTGACCTTTCGCTGCGATGGTGCCAATGGCGGCTTCAGGGTTTGTCCAAGGTAGTGACACAACGTCAGGCACAACCTAACGTACACATATGAACGCAACAAACAATCAAATGCAGAAGGTCATATTTGATCTCGGCTCAGACACTTGGCATGGTTTTTCAACTGAAAGTGTTTGGGCAACCAATCTTGGTTCCGGTGTCCATCAGCTTGAGAATTCGCCGTTCTTTGCAAAAGGCATCAGCTTAAGGGACGCTGTCATGACGAGCCAGGTTGAAGGCCAAATAAAAGTTGTCGGCCTCGGTCCAAAATCTGGGCATTCCACGTACCGAATTCTTGTTTCGCACGGCAAACATAATCCAACGCTGTTTGCCGAACTTTGGGAACCACTCGAGCGCCTTGGATGCTCATACGAACACGGAGACTTTGGATACCAACTGTACGCGGTAGACGTTCCCGAGAAAGTAGACATCGAAATCGCGTATGCGTTTTTGGAACGCGGAGAGCAAAAAGGCGCGTGGGATTTCGAGGAAGGCCACTGCGGTCATTTGTGACAACAACTTGCATTGATTGTGTGCATGACTCGCAATGAAGCGGCCATTCGTGCATCCCGCAGCATCCGGTAAAATGGGCTCAAAGCAGACATTCGCCGTGCTCTGCATCAAACCCCGCCCCAACCCCCACAACCCTCCCAATACCGCAGGGCGTGCGCCGGGCCGTTGGCAGGCGCTGCGAGTTCTGAACCTGGCACTTTAGGGTCGCCAAATCCGGCAAAGATCAGAGCGAAGCGCGCGGGTGCAGATGCGCCTGACCGCCGGGACGGTCCGGCGCAGGCCCGGGCAACTTTGTTGCTATTCCGGGCGAAACGGCCCTTAACCTCCCGTTCACCCTGCACGCTGCGGTAACCACCGCACGCCCCGTCAACACATGGCCATTTCACCCCCCCACACCGACGCAATACCGACGTAATACCGACGCGATACAGACCCCCATCTTGGCCGTTAACCAAGGGATTTCAGGGTGATTCGGGGCAAGTCTTAACGGCGGGCGCACGCGGCCTGCGACGGGGTGGGTCGGGGTGGCGTCAGGCTTCGTTCAGCACATCCGCGAGGACGCTCACGGCCAGTTTGCGGGCATCGCGCACAGAGGGGATTAGGCCGATCGGCCCCCGCACCCGGCCCAGTGCGTCTGCGGAAACACCAAGCAATGTCAATTCGTTACGCCGCATCTCGGCGGCGCGCTGGCTGCCTTGCGCGCCGATATAGAACGCCTCGGTTTCCAGCGCCGAGGCAAGGATCGGCGGTTCCCAATCGTGGTCGTGGAAGAACAGCAAGACCGCCGACATCTCGTCAGGGTGAAGGTCCGCAGGGAATTTCGCCGCCGTCAGATGCCGCGTCTCACACCCCGCCGCCCGCGCAATCTCCAGCGTCTCCTCCTCCGGCGAAAGCAAAACGCTCGGATACCCCGCCGCATGCACAAGCCCCGCAAAGGTGATCGCCTCGGGCCCCTTGCCGAAGACGTAGAAGGCCAGCTCGGGGTCGATGGCGACGGTGAACATCTCGCCGCGCCAACCGGTCTCGCCGGATGGCACAATCGCGACAGTCCCGCGCCGCGCGTCGATCTCGAGCGCGGTATGCTGACGGGCCGAGTGCTGCGCGATCAGCGCGCTCAGAACATCGGTCTCCGGCTCGGGCACCAGCAAGATCTCCAGCCCCCCGCCACAGGGCAAGGTGATATCGGCAAAGGGCGATCCCTTGCCATAGACAACCGAGACCGGCGTCCCCTTCTCAAGGGCTTTCATCGCATGAAGCGCAATATCGGCTTCGACACATCCCGAGGACAGCGTGCCGACACGACGGCCATCGTCCAAGACGGCCATCATGGCACCCAGAGGGCGATAAGACGGCCCGTCGATCCGCGTCACCACGGCCAAGACACCGCGCGCCTCACTCAGCGACCGGATCGGCTCGATCACCGAACTTGC
Source organism: Shimia sp. FJ5 (assembly GCF_032918335.1). Taxonomy (NCBI): domain Bacteria; kingdom Pseudomonadati; phylum Pseudomonadota; class Alphaproteobacteria; order Rhodobacterales; family Roseobacteraceae; genus Shimia; species Shimia sp. FJ5. Next base: position 552,490 of record NZ_JAWJUV010000002.1, on the reverse strand, counting down.
ATCAAGGCCGGGAACGCTCATGGACCTCTCCAACGTAGTGACGTGACAGCCTAGCATGTGCCGCCCCCGGTGCAAGATAGACACGAGCGCGCTCGGCTGTTCTAATGAGCGCGGACCTGAAGCAATAGAAAATCCCACATGGCCGCACTCCCCGCCTCAATCGACGACACCATCGCCCTTCTCGCCGAGGAGAACTATGTCTGCGGCCGCGCCTTGGGCACGGTGGCCTATCTTTCGCTCAAGCTTGGCAAGCCGCTCTTTCTCGAGGGCGAGGCCGGCACCGGCAAGACGGAGATCGCCAAGGCGCTGGCTTCGGCGCTGGGGCGGCGCCTTATCCGGCTGCAATGCTACGAGGGGCTTGATGCCGCCTCGGCGCTCTATGAATGGAATTTCTCGGCCCAGATGGTCGCCATCCGCACCGCCGAAGCAGCAGGCACCGCTGACCGCAAGGCCCTGCAAACCGAACTGTTCTCCGAAGACTATCTGATCAAGCGCCCGCTTCTCGAAGCACTTGAACCACAGCAAGACGGCCCGCCCGTCTTGCTTATCGACGAATTGGACCGCACCGACGAACCGTTCGAAGCCTTCCTCCTCGAGGCGCTGTCTGACTTTCAGGTGACGATCCCCGAGCTTGGCACGATCAAGGCCGCAGAGCCGCCGATTGTCATCCTCACGTCGAACCGCACCCGCGAAGTGCATGACGCGCTAAAGCGCCGCTGCCTCTATCACTGGGTCGACTATCCCGCGTTCGAACGCGAGGTCGAAATCCTCAAGGCGCGCCTGCCGGAATGTTCCGAGCGCCTGACCCGCGAGGTGGTCGCCTTCGTACACGCGCTGCGCGGCGAAGACATGTTCAAGACACCCGGCGTTGCCGAAGCGATCGACTGGGCGCGCTGCCTCATCGCGTTGGATGCGGTTTCGATCACGCCTGATGTGGTCTCGGACACGCTTGGCGCCTTGCTCAAGTATCAAGACGACATCGCCAAGATCACCGGCTCCGAGACGGCGCGGCTTCTCGACGAGGCACGCGCCACGCTGGCTGCCGAATAATCCATGCACGCGCTGCCCGACACCGAAGGCAAGCTGGCGGAAAACGTGATCCATTTCGCCCGCGCCCTGCGCAAAGCGGGGCTCAAGGTTGGCCCGGCACAGGTGCTCTCTGCCATCGAAGCCGTGGAAGCGGCGGGATTTACCCGGCGGGACGATTTCTACAACACGTTGAAAGCGACGCTCACCGTCCGCCCCAATGAACTCGAGACCTTCCATCAGGTCTTTACCATGTTCTGGCGCGATCCCGAGTTCCTGCAAAAGATGGTGCGCTCCATGCTGCCGCTCCTACAGACCATGGGACAGGATACCCCAGAAGCCAAAGCTGCCCAGCGCCGCGCCGAAGAGGCGTTAAACGAAGGGGCCGACGAGCCCCCCGAAGATGCGCCCGAACGGGACATGCTCGAGCTTGATGCCCAGATGAGCCTTTCGCGGACCGAGGTGCTTCGCAGCCTCGATTTCGAGCAGATGAGCACCGCCGAAGAGGCCGAAGCCGCCGCCGCGATTGCCAAGCTGCGCCTGCCGGCCCCGCCGCTCAAGACTCGCCGCATGGCCCCGTCGCACCTCGGCCACAGGCCCGATGCCCGCGCCATGTTGCGTGATGCGTTGCGCAAGGGCGGGGAATTCACCGCCCTACCCAAAAAGGCGCCGCGCAGCCGCCCGCTGAACCTCGTGGTGCTCTGCGATATCTCGGGATCGATGTCGGCCTATGCGCGGATGATGATGCACTTCCTGCATAGCCTCGTCTGGGCGCCGAACGCGGGCTGGGGCCATGTGCACGGGTTCACCATGGGCACCCAACTCACCAACATCAGCCGCGCCCTGCATCAGCGCGACGTCGATGATGCCCTGAAGGCTGTGGGCCATGACGCGCCCGACTGGCAGGGTGGCACCCGCCTTGGCGATGCGCTGCACGCCTTCAACAAGCATTGGTCTCGCCGTGTCTTGGGACAGGGCGCGGTGGTTCTGTTGATCACGGACGGGCTTGAAACCGGCGGCACCGAGACCCTTGCCAAGGAAGCTGAACGCCTCGCGCTTTCCTGCAAACGGCTTGTCTGGCTCAACCCTCTTTTGCGATTTGATGGCTTCGCGCCAAAGGCGGCGGGGGTGCGAACCCTGCTGCCCTTGGTGAGCAGTTTTCATGCCTGTCACAACCTCGACAGCCTCGAAGATCTGACCGCTGCGCTTGGCGGACCCTCGCAGAAGCCCTTATTTCTCTCGCAACTTTGACACGAAAACAAAAGCTTGCCTCGAATCGTTCTGCGTCTAACACTCATGACATGCGAACAGAAAGGCTGCGGACTTCCCCATGGATATGACGGGTGAACACACGATTGCCGCGTCCCGAGACGATGTTTGGGCCGCGCTCAACGATGTTGATGTGCTGCGGGCCTGCATCCCCGGATGCGAAGAGCTGGAACAGACCTCTGACACCACCATGGAGGCGGTGGTGAAGCAAAAGATCGGCCCGGTGAAAGCGACGTTCAAAGGCGCGGTCGAGTTGCAGAACATCGACGCGCCCAAAAGCTACACCATTCAGGGCGAAGGCCAGGGCGGCGTTGCGGGCTTTGCCAAGGGCGGGGCCAATGTCACGCTCGAGGACGTGCCCGAAGGCACGCTTCTGCGCTATGAGGCCCATGCCCAGGTCGGCGGCAAGCTTGCCCGCCTCGGCAGCCGCCTGATTGATGCGACCGCCAAGAAGCTGGCCGGCAAGTTTTTCGACAATTTCCAAGAACACTTAAACGGGCCTGCAGAGCCAGAGGAGGGCTAGGCGGAGTCTATAACGATTGAGAACGGTTGGGAGGCCGTTCAAAAGGGAGGACCAAATGACCAAAGTAAAGATGACCGTGAACGGCAAGGCCGTCTCGCGCGAGGTATCGGACGAGACGCTCTTGTCCGAGTTCCTGCGCGAAAACCTGCGTCTGACAGGCACGCATATCGGCTGTGACACGTCCCAGTGCGGCGCCTGCGTCGTGCATGTCAACGGCAAGGCCGTGAAATCCTGCACCACACTCGCGGCGGCCACTGACGGCGCCGACGTAACAACCATCGAGGGGCTCGCGAACGGCGGGCTGCACCCGATGCAAGAGGCCTTCAACGAACACCACGGTCTGCAATGCGGCTTCTGCACGCCGGGAATGATCATGACGGGTGTCGACATGGTCAACCGCTACAAGGCCGAGGGCCGCGAGTTGACCCAAGAGGCCATCCGCCACGAGCTCGAAGGCAATATCTGCCGCTGCACGGGCTACCACAATATCGTCAAGGCTGTCGAAGACGCAGCCTCGAAAATGTAACTGGCAAGGGAGGACCACGACATGACAACTGGAATTGGTGCCCGCGTCAAACGCAAGGAAGACAAGCGTTTCATCACCGGCAAAGGCAAATATACCGATGATGTGCGGATGGAAAATCAGGCCTACGCGGCCTTTGTGCGCAGCCCTGTTGCGCATGCGAATGTAAAAAGCATCGACAAATCCGCCGCGCTCGCGATGGAAGGCGTTGTCGATGTGCTCGACGGCCATCAGCTTACTGGCGATGGCATCGGCAATATCATCTGCGGCTGGGCCGTGACGTCCAAGGACGGCACCCCGATGAAGATGGGCGCCTGGTCGGCTCTGGCAACCCAGAAGGTCCGCTATGTCGGCGACGCAGTGGCCGTTGTCATCGCCGATACGCAACAGCAAGCGCGCCTCGCCGCCGAGGCTGTCGAGGTCGAGTATGAAGAACTGCCCGTCGTGGCCTTTGCAGACAAGGCGCTCGCCGAGGGCGCACCGCAAATTCACGACGAAGCCGAGGGCAACCTGATCTACGACTGGGAGATCGGCGACGCGGCCAAGGCCGACGCAGGCCTCGCGGCGGCCAAACACATCACCGAGATGGAGATCACCAACAATCGCCTCTCGCCCAACCCGATGGAACCGCGCTCGGCGGTGGCGACCTATGACGAGGCCGAGGAGCATTACACGCTCTACACCACCTCGCAGAACCCGCACGTGGCCCGCCTCGTTCTGAGCGCGTTCTACAACGTCGCCCCCGAACACAAGCTGCGCGTCATTGCGCCGGATGTGGGCGGTGGTTTCGGGGCCAAGATCTATATCTACCCCGAAGAGATCACCTGCCTCTGGGCCTCAATGAAGACGAACCGCTCGGTCAAATGGACAGCCGACCGTTCCGAAGCCTTCATCACCGACGCACACGGGCGCGATCATATCTCGACGGCCAAGATGGGCTTTGACGAGAATGGCAAAATCACCGGCTTCAAGGTCGACACGATCGCCAACCTTGGTGCCTACATGTCGCTCTTCTCAAGCTCGGTGCCGACCTATCTCTATGCCACGCTGCTTTCGGGACAGTATGACATCCAGAACCTGCACGCCAATGTGCGGGCGGTCTATACCAACACGGTCCCGGTAGATGCCTATCGCGGCGCCGGACGTCCCGAGGCCTGTTACCTCATCGAACGGATGATGGAGACGGCCGCACGCGAGATGGGCATGAAACCGGCAGAGCTCCGCGCAAAGAACTTCGTCAAGGAATTCCCGCACGAAACGCCCGTGATCATGACCTACGACTCGGGTGACTTTGACGCCAACCTCGCCCAGGCCGAAGCCGCCGCAGACGTTGCCGGCTTTGCCAAGCGCAAGGAAGAGGCGGCCAAACGCGGCAAACTGCGTGGGCTTGGCTATTCTTGCTACATCGAAGCCTGCGGCATCGCGCCCTCGGCGGCGGTGGGCGGTCTCGGGGCGGGCGTCGGCCTTTGGGAAAGCGCCGAAGTGCGCGTGAACCCGGTCGGCACCATCGAGATCCTGACAGGCTCGCACAGCCACGGCCAAGGCCACGAGACAACCTTCGCCCAGATCGTTGCCGAACGCTTTGACCTTCCAATCGACAATGTCTCGATCGTCCATGGCGACACCGACAAGGTCCAGTTCGGCATGGGCACCTATGGCTCGCGTTCGGGCGCGGTCGGCATGTCGGCCATCGTCAAGGCGATGGACAAGGTCGAGGCCAAGGTCCGCAAGATCGCAGCGCACCAGCTCGAAGCCTCCGAAGACGATATCGTCATCGAAGGTGGCGAGGTCAAAGTGGCTGGCACGGACAAGGCCTTGGGCTGGCACGAGATTGGCTTGGCCGCCTACACGGCCCACAACCTGCCGCCAGATATGGAGCCGGGTCTGAAGGAAAGCGCCTTCTACGACCCCTCCAACTTCACCTTCCCCGCAGGGACATATATCTGCGAGGTCGAAGTGGATCCCGAGACCGGCGTCACGGAGGTGGTTCAGTTCACGGCCTCCGACGATTTCGGCACCATCATCAACCCGATGATCGTCGAAGGACAGGTGCACGGCGGTCTCGCCCAGGGCATCGGTCAGGCCATGCTGGAACAGGTGATCTATGATGACGACGGCCAGCTCATCACTGGATCCTACATGGACTACACCATGCCGCGCGCGGCAGACCTGCCGAACTTCTCGGTGCATCATGCTTCGACGGTTTGCCCCGGCAACCCGCTCGGTATGAAGGGCTGCGGCGAGGCAGGGGCCATCGGCTCGCCACCTGCCGTCATCAACGCCATCACCGACGCGATCGGCAACAACGATCTGGCCATGCCAGCGACGCCGCAAAACGTCTGGAACGCGCTTCAGGCAGTCTCGGCTGCTCAGGCGGCAGAGTAAGGGAGGACCAAGGCATGTATCCGACAAAATATCTCAAGGCCGCAAGTATCGACGAGGCCGTCAAAGCACTCGGAGCCTCCGACGAGGCCAAGGTCTTGGCAGGGGGGCAAACCCTTCTGCCAACGATGAAGCAGCACCTCGCCGCGCCCTCCGATCTCGTGGACATTCGCGCGATCGACGGCATGGTGGGTGTGTCTGTCGACGGCAACACGCTCACCATCGGCGCGGCCACAACCCACGCCGAAGTGGCCAGTAGCGCCGATGTGCAGAAACATTCGCCCGCGCTGGCCTGTCTGGCCGCAGGGATCGGCGATCCCGCCGTGCGCCACGCAGGCACCATCGGAGGCTCGGTCGCCAACAACGATCCCGCCGCCGACTATCCCGCTGCGCTTCTGGCCCTCGGGGCGACGGTCGTGACCTCCAAACGCGAGATCGCGGCGGACGACTTCTTCGACGGGCTCTTTGCCACGGTGCTTGACGAGGATGAGATCATCACCGCCGTCAAATTCCCCAAGGTCGAGGCCGCGGGCTATAGCAAGTTCCCGCAACCGGCCTCGCTCTATGCGCTGGTCGGGGTCTTCGTGGCCAAGACGGCGGATGGCGTCCGTGTCACCGTGACAGGCGCAGGCGAAGACGGCGTGTTCCGGAGTGAGGCGCTCGAAGCCGCGCTGGCCGCAGACTTCTCCGAAGCTTCGGCCAAGGGCGCTGACGTGCCCGCCGAGGGCCTGATGTCCGATATCCACGGCGCCGCAGGCTACCGTGCCAACCTGATCCGGGTCATGGCCGCCCGCGCCGTCACCTCGGCCGCCTAACCAATCCGCGCGCCGCTTTTTGGGCGGCGCGCGGTTTAACCTATTGGTAACGGTGCACGGTGCCTTAACCGACGCACGCCCCGTCAACACATGGCCGTTCCACCCCTCAGACAGACGCAATACCGACGTGATACCGACGCGTTACAGACCGCCCTTTTGGCCGTTAACCAAGGGATTTGAGGGTGATTCGGGGAGAGTCTTAAGGCGCCCGCCTACCAGCGGCTGAGCGCGTCCTCGTCCTCGTCCTTCGCGGCAACCCATTTCCCCCCATCCGAGGTGAATTCCTGCTTCCAGAACGGCGCGCGGGACTTCAGGTAATCCATGAGATATTCCGCCGCTTCAAACGCATCCTTGCGGTGCGGCGCGGCGGTGGCAACCATCATGATCATGTCGCCAGGACGTAGGTCGCCATAGCGGTGAATCACCAGAGCATCGCCGAGATTCCAACGGCTTAGCGCCTCTTCGGCGATCCCCTCGAGCGCCTTTTCCGTCATCCCCGGATAGTGTTCGATGACCATCCGATCAAGCCGGTCGCCCGCGATATCGCGCACCACGCCGGTAAAGGTCACAATAGCGCCCATGTCGGTATGGCCGCTGGCAAAATCCTGCGCCTCGGCCCCAAAGTCGAACGGCGCCTCCTGCACCACGATCCGCATGGGTCAGCCCCCCGTCATCGGTGGGAAAAACGCCACTTCCCGCACACCTTCCAGCGGCGCATCAAAATCGGAAAGCTCCTGATCCAAAGCCACCCGCAACGCAGAAAGATCAGCAAAAGCAGCAGCATAGCGCTCTTCGCCTGTGCAAAGCTCAGCAACGAGATCGGCCACTGTCGCCGCTTCGGTGTCCACCGTCTCGCGCGGCAAACCGATCCGTTCGCGGACCCATGCAAAGTAAAGCACCGTGATCGTCATCGCTTCAGTCCTCCAGATGGGCGCGCGCCTTGAGGAAGTAATCCACGCCCGTGATCCCCGTAAGCACCGCCGCGATCCAGAGCAGGATCATCCCGGCCCAGCCGGTCCAGACATCTCCAATCGTGCCCGGCCCCATGTGGTGCTCAAAAACGCCCTGTCCAAAAAGGCACGTGATCGCAACCATTTGCGTCGCCGTTTTCCACTTGGCAAGCTTCGTGACCTTGAGCGTTCCCGCCACGTCGCCAAGGAACTCGCGCAGGCCAGAAACAAACACCTCGCGGAACATGATGACCGTCGCCGGCAGGACAAGCCACGGCGACATCGAGGAATACCCCACGATCACCATGAGCGCGATCACCACCATCGCCTTGTCTGCAATCGGGTCGATCATCGCGCCCATCTTTGTCTCCTGCCCCCAGGCACGGGCAAGGTAACCATCGAACCAGTCCGTCACCGAGGCGAGAACAAAAAGACCAAGCGCAAACCAATCCGCATAAAGCCTTTCAAAATAAAGAAACATCACCGCCACCATCGGCGCGGCGAGGAGGCGAAGCACGGAGAGGATATTCGGGATATTCCAAGTCATGTCTCTTCCTAATCGCTTTCGCGCCGATGCTGAACACGTTTTCGCAATCGCACCGCATCGGGCTGTGTATTTTCAGCATCTATCCGCTGTTTACGACAGAACCGCTATACATCCTCGCCCGATCAGTCTAGGTGCAGAGCCTTGCACCGCATTGCTGCGCATGGATCTCCCCCTGTAAGTGGCCCAAGGCGGCTGACCGGCCCAGATGGCCGCAACACGAAGTGATCAATACCTTGAAACAAGCTCTCGCCGATGCGCTTTCGCATCGTGGATACGATACCCTGACCCCCGTTCAAGAGGCGGTCTCCAACCCTGATCTCATTGGCCGCGATCTCCTTGTCTCGGCCCAGACCGGCTCGGGCAAAACCGTTGGCTTCGGCCTCGCCATTGCGCCGACCGTGCTTGGCGACGACGAGACGCTGCCGGGTGCCGCCGCGCCCCTCGCGCTCGTCATCGCCCCGACTCGCGAGCTCGCGCTTCAGGTCAAACGCGAATTCGCCTGGCTCTATGCCAAGGCGGGCGCGGTTGTCGCCTCCTGTGTGGGCGGCATGGACATGCGCGACGAACGCCGCGCCCTCGAGCGCGGGGCGCATTTTGTCATTGCCACGCCGGGCCGCCTGCGCGACCATATCATGCGCGGCTCCATCGACCTGTCTGCGATCCGCGCCGTGGTCCTTGACGAGGCCGACGAGATGCTCGACCTCGGCTTCCGAGAAGACCTCGAGTTCATCCTCGGCGAAGCGCCCGAAACCCGTCAGACGCTGCTGTTCTCGGCCACCGTGCCGCGCGAAATCGCCACCCTCGCCAAGAGCTACCAGCGTGACGCGGAGCGTATCCAGACGACCTCTGGTGCCTCGCAGCACGCCGACATCGCCTATCGCGCGATGGAAGTCTCTCCTCGCGATACCGAAAATGCGATCATCAATGTGCTGCGCTACTACGAGGCGCCCAACGCCATCGTTTTTGCCAACACCCGCGCCATGGTGAACCGCCTGACGACGCGCCTCTCTAACCGGGGATTTTCCGTCGTTTCGCTTTCGGGCGAGTTGAGCCAGGCCGAACGCACCCACGCGCTTCAGGCGATGCGCGACGGGCGCGCCCGCGTCTGTGTCGCGACCGATGTCGCCGCGCGCGGCATCGACCTGCCGAACCTCGATCTCGTGGTGCACGCCGAGCTTCCCAACAGCCATGAAACCCTGTTGCACCGCTCCGGCCGCACCGGCCGCGCAGGTCGCAAGGGTGTGAGCGCTCTGATCGTGCCGCCCAAGGCCCGCCGCAAGGCCGAGCGCCTTCTGAAAAGCGCCAAGCTCACGCCGGAACATTGCGCCGCGCCTTCGGCGGATGAGGTCAACGCCCGCGACGAAGAGCGCATGATGGCCGAGAGCGTCTGGTCCGATGCCGTGACCGAAAGCGAAAAGCCGAGCATCGACAAGCTGCTCGCCGCCTTCTCGCCCGAACAGGTCGCCGCCGCTTACCTGCGTCTCTACAAGGATCGCCATTCCGCCCCGGAAGAGCTGAGCGAACCAACACAGGAGCGCACCAAGCCACGCCCCCGTTCTGAGTTCGGCGCAAGCGTCTGGTTCTCGGTCGATGGTGGCCGCGCCGCCGGGGCCGAACCCCGCCGCGTGTTGCCAATGCTGTGCAAAGCCGGCGGCCTGAGCAAAGATGACATCGGTGCGATCCGCGTCGCGCAGGACAAAACCTATGTCCAGATCCTCGCGACAAGCGTCGATGCCTTCCTCGCCGAGATCGGCCCGGACATGACCGTCGAACATGGCGCGCGCCTTGCCCGCCTTGAGGGCGCGCCCGACCTGCCCGCCGAACGCCCCTTTGGCGGCAAGCCCAAGCCGCGCAAACCCTACGCGGGAGGTGGTCATCGCAAGGGCGACGCCCCGCGCCACGACGACAAGCCGCGCACCAAGCGTCCGCCGAAACCGGAACAGACCCGCCCCGAGGGCGTCGTCACCCCGGCCAAGCCGCGCCACAAATCCAAAAGCAGCGACAAGCCCAAAGGCCCACCGCCGCCCAAGGGCAAACCCAACAGCAAGAAGAACAAGGCCCGCGCCGCCGCTGCTAAGGCGATGAAAGGCAAGGGCGGCAATGCTGCCCCCAAACGCCACAAATCCTAAGCGCGGCCCAAGGCTTCCTCTTGCCATAAATATCCCGGGGTGAATGCCCGCCTCATGAGGCGGGCAGAGGGGCAGCGCCCCTGCCCCGGCTTGGGCTCTCAAACGCCGCGCGTGCGGGGCGTTTACCCTTTTTCGTGAAAGTAGTCGTAGATTGTCTCCGCGAGCGCGCTGGAGATTCCCTCGACGGCCTTGAGATCGGCGAGATTGGCGCGGCCCACGGCCTTGGCCGATCCGAAATGCGCCAGAAGCGCGCGCTTGCGCGTTGCGCCGACGCCCGGCACATCGTCAAGCGGCGTCGCGCCAACGGCCTTGGATCGTTTCGCGCGATGGGTGCCGATGGCGAACCGGTGCGCCTCGTCGCGCATCCGCTGGATGAAATAGAGCACCGGGTCATTGCGCCTGAGCGCAAAAGGCCGCTGGCCGATCCGGTGGAACTCCTCCTTGCCGTGATCGCGATCGACGCCCTTGGCGACGCCCACCATCGGAATATCCTCCACCCCGTGCTCGGCCATGATCTCGGCCACAGCCGAGACCTGCCCCGCGCCCCCATCGATCAAGAGGAGGTCAGGCCACATGCCCTGCGTCCGGTCCGGGTCTTCTTTCAGGAGACGTTTGAACCGCCGCGTCAGCACCTCTTTCATCATCCCGAAATCGTCGCCGGGCGTGAGGCTTTCGCCCTTGATATTGAACTTGCGATACTGGTTCTTCATGAACCCATCCGGCCCCGCGACGATCATCCCGCCAACGGCATTCGTGCCCTGGATATGGCTGTTGTCGTAGACCTCGATTCGTTGCGGCGGCGCATCAAGGTCGAACGCCTCCGCAATGCCGCGCAGGAGTTTCGCCTGCGTCGCCGTCTCGCTCATCTTTCGCGCAAGACTCTCACGCGCATTGCGCGCCGCTCCGGCAATGAGCTCCGCCTTCTCGCCCCGCTGCGGCACAAGAACCTCAACCTTTCGCCCTGCCTTCTGCGAAAGCGCCTCGACCATGAGATCTTCATGCTCAATCGGATGCGAGAGCAAGACCTGTCTTGGCGGCTCCTTGGTGTCATAGAACTGCCCGAGAAACGCCTCGAGCACCTCCGCCGTCTCGATCCCTTCCCCAACCCTCGGGTAGTAGTCCTTATTGCCCCAATTCTGGTTCGCCCGGATAAAGAACACCTGCACACAGGCCTGCCCGCTCTCGAGGTGAAGCGCGATCACATCCGCCTCGGTGACACCACGCGGGTTGATCCCCTGCACCGTCTGCACCTGCGTCAGCGCGCGAATCCGGTCCCGCAACGCGGCGGCGCGCTCGAACTCCATCGCATCCGACGCCGCCTGCATCTGCTTGGCGAGCGTCTCCTGAATCTGCGTCGATCGTCCGGCAAGGAACCGCTCCGCATCGCGCACGCTCTCGGCGTAATCCGCCTCACTGATCTTGCCGACGCACGGCCCCGAACAGCGCTTGATCTGATAGAGAAGGCAGGGCCGCGTCCGGCTCTCGAACATCGAGTCCGAACAGTTGCGCAGCAAGAACACTTTCTGCAACTGGCTCAGCGTCCGATTGACCGCCCCCGCGCTCGCGAAAGGGCCATAGTAACTCCCCTTCTCCTTCTTCGCGCCGCGATGCTTCTTGATCTGCGGAAACGCATGCGTGCGGCTGACAAGGATATTGGGAAAGCTCTTATCGTCGCGCAGAAGCACGTTGTATTTGGGCTTGAGCTGTTTGATGAGGTTCTGCTCAAGAAGCAGCGCCTCTGTCTCGGTCTTCGTCGTGAGGAACATCATCGACGCCGTTTCCGAAATCATCCGCGAAATGCGCGGCGAATGCCCGGTCGGGCGGGCATAGTTCGACACCCGCGCCTTGAGGTTCCGCGCCTTGCCGACATAGAGCACCCGCGCCTGCGCATCGAGCATCCGGTAGACACCGGGAGACGAGTCCAGCGTCTTCAGGTAGCTTCGAATAAGCGCATGCCCGGTCTCTTCAGGCTGTCCGGTCTCGTTGCCAGGTTCCATGCTGTCCATGGTTATGATTCTTTCCTGCCCGCTGCAATCTCCGGCCCTCAAGGGCAAGAGAAAACATGTCCACGGTTTCTGTGGATAACTCTGCCGATAACTTTCCGTGAGGTGGAATTTTCTGTTGTTTTCAGCCCGCTTCCGTGAAGTGCCTAAAAAATAGGCGTAACTTTAACTTATTGAATTAAAACAGAAAATTTTTCAACCCCTTGCAAACGACTGAAAACATTAAAGAAAATGTAACACTTTTCCGACGGTCATTTCACACGTGCACAACTTGTCGCAACGGCAGCTTTATTCAACCCCGAGAGCATCCGGCGTCTGCCAACCAAGATGCTGCCCGCCATCGACGCACAGGAGTTGCCCGGTGACGCTTTTTGCTTCCAGAAAATAGCAGAGCGCGGCGACGATCTCTTCGGGTGAGGCGCCCCGACCAAGCACCGTTGCGGCCCGTTGCGCTGCGAAATCGGCCTCTGTTTGGCGCGGCCCCTGAAGGGTTGGCCCCGGCCCAATGGCATTGACCCGCAGGTCAGGCGCCAGCGCTTGCGCCGCCGTCTGTGTCAGGGTCCAAAGAGCCGCCTTGGAAAGGGTGTAGGAGGTGAAATCCGGGGTGAGCTTGCGCACGCGCTGATCGATCATATTGATCACCAGACCCGCGGCAATCGGCTCTCCGGCCGCGTCCGGTTCGGCCCGAAGCCCCTGCGCGGCCATGGCCTGCATAAGCACGAAGGGCGCGCGCAGGTTGCTTTCCATATGTCGGTCCCAGCTATCGCGGCTCACATCGGCGATCTGGTCGCGCTCAAAGATCGAGGCGTTGTTGACCAGAACCGTCACGGGACCGCCCAGCGCCGCCGCCGCCGCCGGGAGAAGCGCCTGCGTCTCGTCTTCCTGCATGAGATCGGCTCGCAATGTCGCAGCAGTCCGCCCGAGGGCACGAATTTCCGCGGCTGTGTCCTCGGCATCCTCTACCGATCCGGCGTAGTGCACAGCAACGTCATAGCCGCGCGTCGCCAGGCCGAGCGCAAGCGCCCGTCCGATCCGCTTTCCCGCCCCGGTCACAAGCGCCCGTGTCATGCCATCTCTCCTAGTAGGTGAACACGACTACGACATAGAGCAGGTAGAGCAGAGTCAAGACCACGCCGAGCGGGCGGTTGATATCCCACTTGAAGAATACGAAGGGGATCAGGAGCAAGGACGCCCCAAGCATCACCCAAAGATCAAAGCGCAGGAACTCGGGTGCGACCGGCAGCGGACCGACCATCGAGGCGATCCCGATGATGGCCAAGAGGTTAAACATGTTCGAGCCGATCACGTTGCCAAGCGCCACATCCGCCTGCTTGCGCAGTGCCGCCATGGTCGTGGTGGCGAGCTCTGGCAGGGAGGTGCCAAGCGCCACGAGGGTAAGGCCGATCGCCGCTTCGCTGATGCCGAATTCGCGTGCGATCACTTCTGCGCTGTCGATCAACAAATCCGCCCCAAGCGGCAGCCCGATCAGACCGAGACCAAGGAAAACAAGGATTTTCCACCACGGCATATCCGGGTCCGCCCCTTCCGGTTCCTCAAGTTCTTCTTCCATACCGGCACGGCGATGCGCCTGCGCGGCGCGGAATGCAACGAAGAGGATATAGGCCAACACGGCGAGGAGGACGAACCCCGCCGTCGCATCGAACACGCCGCGAAAGGCCAGCCCGATGAAGATCAGCGAGGACACAATCATCTGAATAAAGGTCGCGCGCGAGTCACAATGCGAGGTATGCAGCACCGTGAGCATCGCAGGGAAGCCTAGCACCAGAAGGATATTGGCTGTGTTGGAGCCGACCACGTTACCGATCGCAATGCCGGGCACGTCCTTTAGAACCGCCTGCACCGAAATAAGAAGCTCTGGCGCCGAGGTGCCGAAGGCAACGATGGTAAGGCTCACGATCAACGCCGGAATACCAAGACGCAGCGCAAGGTTCACCGCCCCGCGCACCAGCGTGTCCCCTGCCAGAAGCAGAATGACGAGACCCAAACCGGCATAAAGCCATTCCATGGTCTATCCCTTCCCCTGTGTGCAGGGGCATGGCCCCTTTCCAATCCTGTAACGCCCGCACTTGGGGCATTTCGCAGATTGCAGCCGCTTTTTTCCCGGGTAGGTGAGTTTGCCAAACATGGCGAGAACGCCCATGCCCACAAGGAAAAGAGTGACGATCTTGAAAATCATGTCAGAGCCCGAACCGGGCGAACTCGGCCCGCTCTTCGACCGCTGCGATGGCATCGCTCGCCACCTGTGCGCCGAACCGCTGCAAGAGCGGGCGACGCATTCCGTAGCGGCGCAGGCGCACCTTGTCTCCGAAACGCTCTTTCATCATCGGCACAAGATGACCGATCCCGTCGATGAGGCCAACCTCCTGCGCGTGGCGCCCGATCCAGATCTCTCCGGTGAAGAGTTCCGGCACCGTGTCGAGCTTGCCCGCGCGACGGGTTTTGACGTGATGAATGAAATTGGCGTGAATCTGTTCGAGCATGCCCTTGAGGCGTTTGACGTCCTCGGGTTTCTCTGGCTGGAACGGGTCCATCATGGATTTGGAACTGCCCGCCGTGTGCACCCGACGTTCGATCCCTTGGCGGCTCAGGAAGATATGCGCGCCGAACCCAGCAGAGATGACGCCGATAGACCCCACGACCGAGCTATCGTCGGCAAAGATCTCATCCGCCGCCGCCGCGAGCCAATAGCCCCCAGACGCCGCTACGTCCTCGACAAAGGCAATCACGGGAATGCCCTTCTCTTCCGACAGGCGCCGAATGCGCGCGCCGATCATCGAGGATTGCACAGGGCTCCCACCGGGCGAATTGATCTCGAGCGCGACAGCCGCCGGTTTGCCGCGGCTAAACGCTTTCTCAAGGAGCGGGGCAAGCGCGGCGTCACTTAGGGGCGCGCGCGTTCCGCTACCAATCGTGCCCGAGAGGCGCACAACGGCCACCGTCGGCGGCGATTTCATGAAAGGGATCCAACGTCTCATGCCATGGCATTTATAAGCGCACCCCCACAAGGACAAGGCACGGCCACGAGGAAAGATGCCCCGTGGCCGAAATAACCCGCCAAACGGCCGCTGACGCCGCGTCTTTGCGCTTTAGCTGCGGATGCGCCAGCCGGTGCGGAATATCCACCAAACCGCCGCGAGACAGATCGCCGTGAACGCCCCGATGGCAAGAAGACTGAACCCGACCGGCACATCGGCCATGCCAAAAAACGCCCAACGGAAACCTGAGATCAGGTAGACCACCGGGTTGAACATGGTGACCGTCTGCCAGAACGGCGGCAGCATCGAGATCGAATAGAACGAGCCGCCAAGAAAAACGAGCGGCGTCACGATCAGGAGCGGCACAAGTTGCAGCTGTTCAAAGTTCTGCGCCCAGATCCCGATGATAAAGCCCAAGAGCGCGAAGCTCAGGCAGGTCAGGACGAGGAATGCCACCATGGCGACCGGATGCTGCACGGTGAGATCGACGAAAAACGTTGATGTCCCAAGGATCACCGCCCCAATGAAAAGCGCTTTGGTCGCCGCAGCCCCGACAAAGCCGATAACGATCTCAAGGAAGTTGACCGGCGCCGACAGAAGCTCATAGATCGTGCCGATGAACTTCGGGAAATAGATGCCAAACGCGCCGTTGGTTATTGACTGCGTGATAACCGAAAGCATGACAAGCCCCGGCACGATGAAGGCGCCATAGCTGACCCCCTCGACCTGATCGATGCGGCTCCCAATGGCGGCGCCGAAAACGATGAAGTAAAGCGAGGTCGAAAGCACCGGCGACAGAAAGCTCTGCGCCAGCGTGCGGAAAAATCGCATCATTTCAGAGGTGTAGATTGCCCAGATCGCTTTCCAGTTCATGCCGCGCCCTCCTTGACCAGCGAGACGAAGATCTCTTCGAGACTGCTCTCCTCGGTGCGCATATCGCGCATCACCAGACCCGCCTCCGCGATGTCATTGAGAAGCGAGGTGATGCCTGTGCGCTCGCCTGTCGAAATGAACGTGTAGCTTAGGACACGCCCATCCGCGCTCAGACGCAAACCCCGATCCGCGAGCGGTGCAGGCAGGGTCTCAATCGGCTCGGTCAGTTCGATATGCAGGTCTTTCTGCCCGAACCGCTTCATGAGTGCGTCCTTCCCTTCCACCAGAAGAAGCTCGCCGCCGTTGATGACCCCGACACGATCCGCGATCGCCTCGGCCTCTTCGATGTAGTGCGTGGTAAGGATGATCGTGACACCGCTGGATTTCAATTCGGCCACCACGCCCCACATGTCCTTGCGAAGCTCGACATCTACGCCCGCCGTCGGCTCATCAAGGAAAAGAACCCGCGGCTCATGCGCGAGGGCCTTGGCAATGAGAACCCGCCGTTTCATCCCGCCCGAAAGCTCCCGTGTGCGCGCATCGCGCTTATCCCAGAGCGAGAGCTGGCGCAGGATTTTCTCGATATAGGCGTCGTCTTTCGGCTTGCCGAAAAGACCACGCGTGAAGCGCACCGTATCGATCACCTTGGTAAAGGGCTCAAGATGGATTTCCTGCGGCACGAGGCCGATCATGCGCCGCGCTTCGCGGAAGTCGCGGACGACATCATGCCCCCCGACGCGCACCGTGCCATCGCCCGGCATCGTGATACCACAGATCGTCGAGATCAGCGTCGTCTTGCCCGCGCCGTTCGGCCCGAGAAGCGCAAGAATCTCACCTTCTTCAATGCTGAGTGAAACCCCTTTCAGCGCCTCGAACCCGCCTGCATAGGTCTTGCGTAGGTTCTCAATCTCGACAATGCCCATAGATAAAGCCCTCCAGTTCGCCCCCCTTAGATAACAACAAGTGCGGCGGCGCAAAGGAGTATTTTGAGAGGGTCGCCTGTGCGAATTTGCGCTGCCCCCACGTCACGACCTAGCGGTTGCTCTTGGGGATCTCCTCGTTGCGCGTCCAATCGAACGTGCCCTCGTCGCGTTCGCGCACGGCCTGTTTCCAACCCACAGCTTCCGAACGCGCCTTGAAATTCATGCCCTCGGGCGAATGCCGCGTGATGCCATCGAACAGCGTTGCAAGGCGCTGCGTCTCGTTAAGGCCCATCGCTTCGATCGCTTGGTTGATAACCATCTTCTGCATTGCCAACTGGTTGATCGGCACGCTGGCCATACGCGATGCAAGGCGCTCGACCTCATCGTCGAGATCGGCCTCCGGCACCGCCTTGAGGACAAGCCCCATATCCGCCGCCTCGCGCCCTGTAATCTTATCGCCGGTGAGCATCATGCGCTTGGCTTTCTCCATGCCGAGCCGATAGACCCACATCTGCGTCGTCGGCGACCCCCAAACCCGCGCCGGCATATAGCCGATCTCGGCCTCCTCGCTCATCACCGTGAGATCGGCGCAAAGCGCGATATCCGATCCCCCGGCAACCGCAAAGCCGTGCACCTTGCAGACCACCGGTTTCATTGCTCGGAACAGAGACATGAAATCCTGCGTGAACTGCCACATGAATTTGTAATCCTGCATCGGATCCCAAGGCATCTCTTGCACACCGGGGTTGGTCCCCTTCGCCTCGGCAAAGGCGGTGAGATCGTAACCCGCGCAAAACGCATCCCCCGCGCCGGAAAGCACCATAACATGCACTTCCGGATCAGCCTCTGCCTCGGCCACCGCCGCCGCGATCTGTCCCGGCATCTCAAGCGAGATCGCGTTCATCACCTCGGGCCGGTTGAGCGTGATACGTCCGATGCGCCCGTCTTTTTCATAGGATACATGTGCCATGGCAATCTCCTCCCCTGTCTTGCCAACTGCGTGTTGCACCAAGACTGTCAGGAAATCCGCCGACACCCCAGAGGAAGATCGTGTGACGTTGCGCTCAGCCCGCGCCGGCCAGCCACCTCTGTATCTTGTGCGCGATCTCGATGGCATTGGCCTGGCGCACAATATCCCAATGGTCCCCGGACATCACAAAATGCTCCAACGGACCGTCAATCGCCGCCGACCACCCCTTGATATCCGCCTTGCGCGACGTTTTGCAGGTGATCAGAAGCGCGCCCTTGGTCTTGAGGCGGGCGGGGCGGTAATCATAGTCCCCCTTGTAGAACCCTTCGAACCCAAGGGCGGGCGGAGCGCCTCGGCGCGCCTGCTGCCACGCCCGAAACCGTCGATACCAGCCTTCGGAAAACGGCCCAATCGGGTCGATGAGGACGATCTTGCTTTCCATGCCAAGCAGGTGCGCAATCTCGAACGCCACGCGCCCACCGAAACTATACCCCATGAGAACAGGTGGCGGTGTTGTCGGCACTTGCTGCACCGCTTCCTGCGCCTTTTCCCGCACCGGAAAGGACCGGCTACGTTGGGAATAGTCGGCACAGATACCGGACACCTGCACCCCCTCGCCCATCGCCCGCGCAATCTCGAGGTAGTCGGTCACGCCTCCACCATAGACATGCCCGGCCACAATATGAGTCTCGCCGGTGCCGGGTTTGAGCGTCCGAAGCTGTGATCGCTCCGCCGGGCGCTCAAGCAACCCCGCGAGCGCCTCGATCGTGCCCCCGGCAAGGATGACCCGATCAAGTGTGAACTGACGTCCTAGCCGTTGATTGATAAGCATCAAGAGCTCCATCGCCCGAAGGCTGTCGCCCCCGACATCAAAGAAATTGTCGGTGGTGCCGAAATCGGAATGTCCGAGAACCTGCTGCCAGACTTCTGTCAGGATCGCCTCATTCTTCGTGCGCGGCGCAATGCGATGGGCCCCGGAAAGGTCCTGGGGCAGCTCGAGCTTGCTCCGCTGAAGCTTCCCGGTGGGTGTGCGCGGCAACGCATCGACCGACAGGAAGAACTGCGGCAGCATAAACGCCGGAATACGCTCGGCGAGCCATGCCTTGAGTGCCTCCGGCGCAACCGTTCCCTCGTAGAAACACGCAAGACGCGGCAGTCCTCGGGCGCAATAGCTGACCGTGACCGCCGCCGTATCGACGCCCGGATGCGGTGCGAGCTCCTGTTCGATATCTGAAGGCTGGACGATCACATTGCGAATCTTGATCTGGTCATCCCTGCGGCCGACATAGTGGAGCACGCCCTGACCATCGATATAGCCAAGATCCCCGGTCAAGAAACTCCACGTGCCATTTTCGCCAAGCGTGAACGCCTTCGCGGTGCGCGCGGGATCGCCGACATATCCCGGCGCGACCCGTGGTGAGCGGTTCACGATCTCCCCGATGCTTTCGGACCCGGCGGGCCGCCCGTCTTCGCCGATGATGACAAGATCGTTTTCAAGGCCCGGCGCGCCCGCAGGCACGCGTTCATATGTCAGTGTCTCACCGTTGCGGAGTCTAAAGACAGCGGCTGTAAAGGTCTCTTGCTGGCCATAGACATTGAGAAAAGTCGCCCCCGGACATGTGACGCGCTCAAAGAGCTCAAAGTCGCGTCGGAACACAGCCTCACCACAAAGCAGAAGCGTCTCGAGATCGGGCAGCACGCCCTTGGCATCCTCAAGCGTGCGGAACAAGGCCGGATACACATACCAGAATGTCGCCTTCTCCGCCGCCAGCCAATCCAAGAGATCCTGTGGCGTACCTTCGTTTACGTCATAACAGGCCACGCGCGCACCGATCGCAATGGCAGCCAGGATATAGACGGCCCATGTTGTGCCCGCATTCGCAAAGACCGAAGTCTCATCCAACCCGAATTGCGCGGCATCAAGCATCGCCACGCGACCAAAGGACTCGCGTGTGTGACCAACGATCTTTGGGGTGCCAGTGCTGCCCGAGGTGCTGCTTGCAAAGCAGAGCACAGACCCCGGCACTGGTGGGATTTCAAACGGCACCTCGTCCATGTCGCCCTGCGGCAGCTCCATCGCGACTGCTCCGGGCACATTGTCCGGCAAGGGTAGGTGCGAGACAAAGCACTTCGCCTGCGCTGTGCGAAGGATCTTGGCAACGCTGAGCGGTGGAAACTTGGGGCTGATCGGAAGAAACACCAACCCCGCCTTGAGACAGGCCAGAAACGTGACGACAAACGGCGCGCCAGTCACGCCGAGATACCCCACGAAATCCCCGACCTGCGCGCCCTGCGTGACAAGCTTGCGCGCCATATGGTTGGCGCGCGCGTCCAATTGCGCATAGGTGAGGCAGAGCGCCCCATCTGTCAACGCCACCTTCTCAGGCCACTCCGCCCACTTTCGGGCCGCCGCCTCAAGCAAGGCTTCCAGGCTGACCTCTGGCTCAATATCCTTCATACTCAAATGTTTACGCAGTCCGGCGCGTTTGTCCATTGTTCCGGCACCGCCACACTGGCCATCGGAGACTCTGAGTGCGGGCTCCTACGCCCCGAGGCGAAGCACCCTGTCAGGCGACAACGCGCGCAGGAATGCACGATCATGGCTCACCACGAGCACCGCACCATCATACGCGGCAAGCGCCGTCTCCAAGGCTTCGACGCCCTCAAGATCAAGGTGGTTGGTCGGTTCATCAAGGATCAGAAGCGACGGCGGCGGCTTCCCTCCAAGCGTGCAGGCAAGCCCCGCTCGCAGGCGCTCACCTCCACTCAAAGAGCGCACCTGACGCAAGGCCTCTTCTGCGCGAAACCCAAACCGCGCCAACGCCTCATGCGCCATATGTCGGTCTGCCGTCGGGTTACGCCGCAAGAACCCATCCCGCAGGCTTTCGTGCGGCGCGAGCATCCCCACATGTTGATCAAGGAGTGCGTAAGGCACCCGGAGGTCCACCGCGCCCGCACTCGGCGCAAGCGCCCCGGTGATGAGCTTCAGGAGAGTTGTCTTCCCGCTGCCATTCGCGCCTTCGATCGCGATCCGCTCCGGCCCAGTGACAGTCAGCGACAGCCCCCGGATTACAGGGCGCTGGGTCTCGTATCCGCCCGAAACCTGATCGACCCGCAAGACTGTCCGCCCCAAAGGCAAGCCCGTCGATGCGATCTCCATATGGATCGGCTGCAAAACCTCGATCGCCGCGCGCGCTGCCTCCACGGCCTCATCTGCTGCTTCGCGGCGCGCCTCGCGCAAGCGTTTCCCAGCCCCGCCCGAGGCTTCGGACCGCTCTTTTGCCGCGTCCATAACGATCTTAGGCTGAGTCCCCTTGGCGCGGGCCCTCTGCCCCATGCGATCCGTGCGCGCCTTGCGCTCTGTCGCCTGTTGTGCCCGTCGCGCGGCCTCGCTTTGTGCCTGCTCTGCATGAGCGAGGTCTCGCGCCGCCGCCTCAAGTTCCAACGCCTTTGAAGCGCGATATGCCGAATAGCCGCCGCCATAGCGCGCCGCACCAAGCGAGGAGAGTTCGACAATCGCATCCATCTCTTCAAGAAGCGCGCGATCATGGCTTGCGATGATCGCGCCCCCGGTCCAGCCCCGAAGCACATCCATCACCGCCTGACGCCCCTCCCGGTCGAGGTTGTTTGTCGGCTCATCCAGAAGAAGTATATCCGGCTCGGCAAAGAGAAGCGCCGCAAGCGCCGCGCGGCTTTGCTGTCCGCCGGAAAGCGCCCTGAGCGGGGTCTGCGGCAGAACCGCAAGCCCCACGCGCACCAGCGCCGCCTCAAGCCGCATCGGCAAGGTCCAATCTGCCTCGGCCATATCCTCGACTGAGGCCCGCCCCGCCTCGGCCCGCGCCAAGAGATCGGTCGCCTCTCGCACACCGAACAGATCGGCGATCGTCGCGTCCGCGTGTGCCATCGCCTCCTGACGCATCATCGCGACAGAGCCTGTTGCACGCACTTGTCCGGAGGTTGGGTTTAGGTCGCCCGACAACAGGTGCAACAACGTGCTCTTGCCGGCGCCATTGCGTCCGACAAGAGCAGTGCGCTCGGCACCGAAACTCAGGCTGATGTCTTTGAAAAGCGGGGTGCCGTCAGTCGTGGAAAAGGACAGCTCGGACAGGGTTAGGGATGCAGGCATGGGTCAGGACGTCTCGCAGGGGAACCAGATTGGTGAAGGCGGCGAGTGTCTTGTCCATGGCGGTTGCGTCTCCTGTCATGCGCTATCCGAAAAATAGGGACGCGCCCGCGATCTTGCAAGGCGGGTGAGTTTCACACCGGTTCAAGCGAACCGAACGTCTGAAAGCTGGATGGGAAGGAAAATGGCGCTCTGGGGAGGATTCGAACCCCCGACCCCTTGATTCGTAGTCAAGTACTCTATCCAGCTGAGCTACCAGCTTTAGAGCTAGAAACGCACCATTTATTACAACAAAACAAGAACTTATGATCCTCACGGACAACAAAATTAGAACAAAGGTCCGTGTCACGTTCAAGTCGAAAAATCTTCAAAAACCCGGAAAAAACTTTCCAGCTTTGGGAGTGTTGACGGAATGTGTACACATTTTTCAACTAGCCGTTTGGTGCACAAAAAGGACTGGCGTAGCTATCGGCACGGTTGATCTATCCTGACTGTGGCGCAATTCCCTTGAGTGTGGTTCAGTGTAATTCGGAAGAACTTTACGGAGAGAGCAAGAATGAGCGGTACAGCTTTTGTATTTAAGATTTTGAGCCTGCTTTTATTCACTCTTGGCGTGTTCTCGGTGGTAGTTTCCTTTCTATCTCTCGACCCTTTAGAATCCTCATTGTTTAGCGCATTCGTCGTGCCCGTTGTCGGGAGTGCTATCGCTTTCTGGTTCATGGCGGGAGTACTCCAGCTACTGACCGAAATCCGAGACAACACGAAGAGCTAACAAGCCCCATAGCTCAATTTTTCCAAATTGGACTGAAGTCCAAGAGCTTAACGAATTGGTGTGATCTCATGAAGAAATTGATCCTAGCGATTACCATCGTCTGTGCCGGAAACGCCTACGCTGACGAGCGACACGACAACCTCCTACAACTAATCGATAGATGCGACAGCACTGACATATTCGACAGAACCGCTGCACGAAACGGCATTACGAGTTGGGCTGAAGAGGCTCACAAGCACGGATACGACACCGAGGAGCCTTTCAAGAGTACTCTAGAGGGTCCAGCTACAGATTGCATGAACAGCTCCAACCCTGACGCCTCTGAAGCTCGCTACATGCGTTACAGGTCCGAGTATGGCCAATACCTTACTGGTAACAAATACAGTGAGCGTCTAGGCGAAGACATTGAGACAGAACAACAAGAAGCTGAAGCCAATCGAAAAAGCCAACACGCCAACGAGCTAGCACGACGGACGACAGAAGCCTGTTTCGAACTGGAGGAGACAGACCCAGTGACAGCTTACACCAACCCAATCTGTCACGAAGTCTTCAAAGTCGTTCTTCCTAGCTGGAATAACAAGTAACAATGCTACCTACACCCAATCTATTTCTTGCATAATCTGCACACGAAACAACAAGATTAAGACTTTTGCGGCTCGAGAAGATTCAAACCTTTAGTGCAGTTGCAACAAGGAAAAATTAGAAGTTAAACAGCATAAAGAAGAAGACTTAAGACTCAGCTTAAGAATTGGATGGTTATTTTTATAATAATTAAAACCATCCAAACCTAAGACACATCTTAAGAATCTTAAATATACCAATTTACTATAAGTAATATATTTATACTTAGTATATTTGGCATATGTTGTTCCAACTAAGGATTCATGTTCAGGCCGCTGAATCATACTCAAACAACTTCACTTCTTCAGGTAGCCCAACCCAAACAAAGCTATGTTGTTCGCCCCCCCTACGACCACGCACAAACTTGTAACCGTACTGTTCAAGCTTCGTAGCTTCCAGTTTATCCGCAATCTTTGAAAGCGTTACACCGGTTTGCTCTTTGATCTCGCTACCAAAAACATTCCGACCCTTAATTGAATCCAGATACAGATAGACCTTATCCATTCTGCCCGTTGGTTTGAGCAGTTTATCATACCCTTCAAGAGTAGAAGTTGAGCAACCGCTCAGGGAACGGAGCACACCTGCACGGGTCTTTTCCTTCACAAACAGGTAAGCTTTCATTGGTGCTACAGCTCCATCGGGTCCGATGTTTCGAATGCTACCCCTCCCTATTTGTTGGATTACATTCTCAACCAAGAAGGCGTCTCTGATTTCTTTGTAATCGCCCTTTAAATCTCCGAAGTTCGCTTGTGCCAATGCCTCTTTTGCAACTGCTTGGTCCGACAACACATGATTGCGTATAAGAGAGACACCCTTGGGAAGGTGGTTATCCCAAAGGTAAACTACAGCCTCACAGTTTCGAAAGTCGTTCGAGCCAATGCCAATTTGGTGATGTGACAGATGGACAGTCTTCCCATTCCAATTAAGCTTTGTGGGCAGGTCGATATCGCCTCTTGCGGAAAGGCCACACCAACCCTTCAAACATTTGTCGATAACCTTCTTGGGCATCGACACGTAGATTTTTCGCTCCGGAACCTGACCCAAAACCCATTCGACATAATCAACAACTTTCGCCTTCTTATGTGTGCCCCCCCAAGTGTGGTAGCTTCCCTTGATCTCCGGTCCTGATAGCTGAACCAATTCCAAATTCTGATAGCTGGGGGGAACAAACTGAAGCTTAACAGAGTCAATTTCTTTGAACCCACCAGAGACCTTGTAAACCATTCCTCCGGTAGCTGTTAAAATGACAGCGTTTTGCTTTGCAGGGATATTCAAGGTCCCTGCCATAAACGTGGTCTCATCAGTGCCGTCATGGTCTACAATGGCTTTCCCTGCCAACATCCCCTGACACAAGACCTGCACCTCATGAACAGGCTCAGTCCGTCCAATAGTTTGGGAGTGTGCAGAAAAATCGTAGTCAGAAATCCGTTCAACGGCACTCTCAATCCCAGCAATACCAATCGGCTCGAAACGCAGCCCTTCTTTCCTGTTGTTTGCCATGGAATCTACACATACAAACACTGCTCGAAATTCATCAGGGAGAATACCGTTGCGTCGTGCTCATGCTGAAACTGCATAAATCTGAGTTGTGGTCAGATTCGCATCTTTGGTCCCGTACAAAGCTTCATCGACAACCACCAAATCCCGGTCCTCAAGAGGCAAATGGTTGTGGGCTGCGAACTCATGCGTCCCGACAAAAACCTGTTTCTTAACCTCATCGAGTTTCGAGACATTAGCTTTCGCATGGTAGAACCCGACATGATCCTTACCCAGAGATTGGCAAAGCTGCTCCTTCACCTTTTCGACCCCAATCACATAGGGCGAAAGAAAGACCACGGTCTTCTCAGGATGTTGCTCACAGAGCGAAATTACACCTTCAATTGCCCCTGTGGTCTTACCTGAGCCGACAGGCATTGAAATATACCGAGGACCGGGGAACTCCCCCTCTCCTTTTCGAACAATCGCCTCTGAAACAAGGCTGGCAGCCCCTCTTTGCCATTGGGAAAGGTTGCTTGCGTTATGTTGTTCGTTTTCCCTTTTGTTAGGGCAGCACGAAAAATTGCTCTGGAGCATGAATTTCCTTTCTTTGAATGTTGTGGAACGCAAAAAAGCCCACAATAGGGGCGGGAGCCGACGATTTGCCGGGAATGCGTATTAAGATTTTAGCTTGATGTTGCCAGCCACAGGCTAACGGTCCGAGATTTAACTACGGAGAGCCATCTCTACCACAGAAACTGTTTTTGTCAAGAAATCTCTTCCCGCCCCAGGATTTCGGGGTTTCCCCGGTGTGTGCTTAAACAACAGATAACCAACAGACTTATCGTGATTTTTCATTAACATGACAGGCATTTTAGCGTTGGCTAAGTTATAAGCGCTGACTTAGTTCACCCTGAATCAGAGTGGGCGTTCTAGAGGCGGGAACCGCCCTCTCGTGCCTAAATTTCCACTGAGGGGGACCTAGCCCTTCAAGAGAATAAGAACCCCCACAACAATAACTATTGTGAGCGAGTTCTTCAGCATGAACAACATCAACAGGCGGAACATTAGGACCTCATTTACGAGCTACATGTTAACTGAGCATGGCTCGAATGTCTCGTTAGACCTCGGTTCAGTGAGATATGAGAAAAATGTCTCAAAATCTTGCGAATCACACCCTATTGAGGCAATAGTCAGAATATCCTTAAAGGCTATTGAGAAAAGGGGCTGATATAATGCTGGTTGGTGTAGCGAGAACCTCGACAATCGAACAAGAGGCAGGGCTAGAAGCTCAGGTGCGGGACCTTGTGGCTTATGGTGTTGATCCTGAGAACATCTATTCGGAGCAGGTCTCTTCAATAGGTGAAAGGCCACAGCTTGACGCTGCTATCCGGTCCCTTCGTAAAGGGGATAAACTGGTTGTTACCAAACTGGACCGCCTCGCCCGATCTGTGAAGCATCTTGGCGAACTTTTAGAGAAGCTTGAGAGCAAGGGCGCTGGGCTAGTGATCCTCTCTATGGGTGGTCAACAAATCGACACCTCGACCGCCACAGGGAAACTCATGCTCAACGTCATGTCCTCTGTTGCGCAATTTGAGAGGGAGATGATGCTAGAACGCCAAAAGGAGGGCATAGCCAAAGCCAAGAAAGCAGGGAAATACACTGGCAGAAAGCCCAGCGCTATGCTTAAGAAAGATGCAGTGTTGTCCCTTCTTCAATCTGGCATGTCGAAAACGAAAGTCTGTGAGCAAGTCGGTATCTCAAGGGCTAGCCTTTATAGGATACTCTCTCAATCTGAAGCGAAAGTCTAAGCCCTCACTCTGAAGTAGTCCGCTTGCGCCTCGTGCCAGCAGCGAGATATCTAAAATTCATAGCAACCTTTGCAGGCTCCCGTGAACTTATTAAACTGAGTTCCGTCACTTCGAAACTCGTAAAATCCGCCGTTAAGTAGTCCAGCTACAATGATGCCAACGGCTATGATTATGGCCTGTAGATTTGTCATTTTCTCTTCTGCCCGCCTCCGTTGTGGCCCTTCCAGAATACTCTAACTTGGTGGCCAGATAGTCCATGAGCTTCTCGCATCACACTGGCTGCCGCCAGAAAACAGCATACCTTGTCGAGCTACTGAGTATTCGCTTTGCAAGTTTACAAAATTCCTCATGTCAGTCGCTACCTAGCTTCTCTAAGCACCACCTCTATCTAAGAGTTAGATGGCTTTTGTCTCGATCTGACCCTAGCTCTTTGAATACGAAGAGCAGCAACTTCCATAGCCGACAATTCTACCGGACTATCCGGAAAGTTAAGATAACCAGCCCCCCCAAAGAGTATTCTCGCCGCTTCATCGTAGACCTTTCCTGCGAATTCCTCACTGTCATACGTACCTAAACTAATATGCAGATTTCCATCGTAGATATTTGCAGAAAATTTACCGCTTTGAGAAGGTTTCACGCCTTTGAATTTTGAAGCGGATGGCCGCTTCCCCCTATATCGCATTACATTTTGGCGACCAGTGTAGCGTAAGATGTTCCTAAACCTACAGTCTAGTGTGATCTTATTCTTGAAAGTCAGCTGTTCAGTCGATGAATTGTAGTGACCTTGACTGTGCAACCCCCAAACATAGGACTGCAACGTCACTTGCTTGCCCTTCATCGCTTGAGTGGTTCTGGCGTAAACTGTCCCACTGCGCCCTACTACTGCAAACCAGCTAAATTGCATAATTTGCTCAAGATAGATGTTGTCTACAATCGCTTTGTAACCTTTCGTCAAAGCTAGAGGCGAGTACAGTGTCGTGTTGAGTTCTGGCAGTAGGCTCTCGATTAAATCGGCAGTGTTCTCATTCTTCATCGTTTCAGTCAGTCGTCTATAGCGCCACTACACAACCCAGACTGACTTCCTTCTTTTTCTATTTCGAAAGAATACGTTCAATTTCAGCGAGAAATAGAGCAAGTTCAGAACAAGCTTTCAAGTCAGTATCTAACCTAGACATCATGCGCTGGTATCTTCGCACTCGCTTTCCCAGCTACATCATCTGTCCTCACCTCGTGGGACCCTCAGAAAATCCAGACAACCCAGCCCAGCGCCCGATTGTCCTCTCAGAATCCAAGGGAAAAATATTCTTCGGCTTAGTCACCACAAACCTTGATGCTGTCCAGCCAAGCGGCCAGCTGATCTATCTTGTAGCCCTGCCCGTATCGGCTCCCGATATTGTTAACTGAGGACCAACCGCCAACTTGGTCAATCAACTCCAGAGGCGCTTCTACAGCTCTTAGACGGTCTCTCATAGTATGCCTGAGGCTATGGGCAGTCAGACCTCCAAACCTTCCCTTCAGCCACTTGTTCAGAGCATTGGAGGCGTGTGTGGCCCTACAACCATCATCATGAATATATCTGGGAAACACCCAACCATCCTCAGAGCCGCTCAGAGCCTTCCTGAGAGCCTCCTCCGCACAGCCTACAATGGGTAAGTCTCGCTCACTCCCAGCCGTCTTGAGCCTCCTCATGGCGTTAGGGCGTATGCGCAGAACCTTTGCCTCTAGGTCTACGTCTTCAACACGAAGTCCTACAATTTCAGCAAGTCGGCAACCAGTCTCCCCTAGGATAGGCATGAGCAATCTGACAGAACTCTTACCGCCCAGCGCCTCTTGATAGCCCTCTTGTAGCTGTTGTGTTGTGAAAGTGCCCCTCTTCTTTCGGTCCAGCCCTTCCGCCTTGATAACGAGCCTTGAGAACGGATTCCTCTTGTCGATATCAAGCTCAGCAAACCCATAGTTCAAAATGGCTGAGATGCTGTTGATCCTCCTACGAATGGTACCCGTAGAGTTCCCACGTTGCTCCAAGAGGAAAAGAAAGGCTTTGGCGTCTTCTCTGGTGTAGTCTGCAATCTCACGGTCCCCAGCGACAGAGAAGAACGCTTCAACTGCGAGTCTGGTAGGTTTCGGATCAATCGGCTTTAGGTCAAGATACTCTTCAACCACGTCAGATAGCCTAAGCCTTTTAGGGATCATGGAATCTATGGCTGTTTGTAGATCAAGCTTACGGCCAGACCGGAAACTATCGTCTAGGAGAGTTGTAAGGCGCTGGGCCTGAGAACCAGCGACAAAATGGTCGGAATGCAGTTTGATTCTGATGTAAGCACCATAGCTATCAACGGCATCTTTGGGCGTTCTACGATTGTAGAAGAGCTGACCGTTACGACAGATTGTGTACTGAATGTGTGACAAAATACTTGCTCCCGCATGAGATTTGCGAGGAAAAACAAGTGCTTATTGTGGAAAATGGCGCTCTGGGGAGGATTCGAACCCCCGACCCCTTGATTCGTAGTCAAGTACTCTATCCAGCTGAGCTACCAGAGCGCGGTGAAGCGTGATCTAAAGAGAGCGCCGGGGGTTTGCAAGGGCAAAAAACGAGAATTTTTGCGCGAGGGTCAGGACCCTAAGCCAAATCGCCTTTTGGCAGGCTGATTTCAAAGCGCGTGCCGTTCATGTCTGTCTGCACGAGAGACAATCGCCCGCCATGCCCGCGGATCAATTCCGCCGCAATCGCAAGTCCGAGCCCCGAACCACCCTTGCGCGCACCGCCCTGAAACGGGGTAAAGAGATGTTCGCGCGCTTTCTCGGGCAGGCCCGGCCCCGTGTCCGACACAGTGATGACCCACGCCTCATCTTCTTCGATCCCCGCGACAAGAATCTCGCCCGGTTTCCCGCTTGCCGAGATCGCCTGCCGCGCATTGCGCAAGAGGTTAGAAAGCACGCGGTAAATCTGTTCCGGGTCTGCGCGAAGCATGAGACCTGCCGGGACATCCTCGCCATAGCTCACATCTTCCTCGCCCACCGCAAGGCGTTCGCCTGCGATCACATCCGATACGATTTCCGCCAAGGACACTTGGGTGAGCCGCGGTGGCGGTTCTTCGGCACGCCCGAACGCGAGCGTGCTTTCGCAGAGATTGACCGCCCGGGTGATTGAATTGACGAGCTTTGGCGCCATACGCCGCACACCGGGGTCTTCGCTCCGCTCGAGCCTGTCGGTGAAAAGCTGCGCGGTCGTCAGGATGTTCCGAAGATCATGGCTGACCTTCGCCACCGCCCCGCCAAGCTGGGCAAGGTGTTCTTTCTGGCGCAACGCGGCGGTGAGTTCGGTCTGAAGCGATTGCAGCGCCTCTTCCGCTTCGCGCAACTCGGCCACACTTGCGCGTGGGGTGATGATCCGGCGCGCATCTTCCGGCGCGGCGGCATAGGCCTGCATGTATCCGACCACGCCCTTGATCGGCCGCACAAGAAACCCCCGCACCGCGAGGAACAAAAGCGAGGCCGTCACCGCCGAGATGACGAGCGACAGCCAAAGGATGTTGAGCCCGTAGTCAATCATCGCGCTCCGCAAGCTACCGGTCTCCATGGTGATCTCGATCAGGAGTCCCGCCTCGAGAACCGGTGCGCCGATCACGCGGATCACCCGATCCTCACTATCGAACAGACGTAGCATCGCGTCCCGGATCAACTCGCCCGCCCCCGCATCGCGGAGATCAAAGCTCCCGTCGATGGGTTGCGGCATCGGCGCCGACAGCACAAGCTGGCGCATCTCATCGCGACGCAGCACGACGTTAAAAACCTCGGCTGTGCGCAGAAGCTCTGCCTCGAGCTCCGAATCAATCACCTCATCTGCCAAAAGCGACAGCGACGCGATCTGCGCCCGCTCTAGCCGCGACAGCAGATAGTCTTCACGGAATCGCGCCACCGAAGGCACAAAGATCAACACCTCTGCCAACATCACAAAGATAATGGTCAGAACAAGAAAGCGTCCTGAGAGCGTGTTGAACATATCTGTCCCCTGTCAGGGCAGCCACCGCTGCACCAGCCTGACAATCCCCTTGACCCGAGGATTGTCAAACAATCTAGGAGAGAAATAAGCGCCCGCGGCGCGTTTGCCAATCTCCGCCACGGTCGGATATGGCGCAATCATGCCTGCGACCTGGCTCATTTTGAGCTGATTGGCGATCGCCATCGACCAAAGCGCGATATGTTCGCCCGCTTGTGGCCCGACGATCGAGGCCCCGACAGGGCGCCCCTTCACCACCATGATCTTGATCCGCCCACGTGCCTTGCGCTCGGCCACGAGCCGGTCATTGCCATCAAGGTCAAACCGCACGACTTCAAGCTTTTCGCCATGGAGGTCGCGCGCCTCTGCCTCGGTCTGGCCGACCTGTGCAAGCTCGGGGTCGGTATAGGTCGCGTGCGGGATATGATCCTCCCGCGCCTTGGCCGGAAGGCCGAAAAGGGCCGAGCGAATGACGATACCAGCATGATATCCCGCGACATGGGTGAACTGCTTGCCGCCCGCCACATCACCAATGGCATAGACCCTGCGATTGCTGGTCTTCAGGCTCGAATCAACCTTGATTCCCGTTTTCGTCGTCTTGATTCCCGCCGCCTCAAGGTTGAGCCGCTCGATATTCGCCTTGCGCCCCACCGCGACAAGAAGATGCGACCCATCAAACACCCGCCCGTCCTTTGCCTCGACCCGGATTGCGCCCGCCTTGCCGCTGATCTTTTCGGCAAGCGCGCCTTCCTCGATCTGCAACCCTTCCGCGCGCAGCTGATCGATCACGAACGCAGCCATTTCCGGATCGTCGCGCCCGAACACCTTGTCGCCCTCGATCACGGTAACTTTGCAGCCAAGCCGCAAATGCGCCTGCGCCATTTCCATCCCGATGGGACCGCCGCCGATGATGAGAAGATGCTCGGGCCGCTCGGTGAGATCAAACAGCGTCTCATTGGTGAGATACGGCACAACCGCCAACCCCGGAATCGGCGGCACGAAGGGCGACGACCCGGTCGCGATTACGATTCGCCGCGCTTTGATGCGATAGCCGCCCGCCTCAACCTCGCGCGGCGCCACAAAGCGCCCGAACTCCGAGATGACCCGCACGCCCAAACCTTCGAATCTCTCTACGGAATCATGCGGCGCAATCTGGGCGATGACATCGGCCACATGTGCCTTGGCGGCAGCATAGTCGATCTCGGGCGCATGATCCGCAACGCCCATCCCGCCTGCATGGGCCTGTGCATAGGCGGCCTTGCCGCTTGCCAGCAGAGCCTTGGAGGGGACGCATCCATAGTTGAGGCAATCGCCGCCCATCTTGTGCCCTTCAAGAAGCACAACATCCGCCCCCATCTGCACCGCCCCGGCTGCGACCGAAAGCCCGCCAGACCCGGCCCCGATGACAAGAATATCCGTCTTGATCTGTTCCATGCTCAAATCTCCTTCCCGCCGCGCAGCGCCTTGATGACAATCGGCAGCGCCGCCAGCGCGCAAAGCCCGAGAAGCGGCAAGAGAATCTGCGGTTCGAAGATCACACCGAGATCCGGCGCTTCGCCGCGTTCAAACACCTCACCTAGCCCCGCGCCCACCGATGTATAGACCACACCGCCGGGAATGATGCCGATAAAGGTCGACAGGACAAAACGCATCAACGGCACCCCGACAAAAGCCGGCAACAAGTTCGCAACAAAGAACGGCACCGCAGGCACAAGGCGGATCAAGAACAACATCGACCATTGGTTTTCATCGAGCGCCGCCTTGATCCGTTTCACTCGGCCTTCCGACGCGTCCATACGTGCCGACAACCGCTCGCCAAAACCCCAGCGCGCGGCAAGGAAAATGGCCGTCGCGCCGATGGTGGCGGCGGTGATATTGAACACCGCACCGGGAAAGATCCCGAAAAGAAACCCGCCGGTCAGCGTCGCCACCGTCGCCCCCGGAAGCGAGAAGGCGACGATCACCACATAGGCCGCCATGAAGACAAGCACCGCCGCGCCATAATGGGAATCGCGGAACGCCAGTAGCGCCTCACGGTTTTCGCGCAGCGTCTCAAAGCTCAATTGATCCCCAAGCGTGAGCGCCCCAACCCCTGCCACGACAAGGATCGCGATGATGGGAAGGAACCGCCCCACCCCCGATTTGCGCTCTTGGTCTGCCATCTGGCCCATGTCCTCTTCTTGCGTGCTCATGCCTTTCAACATGCGCCACGTGCTCTGCAAACAACAGGGGCTTCACGGGCGCTTGATCTTGCAGGTGATTCCCGTGAAGATCAGCCCGTTCCGGGGCCTGTTTTGAAACATTCCGCGCCGGAGGGGCATTTCCGCCCCACTCGGGCGCAGGTTTTGTTGCAAAACCGCGATCCCGCGTTTGACTTATGTGAAACACCCCCCTATAGACCGGGCTTCGAATAGCACATGGGCCAGCGATTCCGCGCTTGGCGCCCTGACAGATACGGAGACGGAGCGATGAAACGCACCTACCAACCCTCGAACCTGGTTCGCAAGCGCCGCCACGGCTTCCGTGCGCGTATGGCCACCAAAGCTGGCCGCAAGATCCTGAACGCACGCCGCGCACGCGGCCGCAAGTCGCTGAGCGCATAAAGCGTAGCGACCGTTCTGACGGACATGACACCGCCGGAGGCCCCCAAGGATGGCAACGCCGCCCAAGGGGATACGCCCCCGGCGGTGTCCGTTTGTCTTGAGGTTCTGAAAAACCGAAGCGAGTTCCTAGCCGCCGCCCGCGCCCGCAAACAGGGCACCAAGGCGATGATGGTGCAGGCTCGCAAACGCCGTGAGGGTGAGAACCCGGCGCCGGAGGCTATCCGCGTCGGGTTTACCTGTTCCAAGAAGGTCGGCAACGCCGTGGCGCGCAACCGCGCCAAGCGCCGCCTGCGCGAAGTCGCCCGCCTGATCCTGCCGACCCATGGCCAACCGGGCTGGGATTACGTGCTGATCGGCCGCGCGACCGAGACCGCCGCGCGGCCCTTCGAGACGCTTCAGGGTGATCTCGTCTACGCCCTGCGCAAACTCCACGCCCAGAAATGACGCCGCTCGCCCATATCGTTGCCCTGCCCGTGCGCGCCTACCGTCTGATCTTTTCGCCCTGGGTCGGCCACAACTGCCGCTTTCAACCGACATGCTCGGCCTATGCGCTCGAGGCGCTCGAGAAACACGGGGCGATCCGGGGCACGCTCTTGACCCTGCGCCGTCTCGGCAAATGCCACCCTCTCGGAAGCGAAGGCTACGATCCCGTCCCCGAGCCCCGCGACCGGGACTGACCGCGCCACACCGGCCATTCTCTGCCGCTCGGTG
Source organism: Shimia sp. FJ5 (assembly GCF_032918335.1). NCBI lineage: Bacteria > Pseudomonadati > Pseudomonadota > Alphaproteobacteria > Rhodobacterales > Roseobacteraceae > Shimia > Shimia sp. FJ5. The sequence continues at coordinate 518,444 of NZ_JAWJUV010000002.1, read as the reverse complement.
GTATTTTTCCCCGGAATACTGATTTACACTCTCCTGAACAGCGGCCGGGGATTGCGTCGCCCGCAGGCCGATAGTAGGCAGAGAACGCAGAATTAAAGGGGGTGTTGGCGCATGGATGATCCCAAGACGCTGGTTTCGACGGAATGGCTCGCGGCCCATATGAAAGACCCGGATCTTCGGATTCTTGATGGGTCATGGCACCTGCCGACGGTGGATCGCGACCCAAAGGCCGAATACGAGGCGGCCCACATTCCCGGCGCGCGCTTCTTCGACATTGATGAAATCGCCGACCTGCGCAGTGATCTGCCCCACATGGCGCCACCGGTCGAGAAGTTCATGAGTCGCATGCGCGCCATGGGCGTCGGCGATGGCCATCAGGTTGTGGTTTACGACAGCGGCGGCACCACAGTGGCGACCCGCGTCTGGTGGACCTTCCGCCTCATGGGTTTCAACGACATTGCCGTGCTCGACGGTGGCCTCCCCAAATGGCAGGCCGAAGGCCGCCCGACCGAGGACATGCCCCCGATCGTGCGCGACCGTCACATGACCGTGCGCCGTCAGAACCACCTCGTGAAGGATGTGACGCAGGTCGCTGCCGCCTCCAAGCTCGGCGATTACGAGATCATCGACGTGCGCGCCCGTGGCCGGTTCATCGGCGAAGATGACGAACCCCGCCCCGGCCTGCGCAAGGGGCATATCCCCGGCTCCAAGAACCTGCCGTGGAATGACCTCCTGAACGAAGACGGCACCATGAAAGATCCCGACACCCTGCGCAGCCTGTTCGAGGCCGCCGGGATCGACCTCACCAAACCCGCCATTACGACCTGCGGTTCGGGCGGCACCGCGCCCATTCTCTGCATGGCCATGGAGCGTATCGGCAAGACCGATCACGCCCTCTACGACGGCTCTTGGGCCGAATGGGGCGCCTTCCCGACCCTTCCCATCGCGACCGGAGACGCATGATGTTCGACAAACTCAAAGCTCAACCCGCCGACAAGATCCTCGCCCTCATGGCGATGTATCGCGAAGACCCGCGCCCGACCAAGATCGACCTTGGCGTTGGCGTCTACAAGAACGCCGAAGGCGTGACCCCCGTCATGCGCGCGGTCAAGGAAGCCGAGCGCCGCCTCGTCGCGGAACAGACGACGAAATCCTATGTCGGCCTGCCCGGCGATCCGGCCTTTGCCGACGCCATGATCGACCTCGTGCTCTCTGAGACCGTCGAGCGCGAGCGCATCGCCGCCATCGCGACCCCGGGCGGCACGGGTGCCGTGCGTCAGGCATTCGAACTGATCCGCAACACGAGCCCCGACGCCACCGTCTGGGTTTCGAACCCGACCTGGCCGAACCACGTGTCGATCCTGAACTACCTCGGGATGAATCACACCGCCTACCGTTATTTCGATGCCGAAACCCGAAGCGTCGATTTCAACGGCATGATGGAAGATCTCGCCGAGGCCAAGCCGGGCGATGTGGTGCTCCTGCATGGCTGCTGTCACAACCCGACCGGCGCCAACCTGAACTTGACCGAATGGCAGGCCGTGGTGGACCTCCTGAACGAGAAGGGCCTCCTGCCGATGATCGACATTGCCTATCAAGGCTTTGGCGATGGCCTTGAATCGGACGCCGCCGCCACGCGCCTCGTGGCGTCGAAGGTGCCCGAATGCCTCATCGCCGGTAGCTGCTCCAAGAACTTCGGCGTCTACCGCGAGCGCACGGGCATCCTGATGGCGATCTCCAAGACCGCCGAAGGCACCCCCGTGACCCAAGGCAACCTCAACTTCCTCAACCGTCAGAACTATTCCTTCCCGCCGGACCACGGCGCGCGGGTCGTGACGACGATCCTGACCGATCCCGCCCTGCGTGCGGATTGGGCGGCGGAGCTTGAGGATACCCGCCTCGGCATGCTCGCCCTGCGAGAACAACTCGCGAGCGAACTTCAGCGCCTCTCCGGCTCGGATCGTTTCGGCTTCCTTGCCCAGCATCGCGGCATGTTCTCACAGCTTGGCACCACACCCGATATGGTCGAGCGCCTGCGCGCCGAACATGCGATCTACATGGTCTCTGACAGCCGCCTCAACATTGCGGGTCTGAACAAGACCACGGTGCCGATCCTCGCACAGGCCATCGTCGACACCGGCATCTGATCCGGCAAGCCACACACACGAAGGCCGCGCATCTCGACATGGGCGGCCTTTGTCTTTGGCGCGACACGCGCTTGGTATAGGGTCGCGGCAACGACACGCGCGGCACAAGGGTAACGGTCATGTTGAGACCCATTCTGGCACTCTGCCTTTCGGCGGTCTTCGCCCTTTCCGGCTGCGCCGCTCTCTATGACCGTAGCGCCGTCGTCCCCCCGGCAGATCGCTATGAAGAATTTCAGCCGGTTGGCTTTGATCGCCCGATCCGCATGTATGATGACGCCCGCGGCGAAGATCTCGAAGCCCTGCTCGGCTCTTATCGCGACTGGGCCGCGCATTGGCCGGGGTCGCGCCGTGGTCTCGACATCCTCGCCCTCTCCGGCGGCGGCCAGTACGGCGCCTTCGGCGCAGGCGTGCTTGCAGGCTGGACCGAGGCCGGCACCCGCCCCCGGTTCGACATGGTCACCGGTGTCTCAACCGGCGCCCTGATCGCGCCCTTCGCCTTTCTCGGCCCCGACTATGACGACCGCCTCAAGCGGTTCTATACCCAGACCTCCACCAAGGACATTCTCTCGATCAATATCGCGGGCCTGTTCGGAGGGCGCGGAGCCGTCGCCTCGACCGCGCCTCTCGCCGCCGCCATTGAACGCGAACTAGACGCTGACCTGATCCGCGCCATCGCCCGCGAAGCCCGCTCCGGGCGGTCTCTCCTGATCGGGACGACGAATATCGACGCCGAGCGCCCGGTGATCTGGGATATCGGTGCCATGGCGCAGGTCGACACCCCCGAGGCCCACGCCATGATCCGCCGCGTGCTGCTCGCCTCCGCCGCAATCCCGATCGCCTTTGAACCCGTCCGCATCCCCGTCACCGATGGCACCCTCTTACGCGAGGAATTGCATGTCGATGGCGGCCTCACGCGCCAAATCTTCGTCTACCCCGGCAATCTCGACATGCGCCGCCTGCTCCGCGAGATGGGCGCGTCTGGCAAACGCAACGAAATCTGGCTTCTGCAAAACCAACGAATCAAACGCCGCTTCGAGGCCCAGAGCGTTGGCATCGCCAGGATGGGCAAGCGGACCTATGATCTTCTACTGCAGAGCCAGAGCATCGGCGACGAGGACTTTATCCTCTCGCTCGCCGCGCGCGACGGTTTCAACGCCCACACCCTCGCCATTCCCGCGCGGTTCGACGCGGAACCCGAAGAGGTCTTTGATCCGGAATTCATGGGGAAGCTGTTCGACCTCGGCTTCGAGATCGGCAAGTCCGGCGATCAATGGAACCGCAACGCCCAACGCCGCTTCAAATAATCGGAATCACCCCAGATGGGGGAAATCCATCTAGTGCATCGCCGTTTGTGGTTCCGGGTGGGTTTGACGCCTCATCATCTGCGGTGCGTCTCGCAGCAAGCTGGACAAGGCGACCGCGAGTTCCATAGCGAGTCCGGCGAAAGGCCGCGCCACGTCCGGACGCACGACCAAGGCCGCAAAAAGCCCGGCCTCATCCGGATCATCGTCGAGTGCTGCCTCGATCAACCCCGCGAACACGGCCTCATCGGCACCAAGGCAATCGCAATCCGGCGCGTGGCGTATGAACGGACGGCGGCCATACCGACTCGCGATATGCATCATCTCGTTCATGACCTCGAGCGCCGCACGCGCACGCACCGCACCAAGCCCATGTGCCAAGATCGCAAGAAGGCGCGTCTGACTTGCCGGGTCCAGCGACCAGATGCGCAGACAGGACACGGCAAGTTGCTCCACCGGGCTAAGATCGGCAAGGATTCCCACCCGCCGTGCGCCGCGCTGCGCAATGACGGTATGCCGGGTCATTTCGTCAGGATGAGCTTGCCCGCGCGCGTAATGCGCAGCGTGTAAAGCTGATCGTTCAGCCGGATATGCGCAAGGCCGTTTTCACCGGTCAGGCGCTCGGCATCATGCAAGGGCAGGCTGCGCAGCGAGTCGGCAGTCATGGGCGTTTGAATAGTCATGTCAGGTCCCCTCTTCGGGTCATGCGGTCGAATCGATGATGTGACGAATGGCTGGCCGGGACGCTGGCGTGGCTGCGCTTAATCTGACTTTTTTAGTCAGATTAATCAAGCGGGTTTTTCAAGGACCCAAAAGAAAAGCCCGGGCGTCTCCGCCCAGGCCTGTTTTTCTTCGATGTGCCAGCGGCTTAGCCGTTGGTGAACTCGGGGTAGGCTTCCATGCCGAGCTCTGCCATGTCGAGACCGTTGATCTCGGTTTCTTCATCGACCCGCAGACCCATGATGGCCTTGAGGACGAACCAGCAGATGCCCGAGAGGATCACGGTTGCGCCGCCGATGACCACGATACCGTAAAGCTGGGTGCCGATGGAGGCGTCGCCGTTGGTGAAGACAACCGCGATGGTGCCCCAGATACCTGCGATGAGGTGAACCGGGATCGCGCCGACAACGTCGTCGATCTTGAGCTTGTCGAGGAACGGAACCGCGAAGACCACGATCACACCACCAACTGCACCGATCAGCGTCGCTGCGCCGAGGGTCGGGGTGAGCGGCTCAGCGGTGATCGACACGAGACCAGCCAGGGCGCCGTTGAGAACCATGGTGAGGTCCGGCTTCTTGTACAAGATCTGCGTCAGGATCAGGGCCGCGATGGCGCCGCCTGCTGCTGCGGTGTTGGTGTTCGAGAAGATACGCGACACGTCAGCCACATCACCGACCGAGCCCATTGCGAGCTGCGAGCCACCGTTGAAGCCGAACCAGCCGAGCCACAGGATGAACGTACCCAGCGTTGCGAGGGTCAGGTTCGAACCCGGCATCGGGATGGTCTTGCCGTCTTTGTACTTGCCGATACGCGGGCCAAGGATGATCGCGCCGGTCAGAGCGGCCCAGCCACCCACGGAGTGCACGATGGTCGAGCCAGCGAAGTCCGAGAAGCCAGCTTCGCCCACGAAGCCACCACCCCAGGTCCACGACGCGGTCAGCGGATAGATGATACCGGTAAGCAGGATCGTGAAGACAAGGAACGGCCACAGCTTGATACGCTCAGCAAGCGTACCAGAGACGATCGACGCGGTTGCCGCGCAGAACATCAGCTGGAAGAAAAAGTCCGAACCAGTCGAGGCATAGGAATAGTCGTCTGCCGCATCGGCGGTCACGCCAACGGCTTCGAGAACACCGGGGCCCCAGACACCCGACAGCACGCCTTCGACCGACCAGGTGCCGAGCGGGTACATCAGGTTATAGCCGATCAGGTAGTAGAAGATCGACGCGAGACCGAACAGCGCCATGTTCTTGGTGAGCTGCATGGTGACGTTCTTGGAGCGCACGAGGCCCGCTTCGAGCATGGCAAAACCGGCTGCCATGAAGAACACGAGGAAGCCGCCCACAAGGAACAGCAGCGAGTTCAGGATAAACACGGTATCGGTCGACGGGTTCACACCCGCAGCCGGACCTTCCTGGGCAAGACCCATCACCGGCATCGCGCTAAGCGCGATGGGCAGGGCAAATTTCGTAAGTTTCGTCATTTCTTTTGTCCTCCTGCACCGATTAGAGTGCGTCTGCGTCTGTTTCGCCGGTGCGCACGCGGATCGCTTGCTGCACGTCGAGCACGAAGATTTTGCCGTCGCCGATTTTGCCGGTCTGGGCCGTCTTGGTGATGGTTTCCGCGACCTGATCGGCCATGGAGGCCGGAACGACGATTTCGAGTTTGATCTTGGGCACGAAATTCACAGCGTATTCCGCGCCGCGATAGATTTCTGTGTGGCCCGACTGAGAGCCGAAGCCCTTAATTTCCGTGACCATCATGCCGCGCACGCCGATTCCGGTCAGCGCCTCGCGGACCTCCTCGAGCTTGAACGGTTTGATCGTTGCAATAATCAGTTTCACCGTTTTCCCCTTTCTTGGTACAGGGTTTGTCCCTGCGTCTGTGCAGATGCAGAAAACCCCTGAATCAGGTCCAAAACGAAGACTCCGCCTAAGATTTCGCCGCTTAAATCGTCCTTGGTGCACAAATTTTAATCATCACAGGGTTGCCGCATAAAATTTAGGCAAATCAAAAACGCGTCACCCGGACTGATCGGCTCAACATTCGCACCGAACCCGGTTAAAGTGACCGCAACAGAGAATGCCGGGCAGAGCAGCAGATGAGTGATTCAGGTCGTAAGAAACCGCCCCTCGTGGCGGAGAACCGCTATGGGCGGAAACCCAAACCCGCACCCAAACCGCGGGCCAAACCCAAGCCGACACGCAAAGCCGCGGCCAAGTCCCGCTCGAAACCCAAGGCCCGGCGTGGTGGCAAACGCCCAAGTGGCGGCCCCTTCGCCCGTCTGGCCCGGCTCGTGCTGTCTCTTCTACGCTGGATCGGACGCCTGATCTGGGCCGTGACATGGCGCACGGGCATGGTCTGCGCTCTCATTCTCGCGATCGCCATCGGATATCTCTATTCGACACTGCCCGACCCGGCCGAGCTCTTGGACGGACGGGCCCGCGGCTCGGTGACACTCCTCGACCGCAACGGCGATGTCTTTGCCTGGCGCGGCGATCAGTTCGGCGGCGTGGTCACCGCCGAAAGCGTCTCGCCCGACCTGCGCAATGCCGTGGTCGCCACTGAAGACAAACGCTTCTACCGCCATTTCGGCATAAGCCCCCGAGGCATCGCCAGCGCCGTGCGCATCAATCTGAGCGAAGGACGCGGCCCCCTGTCCGGCCACGGCGGCTCAACCATCACCCAGCAAACCGCCAAGCTCCTCTGCCTCGGCGTTGCCTATGACCCCGAACAATGGGAGAGCGAGGCCGACTACGTGCGCGATTGCCGCCGCACCACACTCTGGCGCAAAGCCAAGGAAGCGGTCTTCGCGCTGTCGATGGAGGTCAAGTATACCAAGGACGAGATCCTCTCGATCTACCTCAACCGGGCCTATATGGGCGGCGGGGCCTATGGCGCCGAGGCAGCAGCCCAACGCTATTTCGGCAAACACGCCGCCGTGGTCAACGCCGCCGAGAGCGCCATGCTCGCCGGCCTGCTGACCGCACCTTCCTCTCTCGCCCCGACATCGAACCTCAAACGGTCGCAGGACCGCGCTGCCACCGTGCTGCGCCTGATGAATGAACAGGACTACCTCAGCGACGAAGAAACGGCCTATTGGCAGGAACACCCCGCAACCCTGAGCCAAGCCGCCAAGGCAAGCACGGGCGGCTATTTCGCCGATTGGGTCATGGCCTCCGGCCCCGAATTCTTCACCCGCAACACCACAGAGGACGTGATCCTACGCACCACGCTCGATCCCCGGATCCAGAAAGCCGCCGAAGACGGTCTGCGCGAGATCTTCGAGAATAAGGTCCGCGACGGATCCAAGGCACAGGCGGCCATCGTCGTGATGAGCGCCGACGGCGCCGTGCGCGCCATGGTCGGTGGCCGCGATGTCGAGGCAAGCGGCGCTTTCAACCGCGCCGTTCAGGCCAAGCGCCAAACCGGCTCGGCCTTCAAACCCTTCGTCTACGCCGCCGCGCTCGACCTCGGCTATGCCTATGACGATCTGGTCGAAGACGCCCCCTATTGTCTCAATATCCCTGGCTCTGGCGAATGGTGTCCGAAGAACTATACCGGCAAACACTACGGCCAGGTGCCCCTGACCTTCGCGCTGAAGAACTCGCTCAACATCCCTGCGGTGAAAATCTCAGAGGCGGTGGGCCGTGAAAACGTGCGCGCCGTGGCAAGCGGCTTTGGCATCGAAAGCGATCTCGCCGCTGGCCCGGCACTGGCCCTCGGTGCTTCCGAAAGCTCGCTTCTCGAGATGACAGGCGCCTATGCCGGTATCCTCAACGGCGGCTCCTCCGTGACACCCTACGGCCTCATCGAACTGCGCCTTCAGGGCGAGAGCGATCCCCTCATGGGCACTGGCGGCGGCATCGGTGAACGCGTCATCACAGAAAGCGCCGCGCGCGAACTGACCTACATGATGTCCAAGGTGGTGAGCGAAGGCACAGGCCGCCGCGCCGCCCTCAACGGCTGGCAGGTGGCAGGCAAGACCGGCACCACTCAGGCCGCCCGCGATGCCTGGTTCATCGGCTTCACCGCGGAATATGTTGCCGGGGTCTGGATGGGCTACGATGACAACACGCCCCTCACCGGCGTGACCGGAAGCGGCCTGCCCGCCGAAATCTGGCACGAGGCGATGGTGCGCGTGCACGACGGGATCGCCCCAACACCGCTCCCGGCCTTTGTCCCCAAACCCAAGCCCGACACCCCCAAGCGTCGCCCCGGTGGCGGTATCGAAGGGGTGCTCGACGGGATCATCCGGGACATCTTCGGCGGCCGCTGACTGCCCCCCAAACCTTCACCTTTGTGGAAATACTCCGGGGTGAATGGGCCGCCTGCGGCCAAGAGGGGCAGCGCCCCTGATCCGCGCCCCTCGGGGCGCATGTCCTGCGCGCGCCCGAAGGCGCGCACCGCTGAATAGCTCCGACCACGAAAAAAGCGCGCCCCGCTCGGGACGCGCCTTCAAATCCAAACACCTGCGGGTCTCACCCGGCGGATTTCAGATCCGCAACAAGCTGGTCGATATTGCCCTTGCGACGGTCGAGCATCGCGCCGATCTCTTCCTTCTCGCTCAGGCGCAGCGAAATCCCTTCGATGATCATGTCGAAGAAGCGCGGCTTGCCCGACTTGTCCGAAACAAGGAAGTTGACCTGAAAAGGCGACTGCCCGCGCAGCTTCACCGAAGCACGCACCTCATGAAAGCTCTTGACCTGGCGGGTGCCCTGAACTGTGATCTCGCCGCCCACGAACTCCTCAAAGCGCTTGCCGTATTTGCGCGCGATATAGCCTTGGAAAGCCGAGGTATAGGCCCGAAGCTGGCCCGACGAGGCCCGCCGCGCATCCACGCCCAGCGCCGAACGCGCAATGATCGGCACATCAGCGTAGCGGGCGAAAATACGCTCGAACTGGCTGATCATCTGCGACAGGGATCCGCCGCTCGCGATGACTTTGTTAATGTCGGCGACCACGCGGTCGACAAGCTGCGTCGCCTGCGCATCGCTCAGCGCGAGGGCCCGTGCGGGGGTCAGGGCCACAAGGCCGCTGGCCGCAACGCCCCCAAGAAACATGCGCCGTGTCGTCTCACTCTGCATAAGGGTCTCCTTAGGGTTCGAGATAGGGGTCGGCATACGCATCGCCCGAGGTGATCCCGAGGTCGAAGCGCCGGTTCTGAATGTAGATGCTGCGCGCCTGCGCATAGCTGTCGGCGCTCTCATATAGGAGCGAGTCGATGGTCGCGTCATAGTCATAGCGGTTGCCAAGCTTGTTCAGCACATAGGCCCCAGTGCCAAGATACCGCTCCGGCGCCTCAAGCGCGACCGTCACCGGATCGGTCACGAGGTCAACCACGAGCCCGACCGTATCGCGGGTTGTCGACGGGCCGAACAACGGCAATTCGACATAGTTGCCTTCCGGTGCGCCCCACTTGTGAAGCGTTTCGCCGAAATCGGTGTCTGCGCGCTGCACGCCCATCGCCGTGGCCGGATCGAAGAACCCGCCAAGCCCGACGATCGTGTTGACCGCGAACCGGAAGGTATTGTGCATCGCACCGCCGATATCGGCCTGCAAAAGGTTGTTCATCACGTCATTGGGAAGCGACAGGTGATCGGCAAACCGACTCACGCTGTTGCGCACGGGTTTCGGAACGATCATCCCGTAGCCGTCCGCGACCGGAGAAAAGAGCACCCGGTCCACGTCCTTGTTGAAGGCGTGCATTTGACGGTTCTCGGCTTCACGCGGGTCGCTGACCCCTTGAGTCGAAACCTCCGGATCAACCGTGGCACAGGCCGATAGCAGCAGCCCTACCCCCAGGAAAGACGCGCGAATGATGTAAGTCAGGCGAGACATTAAGGCACCAGTTATTATTGGTATTCTATCTTTGAACTTCGTATCAGGTCATTTAGACCAATCAGGGCGCGGGTCGAAACGTTTTCGCCCTCTTTCATCACCACCTGTGGCGCAGGAGCGACAGAATCGGGCATTTCCCGGCGATCAGGTCGAGACTAAAGCGATTTAGACGGCAGGTAAAACATCCATGAAGCAAACCTCCAACCAGAAAGGCCTCGAAGAACTCCGCGCCGCGCGCCGCGAGAGCCGCCGACTCTACTGGGGTGTCGGGGTGTTTAGCTTCTTTGCCAACCTTCTGATGCTCACCGGGCCGCTTTACATGTTGCAGGTCTATGATCGCGTCCTCGGAAGCCGCTCCGAGGCGACACTGCTCGCGCTTTCGGTGTTGGTGGCCTTTCTTTATGGGGTCATGGGGCTTCTCGATTTCTCACGCGGCCGGATTCTGGCCCGCGTCGGCGCCCGCTTTCAAACCCGCCTAGATCGACGCGTGTTCGATGCAGTGCTGCGCAAATCCGCCGTTGCGCCCGATGCCAACGCCCAAACCGGCCTGCGCGATCTCGAATCGATTCAGCGGCTGATGTCCTCTCCGGTCCTGATCTCGGCCTTCGACATCCCGTGGACCCCGTTCTTCCTCGCCGGGATCGCCCTGTTTCACCCCTGGCTTGGCCTGCTTGCGATCGGTGGCGGGGGGCTGCTGATTGCTGCGACCTACCTGAACCAGTCGGTGACGCGCTCTCCGCTGCTCAAAGCCAGCACACGCACGCATCGGGCCGAAATGCTCGGCGAACAGATTCGGACTGAATCCGAAATGGTGCAGGCCATGGGGATGCGCACCGCCGCCTTTGACCGCTGGCAGAGCGCGCGCGATGCCTCGCTCAAGGCACAGGTGGCCGCCTCCGACCTGAGCGGTGGCTTCACCTCCACAACCAAGACATTCCGCCTTTTCCTGCAATCCGCGATGCTCGGCCTCGGGGCCTATCTTGTTCTTCTCGGTGAACTGACCCCCGGCGCGATGATCGCAGGCTCAATCCTGCTCGGACGCGCTTTGGCGCCCATCGAACTGGCCATTGCGCAATGGCAAACGGTGCAACGCGCACGACAGGGCTGGAACAACCTTTCCGAATTGCTGTCTGCCGTGCCTCCGGAAGGCGCGCGCACCGAACTGCCTGCCCCCAAAGCACATCTCGACGTGCATCAGCTCACGGTCTTCCCCCCCGGCGAGAAACAGGCGGCCTTGCGCGGCGTGACCTTCGCGCTGCAACCCGGACAGGCGCTTGGCGTGATCGGCCCCTCCGGCGCTGGCAAATCGACGCTGGCCCGCGCCCTGACCGGGGTCTGGCCTCCGGCCGCAGGGAAGATCCGCCTCGATGGCGCGACGCTCGATCAGTATGATCCCGACCGTCTCGGCGAATATATCGGTTACCTGCCCCAGCGCGTGCAGCTCTTCGAAGGTAGCATCGCCGAGAACATCGCCCGCCTCTCGGGCACGCCCGATGCCGAGAAGGTGGTCGCCGCCGCGAAGAAAGCCGCAGCACATGACATGATCGTGCGTCTTCCCGATGGCTATGACACCCGCATTTCGCAGGGTGGTGGGCGCCTCTCCGGCGGTCAAATTCAGCGCATCGGCCTCGCCCGCGCCCTCTACGCCGATCCGGTGATCCTCGTGCTGGACGAACCGAATTCCAACCTCGACAACGAAGGCTCTGTTGCGCTCAACGGCGCGATCAAGGCCATGAAGGCCGCGGGCAAATCGGTGCTCATCATGGCGCACCGCCCCGCCGCGATCCAGGAATGCGATCTTTTGCTCGTCATCGACGGAGGCCTGCGCACGGCCTTCGGACCCAAGGATGAGGTACTGCGCAACATGGTCGTCAATCATCAACAGATTCAGCAAGCGACCGGTAAGGGAGGCGGTGTCCAATGAGCGACCCCAAGACAACCTGGTCCGCCCGCACCCCGCTGACCATCGGATTCCTTGCGCTCCTGATCCTGGTCGGGGGCTTCGGCTCTTGGTCGGTGTTTTCCGAACTCTCTGGCGCGGTGATCGCAAGCGGGCGCATCGAGGTCGATCAGAACCGGCAGGTGGTGCAACACCCGGATGGCGGCGTGGTCGAAGAGATCCTCGTCGATGAAGGCGACTTGATCGAGGCAGGACAGACCCTGATCCGGCTGGATTCGACCCTTCTCGCCTCCAACCTCGCCATCGTCGAGGGACAGCTCTATGAGCTGATGGCGCGCCGCGGACGTCTCACCGCCGAACGCGACGAGAGTGCTGAGGTGGTCTTTGACCACGAACTTCTCGAGATCGCCCGCAACAATCCCAACGTGCAGGATATCCTCGATGGCCAGCGCCGTCTGTTCCGCGCCCGGCTCGACTCAATGGATCGCGAAGTCGATCAACTCGGCAAACGCCGCGGTCAGATCGCCGATCAGGTGCGCGGCATCGAGGCCCAGCAGGAAGCCCTCGAAGTGCAGCTTGCGCTCATCGTCGAAGAACTCGTGGATCAGCGTAGCCTCCTCGCCAAAGGGCTCGCACAGGCAAGCCGCGTCCTGTCCTTGCAACGCGAAGAAGCCTCGCTAAGCGGTCGCGTCGGAGAACTCGCCGCGACCCGCGCACAGGCCTTGGGCCGCATCACCGAGATCGAAATCGAGATTATCAAGCTCTCGACCCGCCGCCGCGAAGAGGCCATCACCCGCCTGCGCGACCTGCAATACCGCGAGCTTGAACTGGCCGAGCAACGCCGCGCCCTGCGCGAACAACTCGCCCGCCTCGACATCACCGCGCCCGTGTCCGGAATCGTCTACGGGCTGCGGGTCTTTACGCCGCGCTCTGTGATCCGTGCTGCCGATCCGGTGCTGTTCATCGTGCCGCAGGACCGCCCCCTCGTGATCGCCGCCCAAGTGCCGACGATCCACGTCGATAAGGTCTTTACCGGACAAGAGGTCATCCTGCGCTTCTCCGCCCTCGATCAGCGCAACACCCCCGAACTCTTCGGCGCGGTGACCAAAGTCTCTGCCGACGCCTTCACCGACGAACAGACCGGCATCTCCTATTACCGGACCGAGATCGTCCTGCAGGATGGCGAAATCGAGAAACTACCGGACAACGCGCGCCTCGTCCCCGGCATGCCCGCCGAAACCTATCTGCGCACCGGCGACCATGCCCCGATCGCCTATCTGCTGAAGCCGCTGACCGACTATTTCGTCAAGGCGTTCCGCGAATAAGACCCTTGGTCAAACGCGTGCCGGTCCTGTCCTCCGGCACGCCGATTTTAGCCTTTCCTTGCCGCCCGGCCCGGTCTAGCGTCGCGGCAAGTCGCACAGGAAAGGATGACCCCATGAGCACAATCGAAACCCGCCTCGCCGACCTCGGCGTGACGCTGCCCGACGCCCCGGCCCCGGCCGCCAACTACGTGCCTTATGTCCAGACCGGCAATACCGTCTATGTCTCGGGTCAGATTTCCATGAACGAAGACGGTCTCATCCTTGGCAAACTTGGTGATAACATGGACACCGAGGCGGGTGCCGCCGCCGCCAAGACCTGTGCCATCGGCCTCCTCGCCCAAGTGAAGAAAGCGTGCGATGGCGACCTCGAGCGCCTGGTACGGGTGGTCAAACTGACCGGCTTTGTAAATTCGACCAGCGATTACACCGACCAACCCAAGGTCATCAACGGAGCCTCCGACTTCTTCGTGGAAGCCCTCGGCGAGGCCGGCCGCCATGCGCGTTCCGCCGTCTCCGCCGCCGCGCTGCCGCTTGGCGTGGCCGTCGAAATCGAAGGCATCTTCGAAATCAAATGACCCCGCTGCCCCCGGCCTTCCTCGCCGCGCCCATCGCCCACCGTGCCCTGCATGATCTGGCCGATGGCCGCCCGGAAAACAGCCGCGCCGCCATCCGTGCCGCGATTGAGGCCGGCTATGGCATCGAGATCGACCTTCAGCCCTCCTCGGACGGGCGTGCCATGGTGTTTCACGACTACGCCCTGAAACGCCTAACCGGCCAGGAGGGCACGATAAGCACCCAACCCGCCAAAACCCTCGGCGGGATCGCCCTCCTTGGCGGCGACGAGGGCATCCCGACATTCGCCGAGGTGCTCGCCCTCGTTGCGGGCCGGGTGCCGCTTCTGGTCGAGATCAAGGATCAGGACGGCGTACTCGGCCCCAATATTGGCGCGCTTGAAGAGGCCGCGGCGCGCGATGTCGCGGGTTATGATGGCCCGCTCGCCTTCATGTCCTTCAATCCCCATTCCGTCGCCGCACTGGCCTCCCTCGCGCCCCACGTGCCACGTGGCCTCGTGACGGATGCCTATGACGAGACGGGCTGGCCCCTCGTGCCACCCGCGCGCCGCGACGAGTTGCGCGCCATCCCCGATTTCGACCGCACCGGCGCAAGCTTCATAAGCCACCGCGCAGCCGACCTCTCCCGCCCCCGCGTCGCCGAGATCAAGGCCAGCGGCACGCCTGTGCTGTGCTGGACCGTGCGCTCGCCCGCCGAGGAGGCAGAAGCCCGCCGCGTCGCCGACAACATCACATTCGAAGGCTACGCCGCACCGATCCCCGCTTGATCCGCCCCCGCCGCGCCCCACATAGTCAAAAGGCGAACGAGGGAGAGCCGCACATGGACGGCGCACAGATCGAGATCAGCCTATCCGAGACGATTTCCAGCATCGGCCAAGCCGACTGGGACGCCTGCGCCTGCCCTGAGGCCGCGGATGGCACCCGCCCCGCTGATCCCTTTACGACCTACCGCTTCCTTTCCGCTCTCGAACAAAGCGGCTCGGTCGGCCCCGGCACCGGCTGGGGGCCCCGTTACCTCACCGCCCGGCGCGACGGCGAGGTCATCGCCTGCGCCCCGCTCTACGTCAAATCCCATAGCCAGGGCGAATACGTCTTTGACCATAGCTGGGCCCATGCCTACGAGGGCGCGGGCGGGCGCTACTACCCGAAACTGCAAATCGCCGTGCCCTTTACTCCGGTCACGGGCCGCCGCCTCCTGACCCGTCCGGGCTTTGAGACCACGGGCGCGTCTGCCCTCATCCAGGGCGCGGTGCAGATCAGCGCCGACAACGGCCTCTCCTCCCTCCACCTGACCTTCTGCACCGAAGCAGAGGCCGAGGCCGGGCGGCAAATGGGCCTCCAGCACCGCACCGGGCAACAGTTCCATTGGATCGACCAAGGCTACGAGACCTTCGACGGCTTCCTCGCCTCGCTCTCCTCGCGCAAACGCAAAAACATCCGCAAGGAACGCGCCCGCGCGCAAGGTTTCGGCGGCGAGATCGTGACCCTCACAGGCGACCAAATCCGCCCCGAACACTGGGATGCCATGTGGATGTTCTATCAGGACACGGGCGCCCGCAAATGGGGCACGCCCTACCTCACCCGCGCTTTCTTCGACCTCCTGCACGAGACGATGCGCGACGACATCCTCCTGATCTTCGCCGAGCGAGATGGCCAGCCCATCGCCGGCGCGATGAACCTGATCGGCCGCGACACGCTCTTCGGGCGCTACTGGGGCTGCATCGAGGACCATGCCTGCCTGCATTTCGAACTGTGCTATTATCAGGCGATGGACTGGGCGCTCACGCATGGCCTGTCCCGCGTCGAAGCGGGCGCACAGGGCGAACACAAACTCGCGCGCGGATACCTGCCGGTCGAGACTCATTCCCTGCACTGGATCGCGGATCAGGGTTTCGCCCGCGCGGTGGAAGAGTATCTTGAGGCCGAACGCCGCGCCGTGAGCGAGGAAATAGAGGTGCTGACCTCCTGGGGTCCGTTCCGACAAGACACACGAGAGGATCACGAATGAGCGAAAGATTAAGCGACACCGCCCGCGAGGCCCTTCTGGCCCCGCTTCTCGCCTCCGGCTGGACCCTCGTTGAGGGCCGCGACGCGATCCATAAACAGTTCAAATTCGAGAGCTTCACAGACGCCTTCGGCTGGATGACCCGCGCCGCGCTCTGGGCCGAGAAATGGGACCATCACCCGGAATGGAGCAACACCTACAACCGCGTCGACGTCACCCTGACAACTCACGATGTCGACGGGCTAAGCGCCCTCGACGCCAAACTCGCGCGGAAGATGGATAGTCTCTAAAACAGGCTCTCACAAAGGCAAAACGGGCCGTAACCGGCCCGTTTTTTCGTCTCGCGGATCGCCCTCAAAGCGCCGCGAGCAGCTCCTCGCCGGAGGTGCGTTCGAACACGCCGGCTTTCTCTTCTTCCTGAATCCAGGTGACCTCACCGTCCTCGACGATGGCGGCAAAGCGGCGGGTGCGGTTGACGAAGCCGACCGGTGGCGCCGAGAACTCAAGACCCATGGCAAGCGTGATCGACGCGTCCGCATCGCTCAGGAGCGTGACGCCATCGCCGCTTGCTCCCGTGACATCGTCCCACGCCTTCACGACCCACGGGTCATTCACCGAAATACAAATGATCTCGTCCACGCCCTTGGCTTTGATCGCCTCGACATTGCGCGTAAAGCTCGGCAAATGCGCGTTGGAACAGGTCGAGGTGAACGCCCCCGGCAGGCCAAAAAGCGCGATCTTGCGCCCCTTCACCAGCCCTTCAAGGGCGACCGGCTCGGGTCCGCCTTCGCCAAGACGCATCAAGTTGCCTTCGGGTAGCTTATCGCCCACAGAAATCGTCATCTCTTGTCCTTTGTTCAATTGCGTTTTCCCAAGTCCCAGATATAGGCTCCATCCCTGAAAAGGAAACAGGTGATATCGAGGTGAGGACATGACGCATGTCGTGGTGATCGGTGCAGGACAGGCGGGTTCGGCCCTCGTCGCAAAGCTGCGCAATAGCGGGTTCGACGGCAAGGTGACGCTGATCGGTGAGGAACCTGTGCCCCCCTATCAACGCCCGCCACTGTCCAAGAAATACCTGCTTGGCGAGATGGAGCTCGAACGGCTCTATCTGCGCCCCGAAAGCTTCTATTCCGAGAACGGCATCGACCTGCACCTGAACGAAACCGTGCAATCCATCGACACTGCCGACAAGGCCGTGATCGCGGGCGGGCACCGGATCGACTATGACGAGCTGGTCTTGACGACCGGCTCTGTCCCCCGCCGCCTGCCGCCCGCCATCGGCGGCCTGCTCGAAGGCGTCCATGTGGTGCGTGACCTGCGCGACGTGGACACCATGGCGCCGGACTTCGTCGAAGGCCGCCACGCGCTCATCGTGGGCGGGGGATATATCGGCCTCGAAGCCGCCGCCGTCGCCGCCTCACGAGGTCTCAAAGTCACGCTGGTTGAAATGGCCGACCGCATCCTGCAAAGGGTCGCCGCGCCCGAAACCTCCGCCTACTTCCGCGAGATGCACGCCCGCCATGGGGTCGAGATCATCGAAGGCGTGGGCCTCGAAACCCTCGTGGGCGACACCCGCGTCACCGGTGCGCGCCTAAGCGATGGGCGCGAGATCGACGTGGATTTCGTCATTGTCGGCGTCGGCATCACCCCCGCCACGACCCTCGCCGAAGAGGCCGGGATCGAGATCGAAAACGGCATCAAGACCGACGCACAGGGCCGCACCTCAACCCCCCATGTCTGGGCCGCGGGTGATTGCGCCTCCTTCCCCTACAAGGGGGGGCGCATCCGCCTTGAAAGCGTGCCCAACGCCATTGATCAGGCCGAATGCGTTGCCGAAAACATCATGGGCGCGGGCAAGGACTATGTCGCCAAGCCGTGGTTCTGGTCCGATCAATACGACATCAAGCTCCAGATCGCGGGCCTCAACACCGGCTATGACAGCGTCGTAACCCGCGCGGGCGACGGCGATTCCGTTTCCTTCTGGTATTACGCGGGCGACACGCTCCTCGCCGTCGATGCCATGAACGCCCCCCGCGACTACATGATCGGCAAACGCCTGATCGAAGGCGGCAAATCGCCTGCGCCCTCGCTCATCGCTGACCCGGAAACCGACATGAAGGCCCTGATGAAGCTGTGAGGATCATCGCCGGAACATGTCGCGGCACGGCGCTGGCCAGTGTCGGCAAGGGCGACGCGGGCGCGCATCTGCGCCCGACAACGGACCGCGTCCGCGAAAGCCTGTTCAACGTCCTGATGGGCGGCAAGTTCGGCGACCCCATCACCGGCGCGCGCACCCTCGACCTTTTCGCAGGCACCGGCGCGCTTGGCCTCGAGGCGCTGTCGCGTGGCGCAACCTGCACAACCTTCGTCGATGACGGTCGTAAATCCCAAAGCCTCATCCGCGAGAACATCCGCCTGACGCGCAGCAAGGATGCGACGACCCTCATTGCCCGCGACGCCACACGCCTGCCCGCCAACACCGGCGCGCCCTATGATCTGATCTTCCTTGATCCGCCCTATAGCAAGGGCCTCGGCACCACCGCGCTCGCCGCCGCACGGGCGGGAAACTGGATCGCGCCCGACGCCCTCATCGTCTGGGAAGAAAACGCGCCCCAGCCCGCGCCCGAGGGCTTCGACCTTCTCGATTGCCGCAAATACGGCGACACTCATGTGACCTTCCTCGCCCCCATCTCGCAATCGTGAGGGCGCGGACGGCGCATTTGTGATACTCTCAAGGGACACGGCAGGCCGCCGCCTTCGGCACAGGGCTCTGCACGTTCATGTCCCATGTGCCACGCGCCTGCCCTAGACCATTAGGGAGGACGCCATGGTTCAGACAATCGGTAACCCGCTCAGTTGGGGCGCTCAGGCAGCGGTCGGCACAGGCCACGCGCTTGCCGATGCCACCTCGGGGATGCGCAGCGACCCCAACGTGTCGCCCCGCGTGAACACAATCGGCCTACGAGAGGTCGGACTTGCTCTGCGCCTCGGCTGGCGCGATTTCCTGCACCTGCGAAGCGACGTGCTGATGCTCGTGGTGATCTACCCCATCGTGGGGCTGCTTCTGGCGGGCTTTGCCTTTCACGCCGCGCTTCTGCCGCTTCTCTTCCCGCTGGTTTCGGGCTTTGCGCTGCTTGGCCCCATCGCCGCCATCGGCCTCTATGCCATGAGCCGACACGCTGAAACCGATCCCGCCCCGCGCTGGGGCACCGCGTTCGCCTCATTGGACGGTCACATGATCGGCCCGGTGCTGACGATGGGCCTCTACCTATTGGCGCTGTTTACGCTCTGGGTCGCCTCGGCCCTTGCGATCTACAACGTGACCCTCGGCCCCGCCATGCCAACGAGCGTGATGGGTTTCGCCCGGGACGTGCTGACAACCCCAGAAGGCTGGACCCTCGCATGGCTCGGCATCGGCGTCGGTGGCCTTTTCGCCCTAATCGTCCTTGTGACCACGCTCACAAGCCTGCCGATGCTGATCGACCGCCCCGTTGGCCTGCCCGTCGCGGTCGCCGCATCCCTGCGCGTCGCCCGCAAGAACCCGCTTGCCGTCATCGCATGGGGCATCGTGGTCGCGGCGCTCCTCCTTTTGGGAAGCCTGCCGCTCTTCCTCGGGCTGATCGTGGTGCTTCCGGTCCTTGGGCATGGCACATGGCACCTCTACCGCCTCGCCATCGACTTCGACGACTGACACGAAAAAAGGCGCGGCCTTCCCGGTCGCGCCTTTCCAATCCGTCTTGCCGACCCTGTTAGATCGCGGCCTTCATGCTCTCGTCGAGGTAAATCTCGCGCAGGCGCTTGGCGATCCGCCCCGGCACCCCGTCGCCAACCGTTGCCCCGTCGATCTCCACAACCGGCATCACGAAGGCACTCGCAGAGGTCACGAAAGCCTCGTCCGCGTCCTTCGCCTCTTCGATAGTGAATAGACGCTCTTCGATTTCCATCTGCGCCTCTTCCGCCATCCGCAGAACCGCCTTGCGGGTGATCCCGTGCAGAATGTCGTTCGAAAGCGGGCGGGTCACGATCTTGCCGTCCTTGACGAAATAGGCGTTGTTGGACGTGCCTTCCGTGACATAGCCATCCTCGACCATCCACGCGTCATCCGCACCCGCCTTCTTGGCCATCATCTTGCCCATCGACGGATAAAGAAGCTGCACCGTCTTGATGTCGCGACGACCCCAGCGGATATCCTCGATCGAGATAACCTTGATCCCTTCCTGCGCCGCTGGCGCATTGGCAAGGCCCGGCTTGTTCTGGGTGAAAAGAACGAGGGTCGGCTTGGTGTCTTCCGACGGGAAGACAAAATCCCGGTCGCCATCCGATCCGCGCGTGACCTGAAGATAGATCATCCCCTCTTCGATCCCGTTCAACTCAACAAGCTTGCGGTGAATCTCGAGAAGCTCCTCCTTCGAGCACGGCGCCTGCATGTCGAGCTCCTTGAGCGACCGCTCAAGCCGCACCGCATGGCCGTCAAAGTCGATGAGCTTGCCACCAAGAACCGAGGTGACCTCATAAACCGCATCCGCCATGAGGAAGCCCCGGTCAAAGATCGACACCGTTGCCTCACCCTCGGGCAGGTACTCTCCGTTTACATATACAGTGCGGGTCATTTCCGTCTCCTTAGCCCCAGAGCGTCGCCACAGGCGGGTGCACCCCGGAATCGTCAAAAATCAAAGGTTGCGGACGGTCTTCTGCGAGAAGAAGCGGCCCGTCAAGGTCCGTCACCATCGCGCCTTGCGCCACAAGCGTCGCCGGCGCCATCGCAAGCGACGATCCCACCATGCATCCGACCATAACCTTATAGCCCTCGGCAAGCGCCGCCGCGCGCAGCGCAAGCGCCTCGGTGAGGCCGCCCGTCTTGTCGAGCTTGATGTTCACAACGTCATACTTGCCCTTGAGCGACGCAAGGCTCCCCCGGTCGTGACAGCTCTCATCGGCACAAACCGGCACCGGCCGCTCCATGCCCAATAGCGCGTCATCCTCTCCCGCGGGCAAGGGCTGCTCCACAAGCGCCACACCTAGCCGCACAAGATGCGGCGCGAGATCGGCATAGACCTCGGCGCTCCACCCCTCGTTGGCATCGACAATAATGGTCGATTTCGGCGCGCCCGCGCGCACCGCCTCAAGGCGCGGCATGTCATCGGGCGTGCCGAGCTTGATCTTGAGGAGCGGGCGAAACGCGTTTTCCGCCGCCTGCGCCTGCATCTTTTCGGGTGTGTCGAGCGAGAGCGTATAGGCCGTGATCTCCGGCCCCGGCTTTGGCAGACCCGCAAGCTCCCAAACGCGCTTGCCCGCACGCTTCGCCTCGAGATCCCAAAGCGCGCAATCAACCGCGTTGCGCGCCGCGCCCGCAGGCAGAAGATCATAAAGCGCCGCCCGGTCGAACGTCGCGGGCAAGCCCTCGATCTCCGCGGTCACACTCTCGAGCGTCTCATCGTAACGCGCATAGGGCACGCATTCGCCCCATCCCGTGACACCGTTCTCCTCGATCCGCACCGTGAGCACCTTCGCCTCGGTCCGTGACCCCCGCGAAATGGTGAACACCTGCGCCAGCTTGAAAACGTCCCGCGTGACGGAAACCTGCATGCCCCGCTCCTTCTTCTCTGTAGAAATACCTCCGGGGGTGCGGGGGCTGGCCCCCGCTCCTGCCCGTTGCTCGGGCGAACTTACATCGCCGCCAGCGCATCCACCAGCTTGCCCGCGCCAAAGCGATACGGGTCCGTCGCCGGAAGCCCCATGCTTTCCTCGAGGCCACCGAGGTAGGCTTTCGCCTCCTCCTCACCCATGTGCTGGGTGTTGACCGAGATTCCGACAACCTTGCACGCCGGGTTCGCCACTTTCGCAAGCGCCAGCGCCATGTCACGCAGCTCTTCAAGGCTCGGCTGCTGATAGTCCGGCAGGCCCCGCATATGTTCGCGCGTCGGCTCGTGGCTGAGGATAAGCGCATCCGGCTGCCCGCCATGGATAAGCGCCATGGTGACGCCCGAATAGGACACATGGAACAGGCTCCCCTGCCCCTCAATCAGGTCCCAGTGGTCGTCGTCATTGTCCGGCGTGAGCCATTCCACCGACCCGGCCATGAAATCCGCGATCACCGCATCAAGCGGCACACCGTCGCCAGTGATCAGAATGCCCGTCTGCCCGGTCGCCCGGAAGCTTGATTTCATCCCCCGCTCGCGCATCTCCGCGTCCATGGCGAGCGCCGTGTACATCTTGCCGACCGAGCAATCCGTGCCCACCGCAAGGCACCGCTTGCCGCTGCGCTTCTTGCCGTTGGCGATCGGGTAATCCACCTCCGGGATACGCACATCATGCAAGCTCTGCCCCGTCGCCTCGGCCACGGCCACAAGGTCCGGCTCGTCGCGCAACAGGTTGTGCAGCCCCGAAGCCAGGTCAAACCCTTCCTCGAGCGCTGCCACGAGGACCTTTTTCCACGCCTTGGAAATGACGCCGCCCCGGTTGGCCACGCCAATGACGAGCGTTTTCGCCCCCGCCGCCTTGGCTTCGGCAAGCGTCATGTCGGTCAGGCCAAGATCGGCCTTGCAGCCTTCCATGCGGAACTGGCCCACGGCGTTTTCCGGACGCCAGTCCTTGATCCCTTGCGCCACTTTCGCGGCAAGTTGGTCGGGCGCGTCGCCCAGGAAGAGAAGATACGGTGTCTGAATCATGGCAGTAATCCTGTCTTTTTCTCCTTCACCTTGCCCCAGCCGCCCCACGAATGCTTTGCAAATGCTGCGCTCTTTTCGGAACAGTTTGAGAAATCCTCCCGCAAAAAGCGCTCTCTACGCGAAAATCTTGACGCCTCCAGGCCAGATCACTCCGAATCCAACCACAGCCTCCGGCCCCTGTCGCGCGCCGGGACAGTCTCGCATTGCTGCACCTGCAAAACAACGCTTGCGAAGACATGCGCAATATTCTACCGAATGGCGTGAAAAAATCGAAACTTCCTTACCCGAGAGGATCGACATGAGCTTCCGCATTCAGCCTGCCGCCCCCGCCCGTCCCAACCGCTGCCAGCTGTTCGGCCCGGGTTCCAACACCAAGCTCTTCGCCAAGATGGCCGCCTCTGCCGCCGACGTCATCAACCTCGACCTCGAGGATTCCGTCGCGCCGACCGACAAGGACATGGCCCGCGCCAACGTCATCGAGGCCCTCAACACCGTCGATTGGGGCAACAAGTATATGTCCGTCCGTATCAACGGCCTCGACACCCCCTATTGGTATCGAGACGTTGTGGACCTTCTCGAACAGGCCGGTGACCGCCTCGACCAGATCATGATCCCCAAGGTCGGCTGTGCCGAAGACGTTTATGCCGTCGACGCCCTCGTGACCGCGATCGAGGCCGCCAAGGGCCGCGCCAAGCCGATCTCGTTTGAGGTCATCATCGAATCGGCCGCCGGCATCGCCCATGTCGAAGCCATCGCCGCCTCCTCGCCCCGCCTTCAGGCCATGTCGCTGGGTGCGGCCGACTTCGCCGCCTCCATGGGCATGCAAACGACCGGCATCGGCGGCACGCAGGAAGCCTATTACATGCTGCATGACGGCGCGAAATACTGGTCCGACCCGTGGCACTGGGCCCAGACCGCCATCGTCGCCGCCTGCCGCACCCACGGCGTCCTGCCCGTTGATGGCCCCTTCGGCGACTTCTCCGATGACGAAGGCTACATCGCCCAGGCCAAACGCTCCGCAACCCTCGGCATGGTCGGCAAATGGGCGATTCACCCGAAACAAATCGCGCTGGCCAACGAGGTCTTCACCCCGTCGGAAGAAGCCGTCTCCGAGGCCCGCGAAATCCTCGCCGCCATGGAACAGGCCAAAGCCAACGGCGAAGGCGCCACCGTCTACAAAGGCCGCCTCGTCGACATCGCCTCGATCAAACAAGCCGAAGTCATCGTCGCCCAAGCCGAACTGATCGCCGCCAACGGCTGACCCCGGCGAATAGCGAGAAAACAAACGCCCCCGCAGGAGACTGCGGGGGCGTTTTTGTGTTGCGGGGGATCTGGAACGGATTGCGCAGGCCGACCTCGGTTTTCGGCCTTAGGCAGCCGAAGCTGATCGGAAAGAGTAGAGGGGATGGAAAGCTGACCTTTGGCAATTTCTGCACCGAGGTCTGCTATGTGGACTTAGCCGTCGTTCATTTGTAGGCCAATTCCTTCAATAAGCTCTGGCACTTTAAGCTTCTTAAACGCATCTGCGACAGCAATCTGTGAGTTACGGCCAGCTATCTGTAGATGAGCCGCAATGTCTTCCAAGACGCTAATATCGTTGTCATAATCCGATTCAACTTCGCGCGTCTCAATGTGTTTCACTGCAAGTGCAAGAGCCATAGCCAAGTTTTCCATCGCACGACCTCGATATGTTAAAATTTGAAGGCTATAGGACCAAAATCAATGCAGCAATGGGCTCGGAGCAGCCCTTCGTCGCAGTGGTCTTGAGGGTCCGCAAAGGGCCGCGCTCCACTTTGCACTCCCCCCTCCCTTCCCTTACCCTCCCCCTCATGACCCAAATCACCCTCCTGCACACCGCCGACGCCCATGTCGCGACCTTCGACGCCCTGCGCGACCGCATTGCCCCCGGCGCGGTGCTGCATCACGTGGTGCGCCCCGACTGGCTCGCAACCGCCCGCGCCTCCGGCCCGACCGAGGCGCTGACGAAAGAGATCACGCAGGCCATCCAATCGGCGCAAGGCACCGCGCTCTGCACCTGCACCACCATCGGCGACATGGCCGAGACGGCGGGCGCGCTGGTGATCGACCGCCCCGCCATGACCGAGGCCGCCCGGATCGGCGGGCCGATCCTCATGGCCTATGCGCTTGAGAGCACCGCCGCCCCCTCGCGCGCCGCACTCGAACGGGCCTTGGCCCGAGCGGACAAAACCGAAGATGTCATCCCCCTGCCGCTGCCGCAATTCTGGCCGCTCTTCGAATCGGATGAGCGCGACGCCTTCGCCGCCTGCATCGCCGGGGCGATCCGCGATGCCCTGCCCACGGCCAGGCCCGCCTGCATCCTTCTCGCACAGGCAAGCATGGCCCCCGCCGCCGCGCTTCTCTCCGATCTCGACACCCCCGTATTGACCACGCCGGAAACCGCACTGCGCGCCGCGCTCGCGCGCTGACGCCCACTCTTCCTCTTGCCCGAAATATCCCGGGGTGAATTGAGCCGTAGGCTCAAGAGGGGCAGCGCCCCTCAACCCTTAACAAAACCCCACGCGCAAGAATCCACACCACCGCGATACAGACCCAATACCGACGTAATACCGACGTTGATTTTCGCCGTTAACTTTTGCCTCAGGCGCGCTCGTCCTTCGGGCTTCCCATGACCACATATGAGGTGATCGCGTTCACATGCGGCACGGTCCCAAGAACCTCCGTGTGGAACCGTTTATAGGCCACAAGATCCGCCGCCTCGACCCGAAGAAGATACTCCACCGACCCCGTGATATTATGGCATTCGCGCACTTCCGGCGCCCGCTGCATCGCCCGCTCGAACCCTTCCTGCGCCGCCTTCGTATGCTCGTTAAGCCCCACCGTGATATAGGCCACGAACCCGACGCCAAGCGCCGCACGATCCGTAACCGCCCGGTATCCCTTGATAATTCCACTGCGCTCAAGTTCCTGCACCCGGCGCAGGCAGGCCGAGGGCGATAGCCCGACACGCTCGGCAAGCTCGAGGTTGCTCACCCGCCCATCGCGGCCAAGTTCGCGCAATATATGCTCGTCGATATGATCCATCCTCGCCATTAATTGCAAAAATAGCCCATCTCCGCACAAAAAGGCAATTTCATAGCGCGGATTTCGCGGCAAACTCTCCCCATGACACCAGACCTTCTCGCCGCCTTCGCGCTTTTCGCCTTCGTCTCCTCGATCACGCCGGGGCCGAACAACCTCATGCTGATGGCCTCCGGCGCCAATTTCGGCCTCTGGCGCAGCATCCCCCACATGCTCGGGATCGGCGTCGGCTTTGTGGTCATGGTGATCCTTGTCGGCATTGGCCTCATGCAGGTCTTCGATACCTTCCCCATCGCCCACACCATCCTCAAAGTCCTGAGCGCCGCCTATCTCCTTTATCTTGCTTGGAAAATTGCCCATGCAAGCGCCCCCTCCGAGAGCGGTGGAGAGGGCCGCCCGCTGACCTTCTTGCAGGCCGCGCTGTTCCAATGGGTGAACCCCAAGGCCTGGTCCATGGCGCTCACCGCCATCGCTCTTTATGCGCCGGATCGGTCCCTGATGGCCGTGCTCCTCGTCGCCGCGATCTTCGGCGCGGTGAACCTGCCCTGCGTCAGTAGCTGGACCCTCCTCGGCCAGCAAATGCGCCATGTCCTAAGCACACCCACCCGCCTCACGGCATTCAACTGGACCATGGCCGCGCTTCTTGTCGCCTCGCTCTATCCGGTGCTCTTTACCGGCTGACGCAGGATCGTGCGGAGCTTCTCCGGCGCGACCCGCCTTGGGTCTGAGAGATAGATCTCGTGATGCGCTCCGTTGAAAGCCAGCCCGGCCTCCGGCATCACCCGCTCATGCAGGTCTGCAAGAACCGGTGCTTCCGCCGTGTAGGGGCCGACATGGAGAGTCTGAAGGCATGCGCCCTCTTCGAAAACGCGCCGCGCAGCCTGCGCCAACGGCTCAATATCTACGCCTTTTTTCAAGAGCTTGACCCGCACGCTCTCACGCACCTCCTCGACGATCTCATCGCTGACACGGTCCGGCATCCGAAGCATCGCCCGCCATTGCCACGCCGCCCGATTCCCCGCGACAAAAGCCGCCGGATCCTCGGCCCACCAGAGCGCCTCAAGCGGCGGCACGACGTAGTCCGCGCCCTCGGACTTGCAGGCGAACTTGACCCCATAGGCCAGCGGATAAAGCACCCCGAGCGCCGCCGCATAGCCCGGCCCGTTCGGATCGCCCTGCCCGTCAATCGCGAGGAACGTCATCTGGGGAAGCGTGATCCGGTCCCACCGCCCCTGCTTGCCGCCATAGAACGCCTTGTCGACCTTTTTGAAATCAAGCTTGTCCATGCTCCAACCCAATGACTACGCGCCACCCGATCATATCAGACCAATCCGAACGCGTCCCTATTGTTGCAATTGCCGTGCCCCGGCGTCATATAGCGACGTGACGACGTGGACCGGAGACCCCCATGACCAACTACCTCGACTTCGAAAAACCGCTCGCCGAAATCGAAGGCAAAGCCGAAGAACTCCGCGCCCTTGCGCGGCAAAACGAGGAAATGGATATCGCCGACGAGGCCGCCGCTCTGGACCGCAAAGCGTCCGAGATGCTGGACGAACTCTATGGCAACCTGACCCCCTGGCGTAAATGTCAGGTGGCACGTCACCCCCAGCGCCCGCATTGCAAAGACTATATCGACGCGCTTTTTACCGAATATACCCCGCTCGCAGGCGACCGGAACTTTGCTGATGACCATGCGGTCATGGGCGGCCTTGCGCGCCTTGACGGACGCGCCGTGATGGTGATCGGCCACGAAAAGGGCGACGACACCAAGAGCCGCATCGAGCGCAATTTCGGCATGGCCCGCCCCGAAGGCTACCGCAAGGCGATCCGCTTGATGGAAATGGCCGACAAGTTCGGCCTCCCGGTGGTGACCCTCGTCGATACCCCCGGCGCTTATCCCGGCAAGGGCGCCGAAGAACGTGGCCAGTCCGAGGCCATCGCGCGCTCGACCGAGAAATGCCTGCAGATCGGCGTGCCGCTGGTCTCTGTCGTGATCGGTGAGGGCGGCTCTGGCGGGGCTGTGGCCTTTGCGACCGCGAACCGTGTCGCGATGCTCGAACATTCCGTCTATTCCGTGATCTCGCCCGAGGGCTGCGCGTCGATCCTGTGGAAGGATTCCGACAAGATGCGCGAAGCTGCCGAGGCGCTGCGCCTGACTGCGCAGGACCTCTACAAGCTCGGCGTCGCGGACCGCATCGTTGACGAACCCCGCGGCGGTGCCCATCGCGACAGCAAGGCCACGATCGAGGCCGTCGGCAAGGCGATCAACGCCATGCTCAAAGACCTCGACGGCAAGAGCCCGAAAAAGCTCGTTTCCATGCGTCGTGAGAAGTTCCTCGATCTCGGCAACAAGGGCCTCGCCGCTTAAGTCGGCAGGCCTATCGCGCCAAAAGCTTCAGGCCCTGCGTCACGTCCGACCGCACCGCAAGCCGCAAGCCCGGCTCGTCGCCGGCGCGCAACGCCGCAATGATGAGCCGATGATAGTGCGGCGGCTCTGTTTTGCGGAGCTTACCGTAGAGCGCCCGCATCGTCGGCCCAAGCTGAAGCCAGACCGTTTCCGCCATGGCGAGCATCGCTGGCGCCTGCGCCCGCAAATAGAGCGTGCGGTGGAATTCAAGGTTGCGCCGGATATAGCTCACGGCATCGCGGTTCTCGACCGCCTTGGCAACATTGCCGTTGATCGTCTGAAGCCGTTCTATCAGCGCCATATGCGCCCGTGGCAACGCCCGGCTCGCAAGCTCCACCTCGATCAACGCCCGCAGCGCGGCCAGTTCCTCGATCCGCTCACTGGTCAGTTCCGGCGTCGAGACACGCCCCGAACTTGACAGGAACAATGCCCCTTCTGCCACCAGCCGCCGCACCGCTTCGCGCGCAGGCGTCATGGAGACCTCGTATTCTCGCCCGATCCCGCGCAGTGTAAGCGCCTCGCCGGGGCCGATCTCGCCATGCATGATCCGGGTGCGCAAACGTCGGTAGACCCTGTCATGGGCCGAGCTTGAGATATCTTGAGAGCGAGACTGAGTCAGCATGATTTAAATGTGATCACAAAATACAATCTGGTCAATCTGCAAAACGATACCGATGCAATTCTTCACCATGATCGCGCAGCCATCGGCGCGGCGCGGCATAGGGGCCATGGATCTCTTCCACCAGATCCCAAAAGCGATCACTGTGGTTCATCTCCTGCAAATGCGCGACCTCGTGGCCAGCAACATATTCGAGGACCGAAGCCGGAGCCATGATCAGCCGCCAACTATACATCAGCGCCCCCTTGGACGAACACGACCCCCAGCGCGACCGCGTATCGCGCAAAGTCAGCCGCGCATAGGGCCGCCCAAGACGGGCTGCATAGCGATCCGACGCCGCCACGAGCCGCGCGCGCGCCTGCTCCTTGAGAAAACCCTGCACCCGCGCACCAACACGGGCCGGATCGCCCGGCACCGCAATCTCTCCGCCCGAAACGCGGACCTGTCGCCCCGTACCGGCCACGACCTGCAACCGCCGCCCCTCGAGCAGCACCTCGCTGCCAAGCCCGACCCGGACCTGATCCGGGCGATCCGCAAGCTGTTTGCGCAGCCAATCCGCCTTCTCGAGCACGAACTCGAGCCCCTCGCGTTCGCGCACGCCCTTCGGCAAAGTCAACGTTACCCGACCATCCAGCCGCGACACCCGAAGAGAAATGCGCCGCGCGCGCGACGACCGACGCATAACCACCGGGATATCCGGTAGTCCGGGTAGGAAATGTTGCGTCATATACGCTCCCTGAAGATTCGCGCGCTTATACCCTTTGACACGCCGCGATTGTTATGGCAGGTGGCCCGAACCGTCGACAAGACTATGAGATACTGAAGGGGATATCCCATGCCCAAGGAAGAATGGGGCGTTAAGCGCGTATGCCCGACCACTGGTAAACGCTTTTACGACCTGAACAAAGACCCGATCGTGTCGCCCTACACCGGCGAGAAGGTTGAAATCGAAGCCGGCAAAAGCCGGATGATCGAGGCCGACTCCGAAGACGCCGCAACCCTCAAGGCCAAAGCGGCCACCGCTGAGGATGCCGAAGTGCTCGAGGATGACGACTCGGTTGATCTCGATCTCGGTGATGACGTGCTCGACGATGACGATGATGACGATAACGTCTCTCTCGACGAAATCGCCGACGTCGCCTCCGAAGACGACGACAGCTAACGCATTTCGCCTTTGTGCCGGAACACCGGATAAAGGCGAAACATGCACGGCGCTTTAAATTTTTCGGAGCGGGTTTTTTCGCTTGATCCCGCTCCGACATACGCCTAAAGAAGCGCGCACAGGCCAATAGGCCTGCAAGTTTGGGGCCTTAGCTCAGTTGGGAGAGCGCTTGCATGGCATGCAAGAGGTCAGGGGTTCGACTCCCCTAGGCTCCACCAAACTTCCCTCGACATTCTGAAACAATTGCGACCGGTCCATACGGGTCTCGTGCCGTCATTGGAATTTTGGCGTGTTCGCTCTACGTTCTTGCCCATGCGAGTCGATCTGAACAGTGCCTTTCCCCTCCGTCCTGCCCGCGTCCATGAGGTCTGCGGCGCGGCGGCAGTGAGCTTTGCGGCGATTGCCGCGCGCGGGACGGTGCTTTGGATCCGCGAGAGCTGGCTGCCCGAGACTCTGCACCCGCTCGGCCTGATGCCTTTCCTCGCCCCTTCTCGCCTGCTCCTTGCCCGCCCCAAGGATCAAACCGATGGCCTCGCCGTCGCAGAAGAGGCGCTAAAGGACGGCGCGCTGCCCTTTGTTGTGATCGAGATCACCCGGCCATTGGACCTGCGCGAAGGACGGCGGCTGCAACTGGCGGCCAAAGCAGGCGGGGCCACGGGGCTTTGCCTGATCCCCGAAGGCATGGGTTCGAACGCCTCCGAAACCCGCTGGAAGGCGACACCGAGCTTCGATCCGCACAGGGAAGACTCGACTCTGATGCGCTGGGAAATTATCAAGAACAAATCGGGAACAAATGGAGCCTGGAATGTTCGATGGGATCAGGAAACGCATCGTCTGCATGTGGTTTCCCCGGCTGGCGAGCGACCGGGTTCTGCGCGCCCGCCCGGTTGATGGCCCCTTCGTCCTCACCCTGAGGGAAAGCAATACGGACCGTCTCTATTGCCTCAACGCAGCGGCGGAACGGCTCGACCTTGCCCGCGGCATGAGCCTCGCCGATGCCCGCGCCTTCTGTCCCGACCTGCTAAGCCAACCGGCGCGCCCCGACCTCGACGCGCAGTTCCTCACCGCCCTGCGCCGATGGGCGCTGCGCTATTGCCCATGGGTCGGACATGAAGGGGTGGACGGATTGGCCCTCGACGTCACCGGCGCGACCCATCTTTGGGGCGGCGAGGAGGAGATGCTCGCGGATATGCAGGCACGCGCAACCCGTGCGGGGCTGACCCTGCGCCTCGGGATCGCAGACAACCGTGGCGCAGCATGGGCATTCGCGCATTTCGGCACGGGGCAGGACAGGCTCGAAGACCTGCCCGTCGCCGCCCTGCGCCTTGACGACAAAACGGTGACCGGCCTGCAACGCCTCGGCCTGCGCCGCATCGGCGACCTGACCACCGCCGCCCGCGCCCCGCTTGCCCGGCGCTTTGGCCCCGCCCTGATGGAGCGGCTGGACCAAGCGACAGGGCTCCTCCCCGAACCCGTTACCCCCGAGAAAGAGCCGCCGCATTACGCCGTCCGCATGAGCCTGCCCGAACCGATCGGCCTTGCCGAAGATGTCATGGGGGTCTGCGCCCGCCTGCTCGCCCCGCTCTGCGACAAGCTCATGACCCAAGAGACCGGCGCGCGCCAACTCTGCCTGACCCTGCGCCGCGTCGATCAGGGGAGCCAGCAGGTCGAACTGCACCTCGCCGCCCCGATGCGCGATCCAAACCGGATATTGCCCCTGTTCCGGCGTGGCGTGGACGCGGTCGACGCGGGCTTTGGCATTGACCAGATCCGCCTCGAGGCGACGCAGGTCGAACCCCTCGCCGTGCAGCAGATCGGCAGCGCCCAAGCCGCCCCCGACCAACTCAACGATCTCATCACGCGGATCGGAACCCGCATCGGGCTGGAGAATGTCCAACGCTACCTCCCCGCCGATAGCCATATCCCCGAGCGCGCCTTCTCCATCGCCCCCGCCGCCTTCAGCGCGCCACAAAACGGCTGGTCCGCACCGCGTCCACGCCCCTTGCGCCACTTTCCCCCGGAAGCGATTGCCGCCACCGGCCCCCGCCCACCCGCGCGGTTTCGCTGGCGGCGCATGACGCTCACCACGGGGCGCGCCATCGGGCCGGAACGGATCGCGCCCGAATGGTGGATGTCGGACGAGGCGTGGCGCTCGGGGCTGCGCGATTACTGGAAGATCGACACGCGCGAGGGCCGTCGCCTCTGGCTCTTTTACACGCCGCAGAACCCCGGCTGGTTTGTGCAGGGGGAATTCGCATGAGCTATGCCGAGCTTTGCATCACCTCGAATTTTACCTTCCTCACCGGCGCATCCCATCCCGAGGAATTGGTGCTGCGCGCGGCGGAACTCGGACTTGAGGCGCTTGCCATCACCGACCGCAATTCGCTGGCCGGGGTGGTGCGGGCCTATTCCGCGCTCAAGACTCTGCGCGACGAGGCCGCCGAATCCTTGCGCGTGCGCTCCTCGCATCAGATCGACCCCTCCTCGCGTCAGGCCTACGGGCAACCGCAAGACCTGCCCGCCCCGGCCACGCCCCGCCTGCCGAAACTCATTGTCGGCGCGCGTCTTGCCCTGCGCGATTGCTCGGTGGAGTGGATCGCCCTGCCCACGGACCGCGCCGCCTATCATCGCCTCTCGCGCCTCCTGACCCTTGGCAAGCGGCGGGCGGAAAAGGCCGAGTGCCACCTCGACCTTGCCGATCTTGAGGCGGGCTGTGCCGGGATGATCCTGATCGCCCTGCCACCGCGCAGGCTGCGCGAGGCCCGCGCCCCGCTCGAGCGGCTGCAACGGCGCTATCCGGGTCAGGTCTTTCTTGGGGCCCCTCCGCGCTATGACGGCTCGGATCAGGCGTGGTTCGATGCCTGTGCTGCCCTCGCCTTGCGCTGTTCGACACCAATGGTGGCCGTGGGCGACGTGCTGATGCATCACGGCAAGCGCCGCAAGCTCGCCGATGTGCTGACCTGCCTGCGTGAGGGGCTGACCATCGACCGCATCGGCACGCGCGCCCTGCCCAATGCCGAACGCCGCCTCAAGGGCGCGCCCGACATGACCCGCCTCTACCATCGCCACCCGGCCGCCCTCCGGCGCAGCCTTGAGATCGCGGCGCGCTGTGGCTTTGACCTCTCGGAATTGAGCTATGAATATCCCGACGAGATGTCCGAGGGCGAAACCCCACAGGCCCGGCTCGAGCGGCTGACCGGCGAGGGGCTGCGGCGACGCTACCCGGACGGGGCTTCGGCGCGGGTCCACGCCTTGATGACGAAGGAACTAAACCTCGTCGCGGAGCTTGGCTACGCCCCCTATTTCCTCACCGTCCATGACATCGTGGCCGAGGCCCGCGCGCGCGGCATCCTCTGTCAGGGGCGCGGCTCTGCGGCCAATTCCATCCTCTGCTACCTCCTCGGCATTACCGATGTCGGCCCCGACGTAATCGGCATGGTTTTCGAGCGTTTCATCTCGCGCCACCGGGGAGAGCCGCCCGATATCGACGTGGATTTCGAACATGAACGCCGCGAAGAGGTGATCCAGTGGATTTACGAGAAATATGGTCGCGAACGCGCCGGACTTTGCGCCACGGTGATCCATTTTCGCACCCGCGCCGCGATCCGCGAGGTCGGCAAGGTCATGGGCCTCTCGCAGGACCTCACCGCGCGGCTTTCGGCGGATATCTGGGGGCTGACCAATTCCGGCGCCGACATGGAACGCGCCCGCGAGCTTGGCCTCGACCCCAAGGACAAGCGCCTTGCCCAGACCATCGCCCTCATCGGCGAGATCATCGGCTTTCCCCGCCACCTGAGCCAGCATGTCGGCGGCTTCATCATCACCCGCGGACGGCTCGACGAGCTTTGCCCGATTGAGAACGCCGCGATGGAGGGGCGCACCGTGATCGAATGGGACAAGGACGATATCGACGCCCTCGGCATCCTCAAGGTCGACATCCTCTCGCTCGGGATGCTGACCTGTCTGCGCAAGAGCTTTGCGCTTCTGGCCGAGCACGAACAGACCGCGCTCTCCCTCGACACCGTGCCGCAAGAGGACAAGGCGACCTATGACATGCTGCAACGCGCCGACGCCGTGGGCGTGTTTCAGGTCGAAAGTCGGGCCCAGATGAATTTCCTGCCCCGCATGAAACCCGCGACCTTCTATGACCTCGTGATCGAGGTCGCCATCGTCCGCCCCGGCCCGATCCAAGGCGGCATGGTCAAACCCTATATCCGACGGCGACAGGGGTTAGAGGCGCCCGAACCCTTCGGCCCCGCTCTCGAAGAGGTGACGCGCAAGACCCTCGGCGTGCCCCTGTTTCAGGAACAAGCGATGCAGATCGCTGTCGTGGGCGCGGGTTATACCGCAGAAGAGGCCGACAAGCTGCGCCGCTCTCTGGCCTCGTTCCGGCGCATGGGAACCATCGGCGAACACCGCGACCGTTTCGTGCGGGGCATGATGGACAACGGCTACGCAAGGGACGTGGCCGAGGCCTGCTTTTCCCAGATCGAAGGTTTTGCCGATTACGGCTTTCCCGAAAGCCATGCCGCCGCCTTTGCCATGCTGACCTATGTCTCCTCATGGCTCAAATGCCATCACCCGGCGATCTTTGCCTGCGCCCTGCTGAACTCCCAGCCGATGGGTTTTTATGCCCCGGCCCAGATCGTGCGCGACCTGCGTGACCACGGAGTCGAGGTGCGTCCCGTCTGCGTCAACCGCTCCGACTGGGACAATGCCCTCGAACGCCGCGCCGATGGCGCACTCGTCCTCCGGCTCGGCTTTCGCCAGATCAAGGGCTTTCGCGAAGAAGACGCCGGATGGATCAGCGCGGCGCGCGGCAATGGCTATCAAGACCCCGAGAGCGTCTGGCTGCGCGCGGGCGTATCTCCCTCCGTCCTCGAACGTCTGGCCGAGGCCGATGCCTTCATCGGCATGGGCCTGACCCGGCGCGACGCACTCTGGCAGGTGCGTGCGATCCGCGCCCCGAAACCGCTGCCGCTCTTCTCCGATCCGATGGATGGCGAGGGCATCCACGAGCCGGACATGCACCTGCCCGGCATGCATCTGGGCGAAGAGGTGGTCGAGGATTACGTCGCCCTGCGCCTCACGCTGCGCGCCCACCCGATGGAGCTTTTGCGCCCTTCGATTCCGGGCCTGACGCCACATGATCGCCTGCCCACCGCGCCGCTCCGGCGCACCACGGTCTGCGGCCTCGTCATCACCCGGCAACGCCCCGGCACGGCCTCGGGCGTGATCTTCCTCACGCTCGAGGATGAAACCGGCGTCTCCAATGTCGTGGTCTGGCCCAAGGTTTACGAGCGTTTCCGTCGCAGCGTCATGGGCGGGCGGCTCCTGCGCGTGACGGGACATCTCGAACGCGAAGGCATCGTCGTGCATCTCATCGCCGACCATATCGAGGATTTATCCCGCAAATTGTCCGAGCTTGGCCACCCGCTCGATGACGCAATCGGCCTGACCCAGCCGCAGGCCGATGACGCCCCGAGACCGCGCCAGAAACCCACCGCAAGACACCCCCGCGAACAGGCCAAACGCCTCTTCCCGAGCCGGGATTTTCATTGATTCCGAAAGGCGCGCGGTGCGGCTCAGACCTTGAGTTCGAGCGCGTGTTTCATCTCTTCCATCGACAGGCTCGAGGACACGTCATAGATCGCCACGCGCGACACCAAGGTCTTGTAAAACGCATCGAACGCCTCGGTGGATTCGACCTGCACCTTGAGGATGTAATCCGTCGTCCCGGCAAGCCTGTGAGCCTCTGTAATTTCGGGCATTTCTTCGATTGCAGCGCGGAACGCATCAAGCCACGCCGCGTCATGTGCCGAGGTTCGGATACTGACGAAAAACGTCTCCCGAAGCCCGATTTTCCGCGGGTCCAAGATCGCCGCCTGGCGCAGGATCGTGCCGTTCTGCATCATCCGCTGAAGCCGGTTCCAAACGGTGGTTTTGGACAATCCGACCTTCGTCGCGATTCGCTCGAGCGAGCGGTTGGTATCCTTTTGCACTTCGCGCAGGATTTTCCGGTCGTCATCGTCGATGTCTGGCGTTCCCCGGCTCATGGCACCCCCTGAACAGCACTCCGCCTCGAGGCGGCATTTGGAATACTGTTCATACCAGCAGGATCCGGAATTGCAAATCCGGAACATCCGTCCACATTTTCCTTCAAAGCGAGCGAATTTCCAATTCTCAACCCACGGAGCCCGCCATGACCGAGTCCCAGAACCGCACCGGCATCCCCGGTCAGACCATCCTCGTTGCCGGGGCCGGTGACTGTGCCGTCAAGGCGCTGCGCGGTCGTGTCGGCACCGGTCCGCGCCTGCGCGTCTTCGGCCCCAACCCGGCACCGCAGATTGTCGCTTGGGCCGAGGCGGGTGCGCTGTCGCATATCCCCCGCGCCCTGACCCGCGCCGACGCAAATCGGGCCGCCGGGCTGATCCTTGCAACCGGCAATCCCGCCGGAGACGCTGCCGCTGCACGCATTGGCGCAGATGCCGGGATCGGCACGGACGTCACGCAGGGCACCGAGCAGAACGCCAAACAGGGCCATGTCTTCTTCATCGGCGCTGGCCCCGGTGATCCCGAACTGCTGACCATGCGCGCCCATACGCTCCTGAGCGAAGCCGAGGTCGTCATTCATGACCGCCTCGTGCCCGCGCCGATCATCGCGCTCGCCAACCCGGCGGCCGAGATCATCGAGACCGGCAAGACCGCCTTTGGCCCCTCGTGGAAACAAGAGGACATCAACGCCCTCCTTGTCGCCCGCGGCAAGAACGCGCGTGTCGTGCGCCTCAAGTCCGGCGATAGCGGCATCTTCGGCCGCCTCGACGAAGAGATGGACGCGCTCGACGCCGCGGGCATCGCGTTTACCATCACCCCCGGCATCACGGCTTCTGTCGCCGCCGCTGCAACCCTCAAGGCAAGCCTGACCAAACGCGGACGCAACACCGGTCTGCGCATCATCACCGGTCATGACACCGAGGGATATGCGGATCAGGACTGGCGCACGCTGGCCGAACCCGGCGCCGTTGCCGCAATCTACATGGGCAAATCCGCCGCCACCTACCTCCGGGGCCGACTGCTCATGCACGGCGCCGAAGACGCAACACCTGTGACCATCGTCGAGAACGCCTCGCGCCCGGATCAACGCATCCTGCCGACGACGCTCCTGTCGCTGCCCGAAGCACTCGACGCCGTGACCGGCCCTGCGGTTCTCATGCTCGGCCTCGCCCCGCGCGACGCCACCGCCATCGCTTTGAAGGAGGCCCTCTGATGCCCCGTCCCTTTAGCCCCAAAGTCGCCACCACAAATCACCTGATCGAAGGGGACGTGATCTACTTCACCGATCCCGGCTGGAGCCGTGAACACACGGATGCCGCAGTCGCCACGACAGAGGAGGAGGCCAACGCGCTTCTCGAGCGTGCCTCGCAGGAACCCCACCTGACCGTTGGCGTCTATCTCGCTGACGCCGCGCTTGTCGACGGCCGCCCGATCCCAACCCACTTCCGCGAGGAATTCCGCACCCGCGGCCCCTCCAACTACTTCCACGGAAAGCAGGCAGACTGATGTATATCTATACCGATTTCGACCGCAATTTCCTGCGCGCCCGCGTCGCCGAGTTCCGCGATCAGGTCGAGCGCCGCATAGATGGCTCTCTGACCGAGGATGAATTCAAACCGCTGCGCCTGATGAACGGCCTCTACCTGCAGCTTCACGCTTACATGCTGCGTGTGGCGATCCCCTATGGCTCCCTGCGTTCGGCGCAAATGCGCAAGCTCGCCGAGATCGCAGATCGTTGGGACAAGGGCTATGGCCACTTCACCACCCGCCAGAACATTCAGTTCAACTGGCCCAAGCTTTCGGATGTGCCGGACATGCTCGACGCGCTGGCCGATGTGAATATGCACGCAATCCAAACCTCGGGGAACTGCATTCGCAACGTGACCGCCGATCACTTCGCCGGCGCGACGCCGGACGAGGTCGAAGATCCGCGCATCACCGCCGAACTGATCCGCCAATGGTCGACCGATCACCCGGAGTTCGCCTATCTCCCGCGCAAATTCAAACTCGCCGTGACCGGCACCGAGGAAGACCGCGCCGTGATCCGCTTTCACGACATCGGCATCCGCGTGCGCGAACAAGATGGCGAAGTCGGCTATCAGATCGTGATTGGCGGTGGACTTGGCCGCACGCCGATGATCGGCAAGGTGGTGCGCGAGTTCCTGCCGCGCGCCGATCTCTTCGCCTATCTCGAGGCGATCCTGAAGGTCTATAACCTCTCGGGCCGCCGCGATAACAAGTATAAAGCGCGGATCAAGATCCTCGTCCACGAGACCGGGCTGGAAGAGCTGAAGTCCCGGATCGAGACCGAGTTCGCAACCCAGAAGCGCCTGCTACCCGACCTCAACCCCGAGGTCGTTGCCAACGTCCGCGCGAGCTTTGTGACACCGGCGTTCAAAGACACTGATTTCGACCCTAACAAAGCGCAATCGCCCGCTTTGCGCGCCTTCCTAGACACCAACGCCCGCGACCACGCGCGCGCCGATCATGCGAGCGTCACGGTTTCGATCAAACCCATCGGCGGCACGCCCGGCGATGCGACCTCGGACCAGATGCGCGCGCTGGCGGATATCGCTGAAGCCTACGGCTATGACGAATTGCGCATCAGCCACGAGCAAAACGTGATCCTGCCACATGTGCACCGCGCCGACCTGCCCGCCGTCTATGACGCCCTGCGCGCCGCAGGGCTGGCAACGGCCAATGTCGGGCTGATCTCGGATATCATCGCCTGCCCGGGCATGGATTACTGCGCGCTCGCAACCGCGCGCTCGATCCCCATCGCCCAGCAAATCGGCGAGGCCTTTTCAGACCTCGACGCCCAGCATGATATCGGTCCGCTCAAGATCAAGATCTCGGGCTGCATCAACGCCTGTGGCCATCACCATGTCGGACATATCGGCATTCTCGGCCTCGACCGGGCCGGCGTGGAGAACTACCAGATCACGCTCGGCGGAGACGGAACCGAAGAGGCGGCCGTCGGAACGCGCACCGGCCCCGGATTTGCCTATGACGAGATCGTGCCCGCCGTAGAGCGCCTGATCGAGGCCTATCTCGACCAGCGCCTCTCGCCCGAGGAAACCTTCCTCGCTGCCTACCGCCGTCTCGGTCTCGCACCGTTTAAGGACGCCCTTTATGGAGATGCACATGCCAAGGCCGCATGACGCCCTGCCCACCGCGCGGCTCAACACGCGCTTTGGTGACGCCTCTGCCGAAACGATCCTCGCCGTGGCGCTGGATCGCTTCGACGGAGAGATCGCAATGGTGTCCTCCTTCGGGGCGGATTCCGCTGTGCTCTTGCACATGCTGTCCGCACTCGACCCTTCCGTGCCGGTCCTGATGCTCGATACGCTGATGCTCTTCCCCGAGACCATCGCCTATCAACAAGATCTCTCCGAGCATCTCGGCCTGACGGATGTGCGCCGGATCACCCCAGCGCCGGAAGCCGTCGCCGCGGCCGATCCTGACGGTACGCTCAACAAGAGCGATAGCACCGCCTGCTGCGACCTGCGCAAGGTCGTACCGCTGCGCGACGCGCTCGGCCCTTTCACCGCGTCGATCTCTGGCCGCAAACGGTTCCAGACCGGCCAGCGCGCCGCCATGCGCGCCTTCGAGGTGGATACAGACGGTCTGATCAAGGTGAACCCGCTCGCGGCTTGGACCCCGGCGGACATCGCCGCCTATCTCGACCGCCACGACCTGCCGCGTCACCCGCTTGTCGCCAAGGGCTTCCCCTCCATCGGCTGCGCCCCCTGCACCACTCCCGTGGCACCGGGCGAAGACTCCCGCGCCGGGCGCTGGCGTCAGGAAGACCGCCAGGAATGCGGCATTCACATCACCCCGGACGGACGTATCGAAAGGAAAGCCGGATGACCGAGACCACCCAGATCATCACCCGCGAAGGCTTTGTCGAAGACCGCTTTGCCGGAACGAACATCCCGACGCTTGAGGAGTATACAGGCGGCGGCGCAGTGCTGTTGCCTGTCGATGCCAACCCGTCCGCGCTCGAGCCCCATCTCTCGACGCTCGCGCTTGTGGTCATCCCCTTCGCAAGCTCAGCAGATGGGCGCGGCTTTTCCCACGCCGCCGCCCTGCGCACGCTCGGCTTCAAAGGGCATGTCCGCGCCCGCGGCCATGTCCTTGTCGATCAATTCCGCGCCGCCCTGCGCGCGGGCTTTGATGATGTGGAGATTTCCGCCGCACAGGCCGCCCGCAACCCCGAGGCGCAATGGCTCGCGGTGCCGCATGACACGTGCTACCAGACCCGGCTCTTTGCGGCGTAAAACCTAGAGGCGGCCTGCAAAGGCCGCCACGACCTGCTCATAGACGCCACGTTTGAACGGCACGATATTGTCGATCAACTCGTCCACCGGGAGCCAGCGCCACTCCGAGAACTCGGGATGCTCGACCTCGATATTGACGTCCTGATCCGTCCCGTGAAAGCGCAGCAAGAACCATTTCTGCTCCTGCCCCTTGTAGCGCCCCTTCCAGATGCGCGGCACGATATCGGCAGGCAGGTCATAGGAAATCCACCCCTCGGTTTCCCCTTCAACCGTGACCAACGACGCCGACACCCCGGTCTCTTCCTCCAACTCGCGCAGCGCCGCCTCCTTCGGGCTTTCGCCCTTATCGATCCCACCCTGCGGCATTTGCCAGGCCGGCACCTCGCTATCGAGCCGCTGGCCGACAAAGGCATGCCCCTCGGCATTGACGAGCATCACGCCCACGTTGCGGCGATAGGGCAGTTTGGCGATCTCTTCAGGGGTCATGGCACATCTCCGGGTTGGCACAGCCCAACACCTACCCAAGCCGCGCCCGTCAGGCAATTCGCCTTTCCGCCACGCTCTCTTTCTCTTGCCAAAAATATCCCGGGGTGAATTGCCTGCCGTGGCAGGCAAGAGGGGCAGCGCCCCTGCACCATATGAAAAGGGCGGGGAAATCCCCGCCCTCTCCCTGTAATTTGGCCAGGGCTTACTGCTCCGGGCCGAGCTTCGAAAGGCCTTTGAGGATGTCGATCGCATAGGCGAGCTGATAGTCCTCTTCGCGCAGCTTCGCGGCCTTCTCGGCCTTGGCGCGGTCGGCCTCGATCTGGCGGATTTGGTCTTCGGTCAGGCTGTCATTGTCGAGGCTGCCCCGCAGGTCCGCTTCCGACCGGAAACGCCGCTTGGTCGTATCCTCTTCTTCCTCGCTCGCGTCCTTGCGGCGCGGCTGCGCAACGACGATATCGGGCGACACGCCAAGCGCCTGGATCGACCGGCCCGAAGGCGTGTAATAGCGCGCCGTGGTCAGGCGCATCGCCCCATCACCCCGAAGCGGCATCACCGTCTGGACCGAGCCCTTGCCGAAAGATTTCGTCCCGACCACGATCGCACGACGATGATCCTGAAGCGCACCGGCAACGATCTCCGAGGCCGAGGCCGAACCGCCATTGATGAGAACCACGATCGGCTTGCCATCCGAAAGATCGCCCGGCGTCGCGTTGAACCGGTCGCCATCGGCGGGGTTGCGACCACGGGTCGACACGATCTCGCCCT
This sequence comes from Shimia sp. FJ5, assembly GCF_032918335.1. Lineage (NCBI taxonomy): Bacteria > Pseudomonadati > Pseudomonadota > Alphaproteobacteria > Rhodobacterales > Roseobacteraceae > Shimia > Shimia sp. FJ5. Next base: position 477,126 of record NZ_JAWJUV010000002.1, on the reverse strand, counting down.
TCTCGAGGAAGGCATCCGAGACCTTGATCGCCTCGGTCAGCAAACCACCGGGGTTGTTGCGAAGGTCGAGCACAATGCCGTTGACGTTGTCCATCCCACCAAGCGCCTCGACCTGTTCGGCAAAGCCCGACTCGAGGTTCGGCGTGGTCTGGTCGTTGAAGGTGGTAATCCGAAGCACCACCGAATCGCCCTCGGTGCGCGACCGCACAGCGGTCAGCTTGATCGTGTCGCGGATGATCGACACATCGAACGGCTCTGCCTCGCCTTCGCGCACAACGGTGATGACGATCTCCGATCCCACCGGGCCACGCATCAACTCGACGGCCTCGTCAAGGTTCATCCCCAAAACGCTTTCCCCATCCACATGGGTGATGAAATCTCCCGCCTCGATCCCCGCGGCATCCGCCGGGGTGCCATCAATCGGAGAGACGACCTTCACGAACCCGTCTTCCTGCGTGACCTCAATGCCAAGCCCGCCGAACTCGCCACGGGTTTGCACCCGCATATCCGCGGCATCTTCCGGCGACAGGTAGGAGGAATGCGGATCAAGCGAGGTCAGCATGCCGTTGATCGCCGCTTCGATCAGGTCCGCTTCGTCGACCTCTTCAACATATTGCGCACGGATGCGCTCGAAAATATCGCCGAACAGGTCAAGCTGCTCATAGACGTTGCTGGTCTTTGCGCTCTCCTGCGCAAGAAGCGGCCCGGCCACCTGCATGGCAAAGAGCGCGCCCGTGAGAGTGCCACCCAGCGCGGCAATGACAAATTTCTTCATCTATAGTTCATCCTTGTCTGTCCGGAACCACGTTTCCGGGTCCACGGTGGTCTTGCCTTGTCTGACTTCTATATAGAGCGTTTCTGTCCGTTCTTGACCAGAGCCATCACTGACCTGTGAAAGGATTGCCCCGATTTCCGGGTCATTTCCGCCCATAAGACCCACGGGCGTGCCCTCGGGGATCACCTGACCGGCATTGCCATAGACCGCCTCCATGCCCGCAAGCACGAACAACAGCCCCGGCTCCGCTTCGAGGATCACCACGTTGCCATAGTCGAGAAGCGGCCCGCGATAGCGGATCGTCGCCGCAGTCGGCGATACCACGAGCGCACTGGGCCGTGTCGCGAGCACAAGCCCCGGACGGCGCACGCCCGCCGCATCCGCTTCGCCCGCGCGGCGCAGCACCTGCGCCTCCGCCGGCAAGGGAAGCTCGCCCTTGCGGGCATCCAGATCGGGAAGCACCACGGCGCTCTCTCCGGTTTCCTGAATATCGACGAGACCGCTGGCAAAACCATTGAGCGTTTCCGTCGATGCAATGAGAAGCGCGATTTTGACCGGATCATCGGCAAAGCGCTGTGGCAGATCGGTGCGATCCGCGATGGCCTGCGAAAGCTCGGTGCGCGCTGTCTGAATACCGCTCAGGCCATCCTGCAGGGCCTCCACCGCGTCTTCCTGCAAGGCGCGCAAAATCTCGATCTCTTCGAGGTCAGCCCGAATGCGCGCCGCCCCTGCCTCGAGCGCCGGGGTCACGTCGGCAAGGATCATTCCCGCCCGTGCCGTTCCCGTCGGACCATCCGGATGGAGAAGCATGACCGGGCCACCGCCCGGCCCCATGCCACGCCCGACCGATTGCAGCACACCAAGAAGACGCGCCGTCTCCCCCTCGCGGCGCTTGAGATCACGACGCAGCCGGGCCTCGCGTGCCGCCGCCCGGCGCAACCCTTCGCGCATTGCCTGCAACCCGGCCTCGAACCCCTGCACCGTCTCGGTCAGGGCTGCGACCCGATCGCGTGCATCCCCCGCCTCTTGCAAGGCAAGCGATGCGGTCTCGATCTTCTGCGCGGCCGCCCGTGCTGCGTCTGCCGGACTCGCCCCACCCTCTGCCGTGGCAGAGCCTGCAAACCCGAAGGCGATCAGAGCTGCGGCGGCGAGATGTTTCATCGCAGGATCAGGCTCTCCCCGGTCATCTCCGCGGGCTTGTCGATCCCCATCAGGTCAAGCAGCGACGGCGCGAGGTCGGCAAGCCGCCCCTTGCGCAAGGTCGCGCCTTCCGGTCCTCCCACGAGGATCACCGGCACGGGGTTCGTCGTATGCGCCGTGTGCGGCCCACCCGTCACCGGGTCCACCATGGTTTCGCAATTGCCGTGATCGGCGGTCACGATCATCGCACCGCCCGCCTTTTCAAGCGCCGCGCGCACCTTGCCAAGCCCTTGATCCACGGCTTCGCACGCCGCCATCGCCGCCTTGAGATCGCCGGTATGGCCGACCATATCCGGGTTGGCATAGTTGGTCACGATAAGGTCATAGCCCTCTTCGATCGCGCCCACGAAATGCTCGGTGACTTCTTCTGCCGACATCTCCGGCTGAAGGTCATAGGTCGCAACCTTGGGCGAGGCCGCCATATAGCGATCCTCGCCCGGCTCCGGGTCTTCCTTGCCGCCGTTGAGGAAAAAAGTGACGTGCGGATATTTCTCCGTCTCGGCAAGGTGGAACTGACGCAGCCCCTTCTTGGCCACCCATTCGCCAAGCGTGTTGACGATCTCCTGTTTCGGGTAGGCGGTGGTCATGTAGGTGCTGTGCTCCTCCGAGTAATCCACCATACCCAGAAGCGCGGCCCAATTCGGGCGCTTGCCAGTGTCGAACCCGTCGAAATCCGGCTGCCCGATGGCGGCAAGGATTTCCCGCGCCCGGTCGGCCCGGAAATTGAGACAGAAGAACCCATCCCCATCCAGTGCCCCGGCATAGTCGCCGATCACTGTCGGCGTGATGAACTCGTCGCTTTCCGAGCGGTTATACGCATTGCTGACCGCCGTGACCGCTGTCGCCGCATGATTGCCCTCGCCTTTGACCCAGGCGTTATAGGCTTCCGAGACCCGGCCCCAGCGGTTGTCGCGGTCCATCGCAAAGTAGCGACCCGAAATCGTGACGATCTTTGCCCCCTCCGGCATCCGCTCGGCCATCGTCTCAAGATAGGTATAGGCCGATTTCGGCGCCACATCGCGCCCATCCGTGATCGCGTGCAGGGCAACCGGCACGCCCGCATCGGTCACTGCCTTCATCGCCGCGAGGATATGCTCGATATGGCCGTGCACGCCACCATCCGAGATCATGCCCATGAAATGCGCCGTGCCACCGCTCGCCTTGAGCGTGGCGCAGAAATCCTTGATCGCCGCGTTCTCGAAGAACGACCCATCCTCGATCGCAAGATCAATCTGCCCAAGATCCATCGCCACCACGCGGCCCGCGCCGATATTGGTGTGGCCAACTTCTGAATTGCCCATCTGCCCGCTCGGCAGGCCCACATCCGGCCCGTGCGTGATCAACGTCGCATTGGGACACTCTGCCATCATCGTATCGAAGACCGGGGTGTTGGCCAGTGCAGGCGCGTTCGCCTTCGTGGTCTCGCTAAGTCCCCAGCCGTCGAGAATACAAAGCACGACAGGTTTCGGTGTGGTCATATCGGACGGCTCCATCTCTCTTTGCAGCGCCTTCTACCCCTTGCCGCCCCCCGCGTGAACCGCTTTCTCCCTGACTGCCACCATTTGCCCCTTTCCTGCCGATCCCCGCCCATGCGCCTGCTGCCCCGATTTCCATCTGGCGCGCCCCTGCCCCGCATGGCACAACAAGGGCCATAGCAAGACACCAAGGGAGCGCGACATGGACACCGGATTCGGCAAGGGCTGCCATTTGCACCTGATCGACGGCTCGGCCTTCATCTTCCGCGCCTACCATGCCCTGCCGCCACTGACGCGCAAATCCGACGGGCTTCCCATTGGGGCGGTCGCGGGCTTCTGCAACATGCTCTACCGCTATGTTGAGGCCAATACCGGCCCCGACGCGCCGACCCATGTCGCCGTGATCTTCGACCATTCCGGCAAGAGCTTCCGCAACGATCTCTACGATCTGTATAAGGCCAATCGCCCCCCCGCACCCGAAGACCTCGTGCCGCAATTCCCCCTGACCCGCAAAGCGACCGAAGCGTTCAACATCGCCTGTAAGGAAGTCGAAGGCTTCGAGGCCGACGACATCATCGCGACGCTCGCTTGCCGCGCCCGCGAGGCCGGGGGTCGCGTGACCATCATCTCTTCGGACAAGGACTTGATGCAGCTTGTCGGCGGCGGTGTCGAAATGCTCGACGCAATGAAAAACAAACGCATTGATAGCGAAGGCGTCGAAGAGAAATTCGGCGTCGGCCCGAACCGCGTCGTCGATGTGCAGGCGCTCGCAGGCGATAGCGTCGACAACGTCCCCGGCGCGCCCGGCATCGGCGTCAAGACCGCCGCGCTTCTCATCAATGAATTCGGCTCTCTCGAAGAGCTTCTCGACCGCGCCGAAGAGATCAAGCAACCCAAGCGCCGCCAGACCCTGATCGAGAAACGCGAGCAGATCGAGATGTCGAAACGGCTGGTGCAGCTCGACTGCGACATGACGCTCGACTTCACCATCGAGGATCTCGAGGTGCGCGACCCGGAACCCGAGACCCTCCTTGGATTCCTCTCCGAGATGGAGTTCCGCACCCTCTCCAAGCGCGTCGCCGACAATCTCGGCGTCGAGGCCCCTGTCATCCCCGAAGCCCCCGCCGCCACCGGTCCCGCACAAGGCGGCGCCGCGGATGCGCCCGAGGACAAGCCGTTTGACGTGGACGCCTATGAATGGGTCAAGGACCGCGCCGCCCTTGATGCGTGGATCGCCAAGGCCCATGCGCGGGGCTATATCGCCGTCGATACCGAGACCACCGGGCTTGACGAAATGGTCGTCGATCTCGTCGGCATCTGCCTGTCCGTCGAGCCGGGCGAAGCCTGCTATATCCCCGTTGGCCACAAAAAAGAGGCCGGAACGGACGATCTCTTTGCCAGCGACGAACTCGCCGAGGGGCAATTGCCCCTGAACGAGGTGATCGACGCGCTCAAGCCCGTGCTGGAAAGCCCCGCGATCCTCAAGATCTTCCAGAACGCCAAGTATGACGCCAAGATCCTCTCGCGCTATGGCATTGCCGTCGCCCCCATCGACGACACCATGCTCCTGAGCTACGCGCTTCATGCGGGCCTGCACGGTCACGGCATGGATACGCTTGCCGAACGCTATCTCTCGCATACGCCGATCCCGATCAAATCCCTGCTCGGTTCTGGCAAATCCGCGATCACCTTCGACAAGGTGCCGCTTGAGGAGGCGGTGAAATACGCCGCTGAGGATGCCGACATTACCCTCCGCCTCTGGCAGCTCTTCAAACCGCAACTGCACCAGAAACAGGTGACAACGGTCTACGAGACCCTTGAACGCCCCCTCTCGCCCGTGCTGGCCCAGATGGAACGCCACGGGGTCAAGGTCGACCGCGACACGCTTTCGCGCATGTCCAACGCCTTCGCCCAAAAGATGGCCGGCCTTGAGGCCGAGATTCACGAACTCGCCGGAGAAAGCTTCAACGTCGGCTCGCCCGCGCAAGTTGGTGAAATCCTGTTTGAGAAAATGGCGCTTCCGGGGGGCAAGAAGGGCAAGACCGGCAAGTATTCAACACCCGCCGATGTCCTCGAAGATCTCGCAACGGAACACGACCTGCCCGCCCGTATCCTCGACTGGCGGCAGCTTTCAAAGCTCAAATCAACCTACACCGACGCGTTGCAAGACCACATCAACCCCGACACGGGCCGCGTCCATACCTCCTATGTGCAGACCGGGGCCAACACGGGCCGTCTCGCCTCAACCGATCCCAACCTGCAAAATATCCCTGTCCGGAGCGAAGAGGGCCGCCGCATCCGCGAGGCTTTCGTGGCCGAAGAGGGCAAGACCCTGATCTCCCTCGACTATAGCCAGATCGAACTGCGCATCCTCGCCCATATCGCCGATATCGACGCGCTGAAACAGGCGTTCCATGACGGTCTCGACATTCACGCCATGACCGCGTCCGAGATGTTCGACGTGCCGCTGGACGAGATGACGCCCGAAGTGCGTCGGCGCGCCAAGGCGATCAACTTCGGCGTGATCTACGGCATCTCCGGCTTTGGCCTCGCCCGCAACCTGCGCATCCCACGTGGCGAGGCGCAGGACTTCATCAACCGCTACTTCGAACGCTTCCCCGGTATCCGCGCCTACATGGACGACACCAAGGCGTTTGCGAAAGAGCACGAATACGTCCAAACCCTCTTTGGCCGCAAAATCCACATGCCCGAGATCAACGCCAAAGGCCCGCGCGCGGGCTTTGCCAACCGCGCCGCGATCAACGCGCCGATTCAAGGGACTGCCGCCGACATCATTCGCCGCGCCATGATCCGCATGCCCGAGGCGATTGCCGACCTGCCCGCCAAGATGCTCCTACAGGTGCACGATGAACTCATCTTCGAGGTCGAAGACAGCGCCGTGGACGAGACAATCGCGGTCGCCCGCGACATCATGCAGGGCGCGGCCGAGCCGGTGGTGAGACTGAACGTGCCGCTCATCGTTGACGCTGGGCAAGGCGCGAACTGGGCCGAGGCGCACTAGGCAGGCTGTTTCACAAGACGCATCGTGATCCTGCGCGCCAGCGGCGCCACGAAAAGCACGATCGGAAACGCCACGACCCAGGCCGAGAGCCAGCCGCTGACCCATAGGCCAAAGAACCCTTCGACGAACCCGGCAAGTCGCAGGGTCGAGATACCGATGATCAGGAAGGACATCATACCCGACATGAAGAAGGCAAAGAGAAAGGGCTGAAACCGTGGTGGAAACATATAGAATCTCCTGAATGTTTTTCTCTATGTCTCTTCTTCGCCGCCATAGCGCAACGCGCACCCCCCTGTGCACGCCTGCACAAGCGACCTAAGCGCACAGCCCCTTGCCTCCCTCACACCCATGGCGCACCCTCTGTCCAAGGAGTGCCGATGCCCCACGATCACCACCACCACGCCCTACCCGATACCGGAGACACACGCGTCCTCTGGGCTGTGATCGTCAATGTCGCACTGACGCTGGCGCAGATCGTTGCCGGAGTGATCTCTGGCTCGCTCGCCATGATCGCCGATGCGATCCACAACCTCTCCGACGCCCTCTCCCTCATCATCGCCTTCTTCGCCCGCCGGATCGCACGGCGACCTGCCGATGCCGACATGACCTTTGGCTATGGTCGTGCCGAGGTCGTGGCGGCGCTGGTGAACTACACGACACTGATCGTCATCGCGCTCTATCTTGTCTCAGAAGGCATCGGCCGCCTGTTCAACCCGATCGAAGTCGAGGGCTGGATCGTCGTCATCGTCGCCGGGATCGCCTTCGTCGTCGATGCCGTCACCGCGCTTCTCATCATGCGCCTGTCACGCGACAGCGTGAACATGCGCGCCGCCTTTCTGCACAATATCGCCGACGCACTCGGCTCCATCGCCGTGATCGTCGCGGGCGTGCTGATCCTGCTCTACGATTGGCGCCTGATCGACCCGATCCTGACCCTCGTCATCGCGGGCTATATCCTCTGGCATTCCGCCACCGGCCTGCGCCCCGTGATCCGCATCCTCATGCTGGCAAGCCCTGATGATCCGCCCCTTGAAGAGGTGCTCGCCGCGCTTGAAGGCATGCCCGGCGTCGCCTCAATCCACCACGTCCATCTCTGGCGCATGCAGGAACACGAGGTCTCGCTCGACGCCCATGTGGTGATTGACGGCAGCAAAGCCCCCGCCGAATTGCGCGCGACCCTGCGCCAGATGCTCTCTGATCGTTTCGGCATCCACCACGGCATGATCGAGATGGAGACCGCCGAGGAAAGCTGTGCCGACGCTGCGCGGATCGGCCACTAAAAACGGCTCATCCAGCCAAGCTCTGCCACGGTGCCCGCCTCGCCCGGAAGATATTCTGCGCTGACGTACCCGTCATACCCATCCCCCCGCAACGCCGCGAAAAGCGCGTCGAAATCGACCGCACCACCAAGCCCCGGCGCAACGCGCCCCGGCACATCAGAGACCTGCACATGCCCGGCCCGCGCCCCATACGCGCGCCACACGGCAAGCGCATCCCCGGTCAACATCTGCGCATGAAACGCATCGTATTGCAGGGTCAGGTTTTCCGCCCCCACCGCATCGATAACCTCGACCGCAAGCGCATAGTCGTTGAGGAAATACCCCGGCATACTCACCGGGTTGAGCGGTTCGATGCTGAGCCTCTGCTCCGGTGCCATTGCCGTGGCCCAGCGCAGGTTCTCAACCAGAGTGGCGCGCGCCGCGTCGCCCTCGGCAACGCCTGACATCACGTGAATGATCCCCGCATCAAGCGCCCGCGCATAGCGAAGCGCCTGCTCGAAATCCTCGCGGAACCGCCGCTCCTGCCGCGGCACGGCGGCCCATCCCCGCGCGCCCGCATCCCAATCCGTGGGCGGCGTGTTGATCAGCACGACAGGTAGCCCCGCCGCCGCCTTCGCGGCGCAAAGCCTTTCGATCGGCGTCTCATAGGGAAACAAAATCTCGACCGCATCAAACCCCGCCGCCTTCGCAGCCGTGAACCTTTCGAGAAACGGCATCTCATCAAACAGCATGCTGATATTGGCGGCAGAGCGGATCATGACTCTCACCCTTGCCTCGACCCGCACCCAAGACAAGGTCCGAAAACGACACACTGTCGAAAATGAACAAGAAACCCATCCCGAATCACGCGAGGGACGAAGGGTCAGCCCGCAACGCCGGGCGGCATTTCAAAATCAGTTTCGACCTTGCAGGAGAGGTGTGGCATGTCCTCGACAAGCCCCAATCCCGTGCGGCCCATCGCGGCCGGCGGCGCCCGCCGGACTCTGTCCGGAAACGCCCTTGGCGTGGCCTCCATGTTCGCCTGGGCCTGTGGCTTCCCGGCGGCCGAGGTGCTGCTTGAGACCTGGCCGACGCTGGCCCTCATCACCGCACGTTTCGCGCTCGCTGTGACGATGCTGATGGTGCTTTGGCTCCTCGTTGATGGCCCCCGCGCCGTTGCCTCGGCGCGTTGGGGGCGCGGCACGCTCATTGGCGGGTTAACCTTTGGCCTCGGCACCTACCTTCTTTTGCTCGCGCAATCCCTGACCGACGCCGTCACCGTCGCCATCATCGCCACAGGCACCCCCATCGCCGCAACCCTGATCGAAATGTGGAGCGGTGGGCGACGCCTCAACACGGCCTTCGTTCTTGGCATGATCGCCTCCGTCGCGGGCGGCGTGATCGCCACAGGCGGCACAGGCGTTGAAACCCTCGGCGCGGGCGTCCTCGCGGCGCTCGGGTCCTGTTTCCTCTTCGCGCTCGGAAGCCACTTTACCGTGCGCGACTTCTCCGACCTTTCCCCGGTCGGACGCACGACGATCACGCTTGCAGGTGGGCTCGTCTTCAACGCGACGATCTTCCTCGTCGCCTATGCGATCGGTGCAGACGTGCTGCCCCGCGCGGTGATCGACACCCACCAAATCACCATGCTTGCGATCTATGCCCTCGCCGCCGGCGCACTCAGTCAGGTGATGTGGATTGCCTCGGTCGGTCGCCTCGGCATCGCCGTCGCCTCGTTTCATATCAACGTCGCGCCGTTCTACGTCATGCTCCTGATGCTCGCGCTCGGGGACGGCTGGAACTGGACCAAGGCCTGTGGCGCAGGCATCGTCATCCTCGGTGTCATCATCGCCCAGCGCGGCGAGACCCGCCGCGTCGCGGCCTAACCCAACGCCTCAGCCGCGATAAGCGGAAAGAACGTGCCGCCCGACCAGATGCCAAAATGGCGCGCGCCATCGATCTCGGCCTCCTCGCCCATCTCAACCATGCGATAGAAACTCTTGCGGTCGATCCGCGCCTCAAGCCCACCGCGCACCATGACATAAGGCGCGGGATCTTCCTCTCCACCCTCAACGCGGATGGGGGTCTCCGCACCAGCCTCGACGACGTCGCCGACATTGGTCACAAACCGCAAGACTTGCGTCTCTCCGCGCCCCTCGGCCTCGACATCGACGGCGACAAAGGCCGCGTCCTCGACCGTGATCCGCCATTTCTCAACCGGCGTGACAAGAAAGGTCTCGTCGCCCTCCCGTTTGAGAATCGTCGAGAACACCCGCACCAGCGGTGCGCGCCGGATTTCGCCACCTTCGTGATACCAACGCCCGTCTTTGGCGATCCGAATGTCGATATCGCCCGAAAGCGGCGGATTCCAGAGATGCACAGGCGGGAGCGTCTTGCCTTTTCCCGCATCACGCGCCGCCTCCGCGATCCCCTCAAACGAGGATGTCACGGGAATTTGTCCGCTCATTGCTTTTGCCATTTCCGTTCCCCGCGATATGGTTTCTCTTAGGATATAAACCTAGCGGAGGACTTGTCATGGCCCAAGACGCCGATCTTGTCGCGGATATCGAGGCGCTGACCGGGCAGCTCGCAGCCGCCAAAACCGCCATCACCAAGCGGTTCATCGGTCAGGAGCGCGTCGTCGACCTGACGCTTTCGGCGCTCTTGTGTGGGGGACATGCCCTGCTGATCGGCCTTCCCGGCCTTGGTAAGACGCGCCTCGTCGAAACCCTTTCGACCGTGATGGGCCTCAATGGCAACCGGGTGCAGTTCACGCCCGATCTCATGCCTGCCGACATTCTCGGCTCTGAGGTGCTCGAGAAAGGCAAGGGCGGCACGCGCGAGTTTCGTTTTGTCCCCGGCCCGATCTTCTGTCAGCTCCTGATGGCGGACGAGATCAACCGCGCCAGCCCCCGAACCCAATCCGCCCTCCTTCAAGCGATGCAGGAGAAAAAGGTAACCGTCGCGGGCGAGGATCGCCCCCTCGATGCGCCCTTCCACGTGCTTGCAACGCAAAACCCCATCGAACAGGAAGGCACCTACCCCCTCCCCGAGGCCCAGCTTGACCGCTTCCTCGTGCAGATCGACGTGCCCTATCCCGACCGCGACACCGAACGCGACATTCTCCTCGCGACGACAGGCGTCGAAGAGGAAGAAGCGCACGCCGTCTTTACCGCCGCCGACCTCATCGCCGCCCAGACTCTTCTGCGACGCATGCCCGTCGGCGAAAGCGTGGTGGAAATGATCCTCGACCTCGTGCGCGCTTTCCGGCCCGAAGATCCCTCCGCCTCCGAAGCGGTGCGCGAGACCGTTGCATGGGGGCCCGGTCCCCGCGCCGCACAGGCCCTGATGCTGACGGTACGCGCGCAGGCGCTCCTACATGGCCGCCTCGTGCCCTCCGCCGAAGACGTGACCGCGATGGCTGTGCCGGTCCTGTCGCACCGCATGGCGCTGACTTTCGCGGCCCGCGCCCGGGGCGAGACCGTGTCCGACCTGATCGCCGAGACCCTCGCCGGGATGGACGGGATCGGAGCCGCCGCGTGACGGACACCGCCCATCTTCGCACGCGCGCCGAGACCGAGGCCGCCCGCCTGCCGCCGCTCCTTGCCGAGGCCGAACACCTCGCCGGGACGGTGCTCTTGGGTGAACACGGGCGGCGTCGCGCAGGTTTGGGAGATGATTTCTGGCAATACCGCCCGATCCAACCCGGTGATTCCCTGCGCATGATCGACTGGCGCCGCTCGGCGCGCTCGGACGCGCAATTCGTGCGTCAGCGTGAATGGCAGGTGGCGCAATCGGTGATGCTCTGGGTGGACCGCTCTGCCTCGATGGACTTCACCAGCCTCAAGACAGGCATGACCAAGGGCGACCGCGCCCGCACCCTCGCGCTTGCGGTGGCGATCCTCCTGATCCGTGCCGGAGAACGCGTCGGCCTCACAGGCACCGCCCTGCCCCCGCGCCGGGGCGAAGGCCAGATCCTGCGCCTGACCGAGATGCTTCTCGGGCCAAGCGGCGAGGATTTCGGAACTCCCGAAGCTCGCGCCATGCTGCCCCATGCCCGCGCGCTCTTTATCTCGGATTTCCTTGGTGATTTCGACGCCGTCGAGGCCGCCCTCTTCAAAGCCGCCGACCGGGGCATTCGCGGCGTCATGATGCAGGTGCTCGACCCCGCCGAAGAGAGCTTTCCCTTCCACGGTCGCGCCGTCTTTGAGAGTATGGGCGCAAGCCTCAGCCACGAGACCCGCAAGGCCTCCGACCTGCGCGACCGCTACATGGAGCGGCTGATCGAACGCCGCGCCCGGCTCAAGGCGCTTGCGGCAACAACGGGCTGGCAATTCGCGCCGCATGACACGACGCAATCGGCGCAATCGGCGCTTCTCTGGCTCTATCGCGCGCTGGAACGTCGCCCATGATGGGGGCGCTTTCCATAGGCTTCACGACACCCTGGCTGCTTTATGCACTGCTGGCGCTGCCTGTTTTGTGGATTCTCCTGCGCGCCATCCCGCCCGCGCCGATCGTGCGCCGCTTTCCCGGCGTCGCCCTTCTTATCGGCCTCACGGACGAGGATACCGTCACCGACCGCACCCCGTGGTGGCTCTTGCTCTTGCGTGCACTTGCCATTGCCGCGCTCATCCTTGGGCTCGCTGGCCCTGTCCTCAATCCCGAGCAAACCGACACCGCCCGCCAAGACCGCCTCTTGGTCCTGCTCGACGGCGGCTGGGGCGCGGCGGCGAACTGGCGTGCGCAAATGGCCATGCTCGACACCCGCCTCGACGAAGCCCACCGCGCGGGCCGCGAGGTTGCGCTGGTGCAACTGACCGCCGCCGAGACTCCACGCTTCCAGCCCGCAGCCACGTGGCAGGCACAGCTCGCAGGGATTTCGCCATCCCCATGGCAACCCCTGCCCGACACCCTCACAACCCTCGCCGACGCCCTTCCCGACACCGGTTTCGATACGCTCTGGATGTCCGACGGCCTTGAGAACTCCGAACGCCGCACGCTGCTTGCCGCGCTCGAAGACAAGGGCCGGGTCGAGATCGTCGAAGGCAGCCGCGCGGCTCTCGCCCTCGCCCCGACCGAGGTCTCCGAAGGTATCCTGACCATCGAGGCCCGCCGCGCCGCCACGCCCCTCGCGCGCGATATCACCGTCGAAGCCCACGGCCTCGATCCCTCCGGCGCCGCCCGTGTCCTTGCCACCGCGCCGCTCTCCTTCGCACCCGGCGATGCCACCGCATCAACCGACCTCTCCCTGCCTGCCGAATTGCGGGCGCGAATCTCCCGGTTTGAGATCGCGGGCCAACGCTCCGCCGCCGCCGTTTCCCTCTCTGATGACTCCCTGCGCCGCCGCGAAGTCGCCCTGATCGCCGGGCGCGAATCCCGCGAAGGGCTCGAACTCCTGTCGCCGCTGCACTACCTGCGCCAAGCCTTGAGCCCCAATGCCGACATCCTCGAAGGCGCGCTCTCCGTTGTCCTGCCCGCGAACCCGGATGTGATCGTGTTGGCCGACGTGGCAACACTCTCGGACGGAGAAACCGCCGATCTCTCCGACTGGATCGCCGAGGGCGGCCTTCTGCTGCGTTTTGCCGGACCGCGCCTCGCCGCAGCCAGCGCGGGCGGCACCTCCGAAGACCCGCTCCTGCCCGTGCGCCTGCGCGCCGGAGGCCGTAGCGTTGGTGGCGCAATGAGCTGGGGCGAGCCGAAGGCCCTCGCCCCCTTCCCCGCCGAAAGCCCGTTCCACGGCCTCCCCGTCCCTGACGAGGTTCGCATCGAGGCACAGGTCATGGCCCAGCCCGACCCCAACCTCGCCTCCCGCGTCATCGCCGAGCTCTCCGACGGCACGCCCCTCGTCACCCGCAAGCGCCTCGGCGAAGGACAGGTCGTCCTCTTCCACGTGACCGCCAATGCCGAATGGTCCGGCCTGCCGCTTTCCGGCCTCTTCGTGCGCATGCTCGACCGCCTCGCTATCCTGAGCGCGACGACACTCTCGGACGAAGAGCGCCTCGCCGGCACCACATGGCAGCCCGTGCGCGTCCTCGATGGCTTTGGCCGCCTACAGGACGACCCCACCCTCGTGGGCGTCTCCGGCGAAGACCTTGCGACCGCCCCCCTCGGCCCGGCGCTCCGTCCCGGCCTTTACCGCTCCGGCGCCCGGCTTGTCGCCCGCAACGTGATCTCCAGCGAGACCGAGCTCCTCCCCGCGAACTGGCCCGCAGGCACCGTCATCACCGGCTTCGAAGCCGCGCCCGAACGCCCGCTTGCCGGTCCGCTCCTCGCGGGCGCCCTTGCGCTATTGCTGCTCGACATTCTTGCCTCTCTCGCCGTGTCCGGTCGCCTGCGTGGCGCCCGCGCAGCGACAAGCATTGTCCTGCTGCTCGCCCTGCCCATTCCCGAGGCGCGTGCCGACGAACGCCGCGCCATTGCCGATACCCGCGAAGTGGTGCTCGCCCATGTCCTGACCGGCACCGCCCGGATCGACGACACCGCCCATGCGGGCCTCCTCGGCCTGTCGGAAACCCTCTTCTTCCGAACCTCGGTGGAGCCGACCGAGCCTGCTGCGATCAACCTCGAAACCGACGAGATCGCCCTCTACCCGCTCCTCTACTGGCCCATCACCCCGGACCAGCCGATCCCCTCCGACGAAGCCTATGCCAAGCTCAACGCTTACCTGCGCGCGGGCGGCATGATCTTGTTTGACACCCGCGACGCCGATGTTGCCCGCTTTGGCTCGGCAAGCCCCAATGGGCGCAAGCTCCAACGCCTCGCCGCACCGCTCGACATCCCGCCACTCGAACCCGTGCCTGGCGACCACGTGCTGACCCGGACCTTCTACCTCCTTCAGGACTTCCCCGGCCGCTATACGAGCCGTGATGTCTGGGTCGAAGCCGCCCCCGCCGATGCCGAAAAGATCGAAGGCATGCCCTTCCGCAATCTCAACGATGGTGTGACGCCTGTGGTCATCGGCGGCAACGACTGGGCCGCCGCTTGGGCCATGGATCGCAACGGCAACGCGCTCTACCCCGTGGGCCGGGGCCGCAGCGGCGAACGCCAGCGCGAATTGGCCTACCGCTTCGGCGTCAACCTCGTGATGCATGTGCTGACCGGCAACTATAAATCCGATCAGGTCCATGTCCCCGCCCTTCTCGACAGGCTCGGCCAATGACCGGACACGTGCTCTTCGATCCCCTCCTGCCCCTCTGGGCACTTGGGCTTCTCGCCGCGCTGGCGTTGGTCTTTGTCGGTTGGGCCTTCTGGCGCCGCCTCTCCGGCTGGGCCTTCCGGGGCCTCGCCGCGCTGGTCATCCTCGCCGCGCTCGCAGGCCCGGTGCTGCAACGCGAGAACCGCGCGCCCCTGAGCGATATCGTCCTCATGCTCGAGGACCAAAGCGCGAGCCAACGCCTCGCCGATCGTGCCGCCACAACCGAAACCGCCGCCGAGGCGCTGGCCGCCCGCATCACCGCGCGCCCCAATACCGAGCTGCGCCGCATCACAGTGCCCGACGGCGCAGAGAACGCAGGCACCGAAATGATGACCGCGCTCTCCGAAGCGCTGGCCGAAGAACCTCGCGCCCGCATTGCTGGTATCTTCGCCCTGAGCGATGGCCATGTGCACGACATGACCCGCGCGCCCGACCTTCCAGCGCCCCTGCACCTCCTCCATACCGGACGCGAAACCGACTGGGATCGCCGCCTGACCGTCACCGGCGCCCCCGCCTTCGCTATCCTCGACGAGGAAATCCGCCTGACACTGCGCATCGAGGATAGTGGCGCCGTGCCTGCCTCCGAGACCGGCACCGCCCCGCTCGAGATTTCCATCGACGGCGCGCCGCCGCAACGCTTTGACCTGCGTGTCGGCGTCACCGCAGAACTGCCCCTGACCCTGACCCATGGCGGGCGCAACGTGATCCAGATCACCGTGCCGACCGCCCCCGGCGAACTCACCGACCGCAACAATAGCGCCGTGGTGCAAATCAACGGCGTGCGCGACCGCCTGCGCGTCCTGCTTGTCTCGGGCGAACCGCATCCCGGCGGCCGCACATGGCGCAACCTTCTGAAATCCGACGCCTCCGTGGACCTCGTGCATTTCACCATCCTGCGCCCACCCGAGAAACAGGACGGCGTGCCGGTCTCTGAACTCTCGCTCATCGCCTTTCCGACGCGCGAACTGTTCATGGACAAGATCGAGGATTTCGACCTCATCATCTTCGACCGTTACCAACGTCGCGGCATCCTGCCCTCGCTCTACCTCGAGAACGTGGCGATGTATGTCCAGACCGGCGGCGCGGTGCTGGTCGCCGCCGGGCCGGACTTTGCGAGCGCCGACTCCATCTTCCGCTCACCTCTCGGCGAGGTGCTCCCCGCCCGCCCCACCGCGCGGGTGATCGACGCGCCCTTTGCGCCCAAGGTCTCCGATCTCGGCGCGCGCCACCCGGTGACAAACGACTTGCCACAGGACGGCGACTGGGGCCGCTGGCTGCGCCAGATCGAGGTCGAACCGGGCGCGGGCAACGTGCTGATGACCGGCCATGACGACCTGCCGCTCCTCGTCCTCGAACGGGTTGGCGAAGGCCGTGTCGCGCTTCTCGCCTCCGACCACGCCTGGCTCTGGGCACGCGGCTATGAGGGCGGCGGGCCACAGCTCGAATTGCTGCGCCGTCTCGCCCATTGGATGATGGGAGAACCCGACCTCGAGGAAGAGGCGCTCTGGGCCGAGGCCACGGGCCGCACCATGCGCATTATCCGCCGCTCCCTCTCCGACACCGTGGGCGACGTGACCATCACGACCCCCTCCGGCGCGACGGAGACACGCCCCATGCAGGAGACACGCCCCGGTCAGTTCGAAACCCGCTACACCGGCCCCGAGATCGGCCTCTACCGCCTCGCCAATGACGACCATGAAGCGGTGATCGGCCTCGGTCCCGCCGCCCCACGCGAATTCGAACGCACCATCGTCACCGACACGGTGCTCGCCCCCTTGATCGAGACCCGCCAAGGCGGCAGCTTCGCGCTCGAAGACGGCCTGCCGACCCTGCGCGCCGTGCGCGAAGGCCGCCCCGCCGCCGGGCGCGGCTGGATGGGGATAACGCCACGCGGCGCCTTTGAAACCCTCGACATCGCCCGCACGGCGCTCCTGCCACCTTGGCTCACGCTGCTCATGTCCGCCTCCCTGATCCTGCTTGGCTGGCTGCGCGAAGGCCGCCGCTAACCCCCCACCCCACTCTTCCTCTTGCTCACAATATCCCGGGGTGAATTGGCCGCCCTGCGGCCAAGAGGGGCTGGCCCCTCCCCCGCGCCAAAGGCGCATATCCTGTGCGCCGCCCCGGCGGCGCGCCGCTGGATCACGCCAACCGCTTGTCATTCCCCGCGAGGGCTGATTTACCATTCGGACAAAAGCGAGGGAACGGACATGACACATCTCTGGGTGCGGGCCGAACAGAGGCCAAACGAAGACCGCGTCGGGCTGACACCGGAGGGCGCAAAAGCGCTTCTGGACAAGGGCATCCGCGTCACAGTCGAGGATAGCTCGGTGCGCGCGATCCCGATTGACGGCTACCGCGCCGCAGGCTGCGACATCGCACCCGAGAATAGCTGGCCCACCGCCCCGCAGGACGCGATCATTTTCGGTCTGAAGGAACTCCCCGAAGACGGCACGCCCCTGCCGCATCGCCACATCATGTTCGGCCACGCCTACAAGGGCCAACACTCCGGCGCTGCCCTCCTGCGCCGCTTCAAGGCCGGGGGCGGCACCCTCTTTGACCTCGAGTATCTCGTCGACGAAGACGGACGCCGCGTTGCCGCCTTCGGCTATTGGGCGGGCTATGCCGGTGCCGCCGTGACCCTCAAGGCCTGGATCGAACAGCAGGCGGGCGGCCTTTGCGGCCCGGTCTCGAGCTATCCCAACAAGGACGCCATGCTTGACGATATCGGCGCCGGACTCGACACACTCGACCGCGACATGCCGACGGCGATCGTCATCGGCGCTCTGGGCCGTGTCGGCACCGGGGCCTCTGACATGCTCGAGACCATGGGCATCTCGGTGACCAAATGGGACATGGCCGAGACCGCCTCGGGCGGCCCTTTCCCAGAGCTTCTCGACCATGACATCTTCATGAACTGCATCTTCGCGCGCCCCGGCACGCCTGTGTTCGTCCCTGCAAGCGCCAAGTCCGCCCCCCGCACCCTCTCGGCCATCGGCGATGTCGCCTGCGATCCCGACAGCGACTATAACCCCGTCCCGGTCTATGCGGAGGCGACCACATGGGATGCCCCGGCCCTGCGCGTCCACGAGAATCCGCCGCTCGATGTGATGGCGATCGACAACCTGCCCTCTCTCCTGCCGCTGGAATCCTCCGAGGACTACGCCGCCCAGCTTCTGCCGACCTTGCTCTCGGTGGATGACCTCTCGGGTGGCGTCTGGACCCGCGCCGAGGCCGATTTCCAAACCCATGTGGCAAAGGTCTGACCCATGTCGGCGACATTGACCCCGGTGATCGGCTACGCCGCCGCCGTGCTGGGCGCGATCAGTTGGGCACCGCAAGCGGTACGCGTCTGGCGCACCGGCGATACCCGCGACCTGTCGCTCCTCGCCAATGGCCTGTTCCTCGTGAACGTGATGCTATGGCTCGCCTATGGCCTTCTGCTGATGGACTGGCCCATTATCCTCGCCAACACCGTCGGCACCTTGGTGATGATTGCCATCGTCACCGCAAAACTGAAATACGGATGAAAGGACCCAAACGATGACGATTCACTGGTGTGGCACCGGCCTCTCCGCCATCCCCGGCCTGCGCCGCCTGCTCGAGGCAGGCCACGAGATCACCGTCTGGAACCGGACGACCGACAAGGCCCGCGAGGCTGTGGGCGACCTGACCGACAAGATCAAAGCCTTCGACATCGACACGCTCGGCGCCGAACTGGCCAAGGGCGATGTGGTGGTCTCCATGCTGCCTGGCGACTGGCATGTGCCACTGGCCGAGCTCTGCATTTCCAAAGAGGCACATTTCGTCTCCTCCTCCTATATCGCGCCCGAGATGAAGGCGCTTGACGACAAGGCTCGCGCCGCCGGTGTCGCCTGCGTCAACGAGGTGGGCCTCGATCCGGGCATCGACCACCTGATGGCCCATGCGCTGATCGCCGATTATCGCGCCTCAAAGGCCTATGATGCGGGGAATACGCTCTCCTTCATCTCCTATTGCGGCGGCATCCCGAAAGAGCCGAACCCCTTCCGCTACAAGTTTAGCTGGTCGCCGCTCGGCGTCTTGAAGGCCCTGCGCTCGCCCTCCCGCTCGATCCGTGATTTCGCGCCGCTCGACGTGGCCCGCCCTTGGGATGCGATCTCCTCCTACGACGCGCCGCTACCGACCCCGGAAAGCTTCGAGGTCTACCCGAACCGCGACTCGATCCCCTTCATGAAGGATTACAAGTTCGATCCCAACTGGTCGGTCAAAGAGTTTGTGCGGGGCACCCTGCGCCTCAACGGCTGGACCGAAGCTTGGGACCACGTGTTCAAGGAAATCGAAACCCTCTCCGGACCCGAGGGCGAAGCGCGGCTCAAGGACATGTCGGACCAGTTCTGGGACGAAAACGCCTATGACGAAGGCGAAGCGGACCGCGTCGTGCTCTGCGTCGGCCTCACCGCCGAGAAAGACGGGGCCGAGGTCTGGCACAAGACCTATGTCATGGACGCTTGGGGCGACGACCGCGGCACCGCCATGTCGCGCCTCGTCTCGATCCCGGTCTCCCTCGCCGTCGAATCCGTGCTGAACCGCGAGATTCCCGCGGGCGTCTCCGCGGCACCAAGCGATCCCAAGCTGTTCACCCGTTGGCTTGGCGAGATCGACACACTGGCCCAGCACCTCGAGATCGTGGACCATCTGGCTTGATACGAAGAACGGCGGAGGTTTGTCGCCTCCGCCGTCTCTTTTTCAATTCCGGAAGATCGCTGCTTAACCGCCGCGCACGAGGTCGTCTTCCTCGTCGGCAAGCGACATGCCAAGCTCATCCATGCCGTTCTCAAGGTGATCCGACATATGCGGCGAACCGAGCAGGTAATCCGCTGTTGGCGCCGTCGCCTCGGCCTTGGCCGTGGCAATCGCCTCGCCAAGCTCATCGGCCGTAAAACTTTCGCGCCCGATCCACATCACAGCGACAAGGCTCGCCTGTTCATCCTCGTTCAGACGTTCAATGAACGCGCGCAACTCGCCTTCGGCGCGGTCCAACTCGCGCCCCATAAGCACCACTTGGGCAACTTTCCACGGTGTAATCTCGAGCATTTTGGCGCCTCCTGACATTGTCCTGGTCCGCATCTTGCCCGGCTATCATGCACCCGGTCCTTGATCTTACGCAAATCAATTCATCGCGGTGCGGTCTTTCTCAACCCCGGTTGCGCCAGACGGTGATTGCAAAGATCACCATCCCCAAAAGCGTCAGGATCGAGCCGGCCTTGGCAAGCGTCTCACCCGTCTGGCGCAGCGCCTGAACAATGCCCGGCACAATGAGAACAAGCCCCACCGCCGCCACCGCGAAATGCACCTTCGCCATGATCGACTCCGCCGCCGAGGGGATGAGGTGATAGTAGATCCCGATAATCGCAAACCCGGCCCAACCGATGAGATTGAGATGAGCATGAGCCGGGGACAATGAATGATTGTGGCTGGCAGACATCTGGATGCCCCACACCATGCCACAGAGTGCGCTGACAACCGCCAGCCCGAAAAACCAAAGTGAGACTCCGCGCATGTCCCGTCCTTCCCGTTCTTAATGTGTTTTCAGGGTAACCTCATATCCTCGTCCCGCACTGGCGGGCAGGATAGCACACTTCTGAACGTCGGAGTCGCCTTTAGCCTTCGGGCTTGGCAAGCGGGATCGCTTCTTCGCTTTCGGGCGCCAGTTCCTCAAAGTCGAAATTGTCGAGACGCCGTGCCCGACGGCCCGCCTTGTCGGCGCTGATCTTGATGTCCGAAAGGTCCTTCGCCGCCTGTCCGAAATGCCGATCAAGGTTCTCGACCCGCGTCCCAAGCCGCTCCACATCCGCATAAAGCAGGCCAAGCTCGCGCCGGATCGCGCCCGCCTGTTCCCGCATCCGTGCGTCCTTGAGGATCGCGCGCATCGTGTTCAGTGTCGCCATGCAGGTCGTCGGCGACACGATCCAGACCCGCGCCGCAAACCCCTCGCGCACAAGCTCGGGGAAATTCGCGTGTAGCTCGGCATAGACGGCCTCTGATGGCAGGAACATCAACGCCCCATCCGCCGTCTCGCCCTCAAGGATGTATTTCTCCGAGATCGCCTTGATATGCGCTCGCACCGCCGTCCGAAGCATCCGCGCCGCCTCGTTCAGCTGCCCCTGCGTCTCGGCCCGGCGCAAGGCCTCATAAGGTTCGAGCGGGAATTTTGAGTCGATGACAATCGGCCCCGGCGGGTTCGGCAGATGGATCAGGCAATCCGCCCGCTTCCCGTTCGAAAGCGTCTGCTGAAGCGCATAGGAATCCTTCGGGAGCGCCTTGCCGACAATGTCGTTGAGCTGAATCTCCCCGAACGCCCCGCGCGTCTGCTTGTTCGACAGGATATCCTGCAACGACAGCACATCGCCCGATAGCTTGGTGATGTTTTCCTGCGCCTTGTCGATGGTCTTAAGCCGCTCCTGCAACTCGCCCAAGCTATGCGCCGTGCGCCGGGACGAGCCTTGCAGGTTCTCGGTCATCTGTTGGTTCACCTGCTGAAGCCGCTTTTCCATGTGCTGCAAAAGGTTCGCCTGCGCCGCCGCCTGCGACTCGGCCACATGGGTGAGGCCCCCCGACAACTGCTGCTGCCCCGCCGAGAGGGTTTCGACCCGCTGCCCCAACGCCCCGATCTGATGCGCAAGCGGCTCGGCAACCCGCGCCGACCGCCCCGCCGCCCGGATCGCGAGGATCAACAACAGGATCACAAGCGCCACTGCGCCCAGACCGATTACTTCCACCGGCCCCAAAAGATACTCACCGACCTGGATCATGTCCGCCCGAACAGCCTCTCGATATCGCTTAGTTTCAACTCAACGTAAGTCGGCCGCCCGTGGTTGCATTGGCCCGAATGCGGCGTCGCTTCCATCTCGCGCAAAAGCGCGTTCATCTCATCCGCCCGCATCCGCCGCCCCGACCGGATCGACCCGTGACAGGCCACCCGGCTCAGGATTGCCTCGATCTTGGCCCGCACCAACAGGCTCTCGCCCTGATCGTCCAACTCGTCAAGAATATCGAGCACCATCGCCCGCGCATTGACCTCACCAAGAATCGCCGGGGTCTCGCGCACCGCGACCGCCCCGCCGCCAAACGGCTCAATGGTGAGGCCAAGCGTCGTCAACTCCTCCGCCACCGCGAGGAGCCGCGCGCAATCGCCCTCGGACAATTCGACAATCTCGGGGATGAGCAACGCCTGCGCCGCAACCCCGTTCTCGGCCATCTGGTGTTTCAGCTTTTCATAGACAAGTCGTTCATGCGCCGCGTGCTGATCGACAAGGACCATGCCCGTCTCTGTCTGGGCGACGATGTAATTCTCATGCACCTGCGCCCGCGCCGCCCCTAGCGGCAGCGCCTCGAGCCGGGGTGCGCCCTCCTCCGGCGCCGTCTCTTCGACAACCGGCTCGACCCGCGCGCTATAGGCGTCCGAAAACTCGGCAAAGCCCGGCGTGGCGTGCGGCGCCTGCGCTGCATAGGCTGTCGTGCGCGCGCCAAACGACGGGCGATCCATCTGATAGACCCGCGCGGGGCTATCTCCCATAGGTTCGGGCCTGAACGCCCCGAGCGTCGCGCCCGCCACGGTGGTCGAGGCCCGGTGCCCCGCCTCCGCCAACGCATGGCGTAGTGCCGACACGATCAGCCCCCGCGCCATCCCCGGATCGCGGAACCGCACCTCCGATTTCGCCGGATGCACGTTCACGTCGACAAGATGCGGATCGCAATCAATGAACAACGCCGCCGCCGGATGCCGGTCGCGGCTGAGGAAATCGAAATACGCCCCCCGAAGCGCCCCAACGAGAAGCTTGTCCTTCACAGGCCGCCCGTTGACGAAAAGATACTGCGCGACCGCCGATCCCCGCGAATAGGTCGGCAGGGCGGCATAGCCCACAAGGTGCAGCCCCTCGCGCTCGGCATCAATCCGGAGCGCGTTTTCTGCGAACTCTTTGCCAATGATGCCTGCAAGCCGCCCGTGTAGCGCGTCGAAAAGATCGCCGCTTTCTGGCTCCGTGCGGAAGGTCACGCGCCCCTCGCCGCCGCCCGTCACATCGCGCAACGTGAAGCCCACGAACGGCTCTGCCATGGCCAGCCGCTTGACCACATCCGTGATCGCCTGCGCCTCGGCCCGGTCCGAGCGCATGAACTTGAGCCGCGCCGGCGTCGCATAAAACAGATCCCGCAACTCGACCCGCGTACCCTTGCTCAACGCCGCCGGTTTCACCGCCCCCATGCGGCCGCCTTCGACCACGATCTCGGCGGCGTCCTCGCCCGCAGCCCGCGAGGTGATCCTAAGCCGCCCCACCGCACCAAGCGACGGCAAGGCCTCGCCCCGAAACCCGAAGGTGTGAATATCAAGAAGGTCGCTGCCATCGATCTTCGACGTGGCATGGCGCGCAAGCGCCAGCGGCAAATCCCCCGGCGCGATGCCGCAACCGTCATCCGTCACCCGGATCAATGTCTTGCCACCATCGCCATAGGCGACCTCGATCCGCCGCGCGCCTGCGTCGAGCGCATTCTCCACAAGTTCCTTGACCGCAGAGGCCGGACGCTCCACGACTTCGCCCGCCGCGATCCGATTGATCGCAGCATCGTCCAATTGCCGAATTACCGGGCGGTTTTCGCTTATCTTGGGGTCAGTTTGAGGCATAGCCCAAAACCTAGCACGCGCACTCCCGATTCTGCCACAGCGATCCGCGCCGTTTTCGCAGCGTTTTCGCCTTCACTCTGGACAGGACAAACAAGAGGCGTAGGATTTGATCAAATTCACAAATCCCGAGAATCAGGGCCGAGAGTCAGGACACGCCATGAAAGACGAAAACTTCCTCAAGGAAAACAATGCCCGCCACCTCTGGCACCCGATGGGCGCCCCCGGCGACCTACAATCCAACACGCCAAAAATCATCACCGGTGCCTCCGGTGTCTCGATCACCGACATCGACGGCCATAGCACGGTCGACGCCGTGGGTGGCCTCTGGTGCGTGAACCTCGGCTATTCCAACGACGTGGTGAAAGAGGCGATTGCGAAACAGCTCTACGACCTGCCCTATTATTCCGCCTTCGCAGGCACCTCGAACCCGCCCGCGATCGAGGCCTCTTATGCGGTGCGCGAATTCTTTGCCGAGGACGGCATGGGCCGGGTCTTCTTTACCTCCGGCGGCAGCGACAGCGTCGAAACCGCCCTGCGCCTCGCGCGCCAGTATCACCGCCTGCGCGGCGAACCGACCCGGACGAAATTCATCTCGCTCAAGAAGGGCTATCACGGCACGCATTTCGGCGGTGCCTCGGTCAATGGCAACAACCGCTTCCGCATCAACTACGAACCGCTCCTGCCGGGCTGTTTCCACCTGCCCTCGCCCTACACCTATCGCAACCCGTTCAACGAGACCGACCCGGCGCAGCTTGCCCAGAATATCGCCGCCGCCTTTGAGGACGAGATCGCCTTCCAAGGCGCGAACACCATCGCCGCCTTCATCATGGAACCGATTCAGGGCGCAGGCGGCGTGATCGTACCCGACGCCTCCTTCATGGGCCTGATGCGCGAAATCTGCGACCGCCACGGCATCCTGATGATCTCCGACGAGGTCATCACCGGCTTTGGCCGCACAGGCGACTGGTCCGGCGCGCGCCACTGGGGCGTCCAACCCGACCTGATGACAACCGCCAAGGGCATCACCTCGGGCTACTTCCCCGTCGGCGCCTGCCTAATCAGCGAGGCCGTGGCCGAAGTCTTTGAAAAGGACAATAGCGGCGAAGCGGGCATCTATCACGGCTACACCTATTCGGCCCACCCGGTCGGCGCCGCCGCCGTGATCGCCACCCTCGCCGAGACCAAGCGCCTCGACCTCAAGAGCAACGCCGCCGCCCGCGGCACCCAGCTTTACGAAGGCGTGCTGAAACTCGCCGAAAAACACGACATCATCGGCGATGTGCGCGGTGGCCACGGGCTGATGACCGGGATCGAGATCGTCTCGGACAAACCCGCCAAGACCCCGATGGACGGCGCAACCATGGCCCGCATCCATCAAACCGCCTACGAGGCGGGCGCCATGGTGCGGCTCGGCATGCACAACATCCTGATGTCACCGCCCCTGACCATTTCGGAAGGCGAGATCGACACGATCCTTTCCGCCCTCGACGCAGGCTTCTCCGCCGCGTGATCCAAAGGCGCGCTGCCTTTGGCAGCGCCCATGATATGCTCCCGTGCCCATAGGGGCCCGGGAGCGACGTGCCTCCGGCGGGAGTATTTCTACAAAGGGGAAGAACAGACCTGCGCCCCTTCTTCACCTTTGTGAAAATACTCCGGAGCGCGAGGCAGCGCCTCGCATCTGCGCCGCAAGGCGCTCATCCTGCGCGCGCCCTCGGGCGCGCTCCGCTTACCTCCCCCAACCGCCGCCGCCCGGTGTGGCCATGCCAAAGACGCTGCCCGCGGGCAGGTCGATCTCGGCATTGCCCGGCAAATCTTTGCGCGTTCCATCCGGCATCTCGGCCCAGTTCTCGCCCACGGCCCCGGCCCCACCGCCATCGCCGCCAAACGGTGGCACCCGGCGGTGCGAGGTCAGCGTCGTGACCGTCACCGGCACGAGGAAGCGCATGGTCCGAAGCGCGCCATTGCCGCCATCCCACTGCCCTTTTCCGCCGGACTCGGGTCGAATTCGGAAGGTTTCGAGCCGCACCGGAAAGCGTTTCTCGAGGATTTCCGGGTCGGTCATCCGCGTGTTGGTCATGTGGCTTTGCACCGCGTCGCAGCCCCGGAATCCCGGCCCCGCGCCTGTGCCGCCCGCAATGGTCTCGTAGTTCTGAAAGTCGTCATTGCCCCAGATGAAATTGTTCATCGTCGCCTGACTACACGCCATCACCCCAAGCGCCCCATAGAGCGCGTTACAAGTCGCCTGGCTGACCTCCGTGTTTCCCGCGATGACCGCCGCCGGATAGCCGGGGTTGAGCATCGACCCTTCCGGCACGGTGATCCGCAGCGGCTTGAGACAGCCCTCGTTGAGCGGAATCTCGGCCCCCACCATGGTGCGGAACACATAGAGCACCACTGCCCGACAGATCGACAGCGGCGCGTTATAGTTGCCCTCTTGCTGTGCGCTGGTTCCGGTGAAGTCGATCACCGCCTCACGCGCGTCCCGGTCCACGGACACCCGCACCTCGATCTGCGCCCCATTGTCCATCTCGTAGGA
Source organism: Shimia sp. FJ5 (assembly GCF_032918335.1). Lineage (NCBI taxonomy): Bacteria > Pseudomonadati > Pseudomonadota > Alphaproteobacteria > Rhodobacterales > Roseobacteraceae > Shimia > Shimia sp. FJ5. The sequence continues at coordinate 451,005 of NZ_JAWJUV010000002.1, read as the reverse complement.
AAACGCCCCGTCACCAAGCCGGTCCACGACACGGCGCACGGATTCTTCGGCATTGTCCTGCACATGGCCCATATAGGCCTGCACCACGTCGAGCCCGTATTGCCCCACCACCTTGAGCAGTTCGCGCCGCCCGGTCTCGTTCGCCGCCACCTGCGCCTTGAGGTCGGCCATGTTCTGATCCGGGTTGCGCGCCGGATACCGACCGCTGGCCAAGACCTCGCGCGCCCGCGCTTCCTGAAAATGGCCCGCTTCGACGAGGCGCACATTGTCGATCAACACGCCCTCTTCCTCGATATGCTTGGAATCCGGCGGCCCGGATCCCGGCGTGCGCCCGCCGATATCCGCATGATGCCCCCGCGAGCCGAGCCAGAACACCACCTCGCCACCATGGAACACCGGCGTCACAACCGTCACATCCGGCAGATGCGTGCCACCGTTATAGGGCGAATTGAGCATGAAGGCGTCGCCCTCGGCCACGTCCGGGTTCTCGCGCATCACCGTGCGGATGGAATCCGACATAGAGCCAAGATGCACCGGCACATGCGGTGCATTGGCGACAAGATCGCCTGCCGTGTCGAAAATCGCACAAGAGAAATCAAGCCGTTCCTTGATGTTCACCGACCAGGACGTATTGGCGAGCGTCGCACCCATCTGGTCCGCAACCGACATGAAGAGGTTGTTGAACACTTCAAGCAGGACCGGATCAGCCTCGGTCCCCGCCGCCCTTGCGCGCGCCTTCTCCGTCACCCGCTCAAGAATGAGGTTGCCAAAACCGTCCACCTCGGCGCGCCAGCCCGGCTCGATCATGTTGGTGCCGGTGGCCTCGGTGATAACCGCCGGGCCCTCGACTTTCACGCCGGTGCCAAGCGTGGCGCGATCGTAGAGCGGCACATCGCGCCGCGCCTCTTCAAGGTGCACTGGAATATGCGCGATCGCGCGGCCATCGCCCGCATGATCGACGATGCCCGGTGCCTCGCCCGTTTCGCCAATCGCTTCGACCGAGAGCATCTCGACCATCAAACCGCGCTCGGGCGAGACAAAGCCGAACCGCTGTTGGTGCGCCGCCTCGAAGGCGGCGCGCATCTCCTCGGCGCTGCCGTGCGCCACTTCAAGCGCTTGGTGCGAACCTTCATAGCGCAGATGCGCCCGGGCCTCGGTGCGGACCTCTCGGACGCCTTGGCTGCGCACCTCGTCTTCCGCCGCCGCAATAAGCTCCGCAAGGGCCGACAGGGCCGCCGCCTCGTCAGCGACAGGCGCTTCGAACTGCACTTCCCGCATGGCACGAATTTCGGCAAGCCCCATACCATAGGCCGAAAGAACGCCTGCATGCGGATGTACGAACACCCGTGTCATGCCCAAGGCATCCGCCACGAGACAAGCATGCTGCCCGCCCGCGCCACCGAAACACTGGAGCGTGTAGCGCGTCACATCATGGCCGCGCTGCACGCTAATCTTCTTGATCGCGTTGGCCATGTTGTCGACCGCAATGCGCAGGAACCCCTCGGCGACCGCCTCGGGGCTTTGCGCCTCCTGCCCCGTGGCCTCGGCGATCTCTGCCGCAAGGGCTGCGAACTTCTCCCGCACGACCTCTGCGTCGAGCGGTTGATCCCCCTCGGGGCCAAAGACCTGCGGGAAGTGATCGGGGTTGAGCTTGCCAAGCATGACATTGCAATCGGTCACTGTGAGCGGCCCGCCCCGGCGATAGCAAGCCGGTCCAGGATCGGCGCCCGCGCTTTCGGGGCCCACCTGATAGCGCCCATCGCGGAAGGAACAGATCGACCCGCCCCCGGCGGCGACCGTGTGAATATCCATCATCGGTGCGCGCATCCGCACGCCCGCGACCTCGGTCTCGAAACTGCGCTCGTATTCCCCGGCATAATGGCTGACATCCGTCGAGGTGCCGCCCATGTCAAAGCCGATAAGGCGGTCAAACCCCGCCGCCTCTGCCGTCTTGACCATGCCGACAATGCCTCCCGCCGGCCCCGACAGGATCGCGTCGCGCCCGTGAAACAGGCTCGCATCCGTCAACCCGCCGTTGGATTGCATGAACAACAACCGCTCACAGGCCCGCCCCATATCGAGCGCCCCGGCAACCTGCTCGACATAGCGGCGCAGGATCGGCGACAGGTAAGCATCAACCACCGTGGTATCGCCGCGCCCCACGAGCTTCGCCAGCCGCGAGACCTCGGCACTGGCCGAGACCTGCGTAAATCCGATCTCGCGGGCGATCTCTGCCGCGCGTGCTTCGTGCACCGGGTTGAGATAGCCATGCAGCCCGGCAATCGCCACCGCGCGAATGCCGGCGTCAAACCCGGCCTGCATCTCCGCGCGCAGCGCCGCCTCGTCGAGCGAGCGCAACACCGCCCCCTCCGCATCGAGCCGCTCATCCATCTCCACGACCCGCTCATAAAGGAGGTCCGGGCGCTTGATCTCGAGATCAAAGAGCCTTGGCCGCGCCTGATACCCGATCTCGAGAAGATCGCGGAATCCCTTGGTGATGACCAAAAGAATGCGCTCGCCCTTGCGCTCAAGAAGCGCGTTGGTCGCCACGGTCGTGCCCATCTTCACCGCGCGGATACTCCCATCCGGGAAATCCTCGTCCACGCCCATGATCTCGCGGATGCCCTGCACGGCGGCGTCGCGATAGCGTTCGGGGTTCTCCGACAAGAGCTTGTGCGTCGCCACACCCCCATCAGGCCTGCGGGCGACGATATCCGTAAACGTGCCGCCCCGGTCGATCCAGAATTCCCAAGCCCCACTCATCGCGCCCTCCTGTCCTTCAAGGCCCTGACCCAACCCTTGAGACGAGGGATTGTCAACGGCCCTGCGACCACGCGCCTCCGTCTCTTCGCCCCGTAAATCCTTCCATGAATGCGCGATATTGAATATATGAACAAAATACACGGCACGCACAGACCGGAATCGGAGCCATCCATGACCCACAATGTCGGCAATCTCGACCGCCTCATCCGCCTGATCCTCGGCGCGGCGCTCATCATCCTGCCCTTCGCCTTTGAGGCTGCCTTGTGGCAAAACGATATGATAAAATATGGCCTCGCCCTCGTCGGCCTCGTCCTTGCCGGGACATCGGCCTTCAAGTTCTGCCCGCTCTACCGGGTGCTCGGCCTCTCGACCTGCCGCCGCTGACGCCCCTCACGATACCGAAGGACCGCCCCATGGACGCCAAGAAGATCACCGACCAAATCTCGGTCGCGCCGCAGATTACCGCCGAGGACGTGCGCACCATCGCCGCAAAGGGCTTTCGTGCCATCATCTGCAACCGCCCCGATGGCGAAGGCGCCGACCAACCCGCCTTTGACGAGATCGAGCGCGTCGCCCGCGAAGAAGGGCTGACCTGTCGCTACCTGCCTGTCGTCTCCGGCAAGGTCACCGACGCAGATGCCGCCGATTTCGGCACCGCCCTGATGGAGCTTCCCGGTCCTGTCCTCGCCTATTGCCGCACCGGCACGCGCTGCGCGACCCTCTGGTCGCTCTCCAAGGCCGCCGACACACCGACCGCCGACATCCTCGCCGCGACCAAATCCGCAGGCTATGACATGGCGGGCGTCGTGCGCCGCATCGTCAATGGCGGCAAGACCCCGACCGATACGGGCGATGCGTCCTATGATGTGGTGATCGTTGGCGGCGGCGCGGCGGGCATTGCCGTGGCCTCTTCGCTCAAGGCGCGCCGCGCGGGCCTCGAGATCGCCGTGATCGACCCGGCAGGCACGCATTACTACCAACCCGGCTGGACCATGGTCGGCGGCGGCATCTTCGACGCCGAGACCACAGCCAAGACCATGGGCTCTCTGATCCCCAAAGGGGTGCATTGGCTCAAATCCGCCGTCGCCGCGTTTGAACCCAAGGACAACGCCGTCGTCCTCGATGGCTGCCGCGTGGTGAAGTACAAACGCCTCGTCGTCTGCCCGGGGCTGAAGCTCGACTGGGGCGCCGTCGAGGGCCTCGTCGAAACGCTCGGCAAGAACGGCGTGACCTCGAACTACCGCTATGACCTCGCCCCCTACACTTGGGAACTGGTGCGCGGCTTCAAAGGTGGTCGCGCCCTCTTTACCCAGCCGCCCATGCCGATCAAATGCGCCGGTGCCCCGCAAAAGGCGCTCTACCTCTCCGCCAACAACTGGGAGCGCATGGGCCGCCTCGGCTCTGTCGATGTGCAATTCATGAACGCAGGCGGCGTCCTCTTCGGGGTGAAGGACTACGTGCCCGCCCTCGAGAAATACATCGACCGCTACGGCGCGACGGTGAACTACTTCCACAACCTGACCGCCGTGGACGGGTCCGCCAAGACGGCGACCTTCACCATCAACCGCCCCGATGCCGAGCCGGAAACCCTCACGACCGAATTCGACATGATGCACGTCACCCCGCCACAGACCGCGCCGGACTTCATCCGCGTCTCGCCCTTGGCCGATGCCGCGGGCTGGGTCGATGTGGATCAGGCGACACTGCGCCATGCAGAGTATGAAAATATCTGGTCGCTCGGGGACGTGATGAACGCCCCCAACGCCAAGACCGCAGCCGCCGCGAGGATGCAGGCGCCGATCGTGGCCGAAAACCTCGTCGATGATATCGACGGAAAATCGCCCACCGCGATCTACAACGGCTACGGCTCCTGCCCGCTGACCGTCGAACGCGGCAAGATCCTTCTGGCGGAATTCGGCTATGGTGGCGTGCTGCTGCCGACCCTGCCGAAGTGGATGATCGACGGCACCAAACCGACCCGCGCCGCTTGGATCCTCAAGGAACAGATCCTGCCGCCCGTCTATTGGAAGGCGATGCTGCGCGGCAAGGAATGGATGGCCAAACCCGAAAAGATCTCGGCAAGCTAACCGCCCACTTCCCACGCGATTTCGAAACCGCATCTCCAAGGGCTTTCGAAGGCCCTTGGCTCTTCACCTTTCGTTAACCGTGCACGCTCCATTCACCATCGTGCGCCCCGTTCACACCTGCGATTTTCGCGCGCGGCACATACGCAATACCGACGTGATACCGACGCGATACCGACCCGCGTTTTCGCCATTAACCACAGTGCGCTGCACCTTGTTTGGCCCGATTCGTGCGGATTTCCGGCAACCCTCCGGCACAGTGGGGTAATACCCCCTTCACTTATTCACCAGTTTGAATATATGAAGTGGGATACGCGAAAGGACCAAGAGATGCGCCTGCCCAGACCGACCCGTGCCACGCTCGAGCGCAACCTGCCGATCCTGCAATGGGGCAAGAGCTACGACCGCGACACGCTGACTTCCGATCTCGTGGCCGCCGTCATCGTCACGATCATGCTCATTCCGCAGTCCCTCGCCTACGCCCTCCTCGCCGGCCTCCCGCCCGAGATGGGCCTCTATGCCTCGATCCTGCCGCTCGTCGCCTACGCCGTCTTCGGCACGTCCCGCGCGCTGGCCGTCGGGCCGGTCGCCGTGGTCTCCCTGATGACCGCCGCCGCCGTCGGCAACCTCGCCCTCCAAGGCACCGCCGAATACGCCGCCGCCGCCATCACGCTGGCCTTTATCTCCGGCCTGATGCTCACACTCATGGGGGTCTTTCGCCTTGGTTTTATTGCGAATTTCCTCTCGCACCCGGTGATCGCCGGATTCATCACGGCCTCTGGTGTCCTTATCGCCACGTCCCAGTTGAAGCACCTCCTCGGTGTCGATGCGCATGGCCATAACCTGCCAACTCTGCTTGGCTCGATCCTTGCCCACCTGCCGGAAACCAACCTCATCACGCTGGTGATCGGCATCATGGCGACGGGCTTCCTGTTCTGGGTGCGCAAGGGGCTCAAGCCGCTCCTGCTCGACGCTGGCCTCAAGCCCCGCATGGCCGATATCCTCGCCAAGGCAGGTCCCGTTGGCGCCGTCGCCGTGACAACCCTCGTCACATGGCTCTTTGGCCTCCAAAACCACGGCGTCCGCATCGTTGGCGAGGTGCCGATGGGCCTGCCGCCGCTTTCCCTGCCGAGCTTTTCCGGCGAAATCTGGTCCTCCCTTTTCGTCTCCGCGCTGCTGATCTCGATCATCGGCTTTGTCGAATCCGTCTCCGTCGCCCAAACGCTCGCCGCCAAGAAGCGCCAGCGCATCATCCCCGATCAGGAACTCGTCGGCCTCGGCACCGCCAACATTGCCGCAGCAATTTCAGGAGGTTATCCGGTGACAGGCGGTTTTGCCCGCTCGGTCGTGAACTTCGACGCAGGTGCCGAAACCCCCGCCGCCGGGGCCTTTACCGCTGTCGGCATCGCGCTTGCCGCGCTTCTGCTGACGCCGCTTCTCTTCTTCCTGCCCAAGGCCACCCTCGCCGCCACGATCATCGTCGCCGTCCTGAGCCTCGTCGACTTCTCGATCCTCAAACGCACCTGGCACTATTCGCGCGTCGACTTCTCCGCCGTCGCCGCCACGATCCTTCTGACCCTCGGCTTTGGCGTCGAGGTCGGGGTCTCCGCGGGCGTGCTGATCTCCATCGGCCTCTTTCTCTACAAGACCTCCCGCCCCCACGTGGCCGAAGTCGGCCTCGTCCCCGGCACCCAGCATTTCCGCAATATCCTGCGCCACGACGTGCAGACCGACCCATCGCTTGTGACCCTGCGCATCGACGAAAGCCTCTATTTCGCCAATGCCCGTTACCTCGAGGACTATCTCTATGACCGGGTCGTCGGAGACAACGACATACGCCATGTGGTTCTGATGTGCTCCGCCGTGAACGAGATCGACATGAGCGCTCTTGAAAGCCTCGAAGAAGCCAACCGCCGCTTGCACGAAATCGGCATCACGCTGCACCTCTCCGAGGTCAAAGGCCCGGTCATGGATCGCCTCCAGCGCAGCCATTTCATCAATGACCTGACGGGCCGGGTCTTCCTTTCGCAATATGATGCAATGGTGGCCCTGACCCCGAGCGAAAACGCCGCCTGATCCGGGCTTTACCCGGCGTTGCACGAGCCCTGACCAATCTTGCCAAGCCCCGCATGGCATGACACCCTGACGGCGATCCGAACAGGGGACACCATGCTTTCCGACACCATTCATCAGCTCCCCCAAACGCTCGAGACGCGCAATGGGGGCATGCCGCTCGATCTCGACTGGGTGCGCCGTGCGCAGGCCAATACCTCCGCCATCGAGCGCCGCGTCGCGACCCTGCCGGGCCGCCGCTCGGTCAAGAAAGAGTATCAGGCCGCATGGCTCTGCAAGGCGATAAGCTGCATCGACCTCACAACTCTGTCCGGGGATGACACACCCGGGCGCGTCGCGCGCCTATCTGCCAAGGCCCGCCAACCCGTGCGCCCCGACCTCCTCGCCGCGCTCGGCATGGAGGGGCTCACCGTCGGCGCGGTCTGTGTCTATCACGAGATGATCGCCCCGGCCGTCGCCGCGCTGCATGGCTCCGGCATCCCCGTTGCCGCCGTCTCGACAGGGTTTCCCGCCGGGCTTTCGCCCTTCAACCTCCGCCTTGCAGAGATCGAAGCCAGCGTCGAGGCCGGCGCCGCCGAGATCGACATCGTTATCTCTCGCCGCCATGTCCTCACCGGCGACTGGCAGGCGCTTTATGATGAGATGTGCGCCTTCCGCGCGGCCTGTGGCGATGCCCATGTGAAGGCCATCCTCGCCACGGGCGAGCTTGGCTCCCTGCGCAACGTCGCGCGCGCCTCGCTGGTCTGCATGATGGCCGGGGCGGATTTCATTAAGACCTCGACCGGCAAGGAAAGCGTCAACGCGACGCTGCCCGTCTCGCTCGTGATGATCCGCGCCATCCGCGACTACTACGAACACACCGGGCACCGTGTCGGCTACAAACCGGCAGGCGGGATATCCAAGGCTAAGGACGCACTCACCTACCTGTCGCTCATCAAGGAAGAGCTGGGGCACCGCTGGCTTCAGCCGGACCTGTTCCGCTTCGGCGCGTCCTCGCTTCTCGGCGACATCGAACGCCAACTCGAACACCACGTCACCGGCCACTACTCGGCCAGCTATCGCCACCCGATAGGGTAACGGCGACCGGAGACAAGACCATGACCGTCAAAGATATTTTCCAATCCATGGACTACGGCCCCGCCCCCGAAAGCGCGGGCGATGCTCTGGCTTGGGTCGTCGATCAGGGCGCGCGGTTCGGCCATTTCATCAATGGCGACTGGACCAAACCAAAAGACGATTTCCCCTCCCTCAACCCTGCCAACGGTGAAACACTCGCCCGGCTTTCGCAGGCCACGGCAGAGGATGTGGACGCCGCCGTCTCCGCCGCCCGTAAGGCACAGCGCAAATGGGCGGGGCTCGGAGGTCACGGGCGCGCGCGGCACCTCTATGCCATCGCCCGTCTCTTGCAGAAACATGCCCGTCTCTTTGCCGTTCTGGAGACCCTCGACAACGGCAAACCGATCCGCGAGAGCCGCGATATCGACGTGCCGCTTGCCCAACGTCATTTCTACTATCACGCGGGCATGGCCGAGCTGATGGAGAGCGAATTGCCCGGGCGCGAAGCGCTTGGCGTTTGTGGTCAGATCATTCCGTGGAACTTCCCGCTCCTGATGCTCGCGTGGAAGATCGCCCCGGCTCTCGCAATGGGCAACACGGTCATCCTGAAACCAGCCGAGCAAACCTCCCTGACCGCGCTTCTCTTTGCCGATATCTGCCAACAGGCGGGCCTTCCCGCCGGCGTTGCCAATATCGTCACCGGCGATGGCGTGGTGGGCGAAAGGATCGTCACACATGACGGGATCGACAAGATCGCCTTCACAGGGTCGACCGAGGTTGGCCGCAAAATCCGCGCCGCGACCGCCGGATCCGGCAAGGCGCTCACGCTCGAGCTTGGCGGCAAATCCCCCTTCATCGTCTTTGACGACGCTGATATCGACTCGGCCATCGAGGGGCTTGTCGATGCGATCTGGTTCAATCAGGGCGAGGTCTGCTGCGCCGGGTCTCGCCTTCTCGTGCAAGAAGGCATCGCGGACCGCTTTCATCGCAAGCTCAAAGCCCGCATGGACCGCCTGCGCCTCGGCAACCCGCTCGACAAATGCATCGACGTCGGCGCGGTGATCGACGCGACGCAACTGGCGAAAGTGACCGAACTTGTCGCGGGGTGTAGCGAAGGCGAGACGTACCGCGCCGAGGTCGAGATGCCGGTCGAGGGGCATTTCTACCCGCCGACCCTCATCACCGGCCTCTCCCCCTCCTCGCCGCTCATGCAGGAAGAGATTTTTGGCCCTGTCCTCGTCTCCGCAACCTTCCGAACGCCTGCTGAGGCTGTCGCGCTTGCCAACAATACCCGCTATGGCCTTGCCGCGTCTGTCTGGAGCGAGAATATCAACCTCGCGCTCGGAGTCGCGCCGCAACTGGCCGCCGGGGTGGTCTGGATCAACGGGAGCAACATGTTCGACGCCGCCGCCGGGTTCGGCGGTGTGCGCGAGAGCGGTTATGGTCGTGAAGGCGGCTGGGAGGGGCTTTCGGCCTATACACGACCCATTGGCAAGACCACCAAGCCTTTGGCCCCGGTCGAAGGGTTCAAGGGCAAGGGTGCATCGGAGGATGCGCTCGACCGCACGGCGAAGCTCTACATTGGTGGCAAGCAGGCGCGGCCCGATGGCGGCTATTCCCGTGCCGTCTATGGCCGCAATGGCAATCTCTTGGGCCAAGCACCGCTTGCCAACCGCAAGGATCTGCGCAACGCGGTCGAAGCGGCGCGCGGCGCCAAGGCCTGGTCCGGCATGTCCGGCCATCAGCGCGCGCAGGTGCTCTACTATATCGCCGAAAACCTCTCGGCCCGGGAAAGCGAATTCGCGCATCGTATCAACGCCATGACAGGCGGGCGTTCTGGAGGCAAAGAGGTCGAAACCGCGATCCGCCGGCTCTTTACGGCCGCTGCATGGGCCGACAAATACGACGGGCAGGTGCATGGCGTCCCGATCCGGGGTGTCGCGCTCGCCCAAAAGGAACCAACGGGCGTCATCGCCGCGCTCTGCCCTGACGAGGCGCCGCTTCTCGGCCTCGTCTCGGTCATGGCCCCCGCCATCGCCATGGGCAACCGTATCATCCTCGCTGCGTCCGAGCCGTTCCCTCTTGCCGCGACGGATTTCTATCAGGTGCTGGAGACCTCGGACGTGCCGGGCGGTGTCGTGAACATCCTCACTGGCGCGCACAAAGACCTTGCCACGCCGATGGCCGGGCATCTTGATATCGACGCTGTGTGGTCCTTCTCGTCCTGCGACCTCTCCGCCGAGATCGAGCGCGAAAGCGCGGGCAACCTCAAGCGCACATGGGTCAACAATGCCAAAGCGCGGGACTGGTCCGAGGATCACACGCGCGCGTTCCTCGAGGCCGCGACCGAGGTCAAGAACATCTGGATCCCCTACGGCGAATGAGCGGGGTCAAAGGCCTTCGGGCTTGCCCGCGACGACGAATTGCAGCCCTTCCGGGTCGAGCAGTTCGCGCGCGACGCGGTTCACATCCTCACGCGTCACCGCGTTGACCTTGTCGTTGCGCGTCTTGATGTAATCGATGGGCAAATCATCTAGCTGCATGCCCACCATGATCCGCGCGATCGCACCATTGCCGTCAAACCGAAGCGGATAAGCCCCGGTTAGCAGGGCCTTGGCCTTATCGAGCTCATCCTGCGTCACACCCTCTTCGACCAGACGCTCCCACTCGGCCCGGATCACGGAAATCGCCTCGGCGATACGGTCATTGGCCGAGGCTACGCTCCCGAGATAGAGCGCCGCGTGGTCTTTCGGGACGAGGTAGGAATAGACACCATAGGTCAGGCCACGTTTCTCGCGCACCTCGGTCATCAGACGGCTTTCGAACCCGCCCCCGCCGAGGATCACGTTCATGACATAGGCCGCAAAGAAATCTTCATCATCGCGCTCAAGCCCCTTCTGACCGAAATGGGCGACAGATTGTGGCGTATCAAACTCCACGACCTCGACACCGCCCTCAAGGCGCAGTTCCGCAGGCTCCGGCATGGGCGCGCCCGTCTCGGGCAGGTCGCCGAGCAACGTATCAAGCAGGATACCAAGGTCTTCAGCGGTGATATCACCCACCGCAGAGACATAGAGGCGGTCACGTGCAAGAACCGCCTTGTGCGCCGCGACGAGATCATCGCGCGACAGGGCAGACACGCTCTCCAAACTGCCTTCATAGGGCGTCCCATAAGGATGATCGCCAAAGGCCATCGCCTTGAAGGCCCGGCCTGCAATGGCGTTCGGGTCTTTCATATCGCTGCGCAGCCCCGAGAGCACCTGCCCGCGCACGCGCTCAACCGCCTGCTCAGGAAAGGTGGGGTCCACAAGCGACAGACGTAGAAGATCAACCGCCTTGTCCCGGTTCTCGGTGAGGAACCGCGCGGATACGGATACAGCATCATCGCCCGCAGTATAGCTAAAGCTCGCGGCCAAAGATTCCGCTGCGCGCGCAAAACCGCGCGCGTCGAGCTCGCCCGCGCCTTCTTCGAGAAGACCCATCATCAGGTTCGTCGCACCGCGCTTGCCGGGTGCATCCAATGACGCCCCGCCCTTAAAGCGCAGTTCAAGCGCGACAAAGGGAATCGAAGGTTCCTCGACAAGCCAAGCCTTGATCCCGCCCGGCGATGTCACTTCCTTGATGTCGACCTCTGCGCGCAACGGAAGCGCCACAAAGAACAGGACACACGTCAGAACCACACGAATCATTGGTTCACCTCCATCGCAGCTTGCGGCGCACGCAACCAGCCAGTCACCGAGTTATCGAGGGCAAAGACCATTTCCGCGGCTTGCAGGATGTCTTCCTCTGTCACCGCTTCAAGAATTTCCGGCCACGCCTTCACATCGGCAATCGTCAGGCCCGAGGTGAGCGCCCGGCCATAGCGGTTGGCAATGCTCTCCACGTCATCGCGGGCATAGATCTGCGATGCCCGCAATTGCATCTTGATCCGGTCAAGCTGTTCGGGGTCGACCCCCGTCTCCATGAAGTCACGAAGCGTGCGATCCATCGCCTCTTCTGCTTCATCAAGACCGATACCATCCTTCGGAACAACAATGAGGTCGAATGTCGTATCGTCAAGTGACGTGCCGCCATACCAAGCACCGGTATAGACCGCGAGCTGTTCGTCAAATTGAAGCTTCTCTGCAAAAAACGACGTCGTGCCGCCGCCAAGGATTTCGGCAAGGATTGTCAGCGCCGCGGCCGTCTCCTGCGCGCCGGGATCACGCTCTGGCGCTAGGTAAGAGCGGCGTACATAGTCTTGTGCCACACGCGGGTCTTCAAAGACCATCCGCCGGGCGGCGGTCTGCGGTGGTTCAAGGGGGCGCACCCGCTCTCCGAGGTCGGGGTTCGGTGGCAGGACGCCATAGTACGTCTTGGCCAGCGCATGAACCTCGTCCGGGTCAACATCGCCTGCCACGACGAGAATCGCGTTATTGGGTGCGTAGAACTTCTCGTAATAAGCAAGGGCATCCTCGAGCGAGAGGGTCTCCATCTCATGACGCCAGCCGATGATCGGCACGCCATAGCGGTGATTGAGATACTGCGCCGCGTCGAGCTGTTCTCTCATGAGGGCGGCAGGGCTATTTTCGACCCGTTGATTGCGCTCTTCGATAATCACCTCACGCTCGGTCAGGATATCCTCTTCGTCCAGTTGGAGATTGACCATCCGGTCGCTCTCCATCTTCATCATGAGTTCAAGCCGATCAGCGGCGATCCGTTGGAAATAGGCAGTGTAGTCATAGCTCGTAAACGCGTTGTCGCGCCCGCCATTTGCGGCAACCGTGGCCGAAAACTCGCCTGGTTCAAGCGTCTCTGTTCCTTTGAAGAGAAGGTGCTCGAGGAAATGCGCTACGCCGGATACGCCCGGCGTTTCATCCGCCGCCCCGGCCCGATACCAGACCATGTGCATCACAACCGGCGCGCGGTGATCTTCGATCACGACAACCTGCATACCGTTCTCAAGGCGGAAATCGGTGACCTGTTCTTCCGCACGAAGAGGCAATGCAGCCATGGCGCACGCCGCGACGCCGGCGAGAAAACGCATCATTCGATGTCTCCCTGTAACGAGTATTCCTGGCAGATAGTTACGCTCCCCCTCCAAAGCTTCAAGGGGGGCTCACGATCTTGTCACGATGTCAGGCGAAGTTACTGACGCGGCGGAGCCGCTGGGGTGGTCGCACCACCACGACGCCAGCGATACTGCTCTTGGTATTGGTCGAGCTGGTAGCGGTCATAGACATCATTGTAGCGGTCTTGCTTGACGATCTTGATATTCGCAAAGCGGCCACGGCGCTTGCGGAACTCCTCGTCCTCAGAGGCAAGCGTGCCGCGAATGTCTTCGGTGCGCCCGTTGCGGCCAGTGTAGTTGACCAGCGCCGAATCCGAGCGCGCGATCGTATCGCTATGGACCGCGTTGCGACGTCCGCCAAGCGCAGCCACCGCATCCCCCTTCGGATCCACGTCCGTCAAGTTCTTGCCACCCGGAGTTGGCTCGGGGAGCGAAGTATAGCTTTTCGGCTCGCTGAGCGGTTTGGCAGGTAGAATACGGAACTCGTCAGGGCCATCGCCGTTCGAACTCAGGACGCGGACGCCGTCGTCGCTGCTGCACGCGGCGAGCGCCAAAACACATCCGATCATCGCTACACGCATGATGCGCATCGTCTTACTCCTGCTTCTTCGCCCCGCTTTTAGCCCATCCAGGCCGCGAGGTCACGAGGGCTTTTTTGTACCACCAAGGATCACGAGACCGAAAGCCCCCATGAAGATCCAAACATCGGCGAGATTGAAAGCGAATGGATTGTTGATCCCACAACAAGACATGTTGAGGAAATCCGCCACCGCACCATAGAGCAGACGGTCCACAACATTGGCCAACGCGCCTCCAACAAGCAACCCTGCCGCGACTAGCCCGCCGCGCCCCGGCGGCTCTCGTCGCACCCAGCCAAGCACAAAGGCCACCACTGCGAGCGCGATCGCAATCAGAAGCCAGCGTGCCGCCTCCGAACCACTTGCAAACAGTCCAAAATTCACCCCTTCGTTCCATCCCATGACGAAACGCAGGTAAGGAGGCGCGACTTCGATCACGTGAATGTCGCGCAGGTTCAGGTAGTGAACCACGAGATACTTGCTCGCCTGATCCGTGATGAAGGCCCAAAACCCGGCCCAAAACACAAGACGCATCCCTGCCCCTCCTTGTCTGCGGTTTCGCCAAGGTCCTGTTCTTTCAAGACATTGGCGATTGATACTGCCCCGCATCGCGCAGACTGAACGCGGGGCTTTCTATGGCTCCGCCTTAGTGGCGGAAGTGGCGCATTCCAGTGAACACCATGGCAAGGCCCGCCTCGTTGGCGGCCTTGATGACCTCATCGTCGCGCATCGAGCCACCCGGCTGAATCACGCATTTGCCGCCCGCAGCCGCAGCTTCGAGAAGTCCATCCGCGAAGGGGAAGAACGCATCCGACGCCACGGCAGACCCCTTGGCAGGGCTTTCGTCCATACCAAGCTCGGCGGCCATCCGCTCTGCCTTGGCGGCGGCGACATTGGCACTGTCGAGGCGGCTCATCTGGCCCGCGCCGACGCCCACGGTCGCACCGTCCTTGACGTAAACGATGGCGTTGGACTTCACGTGCTTGGCGACTTTCCAGGCAAAGAGAAGATCGGCCATTTCCTGCTCACTCGGGGCTTTTTCCGTCACCACCTTGAGATCGTCCATGCCGACATAGCCAACATCCTTGTCCTGCACGAGAAGACCGCCCGCGACCTGTTTATAAGCCGTGATCGGTTTGCGCGGATCGGGAAGGCCATCGGTCAGCAGAAGGCGCAGGTTCTTCTTGGCCGAGAAGATCTCTTTGGCGTCTTCCGACGCACCCGGTGCGATGACGACCTCGGTAAAGATCTCAACGATCTTCTTCGCGGTCTCTGCATCAAGCGGTTGGTTCAGCGCGACAATCCCGCCAAAGGCCGAGGTGCGGTCGCAATCAAAGGCCTTCTGGTAGGCTTCGGTCAGCGTCGCACCAACCGCAACGCCACAGGGGTTCGCGTGCTTGATGATCGCACAGGCAGGACCATTGGCCGGATCAAACTCCGCCACCAGCTCAAACGCCGCATCGGTATCGTTGATGTTGTTGTAGCTGAGTTCTTTGCCTTGAAGCTGAACCGCTGTGGCCACCCCCGGACGGTTCGATCCATCCGTGTAGAACGCCGCTTTCTGATGGCTGTTCTCGCCATAGCGCAGGGTCTGTTTGACCTCACCGGCAAAGGCGCGTCGGCGCGGTGCTTCAAGCGCGAGTTGTTCAGCCATCCATGTCGACACAGCCGCGTCATATGCCCCGGTGCGCGCATAGGCGATCTGTGCCAGGCGCTGACGGAACCCATAGGAGGTCTGACCGTCATTGGCTTCAAGTTCCGAGAGAAGTTCGTCGTAATCCTCAACATCGACCACCACATTGACGAAGCCGTGGTTCTTCGCCGCCGCGCGGATCATAGCCGGGCCGCCAATGTCAATGTTCTCGATGCAGGTGTCATAATCCGCGCCTTTGGCGACGGTTTCCTCGAACGGGTAGAGGTTCACCACAAGAAGGTCGATGGCGCCGATACCGTGCGCGTCCATGGCCGCCACGTGCGCGTCGTTGTCCCGCAACGCCAGAAGCCCGCCATGCACCTTCGGGTGCAGCGTCTTCACGCGACCGTCCATCATCTCCGGAAAGCCGGTCACGTCTGACACATCCTTCACCACCAGACCCGCGTCACGCATCGCCTTGGCGCTGCCGCCGGTCGAGAGCAGTTCAACGCCGCGCGCGGCCAGCGCGGTGGCAAGCTCGATCAGGCCGGTCTTGTCGGAAACAGAAAGGAGGGCACGGCGGACGGGGTGCAGGTCGGTCATATTTTTCGGGGTCCCTATGGGGTCAGTTTGTCAAATCCAGCTCATCACGGTTCA
Source organism: Shimia sp. FJ5 (assembly GCF_032918335.1). Taxonomy (NCBI): domain Bacteria; kingdom Pseudomonadati; phylum Pseudomonadota; class Alphaproteobacteria; order Rhodobacterales; family Roseobacteraceae; genus Shimia; species Shimia sp. FJ5. The sequence continues at coordinate 435,111 of NZ_JAWJUV010000002.1, read as the reverse complement.
AATCGCGAATGGCCACCGCAGAATCCTGCGCCTTGGCCAGCGACCACCGGATGCGGGTCGCATACTCCATTGCGACGCCGGATAGAACGATTTGTTTTGTCGCGCGGGGCTTGAGACGTGTTTTTTCGAGGTAAACACTCGGTTCGAGGGTCAGATTCGCCGCCGCATCGTGCCGAAAGACCCATATCTCGCCACTCTTGAGAGCGATCGACACCGCCGCGCCGCCCATGTCGATGGTGGAATCCGTCTCGGGGTGCAGGTGAAATCGAATTTGGTAGGGGATTCCCTGAAGGCTGTGGGCGTCGAGCGCGTTGTCGAAGGCGCGCTTGGCATCATCTTCAAGCGCCACAAGCAAATCCTCTCCCACCATGCCGCGCCCCTCAAAGGCAAGTTCGAGCGTCCGCGCATGAGTGAGGCCATGGGTGGCAAGGAATCCATTGTGCCCACCTTGAAACCGAATGCCGTCCGGTGCCTGACTCAACTGGATCGGCACATCGGTCGGCGCGTCGACAAGTTGCTCTTCACGCCAACCGCCACGCCCGCCATGACCAAGCCGCGCGCTTGAGAACCCATCGAGCGAGAGCGCCGAATGCGACGGCGTGGCCCGGCCGGCCCGTCGCCATTCTGCACCGAAACTCGCGCCGGACCCACAGTTGACAATGACGGGCCGTCGCCCGCTCGTCATCTCGAAAGCCAGTGTCGAGGCATGGGCATTGACCGATGCCGGGCCCTTCGGCGGTACGCTCGCGTCTATGATGATACTGGTGCGACCCGAGGACAGGCGGGCAAATCCCATGGCAAGCCCATCATTCTGACGCGTGCGGATCTTGCTCTCGGCCAAAGCATGGTCAAGCCGCCCTTCAAGCCCCCGACCGCCCCCATGAAACCGCGCCAGACCGCCATCTGTGTGGCGCAGGGTACGTAGTGTTGGGGCGATCCGCTCAATGGCACCAACATGCGCCGGGCCGGGCGTGTGCCCCGCCTCGGTCAACGCCGCTGCCGCCCATGTCAGAAGCGTAAAGACCTCAAGAAGCTCTTCTGGATTGCGGGTTGGAATACCGCCCTCATCGTTGACCTGCTGCGCGCATTCGCGTTCCAGCCCGCGACAGGCAGGCGCGACATGTTCTTCCATCCCTTCGAGCGCCAACCCGGCATAGATCATCCCGGTCAATGCCTCGAACCGTGGCAGACCAGCTTGGGTCTTATGCCAGCGTCGGGAAAGGAAAATCGTCTGCTGCCCAAGCGAGCGATAGAAGGACTCCGAGGCGTCCCGTTCCTGCCCACGCAACAGCAAGAGAGCATGGTTGATCCAGCGGATGAGCCGCCGCCCGGTCAGGTCTGGCGTCCACCCTGGTCCAGCGCCACGCCCATATTGGTCGATCCAGAGCCAAACCCACTCCTGCGCGGCCTTGCGCGCTGGCGCGTCACCAACCGCCGCGAGATCGTCAAGCCAGGCACAGCCATGCACATCCTGCCAAAACACCGGATCATTGATCTCGACTTCCCAGATCGGCGTGCCGGGCGTCGTGGCGAGATGGCCTGCAAACTGATAATTTCCGGCCGAAAGCTGCCGCCCTTTGGCGAAACTGCCGATGGTGCGCGGTTCAGGCATGGAGGTAAAGCCGGTCGCCGGACGTGCACGCGCACTGATTCGCGCATGCACACGGTGCATGAAACGCGTCCACCGCGCCGAATACCCGTCGGGATTGCTCATCCTTGTCTGCCTCTGCCCGCCTGTTGGCGTTTTCCGCGAATATACCGCCAAGGGGGCGGGAAGTCACCGATTGAATCCGCGCGGGCAGGCTTTGGCGCAGTTACCCTTTGCGGAGGCAGGCGACGTAAAACCCGTCCATACCCCCCTTGTCGGCCCAATGGTCAGGGCGCAGGCGCAAACCGCCCTCTTCAGTGATCCAAGCCGGGTCGATCCCGGGCAGGTCAAGCGCGCTCCGGTCCACCGTCACATCGTCTCTTTGCGCAAGAATATCGTCGATATGGCATTCCCCCTCGTCAGGCAAAAGCGAACAGGTGCAGAAGACAAGCCGCCCACCCGGCTTCACAAGCCCAAGCGCATGGTCAAGCATCTCGGCCTGCAACCCGATCAAGCTCCCGATCTCGCTACCATCCTTGGCAAAGGGAAGGTCCGGGTGCCGCCGGATCGTACCCGTCGCCGAGCAGGGCGCATCAAGAAGCACAGCGTCCCACTGCCCCTCCTGTTCCATCACATCACCAACAACCGTCTCGGTCTTGAGGCGCGTGCGCTTGAGATTTTCGCGAAGGCGTTTCATCCGTGCCTCGGAGTCATCGACTGCCGTGACTTCAGCACCCTTCGCGGCGATCTGCATCGTCTTGCCGCCCGGCGCGGCGCAAAGATCGAGCACGCGCTCGCCCTCTTTCGGCGCAAGAACCTGCACCGGAAGGGCCGCCGCCGCATCCTGCACCCACCAACTTCCGCGCTTGTAACCCGGAAGTTGCGTCACCTGCCCCGCCTCACTCAGACGCACAGACCCTGTCGGCAAAAGCTCCCCGCCAAGCGACCGTTGCAGCGCGCCCTGATCGCCCTTTGCTGTGAGATCAAGCGGCGCGCCTTCGAAATGCGCTGCTTCCATCGCCGCGACGATCTCGGGCGAGTAGGCTTCGACCAACGGTCCACGAAGCCATTTCGGCAACCGCGGCACACGCAGCGTCGGCCAGATATCCTGTCCATCCGCCGCGACCTTGCGCAGAACGGCATTCACCAACCCCTTCATCGAGGCCGTGCGTTTGTTGCGCCCCACGATCTCGACCGCCGCGTTCACGACGCCATGCGCAGCGCCGCCTGCGCAAAGCTCCACCGTCGCAAGGCGCAGCGCGTTGCGCACGGTCAGGGGCGGGTATTTCGCCAGGTGTTTCTGCAGGATACGGTCCGCTCGCTCCATCCCGCGCAGTGTCTCGAGGGCAAGGCGTTGTGCCCGTGCACGGTCTTCCGGCTCAAGCTTGTCGAGCGCGCCCGCGCCAATCAACTCGGACATCAGTCGTCCCTCACCGATCACCTTGTCGAGAAGGTAAACCGCGCTGCGGCGGGCCTGAACACCGGTCTGGGACATGGGGACGCTCCTTTGGTCGCTTGTCCATGGGGGACGGGCGCGTATATCAAGGGGGCAGAGCGAAAGGAACCCCGATGACCGAGTCTCCCGAAACCCGCCTGGACGAGCCCACTGAAGACAAGCGCGACCTGCCCCCGGCAGCCCTGCGCGCATTGGCCGAAGCCGAGGAGCGGCGCAAGAATGCCGCGGCCAAGGACATGCCGACCGAACTTGGCGGACGCGACGGGCCGGAGCCTGTGCGCTATGGCGACTGGGAGAAAAAGGGAATCGCGATCGACTTCTGATCGGGGATCAGAGGCCGAGCACGTCCATCATATCGTATTCACCGGGCTTCTGATCCTGCCCCCAAAGCGCCGCCTTGAGCGCGCCACGGGCAAAGATCGCGCGGTCCGTCGCCACGTGCCGCAGGGTGATCCGCTCGCCCGCCGCCGCGAATAGCACGTCATGCTCGCCCACGATGTCGCCACCGCGAATAGCCGTGAACCCGATATCACCCCGCTTGCGCGCGCCGGTGATCCCGTCGCGACCCCGGTCAGAGACCTCGTCCAGATCGACACCACGCCCCTCCGCCGCTGCCTCGCCAAGCATCAATGCTGTGCCCGAAGGTGCATCGACCTTGTGGTGATGGTGCGCCTCGATCACCTCGATATCGAAATCCTCATCAAGCGCCGCCGCAACCTTTTTCGTCAATTGAACCAATAGGTTGACCCCAAGAGACATGTTCCCCGCCCGCACGATCACCGCGTGGCGCGCACAAGGCGCAAGCTGGGCAATATCTTCGTCGGTCATGCCGGTGGTGCCGATGACATGCACGGCACGGGCCTGTGCGGCGAGCTTGGCAAACTCGAGGGTCGCCGCAGGCGCGGTAAAGTCGATCACCGCCTGCGCCTTGGCAAAGGCCTCGAGCGGCTCATCCGTCACCGTCACGCCAAGCGCTGCGCCGCCCATGGCTTCGCCGATATCTTTACCGATCCACTCATGGCCTTCCCGCTCGACCGCGCCGACAAGCCGCGCCTTGTCGCTCTCGATCACAGTGCGGATAAGCATCTGGCCCATGCGGCCCGAGGCCCCGGTGATGACGATTCCCGGAAGGTCTGACATGGCGAAATTCCTCTGTCTGTATCGCGTCGGTATGACGTCTGTATCGCATCAGTGCGACTTTTGACGCTCTTTCGACCCGTTTAGCGAATGGTTCGACGCTTGGCAAAGCCTTGCGAAACCCATAAGTGGGGCGCATGGCAAAGAACAAGTTCCACGATGGCCCCGGCCCCTCGCAGCGTCAGCTTCGCGTTGGCGAATTGATCCGCCGCACCCTTGCAGAGGTGCTGGCGCAAGGTGACGTGCATGATCCGGACCTGAACCGCATGTCGATCACCGTCGGCGAGGTCCGTACCTCGCCCGACCTCAAGATCGCGACGGCCTATGTCCTGCCGCTTGGCGGTAGGGGGCAAGACGAGGTGCTCAAGCTTCTGGCCCGCAACAAGGGCGAGCTGCGCCGCGCCATCGGCAAGAAGACCGGCCTCAAATACACGCCGGACCTGCGCTTCCAACTCGACCAGACCTTCGACCAGATGGACGACACCCGCCGCATGCTCAACGACGCACGCGTGCGCCACGATGTCGAACATGGGGACGAGGAAGAGTAACGCCTGCTCTTAGTTCAATAATAAGGGCTCTCGCAGAGCGCCGCGTCTGTACAAATTGACAGCGTAGAGCGCTTGGGCTAGTCCCGCGGCCTCATATTCAGGGACAAAAGACCATGGGACGCAAACGCAAGGGGCGTGATATCTCCGGCTGGCTCGTCGTCGATAAACCGGCGGGCATGACATCGACCTCTGTCGTCAACAAGGTGCGCTGGGCGCTCGATGCAAAGAAGGCGGGCCATGCAGGCACGCTCGACCCGGAGGCGACCGGCGTTCTGGCCGTGGCGCTTGGCGAGGCAACCAAGACCGTCCCCTACATCACTGACGATCTCAAATGCTACGAGTTCACCGTGCGACTCGGGCAGGCGACGAACACGGACGATGCCGAGGGCGAGGTGATCGCGACCAGCGATGCGCGCCCCACGGATGACGAGATCAAATCCGCGCTCGGCCAGTTCGTCGGTGATATCGAACAAGTCCCGCCCAAGTTCAGCGCGGTGAAAATCGACGGGCAGCGCGCCTACAAGCTCGCCCGCGATGGCGAGGATGTGGAGATCGCCGCCCGCCCGCTCTGGGTCGAGTCGCTGGTGATGCTCGACCGTGAAGATGCCGATCACGTTACGCTCGAACTGACCTGCGGCAAGGGCGGCTACGTGCGCTCCATCGCGCGCGATCTTGGCGCGGCGCTCGGCTGTTTCGGCCATGTGCGCGAATTGCGCCGGGTCTGGTCCGGGCCGTTTGAGGCCACCGACGGGATCAGCATCGAGGAGATCGACGCCAAGGCCAAGACGCCCGACCTCGATCCCTATATCCGCCCGCTTGAGGTCGCGCTCACAGACCTGCCCGAGGTCAAATGCACCCCGGAAGGCGTGGTGCGTTTGCGCAACGGCAACCCCGGCATGGTGATCGCGCATGACGTGGACTATGGCGAAGAATGCTGGGCCTCGTTCGAGGGCACACCCGTCGCCATCGGCATCTTCAAGGCCGGAGAGCTACACCCGAGCCGGGTTTTCGTGCTGTGATCACCCGGCGCTTTCAGAAAGACGATGCTGCCTCCGAAGCGCGCTATTCGGACTGCGAGACCTATCGCTATGACCTGACCCGCGTCTGGGATCCGGAGGGCAAGCGCGTGGCCTTCATCATGCTGAACCCCTCCAAGGCGACCGAAGCGCAGAACGATCCGACGATCGAACGCTGCGAGCGCCGTGCGCGGGCGCTTGGCTTTGGCGGCTTTCGCGCGGTGAATATTTTCGCCCTGCGCGAGACGGACCCGAAGAAACTATGCGCCCATCCTGCGCCGCAAGGCCCAGAGAACGACCGCGCGGTGGCCGAGGCCTGCGACTGGGCCGATGTGATCGTCGCCGGGTGGGGGGCGCATGGGGATCACCTCGGACAAGGCGTAGCAATGCGCGACGTGCTGCGCGCGACGGGGCGGCCGATCCATTGCCTCGGTGTGACCAAGGCAGGACATCCGCGCCACCCGCTCTACATCGCCTACGCGACCCAGCCGACACCCTGGGATCTCGCCTAAGAGTGTCCCCGTTAACGGCACGTTAACCATTGTTTTCAAAAGTAATTTACGCAGCGCGCGGAATCTGGCCCAATCGCGTGGGGCAGTGTGGAGTTTTGCGATGTTTATGCTTGCGGGCCTGATCGGGATCATGGCTGCCGGAACGGCGGCCATCATGACATTTGACTTTGACGATGGCGGGGACGAGGCCGATGAGGCCGCGCCCCCCGAAGAGGACACCGCCGAGGTGGACCCCGGTGACGAGACGAGCCTGCTCGACTCCGTGTCTGAGCCAATCGAAACAGACCTCCCCGAAGAGGATCCGCTTGCCGAGGATCAGATCATCGCCGGAGAGGAGGGCGACGAGGCGATCACGGGCGGCGATGGGGACGATCAGATCAATGGCGACAAGGGTGATGACACGCTCGCGGGTATGTTGGGCGAGGATCACCTCTATGGCGACGAGGGCGATGATCGCCTGATGGGCGGCGGCGGCGACGACCTCCTTCATGGCGAAGCCGGGACTGATCACCTTGAGGGCGAGGATGGCGCGGATACGCTCTTTGGTCATTCCGGTGATGACCTGCTCGATGGCGGCGCGGGAGAGGATTCCCTGATCGGCGGTTTCGGCCAAGACGCGCTTGATGGCGGTGCAGGCGATGATGTTCTGCATGGGCGCGAAGAGGACGACACGCTCATCGGTGGGGCCGGCGCGGACGTGCTCTTTGGCGGTGACGGCAACGACCTTGTCGACGGAACCGGCGACGAAGGCGCGGTCGATTTCCTCAACGGCGGCGATGGCGACGATGTCATCCTTGCCGGTGCTGGCGACTATGCCGATGGCGGCGACGGAATGGACAACTTCCTACTCTCGCAATGGGAAGAAGGCAGTGCCGAAACCACGATCATGGATTATAACCACGCGGAAGATAGCCTTGTCCTTCTCTACGAAGATATCGGCGGCACGGACCCAGAGGTCGAAATCCGCACCGGCACAGACACCCCCGGCACTGGCGCGGTCTATGTCAACGGCGCGCTTGTGGCGACGGTGCATGGCGGCGGCGATCTCGTTCCGGCAGATATCACGCTCTTGCCACAGGGGAGCCCCGGCGCGGCAGAGTTCCTACGTTTCTGATCTTCCCGCCCCCATGTGGCAAAGGCGCGGGCGTGTTTTCCCTTTTCTTTCGCAGCGATTCCGCCTATACGCCCGCATCTGTCCCGAATCCGGGGCGGATTTCTCCATGGACCTTGCTGGACGACATCCCGGCTCGTGCCCCTAACCCTTAATCTTAAAGGAGACCCCGATGTCGATTACTGCTGATGAAAAAGCCCGCGTGATGAAGGAATTCGCGACCAAGGAGGGCGACACCGGTTCCCCCGAGGTCCAGATTGCCATCCTGTCCTCGCGCATCTCGACCCTGACCGAGCACTTCAAGACCCACAAGAAGGACAACCACGGTCGCCGTGGCCTCCTCAAGATGGTTGCTCAGCGCCGTAAGCTGCTCGACTATCTCAAGGGCAAGGAAGAAGCCCGCTACCAAGACCTCATCAAGCGTCTTGGCCTGCGCCGCTAAGCCCCAAGGCTTACAGAGCTTTCAAACGCCCGCCCCTCCGGCGGGCGTTTTTCGTTTCGCCACTTTCAACGATGTGTCAGTCGCGCGCCGCGTCCTCTTGCCGGATCAACTCGGCCACGCGCTGGCCAATCTCGCGCGATGCCTTGACCGAAGGGTGGATCATGTCGATGCCGTGATAGCTCCGGTCGCCATGCGGCACGAGATCCTGAAGCGATAGGAAATAAAGACCGTCGGCATAGTCGGCGAGCCGCGCGATACGGCCCTCAAGCACATCCCCCTCCGAGCGACATTCATCGACGCCGGAATCAATCCCCGGACTGCGCAGATAGCCCACATAGATGATGCGAGCGCCGCTCTGTCGGATCTTGGCGAGCATCCCCGGAATAGCACCCTTGCGCCCATCGCGCGAAATCAGCTTGTCGAGCTTGCGTTCGCATTTGCGACAACCACAGCCGAGCCAGAGATCATTACCGCCCCCGGTCAACACGACCCAATCCCAATCGCCTTCGTCAAACTGGCGCGCGATTTTCATGCCCATCGCGCCAGAGATCGGCAAGTTATAGAGCACATGCGCGCCACGCACCGCATTGTTCCGCACCGGCTCTCCAAGCTCGCGCGCGACGGAATGGGCGATGGATTGCCCCGTAAGCCCGTGCCACGCCATCAGGCTATCCCCCATGGCAAGGATGCGCGGGCTTGCGTTGCGCGACACAGTATCGCTTGTCTCGGGCGCGCGGGCCGTTTCGGCGCATCCCGCAAGAACGAACGTCACGAGAGCGAGGGCGAAATAGATGGGTTTCATGGCGGTCTTCTGGTCCTTGAGCGTTGCCCGATGCGCGCATCATCCGCAGAACCCGGCGGAAAATCCACCCGTTTCGCGCAAACACAGTGTTCACGAATTTCGCCCCATTTTCCGCGTGTCCACACAGGCAAGCGCACTATGGCAACAAGGAAAAACCTGTTTCCAAAGGGGCCTTTTTCCTATATGGCCCCGCTATCTGAGACGTGGTGCCCGGACCCCGGCACCGTGAAGGAAATGATAGAAGGGGTCGGCGGCAATGGGGCCGCCATGCAAATCGGGAGACCCGGGAACGCCCGGGAGTGCTCCCAATTAGGATACGCTAGATGTTTGACGTAACGAAGAAGACCATGCAGTGGGGCGAAGAAACGCTCACGCTGGAAACGGGCAAGGTTGCCCGTCAGGCCGATGGCTCGGTCATCGCCACCCTTGGCGAGACCTCGGTCATGGCCAACGTGACTTTTGCCAAGTCGCCGAAACCGGGTCAGGATTTCTTCCCCCTGACCGTCCACTACCAGGAAAAATATTATGCTGCCGGCAAGGTGCCCGGCGGCTTCTTCAAACGTGAGGCCCGCCCCACGGAGAAAGAAACCCTGACCGCGCGCCTGATCGACCGTCCGATCCGCCCGCTGTTCGTGCCCGGCTTCAAGAACGAAGTCCTCGTGATGTGCACCGTGCTGAGCCACGATCTCGTCAACGATCCTGACATCGTTGCCATGATTGCCGCTTCGGCCGCGCTGACCATCTCTGGCGCACCGTTCATGGGCCCGATCGCCGGTGCCCGCGTTGGTTTCGAGGATGGCGAGTACGTCCTGAACCCGACCGTGGACGACATGCAGGATCTGCGCAACAACCCTGACCAGCGTCTCGACCTCGTCGTCGCCGGCACCAAGGACGCCGTCATGATGGTTGAATCGGAAGCTTACGAGCTTACCGAAGCCGAGATGCTTGGCGCCGTGACCTTCGCACATGAGCAGATTCAGCCGGTCATCGACCTGATCATCTCGCTCGCCGAAGAAGCCGCGAAAGAGCCGTTCGACTTCCAACCGCCGGATTACGCCGATCTGTTCGAGGCCGTGAAAGCCGCGGGCGAAGAGCAGATGAAGGCCGCCTATGCGATCCTTGACAAGCAGGAGCGCACCGCCGCTGTTGCTGCTGCCAAGCAAGCCATCATCGAAGCTCTGAGCGAAGAACAGCAAGAGGATGCCAACCTTGGCTCCGCGCTGAAAAAGCTCGAGTCCTCGATCCTGCGCGGCTCTGTCGTCAACGACGGCAAGCGCATCGACGGGCGCCCGCTCGACAAGGTGCGTGACATCGTCTGCGAAACCGGCCTGCTGCCGCGGACCCACGGTTCGGCGCTGTTCACCCGTGGCGAGACCCAGGGTCTCGTGGTGACCACGCTCGGCACCGGCGACGACGAACAGTTCATCGACGCGCTGCACGGCAACTTCAAATCGAACTTCCTGCTGCACTACAACTTCCCGCCCTACTCGGTCGGTGAAGCGGGTCGCGTGGGCCCTCCGGGTCGCCGTGAGATCGGTCACGGGAAACTCGCATGGCGCGCGCTTCAGGCGGTTCTGCCTGCGGCGACGGATTTCCCCTACACGATCCGTATCGTGTCGGAGATCACCGAATCCAACGGCTCGTCGTCGATGGCGTCGGTCTGTGGCGGCTCGCTGTCGATGATGGATGCGGGTGTGCCGCTCAAATCGGCCGTGGCCGGTGTGGCGATGGGCCTGATCCTCGAGGAGAGCGGCGACTACGCGATCCTGACCGACATCCTTGGCGACGAGGATCACCTCGGCGACATGGACTTCAAGGTCGCAGGGACCGAGAACGGCATCACCTCGCTGCAGATGGACATCAAGGTCGCAGGCATCACACCCGAGATCATGGAGAAGGCCCTCGCCCAGGCGAAAGACGGCCGGATGCATATCCTTGGCGAGATGAACAAGGCGCTTTCGGGCGCTGCGGACTTCTCTGTCCACGCACCGCGTATCGAAACGATGCAGATCCCGACCGACAAGATCCGCGAAGTGATCGGCTCGGGCGGTAAGGTCATCCGCGAGATCGTGGAAGTGTCCGGCGCCAAGGTCGACATCAACGACGAAGGCATCATCAAGATCGCCTCGCCGAACGGTGAAGCCATTCAGAAAGCCTATGACATGATCCACGCGATCGTGGCTGAGCCGGAAGTTGGTGAGATCTACACCGGCACGGTCGTGAAGATCGTCGACTTCGGCGCCTTCGTGAACTTCTTCGGCAAGCGGGACGGCCTCGTCCACGTGAGCCAGATCGAGAACCGCCGCCTGAACCATCCGTCGGACGTTCTCAAGGAAGGTCAGGAAGTCAAAGTGAAGCTGCTTGGCTTTGATGATCGCGGCAAGGTCCGCCTGTCGATGAAAGTCGTCGATCAGGAAACCGGCGAAGAGATCGCTCAGGAAAAACGCGAGAAGAAAGAGGATTAATCCTCTCCTTCCAAGCGATAGGAAAGCCCCGGCCCACGCGGTCGGGGCTTTTTCTTTGGCCGGGGCAAGAGTAAGACGCAGACATGCATAGCCTCATCATCCATATGTCCGAAAGCACCGCACGCCGCGAGACCGTGGAGCGTTTGCTGACCGATCTGCCGGGGGCAGAAGTGCTCGAGGCGGTGGATGGGCGCCTGCCAGAGGTGCAGGCAACGGTCGATGTGCGACCCGGCACGCTTTTCAAGCCGCGCTACCCGTTTCCGATTGCCGGGGGCGAGATCGGCTGTTTCCTGAGCCATCGCAAAGCGTGGCAGCGGATTGTGGACGCAGGCTGGGACGCGGCCTTGATTGTAGAGGATGATCTCGAAATCGACCCTGCGAGGCGCGACGCCCTCTTGCGCCTACTTGAGCGGCACGCCGATCCCGAACGGTTCATCCGCATCCCCCCGAAAGACCGCGAGCCGGTCACACAGGTGACGGATCGCGAAGACTCTCTCACGCTCTTTACCCCGCGCCGCATCGGGCTTCAGACCACCGCACAGCTTGTCGGGCGCGCAGCGGCGAAACGGCTGCTGTCTTGCACCGAGCGGCTCGACCGCCCCGTGGATAGCTTCCTGCAAATGCATTGGGTGTCGGGACAGACCATCGAAACCATCTTGCCCAATGGCTGCTCCGAGAAGGTTTTCCCCAGCACCGGCTCAACCGTGCAGAGCAAATCCCGCAGTCTTGGTCAAAAACTTCGCGCTGAGGTTCTGCGTGCACGCTATCGTCGCGCCATCGCCAAGCGTCCACAAACCACCTGACAAAAGAAAAAGGCGAGGACCGCAGCCCCCGCCTTTCAATTCAAGCCTGAAACCCGGACTTACGAGGGGTTCTTGGCAAAGCGCAGGTACGGCAGTTTTGCGTCGAATTCACCGTATTTCGCTTTGGCTTCCTCATCGTTGAGGCCAAGCGCCACGATCACGTCCTGACCAGTGGTCCAGTTCGCCGGGGTCGCGAGCGGCTGCTGCCAAGTGCGCTGAAGGCCATCAAGGGCGCGCAGCACTTCGGCAAAGTTACGACCAACCGACATCGGGTAGGTCATGATGAGCTGAACTTTCTTATCCGGCGAGATGATGAACACCGAACGCACCGAGGCAGAGTCGGCAGCGGTGCGGCCATCGGGAAGGTAGGCTTCGGCCGGAAGCATGTCGAACGCTTTGGACACTTCGAGCGATTCATCGGCGATGATCGGGAAGCCCGCTTTTGCGTCGGCATAGCCTTCAATGTCGGCTTTCCATTTCACGTGCTCATCGGCGCTATCGACCGAGAGACCAATGACCTTGGCGCCGCGCTGTTCCCATTCGTCGGCAAGCTGTGCAACAGCGCCGAACTCGGTCGTGCAGACCGGGGTAAAGTCTTTCGGGTGCGAGAAGAGAATGGCCCAGCTGTCGCCGATCCAGTCATGGAACGTGATCGTCCCGTGATCGGTTTCCGCGGTGAAGTTCGGGACGATGTCGTTGATGCGCAGACCCATGTGGAGATCTCCTGAAGTTGTTAAGTTCGTGGTGGCCTTTGCCTGTTTAGATACATTCTAAACAGGCAATGTATAGGCGCCCTGTTCTATTTCCCGCTTATCGGGACACAATGTCGCGAACAAGGCATCACCACAATGATTTGATCAAAATATTTGTGACGCGGCGTGACCAAGCCTTGCGAGCGATTTGGGGCGCTGTCAAACTGTGCGCAAATGGATGGAGAGACCCCGATGATCGAGAAACGCCAATTCTATATCAATGGTGCCTGGGTAGACCCGGCAGCCCCGCGCGATATGGACGTGATTGACCCCGCAACCGAAGACACCTGCGCGGTGATTTCCCTCGGGGACCAAGCCGATACCGACGCCGCCGTCGCCGCCGCGAAAACGGCCTTCCCCGGTTGGGCCGCGCTCGAGATGAGCGAACGGATCGCACTTCTGAAGAACCTGTCGAAGATCTACAAAGAGCGCCGCGACGACATGGCCGAGGCAATGCGCCTTGAGATGGGCGCGCCGGTTGATCTCGCGACCAATGGTCAATGGGGCGCAGGGGCATGGCACATGGCCGGCTTCCTCGAGGCACTGGCCGATTTCGAGGCCGAAACCCCCTATAAAGAGGTCGACCGCACCCGTCTTGAGCCGATCGGCGTCTGCGCGCTCATCACGCCATGGAACTGGCCGATGAACCAAGTCGTGCTCAAGGTGTTCCCGGCATTGGCCGTGGGCTGCACCGTGGTTCTCAAGCCGTCCGAGATCGCGCCGCTTTCGTCGCTTCTTTTTGCCGAGATGGTGCATGACGCGGGCATTCCGGCAGGCGTCTTCAACCTCGTCAACGGCGATGGCGTCGGCGTCGGCTCACAGCTCTCCGCGCACCCGGATGTCGATATGGTGTCCTTCACCGGCTCGACCCGCGCCGGGATCGCGATTTCCAAGGCCGCTGCCGATACGCTCAAGCGTGTCAGCCTCGAACTTGGCGGCAAGGGCGCCAATATCGTCTTTGCCGATGCCGACGAGAAGGCGGTCAAGCGCGGCGTACAACACTGCATGAACAACACGGGCCAGTCCTGCAACGCGCCGACCCGGATGCTTGTCGAACGGGACCGCTATGCCCAAGCCGTCGAAGAAGCCAAAGCCACCGCCGAGGCGACGCAGGTCGGCCCGACAAGCGAAAGCGGCCGCCATATCGGCCCGGTCGTCTCGGAGGCCCAGTTCAACAAGATCCAAGGCCTGATCGAGGTTGGCATCAAGGAAGGCGCGACCCTTCTTGCAGGAGGCCTTGGCCGTCCCGAGGGCGTCAACAAGGGCTATTACGTGCGCCCGACCGTCTTTGCCGACGTGACCCCGGACATGACGATCTACCGCGAAGAAATCTTTGGCCCGGTTCTCGCCATGTCGCCCTTCGACAGCGAGGAAGAGGCGATCAGCATGGCCAATGATACGGTCTATGGCCTGACCAACTACATCCAGAGCGGCGATGACGCCAAACGCCTGCGCGTGGCCCGCGCCGTGCGCTCCGGCATGGTCGAGACCAACGGTGTCGGCCGTCAGAATGGCTCGCCCTTTGGGGGCTACAAACAGTCCGGCAATGGGCGCGAAGGCGGTCTCTGGGGGATCGAGGAATTCTGCGAGGTCAAGGCGATCTCGGGCTGTCCGTGGGAATGATCCCACCCTTCAGGAAAACAAGAACGCCGGGGCTTTCCCCGGCGTTTTTCTTTGCTCAGACGCCAAGCCCCTGCCGGTGCCATTCTTCCCAGATGAACGGGTAGCACCAAACGCAATCATGGGTCTTGGCGAGATCTTCGCGGATCGCATCGCGCCGCGCCCTGTCGCCTTCGCTGAACTTGTGGAACTGCACGGTGAGACGGTCGAAGCGGTCAATCAGACCGGCGTCGATCAGCGCAGGAAGAAGATCGTATTCCCCGCCCTCGATGTTGATCTTCGCCACCGCCACGCGCTCTATCCCAAGCTCGTCAAACACCTCGCGTACATCGCGCACGACGCCCTTGGCAGTTGGCCCGTCCGTGACAAAAGCGGAAGAGGCGTTCTCATCGTCCGACAGGGTCAATTCGCAATTGCTGCTGCCAATGGCAAAACCATGCGCGACCACGTCCTCACGTCCGGCAAAACGATCCGCGATCATCTCGGCAAACCGGGGGTGCGGCTCGAACACATGGACCTTGACGGCATAGCGCGCCGCCATCGCCTCGGCCCAGTCGCCATGATAGCCGCCAACGTCGAGCACGACATCGCCCGGCAAAAGGCCGGTGTAGCTCTCCGGTGTGCCACGCCCATGCGCCGCCCGGAACGCTTTGTAATCCGCTCGGAACACGCGATAGGCCGGATCGGTCAGGATCCGCCAGGCTTTCCGCAACTCGCTGCCAATACTCATCCCTGCCCCCGTTTTCCACCTCGCTGTTCAAGGCGGGTTTTGCTAAAGCGGATCGTGCAAACCCGTTCCTCCGGGCTTTTCGCGACACGCGCCGACAAGCCCTTGTATTACGCCATAGGAAGGCAGGCTGACAATGATCTTCGCACGCGCTTTCGGGGGCCTCGGCAACCAGATGTTCCAATATGCCGCAGGCAAGGCGCTCGCAGCGCGGCTTGGCACCGATCTGGCGATGGATTTCCGGGTGATCGACCATCGCGGCACCCGCCGCCTGACCGAAGTGTTCGACCTTGATCTCGCCCCCCCCAAGGCGCTGCCCCCCGCGAAACACGAAAGCGCCCTGCGCTATGGCCTCTGGCGGGCGCTCGGGCGCAATCCCCGGTTTCAGCGCGAGGACGGACTTGGCTACAACCCCGGTTTCGCGACATGGGGCGATGGCACCTACCTGCACGGCTATTGGCAGTCCGAGCGCTATTTCGCCCCCATCGCGGATCATATCCGCACCGTGTTCCGCCCGGTGCCCGCGCCTTCACCGGAAAACGCCGCCATTGCCGACAAGATCGCGGCGGCCACGGCTGTTTCGCTGCATGTGCGACGCGGCGACTACCTCGCGCTTGGGGCGCATGGGGTCTGTTCCGAGGCCTATTACAACGCCGCATTGGCCCACATCACGGCAGGGCTCAAGGACGCCCCAACAGTGTTTGTCTTCTCCGACGATCCCGACTGGGCCAAGGCGAACCTGCCTTTGCCTTGCGAAAAGATCGTAGTCGATCTCAATGGCCCGGCGACGGACTACGAAGACCTGCGCCTGATGAGCCTTTGCGACCACAACATCATCGCCAACAGCTCCTTTAGCTGGTGGGGCGCGTGGCTCAACGGCAACCCGGCCAAGATCGTCACCGCGCCCTCGCCGTGGTTCGCGGTCGCGTCGATGAAGAATCCCGATATTCTGCCCGCCACCTGGAAAACGATCCACGCCGAGGCGTGATCTTCCTCTTGCCGCAAATATCCTGGGGTGAATTGGCCGCCCCGCGGCCAAGAGGGGCAAAGCCCCTGGCCCCGCTTAGAACGGCGCCTTGGCCCGAAACCGCATGCCATTTCCGCCATCGGGATGGCGCAAGCGCAATTCCTCGGAATGCAACATCAAACGGTCCACCCGGCTCAACGCCTCGCCTTCGGCATAGAGCGGATCGCCGAGGATCACATGCCCCATTGCAAGCATATGCACCCGAAGCTGGTGGCTGCGCCCGGTCTTCGGCATGAGTCGCACGCGGGTCTCGTCTTCGCCGTATTTCACCACGCGCCAATCCGTGACCGCCTGTTTGCCGTTCTCGTGATCGACCCTCTGGCGTGGGCGGCGCTCCCAATCGACGATCAGCGGCAGGTCCACCGTGCCTTGCTTCGGCTCGAGCCGCCCATCGACGCGCGCGACATAGGTTTTCTTGGTCATGCGCTTCTCGAACTGAAGCCCAAGGTGACGCTGCGCATGGGGGGTCAGGCCAAAGACCATGACACCTGACGTATCGCGATCAAGCCGATGCACAAGAAGCGCCGTCGGAAAGGCCACCTGCACCCGCGCAAGAAGGCAGTCGGCAAGATGCTCTCCCTTGCCCGGCACGGACAAGAGGCCGGATGGCTTGTTCACCACGAGCAACTCGTGATCCTCGTGGAGCACGTCGAGCGGGTCTTGTGGCGGGGTATAGTCCGAAGAAAGCGTCATGCCGCCTGCAATAGAGACTACACCGACGCGCGGCAACCCGACGTCAGGCTTGCCTAGACGCGGTGCTCGGGCAGACTACAGGCAGGAGGAGACCCCATGCACCCGACCATCGAACGAATGAAAGAGATTGTCGCCTCGGGCGATGACGCCAAGATCATCGAGATTCTCGCACCCGATTGCCGCTTCATGCCGCCGACCTATTACAAGACATGGACCGGCGCAGAACCGACCGCCGCCATCCTCGGCCATGTGGGCCAGATTTTCGAGGATTTCTCCTATCGCCGCGTCATGGGCGAGGGCAACGATTGGGCGCTCGAGTTTCAATGCCGCATTGGCGATCTTGACGCGGTTGGCGTCGATCTCATCACCCTGAACGAGGACGGGCTGATCGAGATATTCGAGGTCGTCATGCGTCCCTACAAATCCATCGGTGCCCTACGCGAAGCGATGATGGCGCGCATCTCGACCGATCCGCGTTTCCTCGCCTATCGAGACGCCCTGGGCTGATTTCGCACCGCCCCGCAGAGTTGCATATGCCCCGGCCTGATCTTAGGTTGAGGGTATTCGTTTCCCTCGTGATTTACAGGATTTCTGCCGATGACCGTCCTCTCCGCCTCTTTGCCGCGCGCCGTTCTTCTCGGAGCGACCCTCCTCCCCGGTGCCGCCCTTGCCGATCTCGCCCCGGCGGATGTCTGGCAGCATTTCAAGGATGTCTCCACGCTCTACGGCGGCACGCTCGAGGGCGCGACTTCCGAGCAAGGCGATACCCTGAGCGTCAGCGACATGAATTTCGCCCTCGACCTGCCCTTTGACGCGGGCAAGCTTGATCTTGATCTTGGCGCCGTGCAGTTTCGCGAAGGATCCGGAGGCACTGTGACACTCCTCTATCCGTCCGAGATGATGGTGAAGGTAACCTACACCTCGAAAGAGGGTGAGACCTTTGGTGGCGACATCAATCTGACGCTCGAAGACTTCGTCAGCACGGCCTCTGGCCAACCCGGCGAGATCACGTTCGACTATGCCGCCGACCGGATCGGCGTGGAACTCGATGTGCCGAACCTGCCCGAAGGCCTCGAGAGCTATAGCGCAAGCGGTTTTCTGGCTGATGTGACGGGAAGCTCGGCGCAAACCCTTGCGTCCGGCCTCAAGGCCGACTCGCGTATCTCGATCGGCGCGCATGAGTTCACCGCCAGCCAGTCCATGTCTCTCGAGGACGAGGATGGTCGCGTCGAAGTTAAGAGCAGCTCGGGCGGCGATAGCCTGACCGCCGAAGGCAAGACGGTGATCCCCGCAGGCGGCATCGACCTCGTGAACCTCGCCTCTGCGCTGCGTTCCGGTTTGTCCGCGATTGGCACCGCCGACGTGACCGGGTATCGCACCGATCAGGTCTCGGCCAAGGACGGCGCGGTGATCGCCCGCCAGCGTGTCACGGCCGCCTCCTACGCGACCACCTTCTCGCTTGATGACACGGGCGTCCTGATCGAAGGCCCCTCCGAAGATCTGCGCCTCGAGATCGAAATGCCGACGATGGGCGGCATGATGTTTGGCGCCAACATCGACTCGGTGTCCGGCACCATGCGCGCGCCGCTTCTCATGGACGACGCTTTCGCCCCCGCCGAGGTCAAGCTCGACCTCGTGGGCCTTTCACCGGATGAGACACTCTGGGGCATGTTCGATCCGACCGGCATCCTGCCGCGTGATCCTGCTGATCTGAGCCTCGAGCTCACCGCAGATATCCGTCACCGTGTCGAATGGCTCGACTTCGCCAATGTCGAGTCGGCGGTTGATGCACTCTCCGGCCTACCCGTCGAACCCGAAAGCGCCCAGCTTAACAAACTGCGCATTTCCGCCGCCGGGGCCGAGGTGACGGGCGAAGGAGCGTTTACCTTTGACCTTACCGACCTTCAGAGCTTTGACGGCCTGCCGCGCCCCGAAGGCAAGCTAACCCTGCGCGCCAAGGGACTCAACGCTCTGGCGCAGAAGCTTGTGAAACTCGGCATGCCCGAGGATCAGATCAACGGCGGCCTGATGATGCTCGGCATGTTTAGCGCCAGCGACCCGGAAGGCGGCGAAGACGCGCGCATCACGGTGCTTGAGGTGACGCCGGACGGTCAGGTGCTCAACAACGGTATGCGGCTGCGCTGATCCATGGCGGTTGAGGCTGACCGCCTCCTGAGATACCCGCTTGCGCCGCTCCTGGCGGCGCAGGCGCTTTGGGTCGGCCTGCGGGCTGAACGTCTTCCCGAGCCACCCGGTCCCCGCTCTGGAACGCGTGGCACCGGCCCTCCCCTGCGCCTGTTGATCCTTGGGGATAGCTCTGCCGCCGGTGTTGGGGCCGAGACACAAGACACCGCGCTCTCTGGCTGCCTCGCCCGCGCACTGTCGGCCCATGTCACACTCGACTGGCATCTCGAGGGGGAAACCAGCGCCACCACCAAGACCTCACTGGCCAAACGTCCGAAGCTGCCCGACCGGCCTTTTGATCTGGCCCTTCTGATCCATGGCGTGAACGACACCACCCGCCTGACTGCGCCCAGGACATTCCGCGCCCGCCAGATCGCCCTCATGGACGCCTTGCGCGCGCGTCACGGCGTCGGGCGCTTTGTCCTTTCCGGCGTGCCGCCGATGCAGCATTTCCCGCTCCTGCCCCAGCCCCTGCGCTGGGTGCTTGGTCAACAGGCGGCGCGGCTTGATGCGGAACTGGCCCGACTGGCCTCAGAGCGCGAAGAAGTTTCGCACTTGCCCCTTGCCTTGCCTTTCGAACCCCATCTCGTGGCGCGCGACGGGTTTCATCCTTCAGAGGCGGCCTACGCGCTCTGGTCCGAGATGCTCGCCACGGAGATCCTCAAAGACGGCTGCGCCGCATCTGGCGCAACATCGACCAGGAATAGATGACAAGCGCCGCCCAGATCAGTGGGAAGGCCATCGCGCGGCCTTGGTCGATCTCTTCCCCAAAGACGAACACCGCCGTCAGGAAGATCATCGTCGGCGCGATATACTGAAGGATACCGATGGTCGAAAGGCGCACCTGCTTGGCCCCATTGGCATAAAACAGAAGCGGCACCGCCGTGACGATCCCCGCCCCCATGAGCATCAGCGTGTCATAGGTTGTGCCGCCAAAGGCGCTCTGCCCCGTCGCGCCGAGCCAGCCGAGATAGGCGAGTGCCACGGGCGTCAGGATAAGCACCTCGAGGAGAAAGCCTTGGTTCGGGCCAATCGGCAGGGACTTCTTGAACAGCGCGTAGAACCCCCATGTGAGCATCAATCCAAGCGCCACGATGGGCACTTCGCCCGCCTCTACAATGAGAACGATCACGCCCAGCGCAGCAAGCGCAATGGCGACGATCTGCGCGCGTGAGGGGCGCTCGCCAAGAAGCACTGCGCCAAGAAGGATGCTAAAGAGCGGGTTGATGTAATACCCAAGCGCCGCGTCGATCGCATGGCCCGAGGCAATCGCCCAGACATAGATCGCCCAGTTCATCGACACGAGCGCCGCAGTGAGGCACGCCATGGCAAGCATCCGCGGGCTCTGGAGCGCCTCGCGCAAATCCCGCGTCCGTCCGAGCGCGATCAAGAGCGCCCCCGCCACCGGCACGGACCAGATCACCCGGTGCGCCACGATCTCGACCGACGGCACATGCGCCACGCCCTTCATGTAGAGCGGCAGGAACCCCCAAAGCACATAGGCCGTAATGGCATAGACAAGGCCTTGTGGCGTATCGCTGTTGGTGGGCTGTGACATGGGTGGTCCTCGTTACGTCCGCGCTTTATGCCAGCCTTTTCGCGAACCACACCATGCTTTTCTGTGAGCCGCATCATCACGCGGCTTGATCGCCTACGGTGTTAGACTTTGACCCGCTCCGACTTGGGATCATACATCGGGCGCAGCGAGGCCTTCGCTGGCACCCGCGCGCCCATCACGTCGATCTCATAGCGCGAGGCCAGAACCTCCGCCGCGCTTTCTCCGGCACAAGGCACATAGCCAAGCCCCACCGCCGCGCCGAGCGTATGGCCGTAGTTCCCCGAAGAAAGGTGTCCCACGATCTCGCCGTCGCGCAGGATCGGCTCGTTGTGATAGAGAAGCGGCTCGCCATCCTCGAGGAGGAACTGCACCATCCGCGCTTTCGGCCCGCTTTCCTTCCGCTCAAGAACCGCCGGTTTGCCGATGAAATCGGCCTTGTCGGTCTTCACGGCAAAGCCAAGCCCCGCATCCACCACATGATCCTCGCAGGTGATGTCATGGCCGAAATGGCGAAAGCCCTTTTCGATACGACAGCTATCCATCATGTGCATCCCGCAGAGCCTGAGCCCCATGTCCTTCCCCGCGTCCCAAAGCGTCTCGAAGGCATGGCCCGCCATGTCGGACGAGACGTAAATCTCCCACCCAAGCTCGCCCACATATGAGACCCGATGCGCGCGGGCGAGGCCCATGCCAAGCTCGATCTCCTGCGCCGTGCCAAAGGGGTTGGCGACGTTTGAGAAATCATTGGGCGACACGCGCTGCATCAAGGCCCGCGCGTTTGGCCCCATCACAGCCAAGACCCCTTCGCCCGCCGTGACGTCCGTGAGGACGACATTGAAATCGCCCTTATGGCGCGCCATCCATGTCTGATCCGCAAGCCGCGTCGCCGCCGGGGTCACGACAAGATAGGCCGTCTCTGACAGGCGTGTCACGGTCACATCCGCCTCGATCCCGCCACGCGGGTTGAGGAATTGCGTATAGACGATCTTACCAATCGGCACCGAATAGTCTCCGCCACCGATGTAGTTCAGGAACGCCTCGGCATCCGGCCCTTCGACCCGGATTTTGCCAAAGGACGACATGTCATACATGCCCACATTCTCGCGCACCGCCCTGTGTTCGCGCGCCGCATTCTCGAACCAGTTCTGCCGCTTCCAGCTATAGCGATACTCCCGCTCTTGCCCGTCCTCGGCAAACCAGTTCGCCCGCTCCCAGCCCGCCAACTCGCCAAACACCGCGCCATTCTCGGCGAGGTGATGATGGAACGGCGTCCGCCGCACCCCGCGCGCCGTGGCTTTCTGACGATAGGGGAAGTGATCGGCGTAAAGCAGACCGAGTGTCTCCTTCGAGCGTTCATAGAGATAGGTCTTGTTGCCTTGGAAGGGCTGCATCCGAGAGATGTCCACATCGCCAAGGTCGAACGGTTTCGCCCCGTCCTCCATCCACTGCGCAAGCGCCATACCCGCACCGCCCGCCGATTGAATACCGATGGAATTGAACCCGGCCGCGACCCAGACATTGTCCATCTCCGGCGCGAGGCCAAGGTGATAGGCGTCGTCCGGCGTAAAGCTCTCTGGCCCGTTAAAGAACGTATGAATCCCCGCCTCGGCAAGCATCGGCATCCGCTTGACCGCTGCTTCGAGGATCGGTTCGAAATGGTCGAAATCCTCAGGCAGTTGGTCGAACTCGAAGTCCTTCGGGATACCGTCCATAGCCCAAGGTTTCGCGTTCGGCTCAAACGCACCAAGCATGATCTTGCCCGCGTCTTCCTTGTAATAGGCGCATTCGTCCGGCACCCGCAGGACCGGCATCTGCGTCAGCCCCTTGATCGGCTCCGAGACGATATAGAAATGTTCGCAGGCATGGAGCGGGACATTCACCCCCGCCATCTCGCCAACCTCACGGCCCCACATACCCGCGCAGTTCACGATATGCTCGCAGGCGATATGCCCCTGAACCTTGCCATCGTCCGAGGCCCAATCAACCCCCGTGGTCCTGCGACCGTCCCGTGCGATACCTGTGACACAGATCCGCTCTCTGACGACCGCCCCGCGTTGCCGCGCCCCCTTGGCAAGCGCGAGCGCGATATTCGCAGGATCGCCCTGCCCGTCCTTGGGAAGGTAAACGCCGCCCGTCACCCCCTCGATATTGAGGTGTTCATAGCGCCCCTTGACCTCCTCGGGGCTGATCTCTTCAACCTCGACGCCAAAGGCCCGCGCCATCGCTGCCGAGCGGAAAAGCTCTTCCTTGCGTTCTTCGTTGAGCGCGACCGAGATCGACCCGACCCGCTTGAACCCCGTCGCCACCCCGGTTTCCTCTTCCAGCGCGCCATAGAGCTCTTGGCTATACTTGGCGAGCTTGGTCATGTTCGCTGTCGCGCGAAGCTGAGCAATAAGCCCCGCCGCGTGCCATGTCGTGCCGCTGGTGAGTTGCTTGCGCTCCAAAAGCACCACATCGCTCCAGCCAAGTTTCGTCAGGTGATAGGCCACGGAACAGCCCACCACGCCGCCGCCAATGATGACCACACGGGCCTTTTCAGGAAGTGTCATGGCAAAGGCTCCTTAGAGGTTTCCAACAGTCTCATGCCCAGCGTCCAGCAGACACCGCGCCAGTTTCGCAATATGCGCCGGGCCGACCTCGCAACAGCCGCCCACGAAACGCGCGCCTTCCTCGACCCAGCCCATGGCATAGTCGGCATAGATTTCCGGCGTCACATCCGTGCGCGCCTTGAGGCCCGACACCGTGCCGCCGATTTCGAGCGCCTCGATTCCGGTAAACCCGTTCGCATAGGCCCCAACGACACCTCCGCGCGCCAAGAGCGTATGGATGTTCCGGCTTACGACTTCGGGCTTGGAACAGTTGAGCAAGACCCCCGCCTGTCCCATCCCCTCAAGCGCATCCAAGGCATCCTCGAGCGGCTCGCCCGAGCGCAACGTGCCGCTCAGATCATCGTTGAGCGTCATCGCGACGTAGGTCGGCAGGCCCGTTTCAACCCCGGCCTGCGTCGCCGCCGTCGCCTCCGAGATCGAAGACAGCGTTTCGCAAAGCATCACATCGGCGTGCGCCGCCTGCGCCTCTGCCACCACGCGATAGGCGGGGAGAAGGTCATCGTGGCTCCGCGTCATGTCCGGTCGGTAGGATCCATGCAACGGCGGCAGGCATCCCGCGACGCACACGCCCTCAACCCCCACCGCATCCATCGCGCGGCGCACAAGATCGCCCGCCTGCGCCTGAAGCGGGGCGAACATCTCGGCCACCCCTTCGCGCTCAAGGCGCTCTGGCGTGACGGTATAGGTGTTGAGCGTGATGAGCTTTGCGCCGGCACGGATGAACGCCTCATGCACGGCCTGCACATGATGCGGTTCCTCCATCATGACCTTCGCGGACCACAAGGGATGCGGCGGCATAGAGGAACGCCGGATGAGTTCCTGACCCGATCCGCCATCCTTGAGGATGATCTGCGTCATGCACGTAGCCTTTCGTTCTCGGGATCCCAAAGCGGGCGGTCTTCCTGCACCACTGCGCGGTAGCGTGTGCCGTAAATCTCGACCTCAAGCTCCGTGCCCGGCGCGGCCAGATCGGCCCGCACCATGCCAAGCGCGATCGAGGCGTTGACCCGGTAGCCCCACGCGCCGCTCGTGGTTTCGCCGACGATCTCGTCGCCATGCCAGATGCAGGACATATAGGGCGCATCCGCGTCGCCCGCCTCAACGATCAGCGCCACAAACCGCTTCGATACCCCGGCCTCTGTCTCGGCGAGAAGCGCCGCCTTGCCCGGGAAATCCTGCGGCTTGTCGAGCTTCACAAACCGCTCCAACCCGCCTTCGAGAAGACTATAATCCGTCGAAAGATCGCCCTTCCACGCGCGATAGCCTTTCTCGACTCGCAGGCTGTTGAGCGCATACATGCCAAAGGGTTTCGCCCCGGCGGCAAGGATCGCGTCATAGATCGTCGGCATATCGCCATTGAGCGCATGGATTTCCCAACCAAGCTCACCCGCGAAGGACACCCGCGCCAGATGCGCCGCCTTGCCCGCCACGCTTGCCGCCTGATGGCTGAGCCAGCCAAGCGACAGGTCCGCATCCGTAAGCCCCGCGAGAATCTCCCGCGATTTCGGCCCGGTGACAATCAGCGTGTCATAGTCGCGTGTCTTGTCCTCGACCGTGACCCCTTCGGGCATCGCCGCAAGAAGGATATCGCGGTCGTGCCACTGCGCCGCGGCCGCCGTGATCATCACGAACTCATCCTCGCCATGACGCATACAGGACATCTCGGTCAGGATGCGGCCCTTGTCATTCGCGACATAGACGAGGTTCATCCGCCCCACCCTGGGCAAACCGCCGGTCACGAGCCCGCGCAACGCCTCTGCCGCGCCCGCGCCTTTGACAACGAACCGCGAGAACCCCGGCAGGTCGAGTACCCCGCAATGGTCGCGCACCGCCTCGCACTCTTCCTTGACGCGCGCGGCCCAAGGCCCGTTGCGCTCCCATGTATGGGTGGCGGCTTCCGAGGTGTCGTCGCCCTCCTTGGCGAACCAATTGGCCCGCTCCCAACCGTTATAGGCCCCCATCTGACCGCCCAACGCCTTGACCCTCTCGTGCACAGGCGAGAGCTTCTTGTCGCGCCCAGCGGGCCATTCGTGATGCGGGAAATGCATGGCGTATTCGTTGCCATAGACTTCCATGCCCTTGGCGACGCAATAGGCGTGATCGGTGTAATCGGTGTAGCGGCGCGGATCGCAGGACCACATGTCCCATTCGGTCTGTCCATCGACGATCCACTCCGCAAGGACTTTGCCCGCGCCGCCGCCCTGCGCGATGCCAAAGGTAAAGACACAGGCCTCGAACGCGTTCTTCACGCCCGGCATCGGCCCGATAAGAGGCAACCCATCAGGGGCGTATGGAATGGGGCCGTTGATGATCCGGCTAATCCCCGCACTCGCGGCGAGCGGCACGCGTTCCATGGAGTCGGCGACGATATCCTCGATCCGCTCAAGATCATCCGACCAGAGCTGAAACGAGAAATCCTCCGGCATCTCGTCCTCGGGCGTGTCCCAATGCGCCCGGCAATTTGGCTCATAGGGGCCGATGTTGAAGCCGTGCTTCTCCTGCCGGAAGTAATAGGACACATCGACATCGCGCAGGAGAGGGAGCTTCTTGCCCGTGTCCTTGGAATAGGCCTCGATCTCGGGGATTTCGTCGGTAAGGACATATTGGTGGCTCATCACCATCATCGGCACGGTGCGTCCGCCATAGGGTTTGAACCATTCGCCCACGCGCTGCGCGTAATACCCGGCGGCGTTCACCACGTAGTCACAGGCGATATCGCCCTGATCCGTGTGCACGATCCAGCCCTCGCCATCCTGAGTCACGCCCGTCGCCGGACAGAAACGAATGATCTTCGCCCCCATGTCCCGCGCGCCCTTGGCCATCGCCTGCGTGACCTGCGCCGGATCAATATCACCGTCCGATGGATCCCAGAGCACGCCCTTGAGGTCATGGGTCTCAAGGAACGGATAGCGCTCTTTCGCCTCCTCGGGCGAAAGCATCTCCATCTCGATCCCCTGATACCGCCCCATCGAACAGGCGCGCTCAAACTCCTGCACCCTCTCCTTGGTATGGGCGAGGCGAAGCGATCCCGTCTGGTGATAGTTCATCGGATAGTCCACCTCGTCGCCGAGGCGCGCATAAAGCTCGGTAGAATAGCGCTGCATGTTCATGATCGACCACGACGTCGAGAATGTCGGCACATTGCCCGCCGCATGCCATGTGCTGCCTGCGGTCAGTTCGTTCTTCTCAAGCAGGACGCAATCGCTCCAGCCCTTCTTGGCAAGGTGATAGAGCGCCGACGTGCCGACCACACCACCGCCGATGATGACCACGCGGGCCTTGTTTGGAAAATCCGCCATCCTATCCTCCCTCAGTCCTTTTGCGGGACACCGTCCACGATGTCGTAATAGTCCCCCTTGCCCGCCACGAAGATATGCTTCTCAAGTCGGAGCCCCGTCGGCCCATCGACCGCACCGAGGGCAAAGCTTATCGTGTCTTCGTCATGCGCTTTCCAGAACAGGAAACAGCCACAGGTCTGACAAAAACCGCGATGCGCGTTCGGGCTGGAGTCATACCAACGCACCTCGCCCTCGATCCGAAGCGCCTCGACCGGGACATAGGCCGACGACCAGACACCGCCCGATTGCTTGCGGCATTGCCCGCAATGGCACATCGACGGCCCTTGCGGCTCGGCTTCCGTGCGAAACCGTATGGCCCCACAATTGCAGCTACCTTCGATCATTGGTGTCTCCTCAATAGACCGGCGGCGCGATCACCCAGATCGCGACGGCGGCTTCGTCATAGGGGTTGGTCCAGTGGTATTCCTCGTCACGCACCCGGAAACTGTCGCCGGGGCCAAGGGAGAACGTTTTGTCGCCGATCCGAAGCTCGATCCGGCCAGACACCATATAGCCAAGCTCCTGCGTGGCGCGGCGCGTTGGGCTTTGCATTTGCGAATTGGGCGCAAAGGTCGAATGAAGAACCTCGAAATCGTCGGTGAGGTCTGGCGACAGAAGCTCCTCGATCAGGCCTTCCTCGCTCGCGCCCATGCGGCGGCGCGATCCGGCGCGCACCACATAACCCTGTTCTTCGATCGGCGCATGGGACTGACCGAACAGCATCGACATCGACACATCCAAAACCTCAGCGATCTCGCGCAGGTCGGAAATCGTCGGCTCGGACTTGTCCCGCTCCACCTGGCTGAGCCATCCGACCGACCGGCCAAGCTGTTCCGCCATATCGACAAGCGTCAGGCCCCGCGCCTTGCGCAAGGCGCGCAGATCGGCGCCAAGCGTCTCGGAAGAGGTCGGATGAACGTGTTTCATGGCCTGGGTGTCTCGTGAAATTCTTTCCCTAAATTTCACGCTGCATCAGAATCATGAAATCTCCAAGCAAAATTTCACGACCTCACTCAGATCGCGTTCTTGAACACCTTGGCAAGGATCACGGCAAGGCGGTCTGCGTCTTCTTCGGTGAAGGCATCGGGTTGATCGCTGTCGAGGTCGAATACCGCGATCACCTCTCCCGCGCCATTCCAGACCGGGAGGACAAGCTCCGAACGCGTTGAGGACGCACAGGCGATATGGCCGGGGAACGCTTCAACATCCGGCACAAGCTGCACCTCACCAGTGCGCGCCGCCGCGCCGCAAACGCCGCGCGAGAAAGGAATGACAAGGCATCCATGGCCGCCCTGATACGGCCCGATCTTGAGCAGGTCCGGCGCCACCACACGGTAGAACCCGGTCCAGTCGAACCGGTCATCGCTATGATGCACCTCGCAGGCCATCGTCGCCATAAGAGCGACCGCATCCGTTTCGCCCTCGGCCACCGCCGTGATCCGCTGTTCCAACTCGTCGTAGTCGACCCGCATGGCTTCCGCTCCTATCCCAACCGCGCCCGTAGCCAGCGCGCCGTGTCCTGAAGCGCCTCATCACCCTGCGGGATCACCTTCGTCAAGGACATGAAGGCATGAATCTGCCCCGGATAGGCGATGAGATCGGCCTCAGCCCCCGCCGCGCGTAGCGCCTCGGCATAGGCATGTGCGTCGTCCCAAAGCGGATCATGCCCGCCCGCTACGACAAGCGCCGGAGGCTGATCGCCCAGCGTGTCGGAGAAAATCGGAGAAACGCGCGGATCATGGCGGTCCTGTCCCTCGGGAAGATACATCCCGAGATACCAGTCGATCCGCGACGCCGGCAGGAGCGGTTGGTCGCGCAGATCATTCATCGAATCCGTTTTCAACCGCGCATCGACGCCGGGATAAAGCAAAACCTGTGCCGCCGGTTTCGGCAGCCCCCCGCGACAAATGTCATGCATAAGGCACGCCGTCAGGTTCCCGCCCGCGCTATCACCGCCCACCACAAGGCGGTCTGCATCGGCCTGGACCTCCGCCGTGCCATCGACAAGCGCCGTGTAGCAGGCCAGAACATCATCGACCGCCGCCGGAAACGGGTCTTCCGGTGCAAGGCGGTAGTCATAGGAAATGACCCGAATGCCCGCCATCTCGGCAAGCCTGCCACAGAGACCGTCATGTGTCTCTATTCCGCCCTGAATCCATCCCCCACCATGCAGGTAGAGAAGGGTCGGCGCCCCCTCTTCCGACATACCTTCGGGCAGGTAGACCCGCGCCCGCCGCTCGCCCGCTGCGCCGGGCAAAGTGATGTCGCGGGCCCGCACGCTCGCCGGGCAGGGTTTCTCGAACTTCGCCGCCATCACGGCAAGCTGCCGACGGCTTTCCTCGACGCTCGGCATCGCCTGTCCATCGCGCAGCCGCGCGACGAGGTCTGACGCCGCCTTGGCCTTGGGGTCAATCCTGCGCCCCGCAACCACCTCGCGTCGCCCGCCGTAGAGCGCGGCAACGACCGGCTCTGGCAAATTCAGCCGCAGGAATCCCCAAAGAATCGCAAGTTTCGACATGGCGTGGCCCTCCCTTTCGCGCGTGGCGCAAGGGTGGGCCGAAATGCCATGACGTGCAAGTGGGCGTCAGACGCGCTCGATCGCGATCGCAGTGCCTTCGCCGCCACCGATACAGATCGCCGCAACGCCGCGTTTCAATCCGCGCTTTTCGAGCGCGTTGAGAAGCGTCACCATGATCCGCGTACCAGAGGCGCCAATCGGATGACCGAGGGCACAGGCCCCGCCATTGACGTTGATGATATCGCGGGCAATCCCCATCTCTTTCATGAAGGCCATTGGCACGACCGCGAAGGCCTCGTTGACCTCCCAAAGGTCCACATCCCCCACGGACCAACCCAACCGCTCAAGCAGCTTGCGCGCCGCAGGCACCGGGGCGGTCGGGAACAACGACGGCGCCTGTGCGTGGCTCGCATGGCCAAGGACGCGCGCGCGGATCTTGAGGCCCTGCGCCTCTGCCGCCTCTTCTGACGCCATGACAAGCGCCGCAGCCCCGTCCGAAATCGACGAGGAGTTCGCCGCCGTCACCGTGCCATCCTTGCGGAAGGCGGGCTTGAGCATCGGAATCTTCTCGGGGCGTGCCTTGGCGGGCTGTTCATCGCGGGTGATGATCTCTTCGCCAGTACGCGTATGAAGCGTCACGGCACAGATCTCCCCCTCGAAGGCACCAGAACGCTCTGCCTCGAGCGCATTGTCGAGCGAGGCAATCGCGTATTGATCCTGATCTTCGCGGGTGAACTGAAACGCCTCTGCGCAATCCTCGGCAAAGGTACCCATGAGGCGGCCCTTGTCATAGGCATCTTCAAGCCCGTCGAGGAACATGTGGTCTTTGACCTCCTGATGGCCAATCCGCGCGCCATTGCGCATCTTGGGAAGGACATAGGGCGCGTTGGTCATGCTCTCCATGCCGCCCGCGATCATCGTGTTGGCATGGCCAAGCGCGATCTGGTCAAACGCCACCATCGCCGCCTTCATGCCCGAGCCGCACATCTTGTTGAGCGTGGTCGCCGGAACCTCTTCGCCAAGACCACCCGCGAAACCCGCCTGGCGCGCCGGGGCTTGGCCCTGACCGGCAGGCAGGACACAGCCCATGAGAACCTCATCGACCGTCTTGGCGCCTGCATCCGCCAGCGCCGCCTTGATCGCCGTCCCGCCAAGCTGTGCCGCTTCGACGCCGTCGAACATGCCCTGAAACCCGCCCATCGGCGTGCGGGCCGCGCCCGCGATCACTACGTTCTTCATTCTCGATTTCCTCCCGAGACTGGTGTCCTTTGCCCGGTTCTTTGGCGGACAAATCTTGCACGGTTATTTCAGCGCGCATCTTCTGCCCCTCCCCGGGGCAAGTCCACCCCGTGCTATTACGGGTGGCGAGAAACCCTTTGATAAGCATTTGCCCCTAGCGTCAGGGCAAACCAAAGGAGAACCCGACAATGAACCTCTCGCGCCATGAGGCGACGGCGGATGCCTGTGTCGTCTCGGTCAACGAAACCCGGATCGACGCCGCCGTCGCGATCCAGTTCAAGGATCGCATGCGGGATCTGAGCGACGAGGCCTTCGCCCGTATTGTGCTCGATCTGGGACAGGTCGATTTCATCGACTCGAGCGGGCTTGGCGCGATCGTCGCAGCCATGAAACAGCTTGGACCCGATCGCCGCCTCGATCTCGCCGCGCTCAATCCCAATGTCGATAAGGTTTTTCGCCTGACACGGATGGATAGCGTGTTCCACATTTTCGAGACGCCGGAGGCCGCGCTTGCACAGTAACCTGGCCCGCCGCGACCCCTCTCACACCAGCCCGGATCGCCCCTCAATGGCCGACATGCAATTTACCCTCGAGTTCCCCGGAAGCCCCAAGGCGGTGCGTCACGTGCTGACCGATATTCGCGGGCGCGCCAAAGAGGGCGGAAGCGGGCCGGACACGGTCGGCCAGATCGAGATCGTCTTGGCCGAGGTGCTCAACAACGTCGTCGAACACGCGCTCCGGCACGAGGAAGAGGGCGAAATTCATCTGCGCGCCACGCATACCGCGCAAGGTTGGCACTTTGACATCCGCGACACCGGTGTTCCGATTCCCGGCGGTCTCGTGCCGCGGCCCGACCTGCCAAGCCCGGATTGCCCACTGCGCGACCTGCCCGAAGGCGGTTTCGGCTGGGCCATCGTCAACATGCTCGCCCGCGAACTCTCTTATGTGCGCGTGGACGGGTGCAATCATCTCTCCTTCTCGATCCCCGAGAGCTGACGACCGGATTGGCAAAGCGCGCGTCTCGTCCTAGGGTCAGCCCAAAGCGCGAGGGGAGACACACATGAGAGATTTTCATTTGCCGGGACGCAGCGCGGTTTATGCCGAGAACGGCATCTGCGCGACATCGCACCCGCTGGCCGCGGCAACCGCGATCGACATTCTGAAACAAGGCGGCAACGCCCTGGACGCTGCCATCGCAGGCGCGGTCCTGCTTGGCATTTGCGAACCACAGATGACGGGGATCGGCGGTGATTGCTTTGTCCTGATCTCGCATCCCGACAGCGATGAGGTCGAGGCCTATAACGGCTCGGGTCGCGCGCCCGCCGCGGCCTCCGCCGCCGATCTGCGCGCGCGCGGCCTCTCGACCGTGCCAACCTACGGCCCCGAGGCCGTGACGATCCCCGGCGCGATCGACGCCTTCTGTCGTCTTTCCGAGAGCCATGGCAAGCTCGGCCTCGACGCACTTCTTCAGCCCGCGATCCACTATGCCGATGCGGGTGTGCCCGTCGCGCCGCGCGTCGCCTTCGATTGGGGCGCTGGTGCCGAGATCCTGCAAGGTGCGGCACGCACGCACTACCTCGTCAATGGTGCGGTGCCCAAGGTCGGCCAGATGTTCCGCGCCCCCGGTCAGGCCGAAGTCTTGCGTCGTATCGCCAAAGATGGACGCGCCGCTTTCTACGAAGGCGAGATCGCCGAGGACATGGTTGCCGCCCTGACCGCCCTCGGCGGCGTCCACACCACCGAGGATTTCGCCGCCGCTCAAGGCATGCCAACAACGCCGATTGACGGCCCCTATAAGGGTGCCAACCTTGTCGAACATCCGCCGAATGGCCAGGGCGTAACAGCGCTCTTGATGCTCAACATTCTCGACCAGTTTGGCATCGCCGCAATGGACCCGTTTGGCGCTGAACGCGTCCATATCGAGGCCGAGGCCGCCAAGCTCGCCTATGATGCGCGCAACCGCTTCCTCGCCGACCCCGATCATGTCTCGCGCCTCGATCACATGCTCTCGCCCGAGACCGCCCAGCGCCTTGCCGCTCTGATCGATCCGGACCGCGCGATGGAGGCCGCGGCGCCCCTTTCCGAGGCCGTCCACAAGGACACAATCTATATCACCGTCGTGGACAAGGACCGCATGTCGGTCTCGCTCATCTACTCGATTTTCCACGGCTTTGGTTCGGGCATCGCATCGGAGAGATTCGGCATCCTGCTCCAGAACCGGGGCGCAGGCTTTACCCTCGAAGCGGGGCACGCCAACGAGATGCAGGGCGGCAAGCGGCCCATGCACACGATCATCCCCGCCATGCTGCGCAAAGAGGGCCGCGTGACCATGCCCTTCGGCGTCATGGGCGGCGCCTACCAACCCAACGGTCACGCACGTTTCGTCTCAAACCTTGTCGATTTTGGCATGGACCCGCAGACCGCCATCGACGCCCCCCGCGCGTTTTCCGACGCGGGCGAATTGAAGCTCGAGAAGGGCTATGACGAGGATGTGGCCCGAGCGCTTGCCGACAAGGGGCACACCGTCGTCCGCCCAGAGACCCCGATCGGCGGTGCACAAGCCATCCAGATTCACCCCGAAGGCATCCTTGAAGGGGCATCCGACGCCCGCAAGGACGGCTGCGCTCTAGGATACTGAAGAAATGCCCATCACACCTGTCAAAACCCTCGTCGCCAAGGCCCGCGACGTAATCGTAACCCTGCCCCAAGACCGTGCCGAGGCGATGGTCGAGGCGGGCGAGGCCCTCTTCGTCGATATTCGTGACATTCGCGAGCTGGACCGCGAAGGGCGTATCCCCGGCGCGATCCACGCGCCGCGCGGTATGCTCGAGTTCTGGGTCGACCCAGAAAGCCCCTATTTCAAGCCGGTTTTTGAGACCGACAAGACACTCATCCTGTTCTGCGCCTCCGCATGGCGCTCGGCTCTGGCAACGCGCGACCTTCAGAACATGGGGTTTGAGAACGTCGCCGAAATGGAAGGCGGATTCAGCCAGTGGAAAGCCCGAGGCGCGGCCATCGAAAAGGCCTAGTCGCGCCAGCGGCGTGATTAGTTGAGCTGAAAATGAAGCGGGTATTGCCCGTCTTCGAACGGCCCGAACATGTCGGGGATATCCGGGTGGTCGACCGGCTCGCCCGAATAGTCGGCAATCAGGTTCTGCTCGGACACATAGGCGACGTAATAGGACTGATCGTTCTCCGCCAGAAGGTGATAGAACGGTTGCTCCTTATCGGGGCGGCTTTCCTCGGGGATCGCCGCATACCATTCGTCTGTGTTGGCAAATTCCGGGTCCACGTCAAACACCACACCGCGAAACGGATGTTTGCGGTGACGGACAACTTGGCCGAGATGGTATTTTGCGCGTGTCGTGTTCATAACTTGCAGCCCCTACCGACCAAAGTTAAGCCTTTCAAGGGGTGTTTGTCCAACCATCGGGCATAAAATTCAGGGAAACAGTTTGTGAACCTTGCTTTGACAGTTCTGGAGATCGTCGCGCCCGTGTTCCTTCTGGCGGGGATCGGTTTCCTGTGG
This sequence comes from Shimia sp. FJ5, assembly GCF_032918335.1. Lineage (NCBI taxonomy): Bacteria > Pseudomonadati > Pseudomonadota > Alphaproteobacteria > Rhodobacterales > Roseobacteraceae > Shimia > Shimia sp. FJ5. The sequence goes on along the minus strand of NZ_JAWJUV010000002.1, from coordinate 401,437 downwards.
GTTCGGGCCGGGTTTGAATACCGAATCGAGTTCGTTACCCGCCTCGCCATGACGCTCGCCGTGCCATGCCTGATCTTCACCGCCCTGATGAAAACAGAGGTCGATCTCGCCGCACTGGCAAACCTGACATTGGCCGCCATCGCCTCATATGCTGCGGTGGGCGTTGTTGGCGCGGTGTTGCTCCTGCTCTTGCGGCTGAACCAACAGACCTTTCTCGCCCCGTTCATCTTTGGCAACACCGGCAATCTTGGCATCCCTCTGGCACTTTTCGCCTTTGGCCAACCGGGCCTTGAACGCGCGGTGGTGCTCTTGGCTGTGAGCGCGGTTCTCTCCTTCACCCTCGGCATCTGGCTCGTCGCCGGGCGCGGGTCCTTCCTCAAGATCCTCAAAGAGCCGATGATCGGTGCGACATTCCTTGGCGCGCTCTTCCTCTGGCAGGGATGGGAAACGCCGCGCTTTCTCACCAACACGCTCGATCTCATCGGCCAGATGGCAATCCCGCTGATGCTGCTGACGCTCGGCGTCGCAGTCGCCCGCCTGACCCCGGCGCGCATCACCACGGCGATATGGCTCTCGCTCGTGAAACTGGTGATTTGCGCCGTGATCGCGTGGGGCATGGCGCGGGCCTTTGGCCTCGACGATATCTCTTTCGGTGTGCTCGTCCTGCAAATCTCGACCCCCGTCGCCGTCACCGCCTACCTCATCGCCGAGAAATACGGCGCCGATAGCGACTCTGTCGCGGGGTTTGTCGTGGTCTCGACCCTGATCTCAGTCGCCGGTCTGCCGCTTCTCCTCGCACTCGTGCTCTGAGGCCTGTGAACTTTCGCCCGCCCGCGCGTATTGTGATTTGCGCGGTAGGGCCGGTTTGGGTTATTGTGCAGGAAATATAAAAAATCACATAGCGAGAGGCAGATGAGCAGATACTTTCGCACCCTGACCCTTTTGGTGCTGCTAGCGGCTTGCGGCGGTGGATATGATTCTCCGCCCCGCAACCTGAACGACGCGTGTTCGATCCTGAAACAGCGTCCGAGTTATCACAAAGCGTTCCGCCGCACGGAACGTCGATGGGGCGTTCCCGTCGATGTGCAGATGGCGATCATCTATCAGGAAAGCAAGTTCGACAGCGATGCGCGCACGCCCTATCGCTATGTCCTCGGCGTGCTGCCAATGGGCCGCCAGAGTAGCGCCTTCGGCTATGCCCAAGCGCTCGATGCGACATGGGACCAATACCGCCGCGAGACCGGCAATCGCCGCGCCAAGCGCGACGACATCCGCGACGCATCGGACTTCATGGGCTGGTACATGAACGAAACCCGCGAAAGAAACGGCGTCTCGCTGGCCAATGCGCGGCATCAATACCTCGCCTATCACGAAGGCCACACCGGCTATGCCCGCGGCAACTACCGCAACAAGGCATGGCTGATGCGAGTATCACAGGAAGTTGCCGATCGCGCCCGCATGTATCGCGCGCAACTGGCAAGCTGCCGGGTCCGCTAAGGGCCTATTTCAGGCCCTCTTGCTTGGTGTGAAGCTGAATGTTGAACAGGCTGCTGCCAAAGTCGCGGCCTGTTTCCATTTCGCCAAGGATCACGGTCGTGCGCCCGCCATTGCCATCATTGATGACCCACTGGCGCAACTCGACCGGATCACCGGTGAACATCATGTCGATGCTGCCATATTCCGGATGCGCCGGGTCTTGCGCCCGAACGCGGGTGATCGTGCCGTCATACTCATGCGCCGTGACCATATCAGCCCGGCCAAGATCAACCTGATCCTCAAGGATCACCGATAGCGGTGTGCGCTGAAGCGGATAGGTCTCGGGCGGCTGGTTTGACCGCCCGTCAAAGATCGCGACCGTGTTGCCGCTCGCCAGAACCATCGCCTTTTCCGGCGGATCGTATTCAAACCGGATCCGCCCCGGACGCTTGAGAAAGAGCCGCCCGGTCGAGATCGAGCCATCATCATTGATCTGGGTAAAGGCCGCCTCAACCGTCTTCAGGTTGTTGAGATAGGCCGAGACATCCGCCAGAGGCAGGATATCCGCCCGAAGCGGCAACGCCGAGGCGATCGTTAAGGCAAGGGCCATCAAGGGTCGTTTCATACGCATATCCAAGAAATAAGCGCGCGCCGCCCGGAATGCACCCCCGGCGGCGCTCACATTGTCGCGCACAGGTGCTCGATGCGCGGCTTATTGCTGTTCCGGCACGAGGATTTCGCGCTTGCCGACATGGTTTGCCGGGCTGACAAGCCCCTCTTCCTCCATCTGCTCCACGAGACGTGCCGCCTTGTTATAGCCGATGGAGAGCTTGCGCTGGATATAGGAGGTCGAGCATTTGCGATCCTTGATAACGATGGCCACAGCCGTGTCATAAAGCGCATCCTCGGAATCCGTGTTGCCGCCAAGGCCAAGCACCGCGTCGATACCGTCCGCCTTTTCGTCAGCCGGCCCCTCGACCACGCCGCCGACATACGAAGGCGGGCCAAAGCTCTTGAGGTGGTTCACGATCTCCTCGACCTCTTCGTCGCTCACGAAGGGGCCATGACAGCGGGTGATCTTCGCACCGCCCGCCATATAGAGCATATCGCCCATCCCGAGGAGCTGTTCCGCGCCCATCTCGCCAAGGATCGTGCGGCTATCGACCTTCGAGGTCACCTGGAAGGAAATCCGCGTTGGGAAGTTGGCCTTGATCGTGCCGGTGATAACATCGACCGACGGGCGCTGCGTCGCCATGATGATGTGGATGCCAGAGGCCCGCGCCATCTGGGCGAGGCGCTGGATACAGGCTTCGATTTCTTTGCCCGCAACCATCATCAGGTCCGCCATCTCGTCCACGACGACCACGATATAGGGCATCTTCTCGGGCGCGAACTCTTCTGTCTCGAAGATCGGCTCGCCTGTCTCGTCGTCAAACCCCGTCTGCACCGTGCGGCTGAACATCTCGCCCTTGCCAAGCGCATCCGCGACGCGGCTGTTATAGCCGTCGATGTTGCGCACGCCCATCTTGGACATCTTGCGATAGCGCTCTTCCATCTCGCCCACGACCCATTTGAGGGCGACAACCGCCTTTTTCGGATCGGTGACAACCGGGCTAAGCAGATGCGGAATCCCGTCATAGACCGACAGTTCGAGCATTTTCGGGTCGATCATGATGAGGCGGCACTCTTCCGGGGTCAGGCGATACAGCAGCGACAGGATCATGGTGTTGATCGCCACCGATTTACCCGACCCCGTGGTCCCTGCGATCAAGAGGTGAGGCATCTTGGCAAGGTTCGCCACGATCGGATCACCGCCGATATCCTTGCCGAGCGCCAGCGGCAGTTTCATGTTCGAATCCCCAAAGTCCCGCGCCGACAGGATTTCCCGAAGGACGACCTTCTCGCGGTTCTCGTTGGGAAGTTCGATACCGATCACGCTCCGCCCCGGCACGGTCGAAACACGCGCGGAAAGGGCGCTCATCGAGCGCGCGATATCATCGGCAAGCCCGATCACCCGGCTCGCCTTGAGGCCCGGCGCGGGTTCGAGTTCGTACATCGTGACCACCGGGCCGGGACGCACCGACACGATCTCGCCCTTGACGCCATAGTCATCAAGCACCGCCTCAAGCATCCGGGCGTTCTCCTCGAGCGCCTCGTCGCTGAGGTGATGGCGCTGAATCTCCATCGGGTTCGCCAAAAGCCCGAGCGGCGGCAGTTCGTACTCGACCGCGGCCTCGTCAAAAGCCAAGGATGGCTGTGCTTCGGCCTGCGCGCGGCTCGAGGGCTGCACGGTTTTCTGGCTGCGCGGCTGCACAACCTTCTTGGGTTCTGCGGTCGGGATGACCGGCGCGGCGTTTGGCTCCGGCGTCGCCCGGAGCGGCAACGGCTGGTCAAACCCTTCGATCAGAACCTCATCCGCGAAGGGGTCTTCCTCACCGACTTCGGCCATTGGTGCCTCTGCGGCGCCAAAACCCGACGCCGTGAGCGGCGGTTCAGGCGGCAGGCCGCCCTGATAATATGGCTCGACGATCAACGGATCCGGTTGGCGACCGCGCCCCTTGGTCAGCGGCTTATCCTCCGGGAATTCCGGCGGCGAAACGGGTTGACCTTGCGCTTTGCGCAGGCGGATGGCCTCTGCGATCCGCGCCTGAATACGGTCCGGCTCTGGGGCATTCGCCGCATCGGCAAGGCATTCCTGCTCGACAAGCTCCGGCTCTGGCATCGGCTCGGGCCGTTTGATCAGGCTGGGCATCTTCGCAAGCAGCCCGGTCTTGGTGGGCTCCTCAGCCTTGAACGACGCTGTAACGCTCGGCTCTGGCATGGCCTCAACCGCACTCGCCCAGCCTTGCGACGCGGCGCTGGCGACACGGGCGTCAGCCTCGGCCTTACGCTCCTGTCGACGCACCTGCGCCTTTTGCGCGGCCTGCGCCGTGGCACCCATACCCTTGCCAAGAAGGCTCATGAGCGAGGCATAGCTAAGGATGATCCCGACCAGCATGAACCGCCCCACCTGACGCAGTTCCACACGGGTAAAGCCAAGCACGAAAAGCGACAACGCAAGGAACCCCATCCCGACAAGCGCCGACAGGATCTTGATCCCCGTGACCGCGCCAATCGGCAGAATATTGAGGATCGCGCCAAGGAAGGTATCTCCGAAAAGCCCCCCAAGCCCGAAACTATGGGTCCAGTTGGCACCCGGCACGAGGGTCGAGGCATACATCGACCCAAGCGCGAGCATGATCGGCGCAAAGATCACCCGACCGACCGCGCGTTCTTCGCCCCGGTGCAGCGCGAAACGCACACCCCAGGCCCCTAGAACAAGCGCAATACCCCAACTGCCCCAACCGATGATGGTGAAAAGCGGCGCCGCAATCGACGCACCCATCCGGCCCATCCAGTTCTCGACAGGCGCATCCGTCGCCGAGATCCAGCTCGGGTCGTCCGGCGTGTAGGACACGATCATCGCCGCCGCCATCGCCGCCAGCACAAGTAGCGCGATACCGATCAATTCCTTGCCGCGTTTCTCGATCGCGGCTTGCGTGGTGCTGTCAAGGAGCGGGTCGCGCCCGCGTGCCTGATATGCCATGCTCGTTCCCTCGTCTCTTTTATCCGTAGAGGCAGTCGCGCAACGTGATGAGCGCGTCCTGCACCTGCGATTTTGGGCCCACCAAGGCGACCCGAATATATCCTTTGCCGGGGTTTCCGGCGGCCGTCTCGCGGCTAAGATAGGCGCCCGGCAGAACCCGCACCCCCGTCTCTTTCCAGAGTTTCAGCGCCGCCTCTTCCCCGTCCTCAACCGGAAGCCAAAGGAAGAATCCCGCCTCCGGGCTCTGGTAGCCCGGCACGCCCGCGAAAATCTCGTCGGCAAGCGCGAATTTCTCGGCATAGAGCCTGCGGTTCTCGACCACATGCGCCTCGTCGGCCCAGACCTTCTCTGCCGCCTTCTGCAACGGCAACGGCAGCGGCGCGCCCGAATAGGCCCGCAACTGGCGGATGCGACGAATGCACTCCGGTCCACCCGCCACAAAGCCAGAGCGCAGCCCCGGCAAGTTCGACCGCTTGGAAAGCGAATGGAAGATCACGACCCGCTCTGGGTCCGCCCCCATCTCTTTCGCCACCTCAAGCGCCCCGACCGGGGCCTCGTTGCGATAAATCTCGGAGTAGCATTCATCCGCGAAGATGCGGAAATCGTGCTTCTCTGCCAGCGCAATAAGCTCTCGCCAATAAGCCCGATCCGCCACCGCGCCCTGCGGATTCGCAGGCGAGCAGATATAGGCGACCGCCACCCGGTCAAGCACCTCCGGCTGAAGCCCCGCATAGTCCGGCATAAACCCTGTCTCGGCCTCAGCATTGACAAAGACAGGCTCTGCCCCGACCGAGATCGCCGCCACGGCATAGACCTGATAAAACGGGTTCGGCACGAGAACCAAAGGCGTCTGGCCGTTCTTGGTTTCCGGGCAAAGCGCCATCAGCGCGTTGTAAAGCCCCTCGCGCGTCCCGTTGAGCGCCATGATCTGTTCCGCGCCAACCTCGACGCCATAGCGCCGCCCGATCCAACCCGAGATCGCGTCGAGCAATTCAGGCGTGCCATCATTGGGCGGATAGCGATTGAACCCCTCCGCATGTTCGGCAATCACATCCGTGACCCAGGCCGGAAACGCATGTTTCGGCTCGCCAATGGTCATGTGCACGACATCGCCGCCGGGCTGATGGTGGTCCAACAGCGCGCGCAGGCGCGGAAACGCATAGGCCGGAAGGTTCGAAAACCGCTCGGGAAACATATTCGGACTGCCTCAAGGTTCGGGATCGTTAGCGCCCCGTTTCCCCCAGACTACAAAAGGTGGCTGCCTACGTCCAGAAAAATGCCCTGAAAGCCGCGCGTTGTGGCTTTTGCGCCCAAGGCGGGCGGGTCACTCGGCGCGAAGCGCCGCCTCGACTGCCGCCGCAACCCGCAACAGGCGTTCTTCGCCCATCGGCGCGCCAAGCATCATCAACCCGCAACTCGGAACCCCGGTCGGAAGCGACATTGCCGACACCCCCATCAGGTTGCCGATCCGCGTATTGCGCAACGCGAGCAGATTCTCGGTCACGTAATAGTCCTGGTCCGTCATCAACCGGGCGACATTCGGCGGCAAGATCGGCGAGGTTGGCAGAAGCACCGCATCGAACCCCGCAACCCGCGCATGCCAGCGCGCGCGCAAGGCGTCGAGCTTGTGCCACGCCGCGACATAGGTCGGGCCGTCGAACTGTGCTCCGGCCCGGAAACGTTCGAGAATTTGGTCGAACATCTTCTCTGGCGCGGCTTCGATCACGTCACGCCATGTGCCATAGGCCTCTGCCGTGAAGAGAGGCGCAGAAAGTGCAAGCGCCTCCGCCACTTCTGGCGCTTCAAGCGGGACAAGCTCTGCACCAAGATCACGAAGCCGGTTGACCGTCTGCACATAGGCCGCCATCGGCGTTTCGCGCACATCGTCAAGCGCCGAGGTCTGCAAAAGCGCGAACCGCTTGCCCTGAAGCGACGTGCCGCGCAGGTCCATCGGCTGCCGCCCTTCGAGCACCGCAAGCAAGTGCGCCGTATCTTCGACCGTGCGGCAAAGCGGCCCCACCGTGTCGAATTTTGCCGCAAGCGGCACCGTGCCCTCGCTAGACACCCGGCCCGCCGTGGTCTTGAGACCGACGAGATCGTTCCAGGCCGACGGGATTCGCACCGATCCGCCCGTGTCCGAACCGATCCCCGCCGCCGCAAGGCCAAAGGCGACCGAGGCCGCCGCGCCCGAGGACGATCCCCCCGGCACTGCGCCCGGATCATTGATACAGGGCGGCGTCGCCGTCATCGGGTTGAGACCAAGCCCGGAAAAAGCAAGCTCGGACATATGTGTCTTTCCAAGGCACACAAGGCCAAGCGCCGTCGCATTGCGAAGCACCTCCGCATCGCGCCCCGGCACCCGCCCCTCAAGAAGCTTCGACCCCGCCTCGGTCTCGACGCCCGCCGTATCGAACAGGTCTTTCCAACTGATCGGCACCCCGTCGAGCAGCGAAAGCCGCAGCCCGGCGCGGGCACGTTCCGCTGCGGCCTCGGCTTCGGCCAAGGCGCGCTCATGGGTCACGACGCTATAAATCCGGTCGCGGGCATCATGGCTGTCGATCGCGCCAAGAAACGCCTGCGTGAGCGCCACAGGATCAATCGCCCCGTCACCAATTCCGCGCCCAAGCTCCGCCGCGCTTTTCGAGAGCCAATCCAACATGCCTGTCCCCTTGCTAAATCCTGCGAAAGCGACGGTAGCCGCCCGGCGCGGCATGGACAATCCCGATTACAAGCGCATATTTGGCCTATGAGCTATGACAGAGACATCGTTATCGCCGGTGGTGGCCTGAATGGCCCGGCCCTTGCGCTTGGGCTGGCGCAGGCGGGCTTTACCGTGACCGTGGTCGATCCTCGCCCCCGCTCTGCGCGGGCCGAGGACAATTTCGACGGGCGCGGCTATGCGCTGGCGCTGGCCTCGACGCGGCTTCTCGATGCGATCGGCGTCTGGTCGCGCGTCAAATCGGACGCGCAGGTGATGAACGAAATCAAGGTTACGGACGGACGCGCGGGCGAAGGCCCCTCGCCCTTCTTTTTGCATTTCGAACGCGGCGCGCTCGAAGAGGGGCCGATGGGCCATATGCTCGAGGATCGGTTTCTTTATCGCGCCTTCCTTGCCGCGATGGACGAAGATGACCGCATCACCCTCATCACCGAGGATTCGGTCGTCGAGCAAGAGGTCGATACCGCCGGTGTCACCGCGACGCTTGCTTCCGGCCAGACGATCCGCGCCCGCCTCCTTGTTGGCTGCGACGGTCGGCAATCCGGCGTGCAGCGCCGCGCCGGGATTACCCGCACCGGCTGGGGCTATGGGCAGACCGCGCTTGTCTGCGCCATCGCCCATGAAAAGCCCCATGACGGCGTCGCGCATCAGTTCTTTATGCCCCCCGGCCCCCTCGCGATCCTGCCTTTGCCGGGCAATATCTCTTCCATCGTCTGGAGCGAAACCGACGAGACCGCCGCCCGGTTCCAATCGCTTTCCGACGAAGATTACCTTGCTGCCCTGCGCCCGCGGTTCGGCGACTTTCTGGGCGAGATTTCCCTTGCTGGCAAACGCTTTACCTATCCGCTGAACCTGACCGTCGCCGACGCTTTCATCGCCGATCGCGTGGCGCTTGTCGGAGATGCGGCGCATGGGATGCACCCGATTGCGGGCCAAGGGCTCAATGCCGGGTTGCGCGATGTCGGTGCGCTTGTGCAGGTGCTCGACGAGGCCCGCCGGCGCGGCGAAGATATCGGCACCGAAGCCGTTCTCGAACGCTACCAAGAATGGCGCCGCTTCGACACGCAGGCGCTCATCGCCGCGACGGACCTCACGAACAAGCTGTTTTCGAATGACAACCCGCTTCTGCGGCTCGGGCGCGACCTTGGCCTTGGCCTCGTCAACGCGATCCCGCCGCTGCGCCGTGGCATGATCCGCGAGGCGGCCGGCCTGACCGGAGAGCTGCCCGCGCTCATGCGCTAAGCCGCGCCTCGCCACTGCCAACGCCAAAGTCGACAGTCCGATCCCGGACCCGAAGCTCGACCGACACCCGTTCATCCCAATATCGCGGATCACAAAGCATCGCGCGCGGCAGGCGGTCATAGCGAAACACCTTGCGCCGCACCTCGCAAAACTCGACGTCATAGGCATCGCCTTCGACCTCGCCCTCGGCAATCAACCGCGCCTTGAGCTCTGCCTCCCTCTGTTTCAGGGCTGCTATCTCTTCCCGAATATACCCAAGCGCATCCGCCGGACTCACACGTGACATGGCCGCCTCCTTCTGGTGACGGCCCATGCAAACACGTCGGGGGTTAATACCCTCTGAACGCCAATCGTCTTTTCGAAAGACCCCGTGGCCTAGTCAAGCACCCGCGCCTCATCGACAAGCATCACGGGAATGCCATTGCGGATCGGAAAGGCAAGGTTCGCGCTCTTGGAAATCAGCTCCTGCGCCTCGGCATCATATTCGAGCGTGCCGCGCGTCTGCGGACAGATCAGCGCCTCGAGCATCCGACGGTCAAAAAGCGGTGCTTTCTCAGTCATTGCATCACATCCTCTCCCGCGCCGCCTCTGAGCGCGAATTCGATCAACGTCACGAGGGTCTCCCGCCGCGTGGCCAGCGACGGCGCCTCAAGAAGCGCCTGCTTGTCCTCGGGGGCAAAGTCAAGAAGCATGGAGAGCGAATTGATGAGCAACTCGTCCTCTGCCTCGCGCAATGTCTCCCAATCGGTCGAAAGGTCCATGGTATCGAAATACCGCTCGAGGACCGACATGAACGCCGCACGATCAAAATCGACGTCGTGTTCCTGCCCACCAAGATCTTGTGCAAACCCGTCCCAACTTACCTCACAGCGCCGATAAGGCGTGAACCCCTCGACCTCGCGCAGCACCCGGAACCGCGAGCCCCCCGACAGCGTGATGAGATAGCGCCCATCCTCGGTCTCCGAGAATTGCGTCACGCGCCCGACACAGCCGATAGATTGCAGCCCCGGCCCTTCACGGCCCGGAACCTCGTTGGGTTGCACCATGCCGATCAACCGCTCCGGCGTCTTGAGCGCATCGTCGAGCATCGCGAGATAACGCGGCTCAAAGATATGGAGCGGCAGGCGCGAACGCGGCAGGAGCAGCGCCCCCGGCAATGGAAAGATCGGGATCGTACCGGGAAGATCGGAAACTTTGAACATGCAGGAAAGCTTAGCGCGCTTTGCGCGTCAGGCAAATATCATCGAGCTGAGCTTGCGCCGCCCGTTAAGCACCACCGGATCGTTGGGTTTGAGCGCCTCGAAAATGGTAAAGAGCTGCGCCTTGGCCGCCCCATCATTCCATTCCCGGTCGCGCCGGAAAAGCTCGAGAAGTTCCTCGACCGCGGCCTCGGCCTCACCCGCCGCATGAAGCGCCTGAGCAAGGTCGTACCGGGCCTGGTGGTTGTCCGGATCTGCATCGACCGCCGCACGCAATTCAGCCACCGGACCCGCGTTTTCGGCCTGCCGGGCAAGCTCAAGCTGCGCCTTCGCGGCCTCAACTTCCGGCGTTGTCGCCATCGCCTCGGGGCATTGCGCCAGAACCGCCTCGGCCTGATCAAGCGCACCAAGCGCGATATTGGCCCGGATCAACCCGCCAAAGGCCGGCGCGTTGTCCTGCTCCTGTTCGAGGATCGCGGCGAATGTCTCGCCCGCGCCCTGCGCATCGCCTTCGGCCAGCATCGCCTCGGCGGCCTCGACGGCATCGGCAAGGCCATTGTCGGCTTCACCGCCGCCCGCCTCGATGACACGCTGCACAAAGGCGTCAATCTCGCTCGGCGGAAGCGCCCCTTGGAACCCGTCCACCGGCTGGCCCTGATAAAAGGCATAGACGGTCGGGATCGATTGCACCCGCATCTGGCCCGCGATCATCTGGTTCTCGTCGACATTGACCTTGGCCATCTTGACCGCGCCCTTCGCCGCCGTCACCGCCGCCTCAAGCGCCGGGCCAAGCTGCTTACAGGGGCCGCACCAGGGCGCCCAGAAATCGACGATGACCGGAACCTCCTGCGAGGCCTCGACCACGTCGGCCATGAAAGTGGCCTCGGTCACATCCTTGATAAGATCGCCGGCCGGTGCCGCGTTGCCTTGTCCAAGTTCGAGCATGGGTCTTCCCCCTCATCTGTCGTGTTGGCCCCTATATGGCCCTTGTGGCCAAGCCTGCCAACCCGTCACATCTGCGAAATCGGCACCACCGCGTTACAGACGCAATACCGACGTAATACCGACCTGCGTTTCTCAGAGATCGAAGGTCGCAAAGACCGGTGCGTGGTCGCTCGGTTTCTCCCATCCGCGCGCCGCGCGCAGGACCCGGCTGCCATGCCCCGCGTTGGAAATATCCGGCGTTGCCCAGACATGGTCGAGCCGCCGCCCCTTGTCGGCCGCATCCCAATCCTTCGCGCGATAGGACCACCAGCTATAGAGCAAACCTTCGGGAATATCCTGCCGCGTGATGTCGACCCATTTGCCCGCATCCTGAGTCTCGGCAAGGTGCTCGACCTCGATGGGCGTATGGCTGACGATCTTCAATAGCTGCTTGTGATTCCACACATCGTCCTCTCGCGGGGCGATGTTCAAGTCCCCGACAAGAATGGATTTTTCCGGTCTCTCCCCGTGGAACCAATCGCGCATCTCGGTAAGGTAGTCGAGTTTCTGACCGAACTTTTCGTTGATCTCACGGTCCGGTTTGTCGCCGCCCGCAGGGACATAGAAATTCTGGATCGTGACCCCGTTCTCAAGCCGGCCCGCAACGTGGCGCGCATGGCCAAGTGCGGCGAAATCCTTGTCGCCTGCATCTTCCATCGGGATCTTCGACAGTATTGCAACGCCGTTATATCCCTTCTGTCCCCGCGCCACGATGTAGTTGTATCCAAGCGCCCTGAACCCCTCGAGCGGAATCTTCTCGACCGGGCTTTTGCACTCCTGCAAGCAGAGCACGTCCGGCGCCTCTTCCTCAAGCAATTTCAAGACGATAGGCTCTCGAAGGCGCACCGAGTTGATGTTCCATGTGGCAAGGGTAAAGGCCATGATCCGCTCCGTTTCCTATCCGTTGTCGCGCCACCTTAACCGCTCGCCCCAAGGCCCGCCACGGCGAAAACCGCCTCTGTCTTCTTCTCTGTCTAAATACTCAATCCCCGCCGCGCCGCCACGATACGCTCGACATTCTGGCGCAGCCCTTCAACATGGCCCCGAGGAGGAAACACCATGATCTTTTACGATTGCGCCACCGCGCCAAGCCCCCGCCGCGCCCGCATGTTCATCGCCGAGAAAGGGCTTTCGGTCGAGACCCGCGAGGTCTCGCTCGCCAAGGGGGAACAGCTCTCGCCTGAATTCCTAGCGATCCACCCCGGCGCTACGGTCCCCGTGCTGGCGACCGAAAGCGGCCTGATCCTGAGCGAGAATATCGCCATCGCAACCTATCTCGAGGAGACGCACCCCGAACCGCCTCTCCTAGGCACCTCCGTCGAAGAAAAGGCCCTGATTCAGATGTGGAACGCCCGGATCGAGCATCAGCTCGGCCTCGCCATCGCCGAAGCCCTGCGCAACGGCAACCCACATATGAAGGGTCGCGCCCTGCCCGGCCCGGACAATTTCGAACAGATTCCCGCCTTGGCCAAACGCGGCCTCGAACGCGCAACCCTGTTTTTTGACCGGCTCGACGCGCACCTCGCAGATCGCGACTATATCGCCGCTGACGGGTTCTCCTTCGCTGATATCACGGGCTTTGTCTTTGTCGATTTCGCCCGTGTCATCAAACTGCGTGTCGATGACACCCGCCCCAATCTGAAACGCTGGTACGACCGGATCGCTGCGCGCCCAAGCGCCTCTCTCTAAACAAAAAAAGAGGCCCGGAACAAATCCGGGCCCAGTCCAACAGGGAGGTGCATGTCATAACCCAGACATGCAAGGGATACGTAATAGTGGGTATGTTCTAAAGATTCATTGAATCCGTGACTTTGACCCAGATCAACGAAATTTTCGCAAATCGGAAAATTCCGTCACGGCATATTGCATCGCTGCAGCACCCCATCACGCAACAAGGCGATACCCACCAGACTCCGTAATGAGCAACCGTGCGTTGGACGGATCGGGCTCGATCTTCTGACGCAGGCGGTAGATATGGGTCTCGAGCGTATGGGTCGTGACCCCCGCGTTATAGCCCCAGACCTCGTGCAAAAGCACGTCGCGCGGCACCACGCCCTCGCTCGATCGGTAGAGGAACTTGAGGATATTGGCCTCTTTCTCCGTCAGGCGAATTTTCCGATCGTCCTCGGTCACGAGCATCTTCATCGCCGGTTTGAACGTATACGGCCCAAGCTGGAACACGGCGTCTTCCGATTGTTCATGCTGGCGCAGCTGCGCGCGGATACGGGCAAGGAGCACAGGGAACTTGAAGGGTTTCGGCACATAGTCATTCGCCCCGGCATCAAGGCCAAGGATGGTGTCGGCGTCGCTGTCATGCCCCGTGAGCATGAGGATCGGGCATTTGACGCCCTGTTTGCGCATCAGCTTGCAAAGCTCGCGCCCGTCGGTGTCCGGCAGGCCCACGTCAAGGATCATCAGGTCATACAGGCCTTCCTTGGCCTTCACCATGGCTTCGCTGCCGTTGCCGGCCTCGAACACATCGAAATCCTCGGTCATGTCGAGTTGCTCGGCCAGCGCCTCGCGCAGGTCCTCGTCATCATCGACAAGCAGGATCTTCTTGAGCTGGGCCATCTCGACCTCCCTTTCTCTCTTCGTCGCATGACATGTGGCGCGCCCTCACGCGTTCGACAAGAATTGCTGCAATCCTCTCACGGCCTCGTGTAATTCACCCGTGATATGTTTCATAATGCGACAATCGGGGATACACCTGTCCCTCAAAACCGTAACACTATAACAAGCCCCACCCATGAGCTTCGCACCCGACATTATCGAACGCCTTGCCCGCGCCCGCGCTGACCTGCGCATGGGGGTGCCGATCTTGCTGACTGGCAACGGCGCGGCGGTGCTTGTCCTCGCTGCGGAAACACTCAAGGCAGAGCGTTTGGATGATCTGCGCGCCCTCGGGGGGCATCCGGTGCTTGCGATTACGGCCCGTCGCGCCACGACCCTGAAGGCCCATGCCTATGACGGCGATCTTGCGCGTATCAACCTGCCCTCGGACGCGAGCCTTGCGTGGGTCCGGGATATTGCCGATCCGGCGGATGATCTCGCCTCTCCGATGAAGGGGCCGCTCTTGGCCGAGCGCGGCGGCGACGCGGGCCTGCACCGGGCCGCGATCAAGCTGGCGAAATCGGCCCAGCTTTTGCCCGCTGCCGTCGTGACCGACCTAAAGGATCCCGCCGGGTTTGCCCTTGCCAATGGCCTGACGGTGATTCCCGCCGACCTCGCCGCGCCGCATCTCGAAGCGACAAGCCCCCTGCACCCGGTTGTTCATGCCCGCCTGCCCATGGAAGCGGCCGAGGCCGGGCGGCTGCATATCTTCCGCCCCGAGGATGGCGGCGAAGAGCATTACGCGATCGAGATCGGCCGCCCGCCACGCGACGAACCCGTTCTCGCCCGCCTGCATTCTGCCTGCTTTACCGGCGATGTCCTTGGAAGTCTCAAATGCGATTGTGGCCCGCAACTGCGCGGTGCCTTGACACAGATGGGCCAGGAAGGCGCGGGCGTCCTCCTCTACCTCAATCAGGAGGGGCGCGGCATCGGCCTAGCCAACAAGATGCGCGCCTATAGCCTTCAAGATCAGGGCTTTGACACGGTCGAGGCCAATCACCGCCTCGGCTTTGAAGATGACGAGCGCGATTTCCGCATCGGCGCGAAAATTCTTCGCGAACTCGGTTTTTCCTCGGTGCGCCTGCTGACCAACAACCCGCGCAAGGTCTCGATGATGGAAGATCATGGGATTTCCGTAGCCGAACGCGTACCGCTCAAGGTCGGCGAGAATGCCCACAACCGCGCCTATCTCGCCACCAAGGCGGCGAAATCCGGGCACTTGCTATGACACCTGCTGATCTCGTCCTGACACCGCGCGGCGTGCGCTTCATGGGCCGCTATATTCCCTGCTCCATCGGCAAGGGCGGCCTGACGTCAGAGAAACGGGAAGGGGACGGCGCGACACCGCGCGGCGTCCACCGGATCACCGGCCTCCTCTACCGCGCTGACCGCCTGCTTGCGCCCGCGCCTTGGGCGATGGCGATCGGCAAAGATGATCTCTGGTCAGATGCCCCCGACGATCCGGCGTATAATACCCTCGTGCGCGCGCCTTATACCCCAAGCCACGAGCACCTGCGCCGCGCTGATCCGCTCTATGATGTGATTCTGCTGACGGATTGGAACTGGCCCGACGCAACGCCGGGCGGTGGCTCGGCGATTTTCCTGCATCAATATCGCCGCAAGGGCTATCCGACCGAAGGCTGCATCGCCTTTCGCCGCGATCATCTGCTCTGGATTGCCGCCCATGCCGCGCCGGGCACGCGCGTGATCGTCCGCTAAAAAGGGCTTTCGAAACGGCTTTTGCCCCTTATCCGTAGTCACGCGCCCCGAAAATGGCCGACCCGACCCGCACATGCGTCGCCCCAAGCGCCACCGCGCGCTCAAAATCACCGCTCATCCCCATGGAAAGCCCGTCGAGCCCGTTGCGCGCTGCGATCTTGCCAAGCAACGCGAAATGCAGGCTCGGCTCTTCGTCCACCGGCGGAATGCACATCAGCCCCTTCACCGGCAGATCAAGCGCCCGGCACTCCGCGACGAATGCATCCGCCTCTGCGGGCAAAACCCCCGCCTTCTGCGGCTCTTCCCCGGTGTTCACCTGAATGAACAATTCGGGACACTGCCCCATCTCCTGCGCCAACCGCGCCAGCGTCTTGGCAAGTTTGGGCCGGTCTACCGAGTGAATCGCCTCGAATAGCTCGATCGCCTGCCGTGCCTTGTTGGTCTGAAGCGGCCCGAGGAGATGCACCTCGACACCCTCAAAGCGTGCGCGGAAATCGGGCCATTTGCCCGCTGCTTCCTGCACTTTGTTTTCCCCAAAGAGACGATGCCCCTCCTCCAGAACGGCTTCGACCCGGTCATTGGGCTGCACCTTGCTCACCGCGATGAGCTTCGTCGCGCCAACCGGGCGACCGGCGGCCTCTTCGGCCTTGTGAATGCGGGCTTTGATATCGGCAAGGGACATGCGCGGGTTCCTGTCTTCAACACTCACCGCTTTAAAACATTATCCCCGGCCAAAAGAAAAGGGCAGGTCCGAAGACCTGCCCTCTCTTAGGCTGTATTCTTCTTCTAAGATTAGAAGGAGAAGAGCAGACCGAGGTCGGCGCGGACAGTGTTGCCAGCTGCGCCTGCGAGCGATGCAACACCACCGCGGAGCGAGGTGCCGCCGCCCATGTTGTGCACGAAGCCCAGACCGATGTTCATGTCTTCGCCGCCCGGCACGTCAAATGCAGCGCGGGTGTCGACGTTGACATAACCTTGCAGCGAGGTTGCTGCGGAGAGGTTGTAGTTACCTGCGATACCGTATTTGGTGTCGTTGGTGCCGTTGTCAGCAACCTGAAGGGTCAGGTCGAATGCGCCGAACGAACCGCCAGCGGTGAACGCCCAGTCGGTGTCGGTCACAACGTCGGAGTCCTGAACACCCAGAGCGAAGGTGTAGTCACCCATCGAGTAGGATGCGACGATGCCGGTGCGCGAAACGCCGGAGTTCGAAGCTGCGAGGTACGCGTCGTCGAAGGTGTGGGTCAGGTGAACGCCGAAGGCGCCAGCCGAGTACACAACGTCGAAGCCGAAGCGGCCAGCTGCGCCGGAGGTGTAGAAGTCAACGCCGTAGTTGGTGACAACGTTGGCATAGCCGAGGCCGGTGAGGCCAACGGAACCAGCGTAGATACCCGGCATGTTTTCAAAGGCACCCATGATGTGACCAACCGAAACGGTCAGACCACCGGTCGAAACCCAGAAGCGCGGGGTGTTGAAGCCGGCTTTGCCGAGACCCACAGCAACGGTCGAACCGGTGCCGTTGGTGACCGGGGTCAGCGAGGTGATTTTGTAGGTGTCTTCGTTGGCGTCGGCCTGGTAGCGGATCTGAGCGCCGAACGACAGACCGTTGTCCGACTCAGCGGATGCGGTCACGACGAGACGGAAACGGCTCGTGATGCGAACTTCTTCAGTTGCGCGCGAGTCGTTGTAGTCCACACCAAAGCGGGCATAGCCGCCGAACGAAACGTCTGCTGCTGCGACGCCAGCGGTGGCGACGAGAGCGGTCGTTGCGAAGAGAATCTTTTTCATGATTTTTCCCTCGGTTTTCCAATTCATGCGCCCAAGCCGGGGAATCCGACGAGGGTTGCAAGGGTGTTTCACTCTTTTCCGGCCTCTCTTGCAAGAAAACCTGCACGCCGAAATGCAATGTCGCCGAAAATGGTGCAGACATGCCACAGTCTGTTCCCCGCCGACCAATCTCTCCCGAACCAAGAAGGCGACTCTCTCCTTGCCCCGCGCGCGCCTCTTGGCTAGGACGGTATCAAAGCATTGGACGGGGCAACGTTGGCCATGACACGCAATCGCGCATTTAAATTCCTGACAGTTTCCGCACTGGTTCTTCTCGTGGCAGCCTGCGGCGGCCGCAAACAAGATCCCTACGCACAGGAACAGGCCGCGGCCGGTGACTATCTCAACCGCGATGATGTCGGCAATCCGACGGACCGCTCGACCGACGGGTCTTCCATCTGGGATATCTTTAAGGACGACAACTCCGACGTCACCGTGCGGGTGAACAAGTATATCTGGAATGCCTCGCTTGAAGTGCTGGATTTCCTGCCGGTTCAATCGGTTGACCCGTTCTCGGGCGTGATCGTGACCGGCTTTGGCACGCCCCCGGGCGGTGGCCGTTCCTACCGCGCGACCGTATACATCCGCGACCCCGCCTTGGATGCGCGCTCGCTGCACGTGGCCATGCAGACCCGTGGCGGTCGCCCGGTCGCGGCTGGCACGGTACGCGCCGTCGAAGACGCGATCCTGACACGCGCCCGCGAATTGCGGATCGCCGACGGCCGCCTCTGATCCAAACGCCGCTTTCGGCCCTTACATCGTGATCCGACCCGGCTCCATCGACGCGAGCCGGTCGATCCATTTCATCTGCTGCGGCAGGCAAACTGTCTGTAGATCGTATTTTTCCTGCGCAACTTTTCGCGCAGCCCGCCCCAGGCCCTGCGCCATGTCGCGATCCTCAAGAACCCCACACACCTCCTCGACAAGCCGATCCGGCGCGAAGAACGGAAAGAGCCGCCCGGTTTCACCGTGATGGATCGCCTCGTGTAGCGGCGCCGTATCGCTTGCCACAATCGGCACGCCCGCACTCATCGCCTCGATGAGCGACCAGCTCAGGACGAACGGATAGGTGAGGTAGACATGCGCACTTGAAACCTGCAACAGGCTCAGGAACTGATCGTAGGGCACCCGGCCCAGGAAATGCACCCGCTGCCAATCCGGCGTCGCGATCCGCCCGCGCACCTCGTCGATGTAGATCTGCTTCCATGTCCGCCCCTTTGGCGGCTTCGCCCCGTAGGAGACCTCATCGCCCCCAACAAGAACAACCCGCGCCTTGGGGCGTTCCTTAAGAAGCTGCGGTAAGGCGCGCATAAAGATATGGTAGCCGCGATAGGGTTCGAGGTTGCGGTTGACGAAGGTAATGACCTCAGCCTGCGCCGTGACCGAAACCCCATCACCAAGATCAAGAACCGCCTCCGCGTTCGGCCGCACGATCTCCGTGTCGATCCCGTCATGAATCACGGTGATCCGGTCACGGAACGCCTCTGGATAGGTGTTGGCCTGAAACTCGGTCGGGCTGATCCCAAGGTCGCCGACCTCGAGATGCATCATATTGTTGAGGTTCTTGACCCGAAGCCGCATCGCCTCCAACTCCGGCATCTTCTGCGGGAATTCCGGATCGAACCCCATGTCGCCATCGTGGGTGGTATAGTAGAGCTCATAATAAAGGCCGATCCGTGCATTGGGCCAAAGATCGCGCAGGAACATCGATTCGCCCCAACCCGGATGCGCCACGATCAGGTCCGGCTCAAATCCCTGCGCCTTCATTTCCCGCGCCGCGAGATAGCAGGATTCCCCGCGCAGCAGCTTGGATTCAAAATCAACAAGCCACGGATGCAGCCCCTCGCCCGGTTTGCGCCGAATACGGTAGGGGACAAGTTGGACACCGCGCCAATCGGTTGGCGTCTCAACCCTCAGGGTCAAAGCCACGCATTTGTGCCCCGCCCGCGCCAGCGCAGGCGCCAAATGCTTATATTGACCGGGAAAATTCTGGTGAATGAAAAGGATATTCATACGGGCGCACTTTCACGACTTGCCAGTTCTCCTTCTTCTAACGCGCCGGCCCCGACACGACCAGCACCGCATCTCGTGCATTTGACTTCTGCTTGGGGAAAATACCTCGGAGCGCGAGGCAGCGCCTCGCACCCGCCTGTCCCTGGCCTGCATCGCAGGACAGGGACAGGCACCCAATGCGCGCGCCGTGGCGCGCTCCTTTGAAAAACCGCCCCAAAGCCACGCTCGCGGGCGAAATCGCGCGAAATTCGCGCCACTGGGCCTAGACCCCGGCCCTGCCTGCGCCTATCACGCTCTGCAACGCTGAAACGCCTGATTACTGACGAAAGGTGCACCCATGTCGCGCTATATCGCCGCCGATATCGAAGCCAAGTGGCAGGATGCCTGGGCCGGGGCCGAGAGCTTCAAGGCCGTCCGGGACGAGACCAAGCCGAAATACTACGTCCTCGAGATGTTCCCCTACCCCTCGGGAAAATTGCACATGGGGCACGTGCGCAACTACACGATGGGCGACGTGATCGCGCGCTATAAGATATCGACCGGCCATAACGTGCTGCACCCGATGGGGTTTGACGCCTTCGGCATGCCCGCCGAAAACGCCGCCATGGCGTCCGGGGGCCACCCCAAGGACTGGACCTATTCCAACATCGACACGATGGTCGATCAGATGAAGCCCTTGGGCCTCTCGCTCGACTGGTCGCGCATGTTCGCCACCTGTGACCCCGAATATTACGGTCAGCAACAGGCCCTCTTCCTCGATTTCCTCGATGAAGGCCTCGTTTACCGCAAGAACGCCGTGGTGAACTGGGATCCGGTCGACATGACCGTGCTCGCCAACGAACAGGTCGAAAACGGCCGCGGCTGGCGCTCTGGTGCTCTGGTCGAACGGCGCGAGTTGACGCAATGGTTCTTCAAGATCTCCGACATGTCCGAGGAACTGCTCTCGGCGCTGGACGGGCTCGAAAACTGGCCCGCCAAGGTCCGTCTGATGCAGGAGAACTGGATCGGCAAATCCCGCGGCCTGCAATTCTCCTTTGAACGCACCGACGATGCCGACCCGATCACCGTCTATACGACCCGCCCCGACACGCTCATGGGCGCATCCTTCGTCGGCATCTCGCCCGACCACCCGATTGCCAAAGATCTCGAGGCCCAAAACCCCGAGATCGCAGCCTTTGTCGCGGAATGTCGCAAGGGCGGCACCACCGAAGAAGCCATCGAGACGGGCGAGAAGCTCGGCTACGACACGGGTATCCGCGTGCGTCACCCGCTGAACCCCGACTGGGAACTCCCGGTCTGGATCGCGAACTTCATCCTGATGGATTACGGCACCGGCGCGATCTTCGCCTGCCCCGCCCACGACCAGCGCGACCTCGATTTCTGCCGCAAGTATGACCTGCCGGTGATCGACACCTTCCTCGCGCTCGACGATCCCAAACCCGTCGAGAAAGAGGCCTTCGTGCCGCCGAAAACCGAAAAGGTGAAATGGCTCGACCATTTTGCTGGTCTCGACGAGGCCACCGGCGAAGAGGCCATCGCCGCCACCATCGACAAGGCCGAGGCCGAAGGCTGGGGCGAAGGCGTCACCAAATATCGCCTGCGCGACTGGGGCCTGTCGCGTCAGCGCTACTGGGGCTGCCCGATTCCTGTCGTGCATTGCGAGAAATGTGGCGTGGTGCCCGAGAAGAAAGAAAACCTGCCGATTGAGCTGCCCTACGACGAGGGCGGCAAACCGATCGACTTCTCTGTGCCCGGCAACCCGCTCGACCGGCACCCGACATGGCGCGACTGTGCCTGCCCGTGCTGCGGCGCCCCGGCACAGCGCGAGACCGACACCATGGATACCTTCGTCGATAGCTCGTGGTATTTCGCCCGCTTCACCGCCCCGCGCGCCACAACGCCGACGGATATGGCCGAGGCCGAGTATTGGATGAACGTCGACCAGTATATTGGCGGCATCGAACACGCGATTCTGCACCTGCTCTACTCGCGCTTCTTCGCCCGCGCCATGCATATCTGCGGCCACCTGCCGGAGAAGTCCAAAGAGCCGTTCGACGCGCTCTTTACCCAGGGCATGGTGACCCACGCGATCTATAAGAACGCCGAGCGCACCGACGAGAACGGCCGCGCGATCTATCACTACCCGGCCGAAGTCGAGGAGCGTGACGGCGGCGTGTTCGTCAAGGACACCGGCGAGGCGGTCGAGGTCATCCCCTCCGCCAAGATGTCGAAGTCCAAAAACAACGTGGTGGACCCGCTCAACATCATCTCCTCTTACGGCGCCGACACCGCGCGTTGGTTCGTGCTCTCCGATTCGCCGCCCGAGCGTGACGTGGAATGGACAGCCTCCGGCGCCGAAGCCGCGGCCAAGCATTTGGCCCGCGTCCACCGCATCGCCTCCGAGATCGCAGCCTCTGACGCTGCGGACAACGGCGCGGATGAAGACCTGCTGCGCGAAATGCACAAAGCGATCCGCGATGTGACCCTCGGCATCGAAAGCTTCGGCTTCAACGCCTCCATCGCCAAGCTCTACGCCTTCACCAACACGCTCGCCAAATCCAAGGCCGGCGCGTCCGCGAAACGCAAAGCCGCCCTCGCGCTGGCACAGCTCATGTCGCCCATGACCCCGCACCTCTCCGAGGAAATCTGGGGCATGCTCGGCGGAGACGGCATGATCGTCGACGCGGCTTGGCCCGAAGCTGACGAATCGATGCTGGTCGAGGAGAACGTCACCCTCCCGATCCAGATCAACGGCAAACGCCGCGGTGAAATCAGCGTTCCCAAGGATATGGCGAAGGAAGAGGTTGAAAAACTTGCGCTCGCACACGAAGCTGTCACTCGTGCGCTGGATGGGGCCCAGCCCAAGAAACTCATCGTCGTCCCCGGCCGGATCGTGAATGTCGTCATTTAACCGTCGCACTGTTCTTCTGTCCCTGACCGCCGCCAGCGGGCTCACGCTCGCGGGCTGCGGCTTCGAACCTGTCTATGGCAGCGGAGGAAGCGCCTCGCGGTTCCTCAACCAGATCACGGTGGATGCGCCGACCGACAACCGAAGCTACCTGCTGACACGCGAGCTTGAGGACCGCCTCGGACGGAACCTGAACGGTGGCTATGGCCTCTCGATCTCGCTCAGCACCTTCGAGGACAGCGCCGGACGCACGATCACTGGCGCCACCTCGCGCTATAACATGATCGGCGAGGCGACCTTTGCACTACGGGATCTCGCAACCGGCGAAGTGCTGACCTCCGGCAAGACGAAGAACTATGTCGGGTATTCCGCGACCGGTTCAACCGTGGCCACCGTTGCCTCCCGCGAAGACGCCACAGAACGCCTGATGGTGATCCTCACGGATCAGATCGTCGCCAACCTTCTCGCCTACGCGGCCCAAAACGCGCAATGAAACTTTCGGCGCGCGACGCAGGCCGGTATTTCTCCAAACCCGATGCCGACCGTACCGGAATCCTGATCTACGGCCCCGATACAATGCGCATCGCGCTCAAGCGGCAGGAACTTGTCGCCGCGCTGATCGGCCCCGCGGGCGAAGAGGAAATGCGCCTGTCGCGCATCCCGGCGGGTGATCTGCGCAAAGACCCGGCACGCCTTGGCGATGCAATCAAGGAAGTGAGCTTCTTCCCCGGCCCCCGTGTCGCCTTTGTCGAGGACGCCAACGACACTGCCGCGCCGTCGATCCTCGCCGCGCTCGAAGACTGGGCGCCGGGCGATGCCCAGATCATCGTGACCGCAGGCCAACTCAAGGCCACCTCGAAAATCCGCAAGGCCTTCGAGGGTCATCCAAACGCCTATGCCGTGGGCCTCTACAACGATCCCCCCACCCGCGAAGAAATCGAAGCCGACCTCGCCCGCTCTGGCCTGCGCGAGATCACCCCCGACGCGATGACAGACCTCTCCAACCTCGCGCGCGAACTCGAACCCGGCGATTTCCGCCAGACGCTCGAGAAACTCGCGCTCTACAAGCTTGGCGATACCACCCCAGTGTCGAGCGAGGATGTCGAGGCCTCGGCCCCCGTCTCAACCGAGGCGGTTCTTGATGATGTTCTCAACATCACCGCCGAAGGCCGCGCGCCCGATCTTGGCCCGGTCTTGCGCAAGCTTCAGGCGCAAGGCGTGAACCCGGTGACGCTCTGTATCGGGGCGACTCGCCATTTCCGCGCGCTCTACACCGCGGCCTCCGATCCCGGCGGCGCATCCGCAGGCATCGCCCGCATGCGTCCGCCAATCTTCGGCCCGCGCCGCGACCGCATGCTACGCCAGGCGCAGGGCTGGGGCGCGGCAAAGCTCGAACAGGCACTCACCATCCTGACGGATACCGATCTGCAACTGCGGTCTGCCGGGCAACGCGCACCCGCTATGGCGCTTGTCGAACGCACCCTTCTGCGCCTCTCGATGCTGGCGCGCCGCTAACCTGCCGACGCATCCCCCCCAAGAAGAAACGCCCCCGCGACCCTACGTCCTGACTTGTCGTCGCGCTCTTGGGGCGGCACTTTCCTTCTCGAGGATTTTCAGGGAGGACAGGACATGTATGAAATCATCGGAAGCCCCACCAGCCGCGCCTTTCGCGTTATGTGGATGCTCGAGGAATTGGGCGAGCCCTATAAGGTGCAAAAGGAGCAGCCCCGCTCCGAGGCCGTAAAGGCGCTCAACCCGTCGGGCAAAATCCCCGTCTTCAAGGATGGCAATGATGTCATCACCGACTCGACCGCGATCATGACCTATCTCGCCGACAAGCACGGCGCGCTGACCTTTCCCGCCGGAACGCTTGACCGTGCGCGTCAGGATGCGCTCACCCACTGCATCCTCGACGAGATCGACGCCGTGCTCTGGACCGCCGCGCGCCATACCTTTGTCCTGCCCGAGGAGAAACGCCTGCCTGCGATCAAGGACTCGCTCAAATGGGAATATGAGCGCACGATCAATCGCCTGATGGAAAGCCTCGAGGGGCCGTATCTCATGGGCGAGACTTTCACGATCGCCGACATCCTACTCGCCCATTGTGGGACTTGGGCGCGCTCCGCCGGCTTCCCATCGGACAACGCGCGCTTTGCCGAATATGTCAAAGCCTGCCGCGCCCGCCCGGCATTTCAAAAGCTCACCGGCAAATAGCGCACCACCGCGTTACAGACGCGATACCGACGTAATACCGACGTTGGTTTTCGCGGCAAACCGGGCGGCCTCCCGCCCGGCCCAAAGCCCCGTCGCAAGGCACGCCGTCAGGAGGTATCCACCCGTTGGCGCCTCCCAATCGAGCATCTCTCCGGCGGCAAACACCCCTGGCATGTGACGTAGCATGAGCGCGGAATCGAGCGCGTCAAACCGGATGCCGCCCGCCGTCGAAATCGCTTCGTCCATCGGGCGCGGGCCATCATGGGGAATGTGTAACTCTTTGAGAACAGGCGCCAAATCCTCCGGCAAGGGCCGCGCGAACTCCATCAGGAGCGCTTGCTTCACCGGGTCGAGCTTCAGTGTCTTGCGCAGGTGATTGCCAAGGCTCGCCTTGCCGCGTGGCCGGGCAAGACGGCTGCGGATTTCGGCCTCGCTCAGATCGGGCAAGAGATCGACCGACAAGGCTGCGCCGTCGCGCACCTCACGCGACACCGCATAGATTCCGCCGCCCTCAATCCCTTGTGAAGACACAATAAATTCTCCACGCACCGAGGTCTCCCCGGCACTGAGGCGCACCGATTTCACCGGCGCGCCAAAGTGCTTTTCCATATGCGGCGACCAATCGACGACAAAGCCCATATTGGCGGGCTGGAATGGGGCGGTGTCTACCTCGAGAAACCCGGCCCATGCCCCGTCTGACCCAAGCCGCGCCCAACTCGCCCCACCACAGGCCAAGACCGTGACCCCCGGTCGCAAGACCTGCCGCCCCTCTGGCGTATCGAACACGAAACCGTCCTCAACCCCAACCCATCGCCACCGCGTGCGAAGCGCCACGCCCCGCGCCCCAAGCCGCGCAAGCCACGCCCGCAAGAGTGGTGAGGCCTTCATGCTCTTGGGGAATACTCGCCCGCTCGACCCTGTGAACATCTCCTGCCCAAGCCCCTCGGCCCAAGCCGTCGCTTCAGCCGGCCCAAACGCCTCGAGCATCGGATGAAGCTCCGGTGCCGCCGTGCCGTAGGCCTCGATAAACTTCTGAAACGGCTCATCTTTTGTCAGGTTCAGGCCGGATTTCCCCGCCATCAATAACTTGCGCGCCACTGAGGGTTTCGCCTCGGCAACGACCACCGGAACGCCCGCCTCAGACAGCGCCTCCGCCGCCATGAGCCCCGCCGGACCACCCCCTATGACGAGCGCGAAACTCATGCCTCCGGCGCGCGCTGGTCGCGCAGCTCGACGACGCGGTGCGGATAGGGAATCTCGATGTCATGGGCCTTGAGCGCGTTCCAGATCGCGAAGAGAACCCGGGGCGTGAACTTGTTCTTGCCGTCGTCGATCCCGTTGACCCAGAACTCGACTGCAAAATCCACCCCGCTATCTCCAAAGCCGCGCAATTCGCAATCCGGGTCAAGCGCGCCGCCCTCGCCCCCCGAAAGCACGAAATCGAGCTTGCCAACCGCCTCTTCGATGATCCCCGGCACCCGGTTGATATCAGTGTCATAACTGACAGAGAACGGCGCCTCATAGCGGTTGGCAGAGCCGCTATCGGAATAGTTGACCACCCGCGTGGTGATGAAATCTTCGTTCGGTACGACGATCCATTTGCCGTCATAGGTCTCAAGAATCGCGGCCCGCGCAGTCATCTTGACGATGGTGCCCGCCTCGCCGCCATCAAGCTCGACATAATCGCCGACCGTCGCCTGCCCTTCGAGCAAGAGGATAATGCCGGAGATAAAGTTCGACGCGATCTTCTGCAGGCCAAAGCCGAGGCCAACACCGATCGCCCCCGTAAGAACCGCAAGCGAGGTGAGCGAGATCCCCATGATGTTCATCACAAGCAGGAAGGCGACACCGAAGATCGCGATCTCCGTCGCCTTTGCGGCAAGCTCGCGCATGGCCGGGCGCATCTCTTGCTGCGACTTGATGAAGGCCGAGGATTGATCATTCGACCACCGCCCAAGCCAGAAAATCGCGCCGCCCACGATGACAAAGCGGATCAGGAATAAAAGCGAGAAGGACAGGTTGCCAAGTGGCAGAACCGTCGCATCAAGCCACGCCATCACATCATCCAAAAGCCCCACCGCATACAGCGCGGCGACCGGAAGGAGGAAATACCGCCCCAGCACCCGCAGAAGCGGATCCTCGATGATCTCGCGCACGAGGATCCGCGCAGCAAGAAGCATGAAAACTCGCTTGCCAAAGGCGATGACCTCACCCGATCCAAAAAGCGACCGCGTGACGCTCTCGCCGATCCCGGTCAGCCCATAAGCCACAAGCGGTAGCAGAAGCGGCGCGAACATCAGAAGGAACCGCCGTGCCTTGGCGAAGGCGCTCTCCTGCCCCTCGGGTGGGGACAGGTATTTCTCGATCAGGGGCCGGAACCGCTTGGTCAGGTAGAGCGCCGCCACATAGGCCACGAGGAGGAGCGCGAACTGCGTCCATGCGGCGGGGCTCAGGAGCCACCCCTTGGCAAGATCCACCCCCTGAAGCGCATAGCTACGGATGGTTTCCAAAAGTTGTGATTGATCCACTCTGCGAACCCCTTGAGACTACTGATACGCGCGCCATCCTCTTGCACGACGCCTCAATCGACTCAAGGAAAACCCTGTGTCAGACCCTGTTTGCCCGCTCTGCGACCGCCCGATCCCGCCGGACGCCCGCCAGAGCCACCATCATCTGATCCCCCGCCTCAAGGGCGGCAAACATGGGCCAACCGTGCTCTTGCACCAGATTTGCCACAACGAGATCCACGCGACGCTAAGCGAGGCCGAGCTCGCCCGCGACTATGCCACGGTTG
This sequence comes from Shimia sp. FJ5, assembly GCF_032918335.1. NCBI lineage: Bacteria > Pseudomonadati > Pseudomonadota > Alphaproteobacteria > Rhodobacterales > Roseobacteraceae > Shimia > Shimia sp. FJ5. The sequence continues at coordinate 374,149 of NZ_JAWJUV010000002.1, read as the reverse complement.
AGGCCCTGCGCGCCCATCCGCGCCTTGCGAAATTCATCCGCTGGATCGCCAAACGCCCGCCGGGGTTTCATTCGGAAACCCCCGGTCCCCGCCGCAAGCGCTAAGCCTGCGCTTCCTCTTGCCGGAAATATCCCGGGGTGAATTGGCCGCTTGCGGCCAAGAGGGGCTGGCCCCTCCCCACGTTAGGCACACATCCCCTTGATTCCACGCGCGATCTCCGGATTCGCGGCGAGCGTATCCGTCGCGATCTCGCGGGCCGCGTCGAGGAGGGCATCCGGCGCGACAATCCGGTCCACGAGACCGAAGGAAAGCGCCTCATCCACCATGATCTTCTGCCCGCCCATGAGGATGAGCTTGGCACGGCTCGGCCCGACGAGCGCGGCCATGCGCGCCGGATCCGAGGGTTGCGGCAAGTACCCGAGCTTCATCACCGGGTAAAAGAACTTGGCCCCTGGCACCGCAAGCCGCAGGTCACAGGCAAGCGCCATGCCCATCGCGCCACCCGCCAGCGTCCCGTTCAGCGCTGCGATGGTGAGGCCGGGAAGCTTCGCGATATTGCCAGAAAGCCGCTCCCAGACAGGCGAGGTCGCAAGCCCCGCACGCGCCTCATCAAGATCCGCCCCGGCTGAGAACACCTTGCCCTTGCCGGTCAGGATCAACACCTTCGCCTCAACCGCAGCCTCGGCGATATCGGCCAGCTCCTCGAGCATCGCACTGGTGAGCGAATTGGCCTTATCCGGGCGATTGATCGTCGCGATCCAAAGCCCGTTTTCTTCTTTCTGAAGCTCGATCATATCAGCCCCACCGCCTTTCTGATGCTTTCATCGCGTAGCGAAATCTCGTCCCCGAGCCAGTCATCACCGCCCGGTCCGCACATCCACAGGAGGCATTTCGCGGGCCAATCCGGCGGGATATGGTCGGACCAGTCAAGCTGGCTCACCGGGTTGATACCGCTTGCCTTGATCTCGCGCTGCATCTCTGTCGCCACGGTGCCCGGCGAAAGGCCGATGGCGCGGATGCCCTTGTCGCGCGCTTCCTTGTCGATACAGCGCGTGAGCATGTTCACCGCCGCCTTGGAGGCGCAGTAATGGCTCCACGCTTCGACCGGGCCATGCGCCGCGCCCGAGGAAATCGTCAGGATCGACCCGCCGCCATTGGCCTCCATGACCGGCATCGCCGCGCGCATCCCGTGATAAACGCCCTTGAGGTTGATATCGATCACCTGCCCCCAACCGTCCGGGTCCGAGGCGTCTAGATGCGAAATCGGCTCGATCACGCCTGCGTTGTTGATGAGAACGTCGAGCCCGCCAAACGTCTCGACGGCTTTATCGACCGCGGCCTGCACCGAGGCATAGTCGGCCACGTCGCAGGACACGGCGATGGCCTTCTCGCCGATCTCTGCCGCGATGCGTTCGATTTCTTTCGCGCCGCGCGCCACGAGCACGACATTCGCGCCGGCCTCGGCAAAAATATGCGCCGCCGACTCGCCGATACCCCGACTTGCACCCGTGATGAGCACTGTTTTTCCCTGCATCGTCATCTTGGTCTTTCCCCTCTCGCGCTGGTTCTCCTTTTGGTAGACCGCCCCGCCCCGCAGGTCCAGTCACCGCGCTCTTGTTCCCTGCGATCCGCCCACGCACTTGCGCCTTGACCTATCCCGGTCTACCTCAAGAGAAACGCTTTCCGGGGGGCCCATGAGCAAAGACCTACAATCGCTGACCGAAGCGCTGCTCTCTGCGGCCCGCGCCGCCGGGGCCGAAAACGCCGATGCCATCGCATCGCGCGGCACCTCCGTCTCTATCGACGTGCGCAACGGCACCCTGGAACAGGCCGAACGTTCCGAAGGGGTCGATATCGGATTGCGCGTGTTGATCGGCCAGCGGCAGGCAAATGTGTCGGCCTCTGACACCTCCCCCGCAACGCTCACCATGCTCGCCGAACGTGCTGTCGCGATGGCGAAGGAAGCACCGGAAGATCCCTATATCGGCCTCGCCGACCCGTCCGAGATCACCCACGAGACCGACGCCACGGCGCTCGAGCTTGCCGATCCGACACCCGAGCCCGATCCCGCCACCCTTCAAGCCGATGCCGAAGCCGCCGAGGCCGCAGCCTTCGCCATCTCCGGCGTGACACAGGTCCAATCCGCGAGCGCCGGCTATAGCGCGAGCGAGGTCTTCCTCGCCGCGACCAACGGCTTTTCCGGTGGCTACGGCCGCACAAGCCGCAACCTCTCCTGCCTCGCCATCGCCGGAACCGGCGACGGGATGGAGCGGGACTATGACGGCGAGGGCCGCATCTTTCAGGCCGACCTGCGTAGCCCCGAGGACATTGGCCGCGTGGCCGGAGAACGCACCGTGGCCCGCCTTGGTGCGGTGCAGCCCCCCACAGGCGCCTACCCGGTCCTCTTCGATGAGCGCATCTCCTCGACGCTGATCGGCCATCTTCTTGGCGCCGCCAACGGCGCCTCCGTAGCACGCGGCCAGTCCTTCCTGCGCGACCGACTTGGCGAACAGGTTCTGCCTGCCGGGATCGACCTCTTTGAGGATCCGCACCGTCCGCGCGTCCCCGGCTCGCGGCTGTTCGACGCCGAGGGCCTCGCGACCCGCACGCGCAAGATCGTGGACAATGGTGTTCTGACGGGGTGGACCCTAGATCTCGCCACCGCGCGCAAACTCGGCCTCGAGACGACAGCCAACGCCGCGCGGGGGATTTCCTCGCCCCCCTCGCCCTCGACATGGAACGTCGCGATGACGCAGTCGGACCGAACCCGCGACGACCTGATGCGCGACATGGGAACAGGCCTCCTCGTGACCTCGCTGATTGGCTCAACGATCAACCCCAACACGGGCGACTATTCGCGTGGGGCGTCGGGCTTCTGGGTCGAAAATGGCGAGATCGCCTACCCGGTCAACGAATGCACCATCGCGGGCAATCTGCATGACATGCTGCGCGCCCTCGTGCCCGCCAATGACGCCCGGACCTACCTGTCGCGCGTCGTGCCCTCGCTGCTTGTCGAAGGGATGACCCTTGCCGGCAAGTGATGATCTCACCCTCCTGACCGAAGCCGCGCGAGAGGCCGGCAAGATCGCCCTGCGCTACACCGGCCCCGAGGCGCGTGTCTGGGACAAGCCGGGCGGCGCTGGCCCGGTGACTGAGGCCGACCTCGCCGTCAACGCCATGCTCGAACGCGAGCTGCAGGCGGCGCGGCCCTCCTATGGCTGGCTGAGCGAAGAAACCGAAGACAACGCCGACCGTCTCGGGCGCGAGCAGGTCTTCATCGTTGATCCACTCGACGGCACCCGAAGCTTCATGGAAGGCGCGCGCACTTGGGCGCATGCCCTTGCCACCGTTGCACATGGCGAGGTGCAGGCCGCCGTGATCTACCTTCCGATGATGGACAAGCTCTATAGCGCGGCCAAGGGCACAGGTGCGTTCCTCAATGGCGAACCGATCGCACCATCCTCCCGTGATAGCCTTCTCGGCGCGTCGATCCTCGCCGCACGTCCCGCCCTTGCGCCAGAACACTGGCGCCGCGTGCCGGACATCAAGCGCAGCCATCGCCCCTCTCTCGCCTACCGCACCGCGCTCGTTGCCGAAGGGCGCTACGATGCGATGCTGACACTACGGCCAACGTGGGAATGGGATATCGCCGCTGGTGACCTCATCCTGCGCGAGGCAGGTGCGGCCACCTCCGATCGCTACGGCGCGCGACTGCGCTTCAACAACGCCGATCCGCGCCAGATGGGTATGGTTGCCGCGCCGCGCGCCCTGCACGAGAACCTGACCGGCGCGCTCGCCCCCAAAGGCGCTGTGCCGCGCTTCTGATACAGGGGATCAAGGCCTTTCGGAAGGCCTTGGTCACGCGCCTAGCCCCGGCGATACCGCTCGACGAACTTGCGCAGGATACGCTCCGGCGCATGCACATCCGCCGCTCGGCACATGGCGACAAGGCGCTCTGCATCCTCTGGCGGGAAATAGCCCCGGTGCTTGTAAATCCCGATACGCACCTCAAACCCGTCGCTATCAGCCTCTGGGTGGAACTGTGTCGCATAAACGTTCTCACCATAGCGGATCATCTGATAGGGGCAGGTCGGCGACTCCACGAGATGCACACACCCCTCGGGCAGCCTCTGCATGGCCTCCTTGTGACCGACGAACGCCTCGAACCGCTCGGGCATCCCCTGAAGAAGCGGATCGCTCCGCCCGGTCTCCGTCAGTCGGCAATCCGACGTGCCGACCGCCTCGGAGAAGTTCTCCTTCGACACAGCCTTAGCGAGGTGATGGCCAAGGATGCCGATTCCGTAGCAACAGCCCATAAAGGGAAAATCCCGCGCCGTGATCTCGGGCATGAGGCTCATCACCGCGTCCTCGATCTGTTTCTCGACCGGAGATTTCTTTTCCACCGGATCGCTGACACATCCCGGACCGCCCCCGACGATGACCGCGCTATAGTCTTCAAGGTCGAGCCCATCCGGCAACGGAGCCTGATCAAGGCGGATACGCACAACCTCCCCGGCCTCGAGCCCCCCCTTGCGCAGGATGGCGGCGAACTCGTCGTCCGAGGCTTCGGTCTCGGGGCGCAATTGCAGAATGAGAAAGGGCTTCATGGCAAATCCGGCAAAAGAAGGTCCGCTTGGCACCTGCCGCATCCCTGCCAGCAGGTCAAGCGCGCCACCCTGTCGAAAATTGACGCAAGCGCTGATCTTGCAGCCCATTCGGCAAAGGCCTAGGGTCGCGTCGCATGACACCGAGGACCACGAATGCGCCTGCCTTCTTCGCCTTTATCGCCTTGCCAACGGCCGCCGCGCCGCTGGTCCTGAAGGGCTGATATCACATGGCGCGCTCCCTTGGCCTCTCCGCATACCTGACCTTTGCCCGCCGCCTTCCGGCGACGTCCGCCCCGCCATCTTCGGCGCGTCCCGAAGGTGAACTGCTCTGGCTTCATTGCCCAAGCGCCGAGAACGCCCGCACGGTCGCACGCCTTGGCCAGCGCCTCGCGGCACAACGCCCCGGCCTTTCGCTCCTGCTTACGACATCGCCCGGCACACGCCGCCCAAACGGCCTCCCCGAAAGCGTGATCTGGCAGGCCTGCCCCTCCGAAAATCCCGACGACGTGCGCCGTTTTCTTGACCATTGGCACCCGGATGCCGGTCTTTGGCTCGGCCCATACCTGCGGCCCGCCCTGATCGACGCCGCCGTGCGCCGCAGCCTGCCCCTCTACTTTGTCGATACCGGCGAGTTGCTGCTCGAAAACCGCCTCTGGCGCCTCGGCCCTGACCCGATCCGCCCGACATTGGCGCTGTTCAAGGCCATTCTCGTGCCTGACGGAGAGGCGATGCAGCGTCTGCGCAAGCTGGCCCCGGACACAGATCGCCTCCTCGAAAGTGGGCCACTGCTTGAGGAATGCCCGGCGTTGCCGTGCAATGAGACGGATCTCGAGGATATCTCGCAGGCACTTGGGGGGCGTCCGACATGGCTCGCGGCGCGGCTTCATCTGTCCGAACTGTCTCCTGTGCTTGCCGCACATCGCGCTATGCTACGCCTGTCGCATCGCTTGCTTCTGATCGTCGTGCCCGCCAACCCGGCCGAAGCCGATCAGTTCTACACGGCATGTCGCGAAAGCGGTTGGCGCGTGGCGCATTGGGACGACGGCGACGTTCCCGAGGACAAGACCCGCGTGATCCTGTCCGGCGACCCGCGAGAGCTTGGCCTCTGGTATCGCGTCGCCCCGGTCACTTTTCTCGGCTCGTCCCTCGTTCCGAAACAGGGCGGCCAAAACCCGCTTGAACCTGCGGCGCTTGGCTCGGCTGTTCTTTATGGCCCCAGCATCCGCAATCATCTCGAGGCCTATTCGCGCTTGGCCGATGCCGGGGCGGCCCGTATCGTGCGCGATGTCGACAGCCTCGTGAGCGCGCTCGGCCAAGTCCTCGCTCCGGACATCACCGCGCGCATGGCCCATGCAGGTTGGGAAATCGTATCGGAGGGCGCGGAAGTGTCGGATCAGATCATCACGCTCTTGCAAGAGGCGCTTGATCTTTCAGAGGTCAACGCATGAGGGCGCCCGCGTTCTGGCATACCGATCCCGAAGCGCTCGACTGGCGCGCCCGCTGTCTCGCGCCGCTTGGGCGCCTCTACGCGCATCAAACCGCCAAACGCCTCGCCGCCGGGGAGGACACCGCCCATCGCACAGGTGTTCCGGTGATCTGTGTCGGCAACCTAAACGCAGGCGGCACGGGCAAGACACCGACAACCATCGCTCTCCTGCAAAGGCTTCAGGCGCGCGGCCTGACCCCGCATGTCGTCTCGCGCGGCTATGGCGGTACGTTCGAAGGCCCGGTGCAGGTCGACGAGCGCAACCACCGCGCCGACGAGACAGGTGACGAACCGCTCCTCCTGGCCGCCTTTGCGCCCACGTGGGTCGCCAAGGACCGCGCCGCGGGCGCACGCGCGGCCGAAACGGCCGGGGCAGATGTGATCCTGATGGATGACGGGTTTCAGAACCCGAGTCTGGCCAAGGACGCCTCCGTGATCGTGGTCGACGCACAAAAGGGCTTTGGCAACGGCCTCTGTATCCCCGCCGGCCCCCTGCGCGAACCGGTCGCCACAGGTCTTTCACGCGCCGATCTCGTCCTTTCTATCGGCCCCTCCGAGGCGCAATCCCGTTTCGCCGACGTCTGGGGCGCCTCTCTCTCCAGCCTGCCGCATGTCACCGGCGCGCTGGCACCGCTGCAAATGGGCATGGACTGGAGCGAAACGCCCTATCTCGCCTTCGCGGGCATCGGCCACCCGGAGAAGTTCTTTGCCACACTTCGTAGCCTCGGCGCGCATCTCGTGCATGGTGAAGCGCTCGAGGATCACCAACCCCTGACCGCCGCCCTGATGGCGCGGCTCGAACGCGACGCGCTTCTCCACGGTGCCCAGCTTGTCACAACGGAAAAGGACGCCGTGCGACTGCCGGCGTCCTTCCGTTCCAAGGTTCTGACCTTGCCCGTCCGGCTTGAGATTGCCGACTGGACCGCCGTAGACACGCTCTTGGATCGCGTCCTGGCGAAAGGCTCTTAACCCTCGAGCTTCGCGTCGAGGATTTTCTTCAGATCGGCATAGCTCATGTTCGAGTGCTTCTCGCCGTTGATGATCATCGTCGGGGTGCCTTCGATATCATGACCCGACACATTGGCCTCGGACCATTCCACAAGCGCGCGCGCCTTGTCTTCGTCACGCATACAGGCATCAAGCTTCTCTTGATCGACCCCGGCAATGCGGCCGATCTTCTTGAGCTCGTCCACAATCGCGACAGGATCACCAGACCGCGCCCAATCCCGCTGCCCTTTCATGAGAAGCTCAGTGATGCCAAAGAATTTTTCTTCCCCGCCGCAGCGCGCGATCATCGACGCCCAAAGGCCAAGCTGATCAAAATACACATCGCGGAAGACAACCTTGACCTTGCCGGTATCGACATAGTCGGCCTTGAGAGGCTTCAGGATTTGTTCATGGAACGTCGCGCAATGCGGACAGGTGAACGAGGCGTATTCTATCAACTCGATGGGTGCATCCGCCTGACCAAGAACCATCTCGACAATCCCGCGGTCCTCTGCCGGGGCGGCATCAGTGCTGGTCTCGTTCGACGCGATCAACGTTGTGGAGTTGGTGGTGGCGACGTCTTCTGTGTTGCCTTGGGTGACCCAATAGGCCGCCCCGGCCACAACGGCGAGCGCAACAAGGAGAATGGGGACGATACGGTTCATCAGGAAACCTTTCCTAGCGTTTTGTCTTGTTCAATACGTTTCCGGCCAGACGTTCAAGCGCCTCCCGGAGGCCGTCATCCGAAACCGGCGCAGCGACATCATGCGCTGCGGCACGGATATCATCGGGCAATGCGGTCTCGGTCTGTTTCGGTTTGGGCGTGAAGGTGGCCTGCCCCTCGGCAAAGCCCGTCGCCGCGGTCTGCGTGATCCGAAGGCGTTCGATCGCGTTATAGCCGTAGATCCCATTGACCTTGGCCCGAATGCGATCCTTCTGCATCTCAAGCATTGGGGCCTGCGCACCCGTTGTCAGAACGGTAAGCGTCGCGCCAAGGCCCTGCCGGCCATACTTGACATCCACCGGCCTGCAGATCGCCGCGATGTCTTCGCCCACGATCTCTTGCCAATGCGTCAAGACCCGCGTCACGGCGAATCCCCGGCTCTCGCCCGCCTTGCGGATACGTTCCCGCAATAGCGTCGATGTGCGGGCAAAGCCTTTGGTGGTCGCGCGGCGCATGAGATCCCTTGCATGTTCTTCGTGCGCGCTATTTTAGTGTCCACACCGCGCGGCACCAGCGAAACCAACCGTCAGGAGAATAAATCTTGCGTGAAGAGCCACGATCCGAGGCCCTGCTCGAATGGTATGACCGCCATGCTCGCGTGCTGCCATGGCGCATCACCCCGGCGGATCACTGTGCAGGCATGCGCCCCGATCCCTATCGTATCTGGCTCTCCGAGATCATGCTGCAACAGACCACCGTGGCCGCCGTAAAGGACTATTTTGCCCGCTTTACAACGCTTTGGCCCACAGTTGAGGCGCTTGCCGGGGCCGAGGACGGGACAGTGATGGGCGAATGGGCGGGGCTTGGCTATTACGCGCGCGCCCGCAATCTGCTCAAATGCGCCCGTGTGATCGCGCAAGAGCACGACGGCGTGTTTCCCGATACCGTCGAAGCCCTGCAACAACTCCCCGGAATCGGCCCCTATACCGCCGGAGCCATTGCCGCCATCGCCTTTGACCGCCCCGCCGTGGTGGTGGATGGCAATGTCGAGCGCGTGATGGCCCGCCTCTTCGATATCCACACGCCACTTCCCACTGCCAAGGCCGAACTGACCGAACGCGCCGCCGCCCTGACCCCCGAAACCCGGCCCGGCGATCACGCACAGGCTGTGATGGACCTTGGTGCCACGATCTGCACCCCGCGCAACCCTGCCTGTGGCCTCTGCCCGTGGCGCGATGGCTGTCGTGGACGGCTCAATGGCACGGCGGCGGACCTGCCGAAAAAGACCCCGCGCAAGCCCAAGCCGATCCGCCACGGCACAGTCTACATCGCGCGGCGCATCGACGGTGCGTTCCTTCTCGAACGCCGCCCAGACAAGGGGCTTCTCGGTGGCATGCTCGGTTGGCCCGGTTCTGACTGGATCGAGGGCGACACACCCGCCCATACCGCCCCGATCCGCGCCGAGTGGAAGACCCTGCCCGCCGAAGCACGCCATACGTTCACACATTTCCATCTACGCCTGACGGTGAAGACGGCCCTCGTGCCCCTCGACCGCACCCCGCGCACAGGCGAGTTCATCGAGAAAGAGGCCTTCCGCCCCTCCGACCTGCCGACCGTGATGCGCAAGGCCTTCGACCTTCTCCAACGCGCATAATATCGCATTGCACCGCGCCGCTCGGAGGCTCAGAATACAGGCGCGCGCAAGACACCGGAGAAGACCATGATCCCGTCCGCCCAAGTCGCCAAATTCCAAAGCGCCCTGCCGTTCTGGCTCTCGCTGCTGCTGATCCCTTTGATCTGGATCGTCGCGGGCCTTGGCTCGTGGTGGGTCCTGCTGATCCCTCTCACGACATGGTATCTCTTTGCGCTGCTCGATGCGGTCACCGGCCTCAATCTCGACAATGCTGACCTCGACACGACCGAGGACGATCTCCTTTGGTATCGCGCCATCACGATGATCTGGCCCGCGCTGCAATTCCTGACGCTCTACGGGCTGATCTACTACGTGACACATACCGATCACCTCTCCACCGGGGCGACCATCGGCCTGTTCTTCGGCGTCGGCATCGTCACCGGCACGATCGGCATCAACTACTCGCACGAGTTGATGCACCAAAAGAACAATCGCGAGCGTTGGCTTGGCGATATCCTCCTCTCCATGGTGCTCTACTCGCATTTCCGGACCGAGCACCTACACGGTCACCATGTCTATGTCGGCACCCCGCGCGACCCCGTCACCGCGCGCTATAATGAGGGGTTTCACCGCTACTTCCCCCGCGTCCTCTGGCAGGTGCCGCTCTCGGCTTTTCGGCTCGAAAAAGCCCGCCTCGCCCGCAAGGATCTGCCTTGGACCGACCTCTCCAACCCCTTCTTCCGCTACTGGGCGCTTCAGGCCGCGATGCTCCTCCTCGCGCTGATCATCGGCGGCTGGACCGGGCTCTTTCTCTTCCTCTGGCAGGCCTACATCGCCATCTGGCAGCTCGAGCTGGTAAACTACGTCGAACATTACGGCCTGACCCGCAAACACCTTGGCGAGGGCAAATACGAACACGTCAAACCGCACCATAGCTGGAACGCGGCGCACCGGGCGACGAACTGGCTCCTCATCAACCTCCAGCGCCACTCGGACCACCATTACAAACCCGACCGCCGCTTTCCACTGCTTCAGAACTATACCGAGGAAGACGCCCCGCAACTGCCCTACGGCTACCCGCTCATGGGCGTCGCCGCGATGATCCCGCCGCTCTGGAAAAAAGTGATGAACCCCCGCGTCCGCAAATGGCGCGCGATGTATTATCCCGAGATCACCGACTGGCACCCCTACAACAAAGCCAAGACCCCGATGCCGCGGTGAGGTGTGGCACGGAATCAAGCCGTAGGCGCCGTGCCAGCGCCAGCCCCCCAATACAACCAAAACAAAAAGACCCCGCCACAAGGGCGGGGCATAGGTATGCGTGCCATGTGAAAGTCAGACCACATGGCACTGGCGGTATTCTTCTGAAAGGATCAGTTCGGGCGCTCGGCCATCTCGGCGCGGATCTGTTGGCGGAAGATGTCGATCGGGACTTGTTTGCCGTCCTTCTTGATCCCCCAATAGGTCCAGCCGTTGCAGCTCGGCGCGCCTTCGAGATGGGCACCGACCTGATGGATCGACCCCTTCACATCATCGCCGATAAGCGTGCCATCGGCGCGCACCTTGGCCTTGTGGCGGCCATTCATCGAGTAAAGCTGTTCACCGGGGCGCAGCATGCCGCGCTCCACGAGCTGTCCGAACGGGACGCGCGGTTCGGCGCGTTTGCTCGCCGACACCTGAAGCGCCTCGCGGTCGAACTTGCGCACCTTCTTGAGGCGTTTCTCGGCGACCTTGCGATAGGCTTCCTCGCGCTCGATCCCGATAAATTCGCGGCCAAGCATCTTCGCCACCGCGCCGGTCGTGCCGGTGCCAAAGAACGGGTCAAGCACCACATCGCCGGGATTGGTCGACCCGACCAGCACGCGATGCAGCAGGCTCTCGGGTTTTTGCGTCGGATGCGCCTTGTCGCCGTTCTCGTCCTTCAGGCGTTCATGCCCGTTGCAGATCGGCAGAACCCAGTCCGAGCGCATCTGAATACCCTCGTTGAGCGACTTCAGCGCCTCATAGTTGAACGTATATTTCGCGCCTTCCTCTTTCGAGGCCCAGATCATCGTCTCATGCGCGTTGGTGAACCGCTTGCCGCGGAAGTTCGGCATCGGGTTCGCCTTGCGCCACACCACGTCGTTGAGGATCCAGAAACCCTGGTTCTGCAACTCTGCGCCGAGACGGAAGATGTTGTGATAGGAGCCAATGACCCAGATCGCCCCGTTCGGCTTCAAAAGGCGGCGTGCCGCCGCGAGCCATTCGCGGGTGAACTTGTCATAGGCGGCAAAGCTCGCGAACTGGTCCCATTCGTCATCGACCGCGTCCACCTTCGAGTTGTCCGGGCGATGCAGATCGCCGCGAAGCTGAAGGTTGTAGGGCGGATCGGCAAAGATCAGGTCGATCGAATTTGCCGGCAGACTGTTCATCATTTCGATGCAGTCGCCGTCCAGAATCGTGTTTAGAGGGAGCGCTTGCGCGCCCTTTGCTTTGGTCTTCGTCATCATGTCTGCCTCATTACCCGGCACGATTTTTCGCGCTCTTTGGTTAAGACAAAGATGATTCAAACCCGATTCGCCGTCAATTTCTTTTTTGAATCAAGGGGTTACATTTTACCCTTGATACAAGATATTGTGCACCGGCTTGAAGGAACGTCTATGGTGTGGGGTCACACCAAGATTTTGCAGCGCCGCTTTGTGGCTTTTTGATGGATATCCGGCATTGGTCTCCCACCCGTAGCCGGGAAACTGTTGCGCCAAATCCCACATGATCCTGTCGCGTTCGATTTTCGCCACGATGGAGGCCGCCGAAATCGACAGGGATCGGGCGTCCCCTTTGACCACCGCTTCGCTTGATCCGGTCAAACCGCGCGGGATCATATTGCCGTCGATCAAAAGGTGATCGACAGGCGCACGCAATCCCGCAACCGCCCGCTCCATCGCAAGATGGCTCGCGCGCAGGATGTTCAATTCGTCGATCTCTTCGACGCTGGCATGGGCGATAGAGACCTCGGCCATCTCGTGGATCACATCATAGAGCGCCTCGCGCCGTTTCGCCGTAAGCGCCTTGGAATCATTGAGCCCCTCCGGAATGCGCCCCGGATCAAGCACCACCGCCGCCGCCGTCACAGGCCCGGCCAATGGCCCCCGGCCGACTTCATCCACACCCGCCACGCGCGCCAGTCCACGCGCAAAGGCGGCTTCTTCAAAACTAAGATCAGGTGTCATCATACCGCCAGAAACCCGATCCACCCCGAAGGCGCAACATGAAAAAGGCCCGGAGAACTGGGGATCCTCCGGGCCTCATGGGGGCAGCGTGTTCTAGGGACAGGGACAGCCGCCCTCCTGCTCGACTTAGTAGTTCACAAGGCGGTAGCCGTTGTTACGCAGGCAGTGCGGCTTGTAACCATAGCGCATCAGACCCTTCTTGGTTTTCACGTTGATCCGGCAATGGTTCGGCAGGTGGTTGATCTTGCCGTAGTTCTTCACGAGACAATTCTGCCCCATCATCGGCACGCGACCGTGGCGCGTGTTGAACACAAAGCGGCATTTCGCCGGGAGGTTCTTGCGCGCGTGATGCGGGTTGCGATAGCGGTTGTGGTTCGGATTGTAGCCGCCGTGACGACGGTGCACATAATCCCTGTCATTGTCTTCAAGCGCTTTGCCAATGATGAACAGCGCCGCGAGGCCTGCCGCGATCTTCGCCGCGTCGCCGCTATCTGCGGCCCGCGCCGGGGCAGCAGCAAAGCCGGTCATGGCAATCGTTGCCGCAAGAACGGCAGCAAGGGTTCGGTTGGTCAGGTTGCGGAACATGGGGTCTTCCTTTCGTTGCGATATGCATGTCTCCGACACGTCGCGCCGGAAGTTGATGATCCACCCTCCCCCAGACCCCGAAAGACAGGCAATATCACCCCCCTGTTATCCGATAACAGCCGCACAAAACCCTGTTGTTATTGAAAAACATGCGCCCCTCGGTCAGATTGCCTGCATGACACAGAAACTTGCCATACTCTCCCTTATCGCCGCTTTGGGCCTCGCACCTGCCGCCGCATCGGCGGCCTGTTACGTGGAGTACAAAGCCAAGCGCGACACGCCCTATGCCTTGATCTATGATGTGGCGACAGTGGGCGGTCCCTGCACCCGCCAGGACGCCAAGGCCAGGCTGGCCCGGCAGCTCAAATCGCAGGGGCTGGTCCTTCTCAAGGTGATTTCCGTCACCAAACGCTGATACCTGGAACAGGGAGAGGGGCCTTGCCCGAAGACACCATTCTCGCTTCCGAGTCCCGCCGCTCTGGCAACCGCATCGTGATCGGCGGGCTGATTGCCATTGTCGGTATCTTGCTCGTCGCGGCTATCCTGTTGTTCTCGAACTTGCCTGATGCCAACGCCTTTAATGCGCGCGTCGAACGGATATTCATCGAGAACGACACCCTGACCTCTGAGGCTGAGATCAAACTTCTTGAGATCCTCGCCCGCTCGGGCACCGCCTTCTCCGAAGTGCTCTCCTCTTACCGGATGGTGATCTTCGTGCTCCTGACCTTTGCCACGGCGATGCTCATCGCGGCACTGGTGTTCCTTGTCATGCTCGTGGTGATGAACCGCCGCCTTGCCGCCATCGAACGCTCGGGCATTCAGGTCAATTCCCTCCTCATCAGCCGCGAAGAGAAGGCCGTCTATCTCAACAACATGGATTTCAAACTCACCGACGCCGCGATGGAAACCCTCTCGGTGCTGGCCGAAGCGCGGCTTGATGACGATGTGCTGACCGGGGCAGAGATCGAAGCGATGATCTCCGGCAAACCCGCCGCAGATTGCGAAGAGGCTGCAGGCGCGACCCGTATCAAACGCCTGCGCGACAGTCTCGGCAACCAGTTGGTGAGCGAACTTCTGGTCAAGAACATCGCCCGCAAGGGTTATATGCTCTCGATCGACAAGGACGTGATCCGCATGCTCTAGGCGCGGCGCAAGCAAGGCTTTCCCAAAGCCTTGCCCAAGCAATTCCCAGATCGCTTTCTTCCCGAACATTTGACAATCCCGGCGGTTCCGGCAAAGCCTTGCACCTCGTGCATCTTGCACGTCCCAGACCATCCAAAGGTGCTCCCGTGGAATTGACCCCCGACCTGATCCGCTCGACCTATGACGCCATCAAACCCGCGACAACGCGGACGCCCGTTGTCAAAGCGGCGCGGCTTTCGCTGCATCTCGGGATCGACCTTTACCTCAAGCTCGAGAACCTCCAGCACACCAACGCCTTCAAGGCCCGCGGTGCGTTGGCCAAACTCCTGACGCTCTCCGAGGCCGAACGCGCCGCCGGCGTGATCGCCTGTTCCGCCGGGAACCACGCGCAGGGCGTCGCCTATCATGCGACGCGGCTCGGCATCCCCTCGACCATCGTCATGCCCGAGGGCACCCCCTTCAACAAGGTCAAGCGCACCGAGGAATTCGGCGCCGAGGTCGTCCTCCATGGGCGCGGCTTCGACGAAAGCGTGCAGTTCACCCTCGACATGGCCCGCGACAAGGGCATGACCTTCATTCACCCCTTCGACGATCCCGTGGTCGCTGCCGGTCAAGGCTCCGTCGCCCTCGAGATGCTCGAACAGGAACCCGACCTCGATACCATCGTCGTGCCCATTGGTGGCGGTGGCCTCATCGCGGGCATGGCCATGGCGGCCAAATCCGTCAAACCCGAGATCGAGATCGTCGGCGCCCAAGCCGAGAATTTCGACGCCGTGCGCGCGCGCTTCTACCAAGTCCCGACCGAGTTTGGCGCCATGACCCTTGCCGAGGGCATCGCCGTCAAGGAACCCGCCGAGGCCAACCTCGCGATCATCTCGCGCTATGTGGATCGCGTGGACAGTGCGTCCGAGGCCGAGATCGAGGACGCCATCTTTGACATCCTCTCGGATGAGAAACTCGTCTGCGAAGGCGCGGCCGGGGCGGGCCTTGCCGTCATCAAGAAGCACCGCGACCGCTTCAAGGGCAAGAAGGTCGGCCTCGTGATCTGCGGTGGCAATATCGACTCGCGCCTTCTTTCGACGCTGATCTTGCGCGGTCTCATGCGCGACGGGCGCATCGCGCGCCTCACCTTCGAGATCGACGACACGCCGGGCCAGCTCTCCAATATCTCGCGCATTATCGGCGATGCTGGCGCCAACGTCATTGAGGTCATTCACCAACGCATGATGCAGAGCGTCTCTCTCAAACGCGCCGAGCTCGACGTGGTGATCGAGGCCCGTGACAAGGAACATGTGCAGGCGATCCTCGCAAAACTGTCCGACGCAGGCTTTGCCGTGCGCCTCGACGCGGACCCGGTTTAGACCGGGTCAGGAGCGCTCATTTGCCGGGCAATCCGCCGCGCGCCCATGGCGCGGGACAATCACATTCAGGTGATTACCCGCAGGCACGAGGCTGCTGACGCTATCCAGTTACAATTTCCTTGATAGACTTCCCTGCGTTGTAATCATCATCAAGGACACGACCTATGCGCCACGTATTAATCGCAGCTCTCCTCGTCGCCCCGACTCTTACCATTGCCGAAACACCCGAAGAAAAAGCCGTCGAAACCCGGCAGGGCTACTTCTCTCTTCTCGGTGCCAACATGGGCGTCTTTGCGGGCATGGCAAAAGGCCAGATCGACTATGACGCCGAGGCCGCACAAAACGCCGCGGATAACGTCGTGCTTCTTTCGAGCTACAATACCGGTCACCTCTTCATGGAAGGCACGTCGTCGCTCGACCTCGACAATACCCGCGCCCTGCCCGACATCTGGGACGACATGGCCGGGGTAGAGGCCAAGTTCGACAACCTCAACAAAGCCGCGCTCGCCATGCAAGCGGTTGCTGGCAACGGCAAGGCCGAGATGGCCGGCGCGCTCGGGACGCTCGGCGGTGCCTGCAAATCCTGCCACGACGACTACCGCGCAGACTAAGGCCGCCCCATGAACAAGCAGATCACCGAAGACGTCTCCCAAGAGAAAATCTGGGACATTGGCACACGCCTGTTCCATTGGGCCTTGGTGATCTGCGTCGCCGCGGCATGGGGGCTCGGCAAGTTCGGCCCCAACATCATGACGCTCCATTTCTATTTCGGCTACGCGGTGATCGCGCTTCTGGTGTTCCGCGTGATTTGGGGGCTGGTGGGCCCAGCCCCAGTGCGCTTTGCCTCTTTTCTTTACGGCCCGCGCACCACGCTGCGCTATTTGCGGACCCTTGGCACGCCGAAGCCCTCCTATTGGCCCGGTCATAACCCGATGGGCGCGCTTTCCGTATTCGCCATCCTCGCGGCGTTGATCGCGCAGGTCGGGACCGGTCTCTTTTCCGATCCCGACGACTTCATCAATGTCGGCCCGCTCGCAGGGTATGTCAGCTCCGAAGCCAACCGCACCGCAACCTTTATCCACAACCGGATGCTCTGGGTGATCCTCGCCCTTGTCGTGCTGCACATCGCGGCCATCGCCTATTACAAGCGGTTCAAGGGCGAGAACCTCGTGACTCCGATGATCACAGGCTGGAAACCCGTGCGCCGCGACGAAAGCCGCGACTGACGCGACCTCAGGCCCTCATCCTGTTCACGAACAGGTCGTTCTCGAGGATGTCTTCCTTCCGCGCCTCAATCTCGCCGACATCCCAGGTCGCGCTAAGGTAACGGCCCCGCGCCCAGTCCGCCTGACCAGACGAGAGCCAGACCACAAACCCCGCCGCAAGCTCCGGCGCATCGACGAGATACTGATGCATCCCCTCCGGCATGTTGTGACCAAGCTCTGTCGCCACACCGCCGGGGTGGATCGCAAAACATTTGATCCCGTCCGCCTCGTGATCGTTCTGCACGAACTCGCAGAGGCGATTGATGGCGTGCTTGGCGGTTTGGTAGTCCGAGGCCCCGGGCATCACGAATTGTGCCCCAATCGACGACAGCAAGATCAAGTGCCCGCCGCTCTTGCCTTCCGACGCCCAGCGCGCCGCCGACTCGGCCAGTGGCGCAAGGCAATAGCGCGCCACATGATAGGCCCCGCGCATATTCACCTCCCAGTTCCGCCACCACCCGTCCGGGTCGCTCTCGCCGATCTTGACCCACGGGCCGAGATAACCGGCATTCGCGTCCGCCACATCAATCGCGCCAAAACGCGCCTTGCAAGCTTCAACCGCCGCCGAAACCTCCCCGGCCTGCGTCACGTCACAAACCGCATAGGCGCATTCCGTCTCCGGGTTGGCTTCCGTCACGAGGGCTTTCGTCTCCTCAAGCGCCGCCTCCGAGCGCGCCAGCAGGAACACCGCCTTGGCGCCGGCCTTGGCAAAGGCCACCGCCGTCGCCTGCCCAATCCCCCGCGACGCCCCCGCCACAAGAACAACCTTGCCCCGCGCGCTATCCTTGAGCCCCGTCGTCGGGTCGATGGCATCATACGGCACGTGATGTTCACTAAAGTCCGGAAATTGTGTCTGAATAGTCATGGCTACTCTCCAATAAGGTCTCTGTTGGTCCCGATGAACTTACCCACCACGACCTCAAAATACCTGCCACATTCTCCCCAAGACCTGCCCGATCCTCCGAAAGCCCGCGCTATTCGCCATATGTATAGGAAGATGGCGACCCCGGCAGGATTCGAACCTGCAACCTGCCCCTTAGGAGGGGGCTGCTCTATCCAGTTGAGCCACGGGGCCGCGTGGGTCCGGTTCTACCCCGGCTTCCCGGTGCTGTCATCCGTGAACTGCCCTCGATCAGGGCGCTTGAACAAGGCGGGGTGTTCGCGGTAACATTTTCCCACCGAAGACAGGAATTCCCCGTGACCAATGACTCCAAACGCTCTCTGACCCTGCGCGATGTTTCCGAAGCGTCGGGGGTTTCCGAAATGACCGTGAGCCGGGTGCTGCGCAATCGGGGTGATGTCTCCAACGCCACGCGCGAGCGTGTGCTGCGCGCCGCCAAGGACCTGGGCTATGTGCCCAACAAGATCGCCGGGGCATTGGCAAGCCAGCGGGTCAATCTTGTCGGTGTCATTATCCCCTCGCTTTCCAATATGGTCTTTCCCGAAGTCCTCGGTGGCATAAGCCAGGTGCTTGAGGAAACCGACCTTCAGCCAGTGGTCGGCGTGACGGATTACCTCCCCGAGAAGGAGGAAAAAGTTCTCTACGAGATGCTTTCCTGGCGCCCCTCTGGCGTCATTCTTGCCGGGCTTGAACATACCGAGGCCGCGCGCGCCATGCTGAACGCATCGGGCATTCCCGTGGTCGAGATCATGGATGTGGATGGCAAGGCGGTCGACTCCATGGTCGGTATCTCGCATCGCCGCGCAGGCCGCGAGATGGCCGAGGCGATCCTCAAGGCAGGGTATCGCAATATCGGGTTCCTTGGCACGAAAATGCCCCTCGATCACCGCGCCCGCAAACGCTTCGAAGGCTTCACCGCCGCGCTGGCCAAGAAAGGCGTTGAGATCGCCGAGAAGGAATTTTATTCCGGCGGCTCGGCGCTCGCCAAGGGGCGCGAGATGACCGAGACGGTTCTGGCCCGCAATCCAGAGCTCGATTTCCTATATTATTCCAATGACATGATTGGTGCAGGCGGCCTGCTCTACCTGCTCGAGAAGGGCTATGACATTCCCGGCGACATCGGCCTCGCCGGGTTCAACGGTGTTGAGCTTCTGCAAGGCCTCCCGCGACAGCTCGCCACCATGGACGCCTGCCGTCGCGAGATCGGCGCCAAGGCGGCCGAAATCATCGCCGCCCGCGTCAAGGGCGAAGACGCCGACATGATCACCGAGTTGACCCCGAAAATCTCATTCGGCGATACGCTCAAACGCCGCTAGGGCCCGCTATTTCTTCCCCTTGAGGCGCTTTTGCGCCGCGCGCATGGCGTTGCGGAAATGCGGTGCGCCACGCCGGGCAAGCACCGCCTCGCAATAACGGATGAGGAGCTTCGGCCGATCTTCCCGTTCAAGCGTCTGCATGAATTCCTTCTGATAGCGCTTGTTCTCCCGCCGCGCGCGCATCCAGTGATAGAATTTTCCGGGCGTGAGCGACCCGTCCACGCAGGCCTCCACGATCGGCTTCAGAAGACCAAGCTGAATCCACAGAGACGCGATCCGATGCCCCATGAAACGGCACCGGTATTTCGTCACGTTCCCGCTTCGGAAAAGCGCCGCATGCATGGAATCCATCGTGTTGCGCGGATCGTAGAAAAGATGCACGTCCCCCGCCGCCGCAACCATCTCTGGCCCATAGCCATATCGCGTGTGGAAATCACGCCGCCAGGCCTTGCGATAGCGCGTTTCCCACGGCGCAACCTCGCGGTCGAGCGTCGCCTGAGGCGAGATCAGGATGACAGTCGCGCCCGGTGCCGCCGCCGAAAAAACACTCGCCGCGTAGGCCCCCATCGAGGCGCCGTAGAACACCACTTTGTCGAACTTCTTGAAGAACCCCTCATCGCGTAGCCTGTCGAAGAAATCCCAGACCGCCTCGTCGCGATACCACGTCCAGTCATGCGCCATCATGCCAAGCATCGACCAACCGCGCGACTCCACGAACCCATAGCCCCAAGGCATTCGGTCCGCCGCCCGGTCGTAAACGTGGTCGAGGTTCTCAAACGTGATGATGAGCGTCTTGCCGCGCTCCACGAAGAGCGCCGTATGCTGCGCCCCAAGCTCTTCGCAAAAGCCTTCCTTTTTGCCGATCGCATGAAGGTTTTCGCGCCAGTCATCCTGCGTGACCTCAACCTCGGCGTCCATCACCTCTGCCATCACGCCACCTCCTCGAGGGCCTTGCGCACCTCTTCATACATTTCGAGATCCGGCCCAAAGACCGTTTCAATATTGGCCCGGTCCTGCGTCGTCAGGCTTTCCATCAACTCGCGGCTATGGCTCTTGTGGCCAAGCGTTTTGCGCGTGTCCTGAAATTTCGAAGCCTCCACATCAAAGATCTGCCGCATGGCGTGATCGAGCGCCGCCTTGAGATCCCGCGTATCACCGATGAAATCGAAATCGATATAGTCATAGCTCGTCTCTTTGCGCTGGGACCACCAATGACGGTCAACCTCGCGCGCGCCCTCGTCTTGGGCAAGAATGTCGAGGAATTCGGACAGGCTCATCTCGCTATCCACGGGCCGCCCAAGATAGCGCATCAACATGCGTTTCGGCTTCTCTGCCTTGTAGATCTTGTCGGCATAGGCCGAAACCGTCCGCGCCACCGGCTCCCGCACGATGGTAAACCGGAATACGTCCGGGTTGTCGAGCGCGCGCATCGCGCGGCGCACCGTAAGGCCACGCGTGCCCGTCCGCAGGAGGGTCTTGGGCGGTGTGTGAACCGTCTCCATGTCGATGCCATCCGTGCCCTCCCCCTGAAGATCGAGGAGATGCGCCATCAGCGTCGCCAGAACCGTGGTGCAGGCCGCCTTGTGGTTCTTCATATAGATGAACGGCTTGCCCATGCGCGGCATGTTCACCGTCTGGAGGAAATGCCGGTCGTGGATATAGTTGGAGAGGATTCCCTCACGATCCGCCATGCCTTACCCCGCCTTGAAAATCCCCGGTGCCGCCTCGACAAGCTGTCGACGGCACTCCTTGATGAAACGCGGCTCGACAAGATGGTCGCGCGAAAGCTTCTCGACCGAGGCCTCGCCCTTGAGCGCCTCAATCGCGAGCTTGGCCATAAACTCCGGATCTTCAACTGGCGCTTTGGGTTTGTTGATCTTCGGCGGGATGAGGGCCGCGTCCACATCGATCCCATGCTTCGCAATAAGCCCGTCCATGAACGATCCGCGCCGCGGTCGATTGTTTTCCTTTTCCTCAAGCCGCGGCTTCATCCGCCGGGCCCAGAAATGCACCCCCTTGGTCGTCTCGTTGAGCTGTTCTTCGATATTGAACTTGCTCATGATCATGTGATTCCGGTGCTTGAAGGAGATCGGATAGAACGCCTCGACCGGCTCGGCATATTTGATCTCGCCGCTTTGCTGGAGGAAATACGTTACCGCCGCCGGCCCCGTGAAGCCCCAGTTCTGCTCGGTCATGTGCACCGGACGGCCCGCGTCTTTCTCGGCCTGCAATTCCTTCTGCTGCCACGGCTTGAGCCACGGCCCGATGGCATACTCGTCCTCAAAAAACGCGAGCATCATATCGAGCGCCTTCGACGTCTTCGGCAGGCCAAGCACCGCGTTACAGACAAGGCCCTCCTTCTCCCATCCGAACACCGTCTTGCGGGTGAAATTGAACGGGCGATAGCAATACATATCCGCATCGACCCAGATCTTGTCGGTCTTCTTCAACAGGTTGAGCCGCCATAGGTCCGCATGGATCGCAGGGCTTCCGGTGCGGGCGTGGCGATACATTGGATCAGACGGGAAAATCTCTTCCGCGTCCCCCGCATGAACCCCCTCGGGGATATTCGGGATCGGCTCATAGCTATAGAGCGTCGTGTGATGCCCCGCGTCCGCAAAGGACTTGAGACAAAGCTGTTCAAGCCACGTCAGTTGACCACCGATCCACAGACTCGCAATTTCGGGAAGTTTAGCCATCGTTACACTGCTCTTTGTTCGTGTATTTTCCACAGTTTACCACAAATGCACCCATTGTCTTTGCAATTCAGCCGCGACCGCCCCCGCATTAATGCGCTGTTTCCTGTTTATCGACGGTAAAGAAAAACCCTTCCGGAGGATCGCGCTGCACAACCTCATCCGGGATCACATCCGGCCCGGCTAGGAACACATTGGCGCCGAAAACATGGTGAATTCGCGCAAGCGTCTCCATCCGCTCACTCGTTAGGTCGGCAAAGAACTTCGCATAGTTCTCCGTCGCCTTGAGTGCGTCGATCTTGGCCCGGTGTTGATCCACGCAATAGGCATGCGCCTCGGCGATCTCCGGGTCTTTCAGAAGCCGCGCCATCTCTTCCTCAAGCGCCGGGATCATGCGCTGGATCGACCGGTCCTCGGTCGCGTTATTGTTCATGCGGAACCAATAGGCGAGACCCTGATCCCGATCCACGTGATTGACCCGCCCCCTGTCGCGCTTCACGAGAAAGCTCTCGGCCGACCGCACCGCATAGTGATTGAGCTGCACCATGTCATAGCCGATCGTGTCCGTCGTGGACCGCCACGCGTTGCGATACATATCTCGCGGAAGCGCCTGCCCCGATCCATTGACCCAGTTGATCTCGTCCCAGAGCTGCGGATTGAGGCCCTTGGGCCGATGCACCCCGAGCTTCTTGAATAGACCGATATTGCGGAAAAGCGTCTTGAACCCCCAGGCCTGATGCGGCTTGCGCGTCATCTCGTGGGCGCAACGCGTATATTGCGCGATGAGAGGTTCATCCACGTAGTCATGGATGTCCGAGTTCCCAAAAAGCCGCCAGGTGCAGGAGATCATGTTCGCCTCCCCCGTCGCCGCGTAGAGGTCTTTGAGCGTCCCCTTGCCCACCTTCACATTGATGAACTCGTCCACATCCATCGAGATGACCCAATCGGCGGCCTTGATGATCTCTTCCTTCTCGCCCGCCTGAAGCGCTGCGTGCTGCGGTTTGAGGCCAGTGCCTTTGAATGGGTTATCCCGGTGCTGAAGAATGCCCTTCGCCTGCAACAGGTCGAGGAAATCATCTGTCCCATCGGTACAGTCGTTCGTGTAGACAATGAAATCCTGCACCCCGATGGCCCGATGATACGCGACCCACTCAAGGATGAACGGCCCCTCGTTCTTCATACAGGTGATGATGCAGGTGCGATTGCGCTCTTCATCAACCTTCGGCTTCTTGATCTCGGGCATGCGCACCGGCTTGTGCTCGAAACGATCTTCGGCCAGTGCAAGAAGCCTATCATCTTCGACAAGCGAGGTCTTCGGCACGATCTTTGAAACCGTATCCGCCGGATGCCGCAATGCCATGAAACGGTAGAAGGGTCGCCATTCCTGCGGCTCGGGATTGGTTCCCACGATCCGCACAAGCCGCCAGACCGTGTTCTCTCCCGCTTTCTCGGGCGCAACACACCAGCGGCGGCGCAATTTCTTTGCGTCAAACTGCACACAGATATGATCGCCAAACCCCGCGTCCTCACCCTTGCGCACGCGCCACGGATAACAATTGCGTCCGCCAAGCACGATGGCTCCGGTCTTGGACTGCCTTGCAGTCTCGAAAACAGTCTCTAACTCGCCCGGATTCGGCAAAATCAGGTCGCACAGATCGACAAGCGCGACGCCGCTTGCCCGGTCGAGAAACCGGTGCCGTGCCCATTCAAAAAGCTGGAGTTCCCGCTGTGGTGAATCCCACGGCGACGGCGGCGGCACCTCCATCCGATCCTTGCCCGGCGCGCCCGGCGCGTTGAACGGATGCGCCTCTTCCGGCAGGCCCGGATCGCCAAGCGGCACGTCCATCACGACATGCACCACCCGCTCAAGGCCCTTGATCTTCTTCAGACCCTTCTTCAGCCCCTTGATATATTGCTTGCCCTGTCCCGGCTGGCTCCGATCAAGAATCAGCGCCGCCTGAAGCCCCTGCTTCTCGACATGAAAGGCGAGCCAGTCGAGCGTCACCTGCGCGCTCTCGCCATTACGCGTGGCAAAGATCACATCAAGCCCGTCAAAGAACTCCTGCTCCATCTCGCCAAGGCGCACCTCCGCCGCCGCGCCATCGACGGCAAGCACCGGCGCGCCCTCGGCCTTGGCCGTGACGATCATCCCGTCCCCGACGCTGCGAATACCTGTGATCTCCGTGCCGTCCCCGGCCGTGATTTCCTCGGCCTTGGTTCCGACCGCGAAAAATGCGCGTATCTCGCCATTCGCGATCCGCACCGCGTCGAGCAAAACGCCGCGACCAATATCCTGATGCGCAATCACGCGCTGAATGAGTTCCGGCCCTGCCATCGCTCCAAACCTGCTGCACCCCTGGGGGCGCCCTCGAAATCCTATTTATTATTGGCGTCTTGATACCACTGAACAAGCCGCAGCTGCAATTCCCGCGGCAAGGTTTGCGACGACCCCGCCGTGAGTATATCGACAAGAAGCGCCTGCTCCTCTGGCTGTCGCACCAATTCGGCAAACCGCGCCTGATGCCACACAACCGCCCGCTCATGCGCCGCCGCGATCCCGTCGATTTCCCGCAACTCGGCCAGCGCTGCCTCTGTAGCAGGCCGCATCGCCGCGATCGAACGATCCTCCACCGTGTTGAAATTCCGCTCCACCCAATAGGCAAGGTCCACGGGCTTGTGGCTCCGGTTCGGCAGCCCCCGCGCGCGTTTGACAAGAAACCCCGCCGCCGAGCGGATCGAATAATGATTCATCTCGACAAGGCTCTGCCCTGCATCGAACCCAAAAAGCGAAAGCCGCGAAGGGGTCGCCACAAGCGAGTCCGGCAAACGCATCCCGCTGCCATCGACGAAAACGGGCAAACCCGCCCGCTCCGGCGCCTTCTGCTGCGGGCGATGCACGCCAAGCTGGTTAAACGGTCCCTTGGTGCGAAACAGGGTCTTGAAAAACCCCGCCGCCGCAGGATAGCGCACCCCCGGTTCAATCGCTCGGGTGAACTGTTCTGTGACCGGCGCGTCCAAGACCTCCACCACGCCGTTATTGCCGTAGAGCCGCCACGGAATCACCACCCCATCGACCTCAGGAGCAAGCCCGTCGATCAGCCCGTCCAGCGTATGATCCCCGCCCCGAATGTTGAGAAACTCATCCACATCCGACACGAGCACCCAATCCGCCGCCTTGCGAAGCGGGTGTTTCCATGCTGCACGAAGCGCCTGCCACTGAACCGATTTCTTGCCCTGCCGCTCCTGCGGCACATGGCTAAGAACCCCCGCCGCATCGAGCAGGTCAAGCATCTCCGCCGTGCCATCTTCGCAATCGTTTGAAAAGACGAGGAAATCCGTGACGCCCGCCGCCCTGTGATGGGCCAGCCATTCAAGGAGATACGGCCCCTCGTTGCGCATGGATGTGACGGACAGAACTCTCAAATGCGGGCCTCGAACAGGTGCTGCTTTGCCCCTTGTTACCACGCCGATCCCCACGGATGCAGCGTCAATCGACGCGCCGCTACAAGGTGAGTCTCCAAGGGCACACTTGCCGAATCCGCCCCCCTCCCCTACCTTTGACCTATCTCTGGCACAGATCACACTGAGGGCCACGCAACCGTTTCACCGGAACGGGCTGTGCGTGCCGATGCCGCATGTCCGTTCCCAGATTGGGAGAGCGCCATGCCGATCCATGCCTATTGGGCTGCCCTCAAGGCCCCCGATTTCGAGACCCTGCCCGACGATACCGTCGCCATCCTACCCTTCGGCGCGACCGAACAACACGGGCCGCACCTGCCTCTGTCTGTCGATACGACCCTGACCGACGCCGTGCTCGCGGCGAGCCTGCCACACTGGAGCGCGGCGACCAACGCGCTCATCCTGCCAACCCTCACCATCACCAAAAGCAACGAACACGCCGAGCACGCCGGGAGCCTCGCCCTTTCCGCGCGCACGCTGCTTTCCGTCATCGAAGACATCGGCGCATCGGTCGCCCGCGCCGGTATCCGCCGTCTCGTGATGCTCAACGGTCATGGCGGCAATACCGCCGTGCTCGAGATCGCCTGCCGCGAGTTGCGCATCGCGCATCGCCTCATCACGGCCCATGCCTCATGGTTCGCCTTTGCCGAGACCTCGCCGCATATCGCGCCCGAGGCCGCCGCCCATGACCTCCACGCCGGCGATATCGAGACCTCCGCCATGCTCGCCGCCGCGCCGAATCTCGTCGATATGGACAAGGCCGACGATTTCCCGCCCAAGACCCACGATTGGCAGGCCAACAACCGCTGGACCGGTCTGACCGGCCACGCCGCCCGCCCCGGATGGGTCATCGACGATCTGTCCCCCTCCGGGGCCTGCGGCGATGCCTCCGTAGCCAGCGCCGACAAGGGCGCGGCCATGATCGAGAGCGCGGCAAAGAACTTCGCCGCCTTCCTCGAAGAATTCTCGCGTTTCGATCCGGCACACTGACCATGACCCGCCAGACCCTCCAAGACCTGCGCCTGCCCAAGGCCCTGATCGGCGATCTCGCCCGCTTTGACGGGGCCGAGGACGCCGTGTTCCTGCGCGGTGACGTGACCGTCGAAGACGGGCGCGTGACGGGCATGATCCCCGCCCCCGCGACCAATGCGGGCGGCGCGCTCCTCTTGCCAAAGTTCACCGAGCCGCATTGCCACCTCGACAAATGCCACACCATCGCCCGCATGGGCCACACTGGCGGTGACCTGCGCGCCGCGATCGAGGCCCAGCGCGCCGACAAGGCGAACTGGACCGATGCTGACCTGCGCACCCGCGCCCTGCGTGGCCTTTCCGAGTATGCCGCCGCCGGAACGCGCCTCGTGCGGAGCCATGTCGACTGGGGCGACACGCCAGAGCCGCCCCGCGCCTGGTCCCTCTTCCTTGAGATCGCGAGCGACCCCTCTGGCCCCGCCCTGCACCTCTCCGCCCTGACGAGCATCCCTCAGATGGTCGATCCCGCCTTCGCCCAAACCGTCGCCCGCGCCATCCCGGAGGGTCACGCGCTCGGCTGTTTCGTCTATGGCCATGACGGGATCGAAACCGGGCTGCGCCATGTATTCGACCTCGCCGCGCGCCACGGGTTGCCGCTCGACTTTCATGTCGATGAAGGGCTGGACCCGGCCCTGAACGGGCTCGAGGCCATCGCCGACATGGCGCTCGCAACCGGCTTTGATGGCCCGATCCTCTGCGGCCATGCCTGTAGCCTCGCCACCCGAGCACCCACCGAAGTCGCCCGCATCGCCGACAAGCTCGCCCGCGCGGGCATCTTCGTCTGCCTCCTGCCGACGACGAACCTCTACCTTCAGGGGCGCCGCGATGGCACGCCTATCGCCCGTGGTGTGACGCTGGCCCGCGAGCTTTCCACCGCCGGGGTGCGGCTCGTGACAGGGGCCGACAATGTGCGCGACGCCTTCTGTCCCATCGGACGTCACGATCCCATCCGCTCACTCGAACTGGCGATCCTGACGGCGCATCTCGACCCGCCGCTCGACCGCTGGCTCCGCATGATCACAACCGATGCCGCCCGCGCGCTCGGGGCCGATCCCGGCCTCCTGAACGGCGCGCCCCTCGATACGCTTCAAATCGCCGATGCGCGCGACTTTACCGACCTGCTTGCCGGTGCGCCGCTTTCGCCAATATCCCTTTATTAGAGACTAATATAGACCCGCATGGAGACCTCGACATGACCCAATCCATCTCCGGTAAGACGACCCTCGACTGGGACGCGTTCGCCGCCGAACTCGCCCCCGTCGAGACCATCACGGAACCCGTTCTCGTCAAGAAACGCAGCCGGGATTTCTTCTGGTATTCGCCAATCCTCAACGCCCAACTGCGGCGCAGCTTCGGCGACCTCGTCGCCCGCCCAGCCAATGCCGACGACCTCGCCCATTGCCTGCGCACCGCCTATACCCATGACGCCCCTGTGACGCTGCGGGGCGGCGGCACCGGCAACTACGGTCAGGCCGTGCCGCTCGAGGGCGGGTTGATCATTGAGACCACCGCCATGAACCGCATCCTCGAGATCGGCGAGGGCTTTGTCCGGGTCGAGGCCGGGGCCATCATCGAAGACATCAACACCGCACTTCACGCCGAAGGTTGGGAACTCGCCATCTTCCCCTCGACACAGGACATCGCCACGATCGGTGGTTTCATCGGTGGCGGCTCCTCCGGTATCGGCTCGCTTGCCCACGGGATGCTGCGCGATCCGGGCAACGTCATTTCGCTCAAGGCCATGACAGTGACCGACACCCCCGAAGAACGGCTCTTCGAAGGCGACGCGATCAACCAGATTCATCACGCATGGGGCATGAATGGCGTCATCACAGAGGTGACACTGCGCACCGTGCCACATCGCAACTGGATCGGCTGTATGGCGACATTCGAGACCTACCGCGACGCCTATGCCGCCGGATACGCCCTCGCGACTGCGGACGATATCGCGCCAAAACTCGCCTCCACCGTCGATGCCCGCATCTGCGCCTATTTTCCCCGTCTTGCCGAGTATCTGCGCCCCGAGAAACACCTCCTGACCGCGCTCGTGCCTGCCGAAGACCTCGACGCCTACCGCGCGCTCATGGCGGCGCAGGGCGGTCACGTCGATCTCGCCATGTCCGAGGACGAGCTTAGATCCGCTGGCCTGCCACATGTGTTCGAGTTCGCCTACAACCACACCACGCTTCAGGTGCTCAAGGCCGACCGTTCGGCCACCTATCTACAGGTCGGCTGCCCGACACCGCCCGACCCCGACGCCATCGACGCCCTGCGGCCCAAGCTTGGCGACGATGTCTGGCAACACCACGAATTCGCCCTTCTTGGCGGCCAGATCGTGACCTTCGACCTGCCTATCGTCTGGTTCACGACAGAAGAGCGCCTGCACGAGATCGAAGCCACCTACGAGGCCAACGGCTTTCCCGTCTTCGATGCCCATACCTGCATGGTCGAGAAGGGCGGACTCAAGAACGCCGACTACCGGCATCTCGCATGGAAGAAACGGATGGACCCAAAGGGCCTCCTGAACTCCGCCAAATCCAGAGCTTGGGAGAGCGTCAAGCATCTCTCGCCCGAAGACATCGAAACCTTCACACCACCCGAGGACGCGTAACATGACACTTGAAACCACCCCCCTGACCCCGCAATTCGGCGTCGAGGTCCACAACCTGCAACTCGCCGACGTGACGGCGGATCATCTGTTCCCGGAGTTGCGGGCGCTCTTTGAAGAGCATTCCGCCCTTCTCCTGCGCGGCCAGGACTTAAGCAACGAACAGCACATGGCCCTCGCGACGCTCTTCGGCACCATTGAGGACCGCAAGGCCGACGAGCGCAAGAAAGGTGAGGCCTTCGAGGTGCCCGAAGTGTCGAACGTTCAGGCCGATGGCTCGGTCTCGGGCGAGATGGACCTCCACACCCTCAACCTCAAGACCAACATGCTTTGGCACTCCGATAGCACCTTCCTGCCGGTCCCTGCCCTGACCAATATCCTGATCTCGCGTATCGCGCCCTCTTCCGGTGGTGCCACCGAACTGGCAAGCACCCGCGCGGCGTGGGCCGAAATGCCCGAAGCCCTGCGCGAGAAGATCCGCGGCCGTGGCATCTCGCATCACTATGCGGTCTCGCGCGCCAAGATCTCCGAAGACCTCGCCAAGCTGCCCATGTTCCACAAATGGCCCGCACAGCATTGGAAGGCGGTTCTGACCAACCCGGTCAACGGCAAGGAATCGCTCTATATCGCCTCGCACGCCTATGCCGTGGACGGCTATGATGAGGCCGAGGGCGCGGCGTTGCTCGACGACCTGATGACCTTCTGCACGCAAGACCGATATGTCTATAGCCACGACTGGCACGAGAACGATGTGCTGATCTGGGACCAGCGCGCGGTGCTGCATCGCGGGACACCCTGGCCCTATGACGAGCCGCGCAAACTGACGAGTCTCTGTGTCTCGCTCTCCGACGACGACGGCTTGTCAGAGATGCGCCTGTAACGGCCTGCGTGGCACCGACGCAAAAAGGCGTCCCATAAGGGCGTCCGAATCAGGCGCGGGCGAGGCAGATAAATCGCCCGTGTCGAATCTTTCCCTCTCCGTGTCGCAAATGAACAAGTTGCAACAACACCCTCTCGACCTACAATCCTCTGAGCCAAGGTCCGCCGACAGGTGCCTTTCACTCCGGGAATCCGGGGATCGTCAACGGAAACAAGTGGTTTCCGGTTGCATCGAAAGGCCCGGACGTGGAAGCTTGCGCTACTGCATCGGGTTTACCCCCCCGCCACCGGGGTAAGAAAACGACACGCCCGATACCGGGATTTGCCATCATCGCATGGCGGGAGGACACTGGAATTGATCAGGGAAGCAACGGCCCCGACTCCCCGCCGCGCGTTTGCGTTTGTGAGTTCGCTGTTTCGTCCCTGTCATGCCCTGCCGTGCCGTGACCCAAGCAACAATCAATAACCAATCAATAGCAGAGAGGAAGAAGATGACTTTTTTCAAACGCAATGGAGAGCCCCTCCCCCAAAGCATCGTCGATCAGGCGTCCAAGGTCGGTGACGACCCTGTAAACCGCCGCGAATTCCTGGCCCTGGCAAGCGCCTTTGGTGCCACCGCCGCAACCGCGTATTCCATGCTCGGCATGGCCACCCCGGCCAAGGCCGAAACCATGGCCAAGCAAGGCGGCACCGTCCGCATCCAGATGGAAGTGCGTGCCCTCAAAGATCCGCGCACCTATGACTGGTCGCAGATCGCCAACTTCTCGCGCGGCTGGCTCGAGTATCTCATCACCTATGAGAACGACGGTACGTTCCAACCCTCGCTGCTCGAAAGCTGGGACATCTCGGAAGACGCCAAAACCTATACCCTGAACGTCCGCAAAGGCGTGAAGTGGAACAACGGTGACGACTTCACCGCCGAAGACGTTGCGCGCAACATCGCTGGCTGGTGCGACAAGGAAGTCGAAGGCAACTCGATGGCTGGCCGCTTCGCGACCCTCATCGACGAGAACACCGGCAAGGCCATCGACGGCTCGATCGTCGTCGTTGATAGCCACACTGTGCAGCTGAACCTGCCGAAATCGGACATCTCGCTCATTCCGGGCATGGCCGACTACCCGGCAGCCATCGTGCACGCATCGCACAACGCGGCTGACATGCTGACCAACCCGATCGGCACCGGCCCCTACCTGCCGGAATCGCTCGAAGTCGGCGTGAAGGGCGTGCTCGTGCGCAACGAGGACCACACCTGGTGGAACGAAGGCAACGGCGCATGGCTCGACCGGATCGAATATGTCGACTACGGCACCGACCCGGCCGCATGGGTTGCCGCGGCTGAATCCGAAGAAATCGACGCGACCTACTCGGTTGACGGCGAATTCATCGACATCATCTCGTCGCTCGATTTCGTCGAGAACGAAGTGGTGACCATGGCGACCATCGTCATCCGCCCGAACCAGCTTGCAGAGGTGGACGGCAAGAAGCCCTACGCCGACAAGCGCGTGCGTCAGGCGATCAACATGGCGGTCGACAACAACGTCCTGCTCGAACTGGGCTATGACGGTCGCGGTATCGCCGCTGCGAACCACCACGTTGGCCCGGCACACCCGGAATATGCCGACATCGGCATGCCCAAGCATGATCCGGCAGGCGCGCTCGCGCTGCTCAAAGAAGCGGGCATGGCGGACTTCGAGATGGAAATCCACTCGATCGACGACGCATGGCGCAAGAACACGACCGACGCCGTCGCAGCCCAGCTGCGGGACGCCGGCTTCAACGTCAAGCGCACGATCCTGCCCGGTTCGACCTTCTGGAACGACTGGACCAAGTATCCGTTCTCGTCGACCAACTGGAACCACCGTCCGCTCGGCGTGCAGATCTGGGCGCTGGCCTACCGCACCGGCGAAGCCTGGAACGAGTTCGGCTACTCGAACCCCGAGTTCGACGCCATCCTCGAGCAGGCGCTGGCCACCGCGGATCTCGAGAAGCGCCGCGCGCTGATGGAGCAAGGTGAGAAAATCCTCCAGGACGATGCTGTCACCATCCAGCCCTACTGGCGGTCGCTCTACAACCACACCAAAGCGGGTCTCGAGGGGGCTGCACACCACATCTCCTTCGAATTCCGCCCGGCGGAAATGCACTGGACCTGATCCGGTCGCACACAGTAATTGGAAAGGGCCGCTCTCGGGCGGCCCTTTTTCTTGGTGAACTGGCTTTTCCCGGAGGCCCGACATGGACATGACGCTTCTCGCCCAGACCGTTTCCCTCGCCCTGCCCGCGGCATGGCTGACGCTTGGTGTGCGCGACAATATCCTGCATCCAACCGTCAACGAGACCTACACCGCGCAGGTCTTCACGATGGAACGCATGGCCGCCGACTATCCCGAGGAATACGCCCGCGTCTCCCACCGCAGCATCAAGCACCGCGCGCCCCAACGCGCCGCCTTCTACCTCGTGGTTTTCGCAGAATTGGTGACAACCATCACGCTGTGGATCGGTGTCGGGCTTCTTGCCGCCGCGCTCTTTGACCTCGTCGCGCTCGACATGGCCCATCCCGTCGCGATGCTCGGCGCTCTCATGTTCACGACGATCTGGGCCATGTTTACCGTGGTCGGCAACCACTTCTCATATTGGTTCTGCCACGAAGGCGCCCAGAACACCCACTTTCAGTTGACGCTCTGGGGCATGGCAAACCTCATCTTCCTTAGTCTTTGAGGCCATCAGCTTGATGCCCTTCTGCCCTATTCGGAAACTGGTAGGGTCAGATCCGCATAGGCCCATGTCATAGCGGTGACGGGGCTCCCTGTGGTTGTGGTCGGTCGATGCACGATGACCCCTTCGCGCCGCGCCCCAGACTCCCGGTCCACCGTCCAGCTCAAGCGCTCATCAGATGTCTCTACCTCAATATCTTCGACATCAAACAAGGTGCCGCGCGGCAAACGCTTGTCAGAAATGAAATATGCCTCGGCGGCCGTAGCCAATTCGGCAAAAGGTATTTCTGTGAACACGGAACACATGGAGAGATTGTTATCATGGGTGATTTGCACCGACCCCGCGCCACCGGGCAATCGGTAGGTTGCTGAGAAAATCCCATCGGAAATCGATTGCGTGGCGGGGTCGATTTCAAAGGTTTCATCTGCACGCCTTGCAAGGTCGCCATCCGGAACCCAACACCCGAGTACAAAGCGAAAAAGGACGCTCTCTGCGGTCTCGACGCCCGTTGCTTCCTCCTCGCTCTTGCCAGGCATGCGCTTTTGAAGAAGCGGAAAAAACATCTGCCCCAAAATGATCACAACGACTAGGAATAGGGCGATCTTTGCCATCTTCGAATTCATTTTCGTATCACCTACCGTCAAATGGATCGCTTTGAACGAACCCCTTTTCAGACTTTGCCCGTTGCGGGACGAAACAGCGTTCAGTAATTTCCCTAGCGGAACAAGGGTATCCAGTCCAGAAAACGTGGCCTCCAACAGAACCGAAATGCCTCATCAAAAACAAAAGGGCCGCCCGCAGGCAGCCCTATCAGTCTCGCAAAACCTCATCTTCCTTAGTCTTTGAGGCAGCCCACGAAGGTCTCTGCCATCGTGGCGATCACCTCCGTGTAGAGCGACGGTCCAACGTCCTGCGCAACGCCGATCGGGTCAAGCTCGGCCACCTTTGCGTCGCCTGCGATGGTGCGGATGATCTTGGCGTTAAACTGCGGTTCCGAGAAGACACAGACCACACCGCGCTCTTCCATGATGTGCTCGATCTCACGCAGTCGCGCCGCGCTCGGTGCCTCGGCATCCCCACGCAGAAGCGCCCCGGCCCCCGTCAGGCCAAACCGGTTCTCGAAATAGTGATAGGCGTCGTGGAACACGACAAAGGCATGGTCATGCACCGGTGCAAGCTGTGCATCCACATCCGCGATAAGCGTCGCCAGCTCCGCACGTGCCGCCTCGGCATTGGCGCGGTAGGTCTCGGCATTCTCGGGGTCCACCCCAGCCAGCGTTTCGGCAATCGCGCTCAGCATCGCGCGCCCGTTCTCAGGATCAAGCCAGACATGCGGATCCATACCGCCTTCGTGATGGTGGTGGCCGTGATCGTCCTCCTCCTCATGCGCGGCGTGATCATCATGATCGTCATGGCCATCGTGGTCGTGACCCTCGTGATCGTCATGGCCCTCGTCCGTGTGGTCATGATCATCATGATCGTCATGACCTTCTTCCGCATGGCCATGGTCATCATGCTCATGGTCGTCATGCTCATGGTCGTCATGCTCTTCGTGGTCATGCCCCTCATGAGCGTCGAAAACGGCCTTCTCGCGGAACTCCAAAAGCGCAAGCCCTTCGACCTCGGCAAGTTCCACCGAAACCGCATCTCCGGCCAGCGTCTCGATTGTTTCGTCAAGGCCGGGGGTCAACATCGGCCCAACCCAAAACACCACATCCGCCGCCTGCAAGGCCTGCGCCTCGCTCGGACGCATGGAGTAATCATGCGGCGAAACCCCCTGCGGCACGAGAAGATCCGGCGCGCCCACGCCCTGCATCACCTGCGCGACCAAGGAATGCACCGGCGCAATATCAACCGCCACGCGCGGCGCCTCCGCCATCGCTGCACCCGCCGTCACGCCCATTGCGGCCACGCCGCCCAAAACCCAAGCCTTCACGTCTCGCTCCTTCACAGATACAAAGCTATTTAGCCTCGACGTAGAAGGTATGTTATAATATATCAACCCTAAATTTCTGGCCCGACCCGAAGGAGGCCGCCTTGCACGATATCGGTTTTGCCCAACATGACCACGCCGCCTGCGTGGCCTCGGCCCTTGCTTCGGCCGAGACAACCTGCGCTGCGGAGAAGCTGCAACTGACCCCGACGCGCCGTCGCGTCCTCGAAATCCTGCTCGAGGAACATCGCGCCATGGGGGCCTATGACATCCTTGCGATCCTTGCATCCGAAGGCATCGGCTCGCAGCCGCCCGTGGTCTATCGCGCGCTGGACTTCCTCGTGACCAACGGCTTCGTCCATAAGATCGAAAAGCTCAACGCCTACCTCGCCTGCACCCATCCCGGCGAGGATCATTCGCCCGTGTTCATGATCTGTCGCGCCTGTGGCGCTGTGGCGGAATCTTCCATGCCTCTCGCCGACCTGCGCCGCTCCGCCGAGAGCACCGGCTTCCTGATCGAAACCACTGTGCTCGAGATCGAGGGTCTCTGCCCCGCCTGCCGCGAGGCCGCCTGATCCATGCGCCTCGTAACTCTGACTGGCCTCGACGTGCGCCTTGGCGGCCATACGGCCCTGACCAATGTCGACTTCCACATCGACAAGGGCGAGATCGTCACCGTGGTCGGCCCCAACGGCTCGGGCAAGACGACCCTGCTCAAGACGATCATCGGCGCCGTCAAACCCCGGCGCGGCACCCTTGAACGCGCCGATGGCCTGCGCATCGGATACGTCCCGCAACGCCTCGCCATCGACAATACCTTGCCGCTGACCGTGCGCCGCTTTCTCTGTCTGCCCCGCCGCCACCCCGAGGCGACCCTGCAAGCCGCTCTCGAAGACGCCGGGGCCGATGGCCTCATGGATCGTCAGATGACCGCCCTTTCTGGGGGCCAGTTCCAACGCGTCCTCCTCGCCCGTGCCATTCTCGACAAACCCGACCTCTTGATCCTCGACGAACCCACAACCGGCCTCGACCAACCCGGCTCCGCCGCGCTCTACCGCCAGATCGAACAGCTGCGCCAAGACCTCGGAAGCGCCGTCCTCATGGTCAGCCACGAGTTGCACGTCGTGATGAGCGCCTCGGACCGCGTGGTCTGTCTCAACGGCCACGTCTGCTGCCACGGCACCCCCGAAATCGTTGCCGACGCGCCGGAATACCGCGCCCTCTTCGGCTCAGGCACCCAAGGCGCGCTGGCGCTGTACCGCCACGATCATGACCATCACCACCATGGCCACCCGGCCCATAGCCACGAACACGGGGATTGCGACCATGCTTGATGATTTCCTGATCCGCGCCACGCTCGCCGGGATCGGCGTCGCCATCGCCGCCGCGCCCCTTGGCTGTTTCGTGGTCTGGCGCCGCATGGCCTATTTTGGCGACGCAACCGCCCATGCCGCGATTCTCGGCGTGGCCCTGTCGCTCGCGCTCTCGACCTCGATCTTCGCCGGCGCGCTCGCCGTGGCCCTCGCCATGGCGCTCACGGTGACAACGCTCTCCGGGCGCGGTTTTGCCATGGATACGCTGCTTGGCGTGCTGGCCCATTCCGCGCTCGCCTTCGGTCTGGTCGCGGTCTCTTTCCTGCAAGGCATCCGCCTCGACCTCGATGCCTACCTCTTCGGTGACATCCTCGCGGTGAGCAAATCCGACCTCGCCGTGATCTGGACCGGCGCAGCGCTGGTCATGCTCCTGACCGCATGGCGTTGGGCGCCCTTGCTGACCGCAACCCTCAACCCCGACCTCGCCCATGCCTCTGGCATCGATCCCAAACGCGAACAACTCGTCCTGACCCTCGGTCTTGCCATCGTCGTCGCCGTTGCGATCAAGGTCGTTGGCGCGCTGCTGATCGTCGCCCTTCTCATCATCCCCGCCGCCGCCGCCCGCCCGCTGGCGCGCACGCCGGAACATATGGCGCTCTCCGCCGCCCTGATCGGGGCCGTGGCCGCTGTCGGGGGGCTGCGCATGTCCTTCCTTCTGGACACGCCCTCGGGGCCGACCATCGTCTGCACCGCCTCCGTCCTCTTCGCGATTTCGACGCTCTCGGCACGTCTCATCCCGCGTTAACCAGAACGGTGCGTTAAGACCTGCCCACAGACGCAATACAGACACGATACCGACAGAATACCGACGTTGGATTTGTCGTTAAGACTCTTCTTCTCTGTGGCAAATACTCCGGGGTGAATTGGCCGCCAGTCGGCGGCCAAGAGGGGCAGCGCCCCTACCCCACCATCGCCCCATGCACGAGCGCCTTCATCTCGGCCCTTGCCGGGTAGCTGCTCGAGGGCGAAAGCTGGGTGAAAAACACCACGCTGAGGCCCGTCTCCCGGTCGACCCAGAAGAAGGTTGACGCCATGCCGCCCCACGAGAAATCGCCCACCGATCCGGGCACCCTTGCGCGCGCCGGATCAAGGACAACCGCCCCGCCAAGGCCAAACCCCATGCCTTCCATCGGCTGCTCGGCAAAGCTCTGCGGCCCCATCTCCGAAATCTCGCCCCGCAGGTGGTTTTGCATCATGAAATCAACGGTTTGCGGCGACAACAAACGCACGCCTTCAAGCGCCCCGCCAAGCCGAAGCATCTCGGCAAAGCGCATGTAGTCGTCGATCGTCCCGACCAACCCGCCACCACCCGAGAACATATCCGCCTTGAGGAAGGGAGAGCCGTCCTTGTGGTCGACCCGGCGCAGCGGGTTCTCCCCCGTGCGGGCCGCGTTGAGCGCCATCGCATCCCCCGCCAGCGGCGTATAAAGCGAAGCGAAGCGATCGACCGCGTGTTCCGGCACAGAAAACGCCGTCTCTCCCATCCCAAGCGGACCAAGGATTTCCGTCTCGAAGAACGCCTCCAGCGTCTGTCCCGACACCACCTCGACAACCCGCCCCAACACGTCAATCGCCACCGAGTACTCCCACCTAGCCCCCGGCTGAAACGCCAACGGCAAAGCCGCCACCCGATCGACCATATCGGCCAGGTTTCCTTGATTGGCGCGGAAGATCAAATCGCCCTCTTCCATCGCCGCAGCAAGCACACCGGGATTGAACGGATAACTAAGACCGGCCGTATGGGTGAGCAACTGATGAAGCGTCGGCGCGGGCGCGGATTCGGTCTCTTCAATCGACATCGCGCCGGGGATAAGCGCGCTCATGTCTTTGAAAGACGGGATAAATTCGCTCACCGGCGTGTCGAGTGTGAACAGACCCCGCTCATAGAGCATCATCAGGGCAACCGAGGTAACCGGCTTGGTCATGGAATAGATACGCGCCACCGTATCGCGCTCGAACGCGGCGCCGCTCTCGATATCGCGAAGGCCTGCGGCATGGAAGAAAACCTCTTCGCCATGGCGCGAGATAAGCATACTGCTACCGGGAAATTTCCGCTCTGCCACATAGGATTCCATCCAATCCCCGATCCGACCAAGCCGTTCGGGATCAAATCCAAGCTTTGCGGCGCTCCCCCTGTGCATATGTGTCTCCCCTGTCCTTTTGCGGCCCACCCCTGCGGGCATGGCGCGTCTCCTCCTCCGCCACCTTGCCGCCCGGACAAGGGGCGGGGCAAGAACGCAAAAATACGTAGGTCGTCCTACCCGAGCCGATCTTGGAAGGTCTCGATTAGTTTCGCCTTGAGGATTTTGCCGGTTGGCGCCGCTGGAAGATCATCCGCGACAATGATCCGTTCGGGCCGTTTGTATGGTGTGAGCCGCGCGCGGAGAAAATCCTTGAGCGCATCCTCCGTAAGGCCGCTCCCCGGCACCGCTTTGACAAAAGCCAAAACCTCTTCATTGCCTTCCACAGGACGGCCCACAACACCGGCGATAATGACGTCCGGATGCTCCGTTAACACTGCCTCAACCTCGACCGGATAGACATTGAATCCTGAGCGAATGATCAATTCCTTTGTGCGCCCCGCGATGTGGAGCCGCCCCTGATCGTCGAACCGACCAAGATCACCGGTCCGCAACAGGCCCTCTTCGGTCAGCGTGGCGGCGGTCTGTTCTGGGTCGCGGAAATAGCCCTTCATGATCTGCGGGCCGCCGACAAGGATTTCGCCGATCCCCTCTGCCGGGGTCGCGCCCGGCGCGTCGAGGTCGATGTGGATCGTCGCACCAAGCATGGCTTCGCCGACGCTGGTATCGGGATCGCCCATCGCATTGCGCGTCGCACATATCCCTGCCGCGCTTTCGGTCAGCCCATAGCCGTTCTGAAGCGTCTGCCCGTAGAATTCTTCCGCCTCGCGCTTCCAAACCGGGTCAAGCGGCGCCCCGCCCGAAGAGACATAGCGCAACAGCCCACGATCATAGCGCGGCATGTCATGCGCACGCGCATAGTGAAACAGATGCGCATGCATCTGCGGCACCGCCGGAAGAAGGGTCACATCCTCCTGCAACGCCGTGTAGAGCCGCGCCACGTCGAACACAGACTCGAGCCGCGCCGAGCCTTGCGCAAGGCTGATCGCATGCACCGTGACAAGGCCAAAGATGTGCGACATGGGTAGGGCGAGAAAGGTCATATCCCCCTCGCGCATCCCCCGCACATCCGCCGAGGCCCGCCCCGCTGCGATCATATTGGCATGGGTGAGCATCGCCGCCTTCGGATGCCCCGTCGTTCCCGAAGTATAAAGCAAGAGCGCGACCTGCTCCTCGCCGCTCTCAAAGACCGGCTCAGCCACACTGCCCTCCCGCGCCCAGAGCGCGACCGCGCCATAGCGCCCGGTGCAGGGTGTGGCCCCGAACGCCTCGGCATGGGCCGCCGCCGACGCAGAGACATCCGTCGCGAACATGACCGCGCTAGGGTCCGAATGCGCCACGATCCGATCAAGCTCGGGCCGCGACATGCGGGCATTCACCATGACCGCCGCCGCATCAAGATGGCTCGCCGCGAAATAGAAGGCCGCGACCTCGATCGCGTTTTCCAGCACGATGACAACCCGATCTCCTGGCCCAACCCCGAATCGCACGAGATCGTCCCGCGCATCCTCAACCGCGCTCTGGAATGCGCCCCAGCTTATCCGCCTGTCATCCCCGTTGATAAAGGCAAGCCCCTCCGGCTTGTCCTGCGCCGCCTGCGCGACCAACTCATGCACCCGCTGCATCCTGTCTCCTCCCCAAGGCGCAAGGTCTCCTCCCGCTGCGCTGATGCACAGCCTAATACGGCCATCCAGCGTAGGAGAATGAAAAAGCCACGAATGACGGGGCGTCACACGCCAAAGCGTCGATCAAGACTCTAACGATTTGAAGGAAAAGGATTTCAGTGGTGAGCCGTGTAGGATTCGAACCTACGACCCACTGATTAAAAGTCAGTTGCTCTACCAACTGAGCTAACGGCCCACACTGTGGCGCGCTTACTATGACGGCTATCGCAGGTGGTCAAGCCGAATCTGTGAGAAAAATGCAGATGACTGGAAACCTTTTTCCAAGGGGCGTATATGCCGCCCATGACTACGCGTGAAAAACCGGGGCAAATGCCCTTTGAAAAGATGCATGGGCTCGGCAATGACTTTGTCGTGCTGGATGCGCGTGGGCGCGATCTGGCGCTGACGGACTCGCTCGTGCGGGCCATTGCTGATCGCCATCGCGGCGTTGGCTTTGATCAGCTCGCAGTGATCTCCAAGGGCGCCCATGATGCGCACCTGACCTTCTACAATAGCGACGGGTCGACCTCGGCCGCCTGTGGGAATGCAACCCGTTGTATTGCGCGGAAAATCATGGACGAGACGGGGCTTAAAAGCCTGCGTTTGACCACGGATCGCGGCACGCTCCTGGCCCGGGATGCGGGCGACGGGCTGACCTCGGTCAACATGGGTCAGCCTCAGCTCGACTGGCAAGAGATTCCCCTCGCCGAACCGCTTGATACGCTCGAGCTTCCGATCGAGGGCGCGCCGGTCGCAACGGGCATGGGTAACCCGCATTGTACCTTCTTTGTCGAGGACGCCGAATCTGTCGATCTCGCCGCGTTTGGCGCGGCGCATGAACATCATCCGCTCTACCCCGAGCGCACCAATGTCCAGGTGGCGAGCCTGATCGCCCCCGATCACATCCGCATGCGCGTCTGGGAACGCGGCGTCGGTATCACACTGGCCTCCGGGTCGTCCTCATGCGCCACCGCCGTGGCCGCCGCGCGGCGCGGCCTCACCGGTCGCAACGTCCGCATTGACCTCGACGGCGGCACGCTTCAGGTCCGCTGGGCCGAAGATGGCGTCTGGATGACCGGTCCGACAGCGCATGTCTTCTCCGGCTCCTTCACCAAGGCTTTCCTCGAGGACGCGCAATGAGCACCCCGCCCAAGTTCACGACTCTTGGCTGTCGTCTGAACGCCTATGAGACCGAAGCGATGAAAGCGCTTTCGGCAGAGGCGGGCTTGGGCGATGCCGTGATCGTCAACACCTGCGCTGTGACCGCCGAGGCCGTCCGCAAGGCGCGGCAGGAAATCCGCAAGCTGCGCCGCGAAAACCCCGAGGCGCGCATCATCGTCACCGGCTGCGCCGCCCAGACCGAGCCCGAGACCTTCGCCAAGATGGACGAGGTCGATACGGTCATCGGCAATACCGAAAAGATGCAACCCGAGACATGGAAAGCCATGGCCGCCGATTTCGTCGGCGAGACCGAGAAGGTCATGGTTGATGACATCATGTCAGTGACGGAAACCGCCGGGCACCTGATTGACGGCTTCGGCACCCGCTCCCGCGCCTATGTGCAGGTTCAGAACGGCTGCGATCATCGCTGCACCTTCTGCATCATCCCCTACGGCCGCGGCAATTCCCGCTCGGTGCCGGCTGGCGTCGTGGTGGATCAGATCAAGCGCCTCGTCGACAAGGGTTTCAACGAGGTCGTGCTGACCGGGGTTGACCTGACGAGCTGGGGCGCCGACCTGCCGATGACGCCACGCCTTGGCGATCTTGTCATGCGTATCCTCAAGCTGGTGCCAGACCTGCCACGCCTGCGCATTTCCTCCATCGACTCGATCGAGGCCGATGACGCGCTCATGCAGGCCATCGCGACCGAGCCGCGTCTCATGCCGCACCTGCATCTCTCGCTTCAACATGGCGATGACCTGATCCTCAAGCGCATGGCCCGGCGCCACCTGCGCGACGACGCCATCGCCTTTTGCAAAGAGGCTCGCCGCCTGCGCCCCGACATGACCTTCGGCGCCGACATCATCGCAGGCTTCCCGACCGAAACCGAGGCGCATTTCGAGAACTCGCTCCGCCTCGTGACGGATTGCGACCTGACTTGGCTGCACGTCTTCCCCTACTCAAAGCGCGAAGGCACCCCCGCCGCCAAGATCCCGTCCCAGGTCAACGGCAACACCATCAAGGCGCGCGCCGCCCGCCTGCGCGCCGCCGGAGAGGCGCAGGTCGCCAAGCATCTCGCCGCGCAGATCGGCAAGACGCATCATATCCTGATGGAGAACCCACATATGGGCCGCACCGAACAATTCACCGAGGTGCACTTTGACACGGCCCAAACCGAAGGCAGCATTGTCACCACCGAGATCAAGGGCACACGCGATAGCCAACTCGTCGCATGACCTTGCCGATCCTCTATAGCTTCCGTCGTTGCCCCTACGCGATGCGCGCCCGGCTTGGACTCGCGAGCGCGGACCTCAGGGTCGAACTGCGCGAAGTGGTCCTGCGCGACAAGCCCGCCGCCTTCCTCGCGGCCTCACCAAGTGCGACGGTGCCTTGCCTGAAAGCGGGCGACTCGGTGATCGACGAAAGCCTCGACATCATGTGCTGGGCACTGGCGCAGAACGACCCTGAAGGCCTGCTCGACATGCCCCAGGACGGCCATGCCCTCATCGCCGCGACCGACGGCCCGTTCAAAACCGCGCTTGACCGCTACAAGTACCACACACGCTATGACGATGCCGACCGCGAGGCGGAGCGCGCCAAAGCGTCTGCGCACCTCGAGACGCTGAACACCCAACTGACCGGGCAAGACTGGCTCTTCGGCCCGACACCGCGCCTCGCCGATCTCGCGATCCTGCCATTCATCCGGCAATTCGCCATGACCGACAAAACATGGTTCGACGCGCAGGATTGGCCAGATCTGCATCGCTGGCTCGAAACCTTCCTCGCCTCGCCCCGCTTTGCCGCAATCATGACGAAATACCCGCAATGGCACGAGGGCGACGCCCCCATCTTCTTCTCTGGGTAAACACTCCCGCCGGAGGCGAATCGCTCCCGGGCCCCTTGGGGCACGGGAGCTCAAACAAGCGCGCCGCCTTGCGGCGCACCGTTTGACTAGGCCGCCGGGGCCAATGCTGCCGACCGCACGTTCAGAACGCCAAGTGCCGCCCGCGCGGCCTCGCGTCCCTTCTCGACGAAATGCGCACGGTAAATCGCGTTGTGATGGTCGGTTTCCTGATACTGATGCGGCGTGAGCGAGACCGACAAGACCGGCACCCCGCTGTCCATCCCCGCCCGCATCAACCCGTCAACCACGGCCTGCGCTACGAAATCATGCCGGTAAATCCCGCCATCGACGACAAAAGCCGCACAGGCCACGGCGCCGTAGCGCCCCGTCATCGCAAGATCGCGCGCCAAGAGCGGCATCTCGAACGCGCCGGGCACGTCGAAGACATCGACCTGCGCCTCCGGGATAAGCTCGCAGAACCCTTCATAGGCGCGGTCCACGATATCGGCGTGCCACGCCGCTTTGATGAATGCATATCGGGTGTGTGTCATCTGAGTGATCTCCTTTCGTAACAGACACGTCACCCAAGGCGATCACGAACGACAGACCGGCCCCAAAGGGTCCGCCTGAGCGCACGTTCTCTTCCATCCGGACTATCACCGTCGGCTCCGGCCTCTCACCGGATCTGCTGACCCCCCGCCGCTGGCAGGGGCGCTCGCGGGCTTACGGATCATCGCCCGCATACCGCCGGTGGGGAATTGCACCCCGCCCTGAGAACAACGGCAACTTGCCAA
Organism: Shimia sp. FJ5; assembly: GCF_032918335.1. Taxonomy (NCBI): domain Bacteria; kingdom Pseudomonadati; phylum Pseudomonadota; class Alphaproteobacteria; order Rhodobacterales; family Roseobacteraceae; genus Shimia; species Shimia sp. FJ5. The sequence goes on along the minus strand of NZ_JAWJUV010000002.1, from coordinate 330,700 downwards.
GACTCGGGCCACAATGCAACATCCGCCCAAACGTCAGCAGGACCGACCATGCATCCCAACCCGACCTTTCACATCGCAACCCGCGACGAGAACCTCGCCTTTGCCCGCGAACGTGGCTTCGGTATGCTGGCCTTGTCCTCTGACGGCGCGCCGCACCTGTCGCATGTGCCATTTATCATCTCCGAGGACGGGACCGCCGCCGAATTGCACCTCGCCCGCTCGAGCGCCACTGCCCGCGCCGCGAAAGAGACCCGCCCCGCGACGCTCGCCGTGACCGGGCCGGACGGGTATATTTCGCCGGATTGGTATGACATGCCCGACCAGGTGCCGACATGGAACTACGTTGCCGTGCATCTTTCCGGTCGCCTCGTGCCCCTGCCCGACACCGCCCTGCGCGATCAACTTGACCGATTGAGCGAAGCTTTCGAAACCCGTCTGCTGCCAAAACCGGTCTGGCAAAGCAGCAAGATGGATGCCGAGGCGCTCTCTCGACTGCTGCGGATGATCCGGCCTTTCCGGTTTGAGATCGACGACGTGCAGGGCACTTGGAAATTCTCACAGAACAAACCTGACGCAGCCCGCCTTGGCGCGGCGTCTCATGTGGCCGGGTCAAGCATCGGCTCGGATCTCGCGCTTCTCTCCGGCCTGATGCAGGCCCCCATTGAAAAGGCTCCAAAATGAAACTCGTCTCTGCCTCGGCCTCTCCCTTTGTCCGCAAGGTCTGCGTCCTGTTGCACGAAACCGGCCAGACTGACGATGTCGAAATGGTCGCGGTCAAAACCTCGCCCGTCGCCACTGCGCCGGATGCGCGCGATGCCAACCCGCTTGGAAAGATCCCCGCCTTGATCCGTGAGGATGGCCGCCCGATTTTCGATAGCCGCGTGATTTGCCGCTACCTCGATGCGCGGGCCAAGGGTGGGCTCTATCCCGAGGACCGCCTCTGGGACGTGCTCACCCTCGAAGCGATGGCCGACGGGATCATGGATGCGGCTGTCCTGATCACCTACGAGGGGCGCCTGCGCGCGCCTGAACAACAGGACAGCACTTGGCTAGATGCGCAGTGGGCCAAGGTCACTCAGGCGCTCGACGCGATCGAAAAAGATTGGCGCGACGACCTGAACGCACCGCGCAACATGGGGCAATTCGCGCTCGACTGTGCGCTTGGCTATCTTGATTTCCGCCACGCAGCGCGCAACTGGCGCGACGGGCGCCCGGTGCTAGCCGACTGGTTCGAGACGGTGTCGAACCTCGAGAGCATGCAATCGACGGCCCCACGCGACTAACGCAGATCTATTCGGCGATTCGCCCAAGCACCGCCAAAATCGCCCTCGATAGCGCAAACAACTGCCAGACATGGGTTTTCATGAATGCGTTTCAAGCGCGACAGAGGGACGCTAAGGTGAAACTTGGGCGAAACATCGCTGGACGGTGTGGCGTGGCTTCGCTAAATAGCGCCCTGTAGTGGCTGCTCAAGAAGCGGCCTCGACGGTTTTGGCTCGTTACTTGGCCAAGAAAGAATGGAGAGAACCTCGTGTCCCACGCAGAAGATCACGAAGGCACCCGCAGAGACTTCCTCTACTACGCCACCGCTGGCGCAGGTGCAGTGACCGCCGGAGCCGCCGTCTGGCCTCTGGTCAACCAAATGAATCCCTCGGCAGACGTTCAGGCCCTTGCCTCGATCATGGTCGATGTTTCTGGCATCGAGCCGGGAACTCAGCTGACCGTGAAATGGCTCGGCAAGCCCGTCTTTATCCGCCGCCGGACCCAGGATGAGATCGAAGCAGGGCGCGCCGTCGACCTGAACGCTCTCATCGACAAGAATGCTCAGAACCGCAACGACATGGCGCTCGACGCCTCCGACCAAAACCGGACCCTCGATGAGGCAGGTGAATGGCTCGTGATGATCGGTGTTTGTACGCACCTCGGCTGTGTGCCGATCGGCGACGGCGCTGGCGATTTCGGCGGCTGGTTCTGCCCCTGCCACGGGTCGCACTACGACACCGCTGGTCGTATCCGCAAAGGCCCTGCACCGGAAAACCTCTGGGTGCCCGTGGCCGAATTCGTCGACGATTCGACGATCAAACTCGGTTAAGGAGCGCACGCAATGTCTGGTATTCCCCACGACCATTACGAGCCGAAGACCGGCGCAGAGAAATGGCTCCACAGCCGCCTGCCCGTTGTCGGCCTGATCTATGACACCATCATGATCCCCACCCCCAAGAACCTGAACTGGTGGTGGATCTGGGGTATCGTTCTCGCTTTCTGCCTCGTGCTGCAAATCGTGACCGGTATCGTCCTCGTGATGCACTACACGCCGCATGTCGATTATGCGTTCGCCTCGATCGAACACATCATGCGTGACGTGAATGGCGGCCATATGCTCCGCTATATCCACATGAACGGCGCCTCGCTGTTCTTCTTCGCCGTCTACATCCACATTTTCCGCGGCCTGTTCTACGGCTCCTACAAGGCGCCCCGCGAGATCACGTGGATCGTTGGTATGCTGATCTTCCTGATGATGATGGGCACCGGCTTCATGGGCTACGTTCTGCCTTGGGGTCAGATGTCCTTCTGGGGCGCAACCGTGATCACCGGCCTGTTCGGCGCCATCCCGTTCATCGGCGAAGCGCTGCAGACCTGGCTTCTCGGCGGCCCGGCAGTGGACAACTACACCCTGAACCGCTTCTTCTCGCTGCACTACCTGCTGCCCTTCGTGATCGCCGCACTTGTGATCGTTCACATCTGGGCCTTCCACACCACGGGCAACAACAACCCGACCGGTGTTGAGGTGCGTCGTGGCTCCAAGGAAGAAGCCGCCAAGGACACCCTGCCCTTCTGGCCCTACTTCGTGATCAAGGACTTCGTTGGCCTCGCCATCGTGCTCGTTGTCTTCTTCGCCGTGGTCGGCTTCATGCCGAACTACTTCGGCCACCCGGACAACTACATCGAAGCCAACCCGCTCGTGACGCCCGCGCACATCGTTCCGGAATGGTATTTCCTTCCGTTCTACGCGATCCTGCGTGCCTTCACGGCGGATGTTTGGGTCGTGATGGCGGCAAGCTGGATCACCGGCGGCATCATCGACGCCAAGTTCTTCGGCGTGATCGCCATGTTCGGCGCAATCGCCGTGATGGTCATCGTGCCGTGGCTTGACACGAGCCGCGTGCGCTCGGGCCGTTACCGCCCGCAGTTCAAATGGTGGTTCTACCTCCTGATCGTCGACTTCATCGTCCTGATGTGGTGTGGCGCGATGCCGGCGGAACCGCCCTATTCGACCATCTCCCTCATCGGCTCGGCCTACTGGTTCGGCTACTTCCTCGTGATCCTGCCGATCCTCGGTGTCATCGAGAAACCGACGACCCCGCCGACCACGATCGAGGAAGACTTTGACGCCCACTACGGCAAACCTGCTGAATAAGAAGGAAACAGGATAATGCTTAAGAAACTTAGCATCGCCGCAATCGCTGCCCTGTCCCTTTCGGCAGGTGGCGCCCTCGCGGCCGGCGGAGAAAGCCACATCCACGATGTGGACTTCTCCTTCGAAGGCCCGTTCGGCAAGTTCGACCAGAACCAGCTTCAGCGTGGTCTCCAGATCTATACCGAGGTCTGCTCGGCCTGCCACGGCATGCGTTACGTCCCGATCCGCACCCTTGCGGACGAAGGCGGCCCGCACCTGCCCGCAGATCAGGTCCGCGCCTACGCGGAACAGACCTTTGAAGTGTTCGACGCCGAACTGGACGATTTCCGTCCGGCCAAGCCGACCGACCACTTCCCGGAAGGTGGCGATCCCAACGCACCGGACCTGTCGCTCATGGCGAAGGCCCGCGCGGGTTTCCACGGTCCTTACGGCACCGGTATGAACCAGCTCTTCAAAGGTATGGGCGGCCCGGAATACATCGTCTCGATCCTGACCGGCTACACCGGTGAGGAAAAAGAAGAAGCCGGCACGACCTACTACGAGAACACCGCCTTCCCCGGCGGCTGGATCGCCATGGCCCCGCCGCTCTACGGTGAGGACGTGGAATTTGCCGACGGTCACTCCAATGAACTGCATCACGAAGCCGAAGACGTGGCGGCCTTCCTGATGTGGGCAGCAGAACCCAAGATGATGGCCCGCAAGCAAGCTGGCTTTATCGGTGTCCTGATGCTGACCCTCCTGGCCTCGCTTCTGTTCCTCACGAACAAAAAGCTCTGGGCTCCGGTCAAGGGTAAGGAGTTCCACGGCTAAGCCGCGGACAGACACACCTCTCTCCAGAAGGCCTCGCCACATCGGCGGGGCCTTTTTCTTTGCGCGCAGCACATATCCCTATTGATTTGCGCCGCCCCTCTACACCTTGCTATGCCTTGGCCCAAGCATAGGAGGCTTCCATGACCCACGCCCTGATCGTCATCGACATGCAAAACGATTTCTGCCCCGGTGGCGCGCTTGCTGTATCCGGCGGGGACGAGATTGTTGCAGGCATCAACACCCTCATGCCCGATTTCGACCACGTGATCCTGACACAGGACTGGCACCCGGCAGGCCATTCGTCTTTCGCCTCCTCGCATGATGGCAAAACTCCGTTCGAGATGACCGAGATGCCCTATGGCCCCCAAGTGCTCTGGCCAGATCATTGTGTCCAAGGCTCGCATGGTGCCGCCTTTCACACCGACCTCGACACCGACCACGCCGCGATCATTCAGCGCAAAGGCATGAACCCGGCAATTGATAGCTACTCCGCCTTCTTCGAAAACGACCGAAAAACCCCCACGGGGCTTGATGGCGCGCTACGAAGCCTTGGCATCACCGAACTGACCTTTGTCGGTCTCGCCACCGATTTCTGCGTCGCCTATTCCGCGTTGGATGCCGCGCAGCTTGGATTCAAAGCGACCCTGCGCCAAGACCTCTGCCGCGCGATTGATCTCGACGGTTCGCTCGCGGCGGCGCTTGCAGAACTGAAGCAGGCCGGTGTGCATCTCGCCTAAGGCGAAAGAGCGGCGCACAAATCGGATTGGACCCCCTGCGTTCTTTTCGCTATCACCTTGGAAACACTGGCAAGGAAAGCCTGAAACATGGTCGATATCGCGACACGAGTCTGGAACCAGCAATGGAAAATCGATCCGATCGTCCGGTCGCTGATTGACAATGACTTCTACAAGCTCCTGATGTGCCAATCGGTGTTCCGCAATCAGCCGGACGCCCATGTCACCTTCTCACTCATCAACCGTACCGATTCCGTGCGTCTTGCCGAACTGGTCGACGAGGGCGAGTTGCGCGAACAGCTTGACCACATCCGTTCCCTTTCCCTGACCCGCGGCGAAAGCACCTTCCTGCGCGGCAATACATTCTACGGCAAACGCCAGATGTTCCGCCCCGACTTCATGCAGTGGTTTGAGAACATGTCGCTTCCCGATTACCACCTCGAAAAGCGCGACGGTCAGTATGAGCTGACCTTCGAAGGGAAATGGCACGAGGTCATGCTCTGGGAAATCCCTGCGCTCGCTGTCCTGATGGAACTGCGCGGTCGCGCCGTTCTCAACGACATGCGCAAATTCGAGCTTCAGGTTCTTTATGCCCGCGCCATGACCAAGCTCTGGGAAAAGATTCAGCACATGCGCGATGTGCCGGGCCTCAAGATCGCTGACTTCGGCACCCGCCGCCGCCATTCCTATCTCTGGCAGGATTGGTGCGTGCAGGCGATGGGCGAAGGACTTGGCGACAAGTTCATCGGCACCTCCAATTGCCACATCGCCATGAAACGCGACCTCGAAGCCATCGGCACCAACGCGCATGAACTTCCGATGGTCTATTCCGCCCTCGCCAAGAGCGACGAAGAACTCGCGCAAGCCCCCTATCAGGTCTTGGCCGACTGGCACGAAGAACATGACGGGAATCTGCGCATCATCTTGCCCGACACCTACGGCACTGAGGGCTTCCTCAAACGTGCGCCCGACTGGCTCGCAGGATGGACCGGGATTCGCATCGACTCCGGCGATCCCGCCACCGCCGCCGAGGTGGCCATTCGCTGGTGGAAAGAACGCGGAGAGGATCCGACCAAGAAGCTCATCATCTTCTCCGACGGTCTCGACGAGGCCAAGATCGTCGAGCTTGCGACGCAATTCGAAGGCCGCGCCAAGGTGTCTTTCGGCTGGGGCACGCTCTTGACCAACGATTTCCGCGGCCTGACCCCTGACGATGGCCTCGCGCCCTTCTCGCTCGTCTGCAAAGCGGTCTCGGCCAATGGAAGTCCGACGGTCAAGCTCTCCGATAACCCCAACAAGGCGATGGGCCCGGCGGATGAGATCGAGCGCTACAAACGCGTCTTTGGCGTCGGCGCGCAGGAAAAGCTCGAGGTTATCGTCTAAGCCATTCCCGCGCCATCGTCACCGCCCGCGCCGCATAGTCGGCGGTCTCGGGTGCGCCCGGCGCATAACGCCCGATCACCCAACCACAGCTCGCAAGCCCCCGCATGACCGTGAACGCCTCAAGGAGCGCCGCATCGCCCGGCAGCGGCCTCACCGTGCCATACCCCTCGAGAAGCGCAGCACCCAAATCCGCGCGGTTCGGCTGATCCCAGTTCTGCGACATCGCCACGCCAAGCTCGTACATGCGGAACCCAAACACTCCGTCGTCAAAGTCGATCAGGCGCACCGCATCGCCCTGCACCATCACGTTCTCGCGCAGCGCATCCGCGTGGATCAGGCCGAAATCGCCCTCCGCTTCGTGGCTTCCGATCACCTCGCAAAGCCGCTCTCGCGCCTCTAGAAGAGCCGCGCGCTCCTCCCCCGATAGCGCCGGATTTTCCCAAAACCGCCCCCACGCGGGATCATCCCCCAAGAGGGCCGAGCGATCGAGCACACCCCTTTCAAAGGCCTCCGGCAGGGTCGCCTCGTCGCTCGCCGCATGAAGCCGCGCCAACTCTGCGCCAAGCGCATGATGTAGCGCCGCCTGCCGCGCCGGGCTGCCGTCAAGAGGCACATCCCCCTCGCCCAATGGCGCGCCGTCCATCCATGTCACAATCGACGCCCTCCGCCCCGCCTCGGGCACATCGGCGATCACATCCCCGGCCTTGGTTCGCACCGGCAAAGGCACCTGCACACCAGCCGCGACCAAGGCCTCGGCCCACCATAGCTCTGATCGGATCGCGGCATCGCTCTGGTATCCGGGACGATGGAGCCGCAACGCCACCCGCCCGAATTCAGGCGAAACAGTCTCGAATACGGCGTTCTCACGGTTCTTGATAAGGCGCGGCGTCGCCTCAATCCCCCAATGCATCAGGGCCGCCTCTGCATAGGCGCGGGCCTCTGCATCCTTCATGTCACCGCCTCCAATGCCGCGTCCATAACCTCGGCGAGTGTCTCGGCCTCCGCGCGCCCAAAGACGCAAGGCGGCCGAACCTTGAGCGTGTTGTCACGCCGCCCGACGGAATGAAGCAACACACCACGCCCCCGCATGTCCTCGACCACTTCGGCGCAAAGCGCAGTTGCCGGTGCTCCATCGCGCCAGAGCTCTGCCCCAAGGAAAAGCCCCGCACCGCGCACATCCGCGATCACATCATGGCGCGCCTGTACCTCCTGCAAGAGCGACAGCGTATAGGCCCCGACATCGCGCGCGTTCTCGACAAGCGCCTCGTCCTCAATGACCTGCAAGACCGCCATCGCCGCCGCCGCGCTGACCGGATTGCCGCCGAAGGTATTGAAGTATTTGAACGCCTCCTGAAACGCGCCGAGGATCTCGGGCCGCGTGACAACGGCGGCGACGGGATGCCCGTTCGCCATCGGCTTGCCAAGCGTCACGATATCGGGCGCAAAGCCAAGCCGATCATGCCCCCACCAATGGCTCCCGATGCGCCCGAAACCGGGCTGCACCTCATCCGCGATGATGATCCCGCCCGCCTTTCGCACAGCCTCAATCGCGCGATCAAGGAAACCGCGCTCAAGCGTCGGAAACCCCTCATTGGCGAAATAGGGGCAAAGGATCATCGCCGCGACGCCATGGCCGCTCTCTTCCAATTCGGCAATCGCCGCCTCGACACCACGCGCAAAGGCCTCGGCCTGCCCTTCCTGCGATCCGCCAATCGGGGCCATATTGTCCGGTGCCGGAACCTGCCGCACATGATCCCGATAGCCCCCAACCGGTATTTTCTTCGAATTGAGCTGTGAAACCGCCGCTGTATTGCCGTGATAGGTGTTGTCCGTGCCAATAATCCCGGTCTTGCCGGTCACGGCTTCGGCCATGCGAAGCGCCACATCATTGGCCTCGGATCCCGAACACACCATAACCAGACTCTCGAGCCTATGCCCGAACTTGGCCGTAAGCGCCTCGCCATAGTCAAGGATTGCGTCATGCACATAGCGCGTATGGGTGTTGAGCGTCGCCGCCTGCGTTGCAATCGCTTCGACAACGCGGGGGTGGCAATGCCCGACATGCGGAACATTGTTGTAGCAATCGAGATACCGCCGCCCGTCCTTGTCCCAAAGATAGGCGCCTTCCCCGCGCACAACATGCACCGGCTCGCGGTAAAAGGTCGTCATCTGCGGCCCCAAAAGGCGCGCGCGGCGTTCCAGCATGGTTTCTGTCATAGTCTTGCTTCCCCTCGTCACACGAGGGCATTCAAACCACCTGAGCGAGAACCGCAATGGCAAACGCGGCGAAAACTCGTCGGAGCTAGTCCTCGCGCCGCACCTGACCGCGAAGCGCTTTGACCTCGCCGCGTTCTTTCTTGGCCTTGAGACGGCGTTGCTTCGATCCGTAGGTCGGTTTGGTTTTGATCCTGCGCTTCGGTTTGACAAGCGCCTTGCGGATCAACTCGGCGAGGCGCTCGCGCGCGATCTCGCGGTTGCGTCCCTGACTGCGGGTCTCGTCGCACTGAATGATAACCGCACCATCCTTGGTCCAGCGCCGCCCCGCCAACCGCTTGAGCCGCGCCTTGACCGGCCCTTCAAGAGAGGGCGACCTTTCTGCCTCAAAGCGCAACTCGACCGCCGTCGCGACCTTGTTGACGTTCTGTCCGCCTGGCCCGCTGGCACGGACGAACTGCTCCGTCAATTCCCAGTCCTGCAAGCTGACGTTCTCGTCAATCACGAGCATTGCTGCCCCTCATACTCTGTCTGACCCGGTTCATTCTCGCACCACCGCGATACCGACGTAATACCGACGTGATACATATATGCGATTTTCCAACGAAAAGGGCCGCTCTTTCGCGATAGAGCGGCCCTTCGAGATGGTAGGAGGTGCGTCGGTTAGGTGAGCACCAATTCGGGTTCTGTATCAGCCAAGGGCTGCCTCAGAGATACTCCCTCCGAACTGTTCCAACACTGCTCTCCATAGCTTCTCTAGACAATGGGCACCTCCTTTCAGATTGTTTCGCGTACCCTCAGCCTGCCACAGGCTGTGGATATGTCAAACAAAATCATGTGGTGCGCGGTACCAATACCCCCACGATGATGCGGAATGGCACAAGAGCAAGCAAAGCGAGCGACAGTTTGACCATCCAGTCGGCAAGTCCAAGGCTAACCCAAAGCGGCAGGACAGGCCCGGCGCCCAGAAGCGGAAGCATCTCGCCCGCCCAAGAGACATCGTTGCCCGGCTCGAGGAATGTCAGCGCCCCGGAGAAAGCGATCGTAAAGAAAATCGCGGTATCTACCGAAGAGCCAATCAACGTCGACGCCAAAGGCGCCCGCCACCACGCCCCTTCACGCAGCCGGTTGAACACAGCCACATCAAGAAGCTGCGCCGTCAAGAACGCGAGGCCCGAGCCAAGCGCGATGCGCAGAGTCACGGCCGGATAGGTATAGCCGTCGCCCTCGAGCATGATCTGCGTGCCGATCGCGGAGCAGATCACGCCGACGACAAAGCCGGCGACCACAACGCGGCGCGCGGCGGCAACGCCATAGACGCGATTCATCACGTCGGTCACGAGAAAGGCGAGCGGATAGGTAAAGGCACCCCAGGTCAACCATTGGCCGAACAGGAACTGCACAAGGATGTTGGAGGCCACGACAATGGCGGCCATGGCAAGAATGCCGGGAAGATGGATCGTTTTCATAACTCTGAATCCGTTTTTACAAGGTGGCGGCGACTTGGTCCCGCACCCATGCGGGACGGGCGGGGTCTATAGAGGCCGCGCCTTGAAATCAAGGGGCTTGTTGGACCACATACTCGACGACTTCGGTGCGCTGAAACGAAAAGAAATTGTCATCCGACACCATCGTGAGACGGATCGCTCCCGTCGTATCGCGCCAGACCGACAGGGCTTCGAGATTGTCATGAACGCCCGTCGCGGCCCGAAAAAGCTCTTGCCCGTTGACGAGTTTGTCATTCTCGACATCGAAGCGGCGCACGCGGTTGCTAAACCCGACAACGTTAAAACTCCGCTCCAGAAGATAGAAACGCCCATCCGGCCCAAAGTCCGCGCCAACAGGTCGAAACCCGCCCTCACGCGAGATGTTGTCGAGGATGTGCCATTCGCCTTCGGCAAGCCGCCATATGGGAAACCCTTCCTCGGCCTCCGGTGCCCCCTCTGATACCACGACCAGCCGACCAACCTGATCCACGGCCAGCGCCTCAAGCCCCTCATTGCGCGAAAGCTGCTCGGTTCCCGGCAAGGCAGGCAGGCTTTGAGCCGAAGCACCGGGATACTCGAAAGCCTCAACCTTATGCTGTCCTTCAAAACAAACATAGATCGGCCCGCCCTGTGCGCTTTGAGCGAGCCCTTCGCTATTGCGTTCGAACGGGCGCGGCACCTCTCCGGTTCGGGTCTTCACGCGCTCCATCCGCACCTCTTCGACCCCGACTAGGCCGCCATCGTCATCACGCATGAAACGCCCTTCAACAAAGCGCCCCCTGTCCGTCACCATGAGGAAGGTATTGCCGTCCGGGGCAACCTCCATGCCGGAGAACCCACCGAACCAGTCCTCGTCCCTGTCCCATGCAAGAACAGAGGCCAGACGGGCGCTATCCCCTCCCTCGGCCCATCCACAAGCCGCAGCGAGCAGACAAAACGCGCCTATTGCGATTGAAGAACGGAAACGCATTGCCGGGGGAGATCTGCCATCTGAAGCTGACGGCGTGGTTTGGGTTTCGGGGCGTCCGGATCTGGCGGCGGCGGATTCAGGATATCCTGCACCCATTTCTCCGCATCCTTGCACCCGTCTCCGGGCGGCGGCGCGTCTTGATCGATGCAGCCGCGCGCCCCTTTGGGACAGTTTAGACGCACATGGAAATGATAGTGATGCCCCCACCATGGGCGGATCTTGCGAAGCCAGCTCCTGTCGCCGGTCTCGTCATTGCACATCCTGACTTTGGCGCCGGGAAAGACGAAAATACGCGCCACGCGCGGATCCTGTGCGGCGGCCTTGAGAATCTCGTGATGCCCGCGGGTCCAGTTGTCGTTGACGTAGGCCCCCTTGGCACGCCGTGTCGAGATCGACGATAGGTTCTCCCGCTCCACCGCGCTCAGATCAAGCCGCTTGGGCGGCAACATCCAGATATCGACATCGAGCCCGCTTTGGTGACTACGGTGCCCGGTGAGCATCGGCCCGCCACGCGGCTGGCTCATGTCGCCGACATATAGCCCTGCCCACCCCGGCTGCGCCGCAGCCTTGGCAGAAAGGTCTCGGATGAAGGAGACGGTTTCGGGATAGGCCCAGTTCCTGTTGCGCGACAGGCGCATGGCCTGCCATGTCGGCCCGGTCTCAGCAAGCTCGACACCCCCTGCAAGACACCCCTTGGAATAGGATCCATGCGGCGCCGGATCTTGACGCGAGCCATGTGCATGCGCCCCAAACAACTGCCGCGCCTCGACCCCGCGCATGGCGACGGGGATCTCGGCCTGCGTCGAGACGGTTGCCCGTTCGGCTGTTTGCGTCTGGCAGGCTGCCAATCCGCCAAGCGCGATCAGGATGAGGAGGCGTCGGACCATTTGGTGTGATCTCCTTCCGGTTTCACCCAGACTAGCAGGATCATTCCGAGAAGAAAGAGCGCCGCAATCGGCGTGATGCCAAGACGCTGACTTCCGCTTATGTCCGACACGATGGCGATCAAGGCCGGGGCGAGGAAGGTCGTCGCCTTTCCCGAAAGCGCATAAAGACCAAAGGCTTCGGTCATCCGTTCCGGGTTCGACTGGCGCACGACCATCGTCCGGCTCGCCGATTGAAGCGCGCCACCTGCGGCCCCAATCATGCCCCCTGCCACGAAGAACAGGATATCCGGCAGGGCCGACCCTTCGGCAACCGGCATCCCAAACACCGCATCGCGCGACAGACCGATGATGAACACCGCCGTGAATAGAAGCGCCGTAATGCAGACCACGATTACAGGCTTCGGGCCAAAGGCCGTATCCGCCTTGCCCCCGATCCAAGCAAAGAGCGCCCCCGTCATGGCTGCGACAATACCGAAAATGCCGACCTGCATGATGCCCCACTCAAGAACACCAAAGGCGTAAATGCCGCCGAACGTATACATGCCGTTGAGCGCATCGCGATAAAACATCGAGGAGGTGAGATAGGCCAGAAGGCTGCGATGCATGGGCAGCCCGCGCAATGTGCGCCCGAGGTCGCTCAGCGCCTTACCAACCTTGTAGGGTTCATGGTTCGGATCGGGCTGTTCCTTCACCCAAAGAAAGAACGGGATCATGAATACCGCGTACCAGATCGAGGTCAGTGGCCCAACGGCCCGCGTGTCCGCATAGGTCGATGTATCAAGACCGAACACCGGAGCCAGCCCGGCCATGGTCGTGCCGCTCTCGCCGGCTTGGAAGAAAAGCAACATGATCGCGAGGGCGATTACCCCGCCAACATAGCCAAAGGCCCAGCCGGTGCCGGAAATCCGGCCAATCTCTTCCTTGCCGCCGAGAGAGGGCAGCATGGCATTGGTGAAGATCGTCGCAAACTCCATGCCGATCAGACCAATCCCAAAGAAGATCAGCGTGCGGGTCACGTCGAAGTCCGCCGGCGCCGTGTACCAGAGCGCATAGGCGCCAACCACATACATGGCAGAGAAGGTCCAGACCCAAGGCATCCGTTTGCCGGTGCTGTCGGCAACCGCCCCGAGGATCGGTGCGAGAACCGCGATCAGGACGCCAGAGACGGTCAGACCATAGCCCCAGTAGGCTTGCGCCTGTGCCTTGGCCTCGGGGACACCCATGCCGCTTTCGACAAGGATCTCGCTGACAACCTTCGCGAAATACGGGCCGAAAATAAAAGTCAGAACGAGCGTGTTATACGGTTGGCTCGCCCAATCGAAAAACCACCAGCCCCAGATTCGTCTACGCTTGGAAACCTCGGCCATCGCGTCCTCCCCTCGTTTTTTTCAATCTTAGACAGGGAGTATGACATTCAAGCAAGCTAATCTTGCATTGGCGGCCAAGGTCGCGTCGCCTCTGCTTCGATCCAATTTGCGATCCATTCCGGGGTTTCGGGGCTTGCCTCGTCAAAGCCAAGCGCCTCCAGAATGCGGTCTGGAGAAACGATCCCATTCGCATCGGTCACAGCCGCACGGTAGAGCGCATGATTGGCGCATTCGCCGTCGCGCTTCCACATGGATTGCTCGATATAGACGAATTTGTCGTCCCAACAGACCGCCCGGCTCCTGATCTCGAACCGTTCAAAGGTACGGATGCGACGGCGATAGCGCACGGAACCCCCCGCCATCGTCAACGCCCAGCGTTTCTTGCGCAGCACCCCAATAAGGCCGATGCGATGCGCAAGCGGAATACGCCCGAGATCCAAGAGCGTCAGGGTGCGCCCGTTGTTCAACTCCATCCAGATGTCGATATCCTGCGGCCAGCAGATATGCTGTGAGACATGCGTTCCCGTAAGCGGCAGCGGGCTCGCCTTACGGGCCACGACCAACTCTTTGATCATGCGGATGACAGGGTACATGGGCGGCTCCTTTCGCATCGCGTTCTCTACGCCCCTGCCTGCTACGTCAATCATGACCCTGCAGGAGGCTTGCCCTTTGTCGCCCGCGCGCTTACCTCTTGGGCAGGAAAACAGGAGATACTTGCCATGATGGCTATCTACGGACCGCTGCGGCTCATTCTGGATGTGGCTTTCTTCATCATGCTCATCCATATCATCATGAGCTGGCTCATCAGCTTTCAGGTTCTGAACCTCGGTCAGCAATTCGCGGCCCAGATCTGGTATGGCCTCAACCGCCTGCTCGAGCCGATCTACACCCCGATCCGCAACATCCTGCCCGACACGCGCCCGCTCGACCTTGCGCCGCTCGTGGCCTTTATCATCATTATCTCGCTGCGAGACTACATCCTTCCGGCGATCTTGCTCTAGGGATCGCGACCCGCGGGTTGTGAGGCCCGCGGCAATATGAAAAACTGCCGCCCAAGAGCAGTCGATCAACAAGAGCAGGACTTCCATGGCCGCCGCCACTTTGCTGCGTGACGTATTCGGATTCGAGTCATTCCGTCCCGGCCAGGAGGACATCGTCGATGCCGTGGTGCGGGGCGAGAATGTTCTCGCGATCATGCCCACGGGTGGCGGTAAATCTCTTTGCTTTCAACTTCCGGCATTGGTGCGCGATGGTGTGACCGTCGTGATCTCGCCCCTGATCGCCCTCATGCGCGATCAGGTTCGCGCTCTGCGCGAAGCGGGCGTTGAGGCCGGCGCGCTCACCTCTGGCAACACTGAGGAAGAGACCGCCGCTGTTTGGGACGCGCTCGAGGCGGGGCGCCTCAAACTACTCTACATCGCCCCGGAACGGCTCGCCTCCGGTGCCGCGATGGGCATGTTGCGCCGTATCGGTGTCTCTCTAATCGCCGTGGACGAGGCCCACTGTGTAAGCCAATGGGGTCATGACTTCCGCCCAGACTATCTTCGGATCGGCGAATTACGCCGCGCCCTGAATGTGCCGATTGCCGCGTTCACTGCCACCGCCGACGCCGAGACCCGCGACGAAATCGTCGCCCGACTCTTTGACGGCACGCCGCCGGAAACCTTCCTACGCGGCTTTGACCGGCCCAATATCCACCTCGCCTTCGAGGCCAAGAACAGCCCCCGTCGCCAGATCCTCGACTTTGCCGACGCACGCAAAGGGCAGTCGGGCATCGTCTATTGCGGCACCCGCGCCAAAACCGAAAGCCTCGCCGCTGCACTGCGCGAGGCGGGTCATCTGTCGCTCCACTACCATGGCGGCATGGACCCAGATGCCCGCCGCGAAACCGAAGCCCGGTTTCAACGCGAGGACGGATTGATCGTCGTCGCAACCGTCGCCTTCGGCATGGGCGTGGACAAACCCGATATCCGCTGGGTCGCGCATGCGGACCTGCCGAAATCCATCGAGGCCTACTATCAGGAGATCGGCCGCGCCGGGCGTGATGGCGCGCCTGCGGAGACCCTGACTCTCTACGGTCCAGACGATATCCGCCTGCGCCGATCGCAAATCGACGAGGGCCTTGCCCCGCCAGAACGCCGCGCCGCCGATCATGCCCGCCTCAACGCCCTCCTTGGTCTCGCCGAGGCCCTCCATTGCCGCCGTGAAACGCTTCTTGGCTATTTCGGCGAAACCGATGTCTCCTGTGGCAATTGCGATCTCTGCGATACGCCCGCTGATGTCTTTGACGGCACCACCGCCGTGCGCAAAGCGCTTTCGGCCGCCCTGCGGACCGGGGAATGGTTTGGCTCGGGCCATCTGATCGACGTGCTCCTCGGCAACGAAACCGACAAGGTGCGCGACCGAGGCCATGACGGCCTGCCAACCTTTGGTGTCGGCACAGAGTATGACAAGCGTCAGTGGCAGGCAATCTTTCGACAGATGATGGGACATGACCTCATGCGCCCTGATCCCGAGCGTCACGGCGGCCTCCGCATGACCGATGCTGCGCTTCCGATCCTCAAGGGCGAGGCCACGATCGAATTGCGCCGCGATACGATCCGCAAAGCGCCGTCGCGCCCCGCCGCCAAGGCCCTGGTCAGTGATGAGGATGCGCCGCTCCTGTCTGCGCTAAAAGCCAAACGCCGGGCTCTCGCAGAGGCGGCGAAAGTCCCTGCCTATATCATCTTCAACGACCGCACCTTGATTGAAATGGCTGAGAAGCGGCCCCAGAGCCTCGACGAGATGGCTGGGATCGGCGGCGTCGGTGCAAAAAAACTCGCCTCCTATGGCGGTGCTTTCCTCGAAGTGATCGTTGGTGAGGCCGAGGCACTGCACCCCTCGCGCCGCAAGCTTGCCGGGCGCGATGCCGGGACGCTTTACGATCGCCTCCTTGAGGTCCAATCCGATCTAGCACGCGGTCCCGACGGCATCGACAAGCCCATGTCCTGTTCCGCCGCGCTTCTTGCGAAGGTCGCCAATACTCGTCCCCAAGACGAAGGCAGCATGACGCGCCTTCTCGGCGACAAACGGGCGCAGCGATTTGGCGCGGCGTTTCTGGACGCCGTGCGGGAGGCGAGCTAAGTCTCGCTCGAAATCTAAGGAGTCTCTGTCAATGCTCGTCGTCGTGTCGCCCGCCAAAAAGCTCGATTGGAACCCGGTCGAGGCCCGCACCACCGCGCCGGATTTTCAGGACGAGGCCCTCGCCTTGACAGAGGTCGCGCGCGGCCTCTCCGTCGAGCAATTGCAAAAGCTCATGTCGCTTAGCGCCAATCTCGCAACGTTGAACTATGATCGGTTTAAGGCCTTCGAAGCCGAACCGGACGCCTTCGCGACCCGCCCCGCTGTGCGTGCCTTTGCAGGCGATACCTATACCGGCCTCGAGGCCGCGTCGCTTGATGCGGAGGAAATGGCCTGGGCGCAGGACCACCTGCGCATTCTCTCAGGGCTTTACGGCGTGTTGCGTCCGCTTGACGCGATCCAGCCCTATCGCCTCGAGATGGGCAGCCGCCTCAAGAACCCGCGCGGCAAGAACCTCTATGAATTCTGGGGGAGCCAGATCTCCAGCGCACTCAATGCACAGGCGAAAGACACCGGCAGCCACGTCCTCGTCAACTGCGCCAGCCAAGAGTACTTCGGCGCGGTTGACCTCGACGCGCTGAAACTGCGTGTCATCACGCCGGTCTTTATGGAGGACAAGGGCGGCCTCCCAAAAATCGTGAGCTTCTACGCCAAGAAAGCCCGCGGCTCTATGGCGCGTTTCATCATCCAGCGCCGCCTGACCGACCCCGAAGGCCTCAAGGACTTTGACCTTGGCGGCTATGCCTATCAGCCCGACATGTCTGAAGGCGACCGCTGGGTCTTTCTGCGCAACACGCCCGAAGCCTAACCCGTCGGCCGCGCCACATCCGGGAAGGGATCGCACGCCCCCGGCGGACAATTGAGCGCGATTGCGTTGAATATCTGATCCTTACGCAGCGGTTTGGTCAAATAGTGATCGAGCCCGGCGGCGAGGATACCTTCCTCGTCGCCCTCTACCGCATGCGCCGTGAGCGCAATAATCGGCACTCGGCTGTTGCCTTCGATCTCGCGAATGCGCTGGGTTGCCTCCTTGCCGTCCATCTTCGGCATTGAGATATCCATAAAGATGAGATCCGGACGATCTGTCTGAAACGCCTCTACCGCCTCAATCCCGTTCTCCGCAAAGCTGAGGTCGATTTCGAGCGACTTGAGCAACTTGCTCAGGACAAGCCGGTTCGTCTTGTTATCCTCCGCCGCCAGAATACGCATGCGCCGCCCTTCGGGCGCCAAGACGACCTCGGCACCCTCCGTCGCTGCGTCTGTGAAAGGGCCGCCTTGGCATAGATCATGTATCTTCTGGAACAAGGCCCGCCGCACGCTTGGCGTCTTGAGAAGCACGACCTTTGCATCGCCGCCGCCGCTACCGAACCGAGCCGGATTATCGCTTAGAAGGATAATCGGCCCGCCCCACCCCTGCGTTCGCAAGTCTTCGACCAATGCTGCGCCACCGACCCGTGGCATTGCCTCCTCGGCAAGGACAAGATCCGCCCCGGACACGAGATCGCCTGCCTCTGCGGCATTGCTGCACAGGCTGACCCGCGCCCCCATCTGCTCCATCTGTTTCTGAAGCAGGGTGCGATTGATCGCCTTATCATCCACAATAAGCACCTTGCGGATATCCGGTGGCAGCTCCGGCGGGGCGAGGGACATGTCTTCGTCCACGGGCAAGGTCACGCGCATACCGAAACTCGCCCCTTCCCCGGCGACCGAGTCGACCCAGATTTCGCCCCCCATGAGAGTGATCAGGCGCTTGGTGATCGACAGACCAAGCCCGGTCCCCTCGAACTGGCGGTTGCGCTCATCATCTACCTGATTGAATTCGCCAAAGATGTGCTCGATCTTGTCTTCGGGAATGCCGATCCCGGTATCTTCCACGGTGATGTGCAATTCGCAATGTCCCGTGCTTGTGTCCGTTGTCCCGACGACCCGCACAAGGACATGGCCCGCCCCTGTGAACTTGACCGCGTTGCCCAAAAGGTTGGTCATCACCTGCCGCAAACGCCCCGGATCCCCAACGAACATGGTCGGCAGAAACAGATCGTAGTCCACGACCAGAGATAGCCCCTTCTCTCGCGCCGTTGGCTGCAAGAGCGTCATCACCTCATGGATACAACGCTCGAGATCAAAGCTCTCGGCATGCAGAACAAGCTTCTCGGCCTCGATCTTGGAATAGTCGAGCACATCGTTGATGATGACGAGAAGCGCCTCGGCAGAATTCTTGATGGTTTGCACGAACAAATCCTGTTCGTCGCTGAGCGCGCTGTCTTTCAACAGGTCCGCCATCCCCACGATCCCATTCATCGGTGTCCGAATTTCGTGGCTCATATTGGCCAGAAACGCCGATTTCGCGCGGCTCGCCGCCTCAGCACGGGCCTGTTCCGCCTTGAGTTTCGCCTCATAGGCGACTGTTTCCGTGATGTTGAGCGCAAGGCTCACGATGTCGCCGCCGTGTCCGCGTTGGTCGATAAGCTTGATATACTCCCCATTCCAGAGGCGGAGTGTCATCGGCGGCGGTGCAGGCTGATGCCACCGCGCCAGCATCTTGGCACGCCAATCCGCGGGGCGTTCATCCCCGATGTTAAAGACCCCTTCTTCGGTGATGACCTCGAGAATCCGAGTGTAAGACACACCGGGTTTGATCTCGTCGACGCCATCGAACACTTTGAGGTAGGCGTGGTTCGCCCCGATCATCCGATCGCGCGCATCAAAAAAGGCAAACCCGTCCTGTATCGTCTCAATCGAGAGCCAGAGCCGCCGCTCCGCGATCTCTATCTTTTCATTCGCCGCAAGAAGATCGGTTTTGACGCGCTGATTTTCGTCTCGCACGGTCTCGACCTCGGCGCGTGTCTCGACGATCTCGTTCGAAAGCGCCTCGGCATGAAGCCCGAGCTTCCGGTTGGCGGCGAATAGCTCTGCCTGCTTGAGGTCGAGCAACCGCTCAGCCGCAAGCCGCGCCCGCCTTTCTTCCGCCAGTTTATGCGTCAACGTCATCTACGCCACCGATCTTCCCCGCTTCGCCGACTCATATTTGGCGTGAACGGGTAAAGACTGGCTTAAACCCGACCGGAGGAATCGTTGCCACGGTGGCGGCACACATGCCACCATGCGCGCATTGTTTCATGGAGAGTGATATGCGCCTTTTTCTCGCGACCGTCCTTGGGCTTCTCACGGCTCAGTTCGCCTTTGCCCAAGAGGATATGATCCCCGAACGGCGGGCCATTGTGAGCCGGGATGTGGATTTCTACGGCGGGGATTTGACCAATATATTCGACACAACCTTCGAAGCCTGTAGCAAAGCCTGCATCGCCAACTCCGAGTGCAAGGCGTTTACCTTCAATTCCCGCGCCGGATCTTGCTTTCCCAAGAAGAATATCTCTGACCGCCAACCCTACGAAGGCGCCATCTCTGCTGAGATCTTCGAAACAGATCAACGGACACTCGCCCTTGGCCAGAACCGCGCTCCCGATCTTGCCTTTCTGTCCGCATATGATTGGCGCGAGGCCCGGTCACAGGCCGAACAGATCGGTCGCATCCATGCCGGTGGCCCGTGGACTGTCGAAGCCCTGCTCGACGCCGCCCAGAAGCGACGCGCCGATGGCGATACGCTCAATGCCATGCGCTGGACCGGAGCGGCGGTTGCCAAGACCGACAAGAGCGATCTTTGGCTCGAATATGCGCGGCTAAATCGCGAAGTCGCGCCCGGCCAGAAAGACAAGAACCGTTACCTGCGCCGCGCCCTCTATGGAAGCATCAACGCCTATCTTCGAGCCCCGAACGATCCGGCGCGCGTCTCCTCTCTCATGGTCATGGCCGAGATGTTCGAGGAAACCGGCAAAGGCCGGCAGAGCCTGAACGTTCTGCGCCTCGCCGAAGCGATCCAGCCCCGAGATGATGTGATTTCCGCGCTCGACAAGGCCATCGCCAAATACGGCTTCCGGATTAGCGAACATAGCGTCGAAAGCGACCTCGCCGAACCGCGCATCTGTGCCGAGTTCAACGAACCTCTGGTCAAAGCGGGCGTCGACTATGCCACCTACCTGCGCCTGCCCGACCAGCGCCTTGCCGTCGAGGCCGAAGAACGCCGCATCTGTGTCACTGGCGTGTCGCACGGCGAGCGCTATCGCCTGACCTTCCGCAAAGGGCTTCCGGCGGAAAGCGGCGAAACTCTGGCCCGCGATACCGAACTGACGCTCTATGTTCGCGATCGCTCTCCGGCGGTGCGCTTCCCCGGTCGCGCCTACGTTCTACCGCGCACAGAAGAAGCAGGTCTTCCCATCGAAACCGTCAACCTCGACATCATCACGCTACGTCTTCAACGCGTGAGCGACCGCAATATTCTGCGGACCTTGCAAGACGACTATTTTGGCCAACCCCTGCGCCATTGGCAGATGGACAGCTTCAGCAGCGACATCGCCGAGGACGTCTGGACCGGCGAAGGCATGGTTGAGAACACGCTCAACATCGACATGACGACCCGCCTTCCCATGGGCGATATCATCAAGGATCTGCCGACCGGCCTCTATGCCCTGACGGCGGATCTTCCCGGTGCGGACCGCTATGACGAAACCGCGACGACGCAATGGTTCATCCTCTCCGATATCGGTGCAACCACGCTTTCGGGGACGGACGGGCTTCACGTCATGCTGCGCGCCCTGTCGAACGCCTCTGCCTTGTCAGAGACCAAGCTGACCCTTCTGTCGCGAAGCAATCGCGTTCTAGGTACGACACAAGCGGATGCCAACGGCTATGCCCTATTTGAGGCAGGTCTGATCCGCGGCAAAGGAAGCCAAGCTCCCGCAATGCTCTTGATGGAGAGCGGCGAGGATTTCTCCTTCCTGTCGCTTACTGATCCGGCCTTTGATCTTTCGGACCGGGGCGTCGAGGGTAATCCGCCTGCCCCGCCTGTCGATGTGTTCCTTGCCACGGATCGCGGCGCCTATCGCGCAGGAGAAACAATCCACGCGACCGCACTGGCCCGCGATGCAGTTGCCAAAGCGCTCACGGACCTGCCCCTCACCGCGACATTGACCCGCCCCGATGGTGTTGAATATGCGCGCCGCCTTTCCTCTGCCGAGGCCGCAGGCGGGCATGTCTTTTCCTTCCCATTGGGTGCTACCGTGCCGCGTGGCACGTGGAAGCTCGCGATCCTGAGCGACCCCGAAGCGGCGCCGCTGGCGGTTGAAAAACTGCTGGTCGAGGACTTCCTGCCCGAGCGGATCGACTTTGATCTTACCCTGTCCGAAACGCCCCTTTCCCGCGCCAAGCCCGCCACGGCGACACTCGACGCGCGCTATCTCTTCGGCGCGCCGGGAGCTGGTTTGCGCGTCGAGGGACAGGCCACCCTGCGCGCCCGCGACACGCTTGAGGGCTACAAGGGTTACCATTTTGGCCGTCACGACGAACGCTTCAACGCAAGGACCGAGTATTTCTCGGCCAAGGAGACCGACGCCAACGGTCAATCCCTCCTGGACCTGCCGATCCCGGACACAGAGCAAAGCGGACGCCCCCTCGAACTTCAGATCACAACGCGTGTGTTCGAAGGCTCGGGCCGGCCGGTCGAACGTCGTGAAACAGCGCCAATCGCCCTTGATACCCCCCTGATCGGGATCAAACCGCTCTTTGACGAGGGTGTCGTGCGCGAAGGTAGCGATGCAGGCTTCGAACTCGCCGCCGTGCACCCCGACGGCCACACAGCACCGATGCAGGTAAAATGGACACTCAACCGCGTGCGCACGACCTACCAATGGTATCATCGCTATGGAAATTGGGACTGGGAGCCGCTTACGCGCCGGACCCGGATCGCTGGAGGTGATATCACACTCGGGGATGCCCCCGTCGAGGTTACTGCCGGGGTAGACTGGGGCGAATATGAGCTCGTCGTCGAAACCACCTCCGGCCCATATGTCGCAAGCTCGACCGATTTCTACGCCGGTTGGTATGTCCCCGCCGATACGAGCAAGACTCCCGATATGCTTGAACTATCGCTCGACAAACCGGCCTATAAACCCGGTGAGACCGCGATGCTCCGGGTTGTGCCGCGCTTTGCCGGGACGGCGCTCGTCTCGGTCATGTCCAACCGCCTCATCGCCAAGCAGGCGGTGGATGTCGATGAGGGCGAGAACCTCATCCCCGTGCCCGTCACCGACGATTGGGGCACCGGCGCCTACGTGACGGCCTCGGTGCTGCGTCCGGCGGATGCAGAGGCCGAACAAACACCATCCCGCGCCCTTGGTCTTGCCCATGCCTCGATTGATCCCGGCGACAAGAAGCTCGCTGTGTCGATTGACGCCCCCGAGATCGCCGCCCCGCGCGGCCCGCTTGACGTCGTGGTCAGTGTCGATGGTATCGCTGAGGGCGAAACGGCCTACGTGACGCTCGCGGCGGTGGATGTCGGTATCCTCAACATGACCGGTTTCAAATCGCCCGACCCGTCCGATCACTATTTCGGCCAGCGCCGCCTTGGCATGGAGATCCGCGATATCTATGGCCGCCTGATCGACGGACTTTCTGGCGAGATGGGCGCGCTGCGCTCTGGCGGTGATGCGGCGGCAGGGGCTTCGTTCCAATCCCCGCCCCCGACCGAAGAACTCGTCGCCTATTTTGAAGGGCCGGTCGAAATCGGCTCGGGAGGTACGGCGACAATTTCCTTCGACATGCCCGAATTCAACGGCTCTGTCCGCCTCATGGCCATCGCTTGGACGCCGTCCGCCGTTGGACAAGCCGATACCGAGACCATCGTCCGCGATCCGGTCGTCGTGACCGCGAGCCTACCGCGCTTCCTTGCCCCAGGTGATGAAAGCCGCCTGCTTCTCGAACTGACCCATGTCGAAGGCGCAACCGGTCGCATGGGCCTTGATGTCTCTGGCGAGGGTGTGACGCTCGCAGGCTCCGTGCCTTCTGGCCTTAGCCTCGACAAAGGCGCGACGGAACAGCTTTCGATCCCGGTTCGGGCCTCGGAAGTCGGAGACCATATTCTACGCATCGCCCTGACAACGCCTGATGGCAAGCAACTGGTGAAGTCCCTGACGCTACCTGTGCGCGCCAATGATCCCGAAATCAGCACGACACAGCGCCTCTCTCTCGCGGCGGGCGACAGCTTCATGCTCGACGCGAACCTCTTTGCCAATCTGCGCCCCGGCACAGGGTCCGCCGTGATCTCCGCTGGCCCAATCGCCCGCTTCGATGCGCCGGGCCTCTTGCGCACGCTGGATCGCTATCCATATGGCTGCACCGAGCAGATCACCTCCAAGGCCCTTCCGCTGCTCTATTTTGAATCAGTGAGCAACGCCCTCGGCATGGGCGCAGAAGAGAAGATGCAATCCCGCATCGACGACGCCATCTCCGTCATTCTCACCCGGCAAGCAAGCAACGGCGCCTTCGGTCTCTGGCGCGCGGGATCGGGCGATTTCTGGCTCGATGCCTATGTGTCCGATTTCCTGAGCCGTGCACGCGGCAAAGGCTATGACGTGCCGGATCGCGCCTTTCGCACCGCGCTCGACAACCTGCGCAACCGGGTGAACTATGCGCCCGACTTCGACAAGGGCGGCGAAGACATTGCCTATGCGCTGATGGTCTTGGCGCGTGAAGGCGCGGCCAATATGGGCGATCTGCGCTATTACGCAGACGTCAAGGCCGAGGCCTTCGCCACGCCGCTCGCCGCCGCTCAGATCGGCGCAGCGCTTGCCTTCTACGGCGACCAAACCCGCGCGGACCGCATGTTCGATATCGCATCGCGCCTGATGGACGGGCGGATGCAGGATGCGTCAAAGCCGCTCTGGCGCGTCGACTATGGCACCAACCTGCGCGACACAGCGGGCCTCCTGACCCTCGCCGTCGAAGCGGGAAGCGCCCGTATCGACCGCGATCGCCTTTCGGCCCGCATCGGCAACGCGGATCGGTCGCTTTCGACTCAGGAATCCGTTTGGTCCCTGATGGCGGCAAACGCCCTCATCGAAGATAGCGCAAGCGGTTCCCTGACAGTCAACGGCACGGCACAGGACGGCCCGCTCATCCGAAGCTTCGAGAACGAGCTGGCCTTTGATCCTCTCCTCATCAGCAATCAAGGCGAGCGCGATACCTACCTGACCGTGACGTCACTTGGTGTGCCGAACTACCCGCTCACGGCGGGGGGCTATGGCTATTCGATCGAGCGCAGTTATTTCACCACCGATGGCCAACCGGCAACGCTCGACGGCGCCCGATCCGGGGATCGCCTCGTCGCTGTCCTCACCGTGACACCGTTCGAGAAAGGCGGCGCGCGTCTCATGGTCAACGACCCGCTTCCCGCCGGGTTCGAGATCGACAATCCCAACCTTCTGGCAAGCGGCGATATCCGCGAACTCGACTGGCTCAAACCCGCCGCGACACAGAACGCCGAGTTCCGCTCGGATCGCTTCCTTGCCGCAGTGGATTGGCGCTCGGACAAGAGCTTCCGCCTCGCCTACATGCTGCGCGCCGTGTCGCCGGGGACGTTCCATCATCCAGCCGCTTCGGTCGAGGATATGTATCGCCCGCAATACCGCGCCAATACCGCCAGCGGCGAGGTGACGGTGGCCGAATGATCCGCCGCTTCGCCCCCTTTGCACTTGTCGCCGCGCTGCTTTTTGGCGCGGCCGGGCGGGATGCGATTGACGACTGGATCGACGCGACCGAGATGCCCCCTCTCCTGAGCGCAACCTCTGCCGAGGTCCGCGACCGCGATGGTGCTCTGCTGCGCGCCTATACTGTAGAGGACGGGCTATGGCGCCTTGGCGCGACGCCGGGGCGTGTGGATCGCCGTTATCTGGACATGCTGATTGCCTACGAGGACAAACGCTTCTACCGGCACGTTGGTGTTGATCCCATCGCCCTCGCGCGCGCCGCATGGCAGGCCCTCTTAAGCGGAAACGTTATCTCTGGCGGCTCGACCCTGACGATGCAGGTCGCACGGCTGCTCGAAGATGGGTCAACCCGGCGTTGGCGCGGAAAATTGCGTCAAATGCGCCTCGCAATGGCGATAGAGCGTCGCCTCAGCAAAGACGATATCCTGACGCTCTACCTGACCCACGCGCCCTTCGGTGGCAATCTCGAAGGCATCCGGGCGGCAACGCTGGCTTGGTTCGGCAAGGAGCCGACCCGCCTCACACCCGCCGAGGCCGCCTTTCTTATCGCCCTGCCGCAAAGCCCCGAAACGCGGCGTCCAGATCGTGCACCCTTGGCCGCGCGCGCGGCCCGAAATCGGGTTCTCACCCGCCTGACGGGTGGCACCCTCGATCCCGAGACCGCCAAGGCCGCCATCCGTGATGCCATGCCCAACAGGCGTAGAGCTTTCCCCGCGCTCGCGCCACATTTGGCTGACCGGGCGCTTGCCGACTCTCCGGACGCCCTACGCCATGACCTGACCCTTGATGCGACGCTTCAGGCATCGCTGGAATCCCTCGCTGCCGACACTATGGAAAAGGCGGGAGATCGGCTCTCTATCGCGCTGATGATCGCTGACCACCAAAGCGGAGAAATCCTCGCCTCTGTCGGTTCTGCCGCCTATGACGATACGCGCCGCGAAGGGTTTGTCGATATGACCCGTGCGCTCCGCTCGCCTGGCTCGACGCTCAAACCGTTAGTCTACGCGATGGGCTTCGATCAGGGCCTCATTCATCCCGAAACGCTCATCAACGATGCGCCCGTGCGCTTTGGCTCTTACGCGCCGCAGAACTTCGATGGGGCCTTTCGCGGCGAGTTGCGGGTGGCCGAGGCGCTGCGCCTGTCGCTAAATATCCCCGTCATCCTCATCACCGATCAAATCGGCCCTGCTCGGCTGATGTCGGCGCTGCGCAAGACCGGCGGCACGCCGCGCCTGCCGACGGGAAAACCCGGCCTCGCCATGGCGTTGGGCGGTGTCGGCGTCACGATGGAAGACCTCTTGCGCCTCTATGCGATGCTTGGGAACGGCGGTAAAGCCGTGCCGCTACATTGGTCGAAAACCCTTGTTTCAGAGCCTGTTTCACAGGTCGTAAGCCACTCTGCCGCTTGGCAAATCGGGCATATCCTCTCTGCCCTCACCCCGCCACCCGGCGCGCCGCAAAGCGGCCTCGCC
Organism: Shimia sp. FJ5; assembly: GCF_032918335.1. NCBI lineage: Bacteria > Pseudomonadati > Pseudomonadota > Alphaproteobacteria > Rhodobacterales > Roseobacteraceae > Shimia > Shimia sp. FJ5. The sequence continues at coordinate 304,238 of NZ_JAWJUV010000002.1, read as the reverse complement.
TACAAGACCGGGACAAGCTATGGCCACCGCGACGCTTGGGCCGTGGGCTATGACGGGCGGCATGTGGGGGCTGTTTGGATTGGGCGGCCGGATGGGACGCCGGTGCCGGGCGCATTTGGCGGAGAGGTCGCGGCGCCGGTGCTGTTCGAGGCCTTCCAGCGCCTGAAGCCCGCGCTCGACCCACTGGGGCCGCCACCGCCGGAAACCCTGCTTCTCGGCTCTGCGGACCTGCCCGAGCCGCTACGCCGGTTCCAAGGACGCAATGCCGTTTTTGAGCGTAGCCCAGACGCCCCGCGCATGACCTTTCCGCCCAATGGCGCAAGGCTTGTGGGGCTTGAAGGGGGGCTTACGGTGAAAGTCCGGGCAGGCGCTTTGCCCTATACGATCCTTGCCAATGGTCGCCCATTGGCCAGCGACATTCGGCGGCGCGAGATCACCCTGCCGTTCGACGAAAAGGGGGCCTCAACGGTGACAATCATCGACGCCAAGGGGCGCGCGGATCGGGCAGAGATTTGGGTGGAATAGGGACCAAATCCAACGTCGGTATTCCGTCGGTATCGCGTCTGTATCGCGGTGGTGCGAAAGATCCGGCGCGAGGGTCTTCCCCCGCGCCGAAACATGTTGATCAGAGACGCTCGATGGCGATGGCGATGCCCTGACCGCCGCCGATGCACATGGTGATGAGCGCGCGTTTGCCGCCGATCCGCTCGAGCTCGTAAAGCGCCTTCACGGTGATGATGCAGCCCGTCGCGCCAACCGGATGGCCAAGCGCAATCGCGCCACCGTTCGGGTTGACCTTGGAAGTATCGAGACCAAGCCCTTTGTTGACCGCAATCGCCTGAGCGGCGAAGGCTTCGTTGGATTCGATCACGTCAAAATCGGTGATCGACATCCCGGTCTTGGCGAGCAGGTTCTCGACCGCCGGCACCGGACCAATCCCCATGACCTCGGGGCGGACACCGGCATGGGCATAGCCAAGAATGCGCGCCTTGGGCTTGAGGCCCGCCTTCTCTGCCGCATCGGCCCGCGCCAGCACGAGCGCCGCGCCACCATCGTTGATCCCCGAGGCGTTGCCCGCCGTGACGCGACCGTCTTTCTTGAACACAGGGCGCAGTTTGCCAAGGCTCTCCGTCGTCGAGGGCGTCGGATGCTCGTCCGTGTCAAAGGCGACCATGTCGCGCTTGACCTTGACCTCGACCGGAACGATCTGGCTCTTGAAATGACCGGCTTCGATGGCCGCCGCCGCACGCTGCTGGCTCTCGAGCGCGAAAGCGTCCATGTCATCGCGGCTCACGTCATGTTCATCCGCGACGTTCTCTGCGGTGACACCCATATGGCCGGTGCCGAACGGGCAGTTGAGCGCGCCGAGCATCATGTCGAGGGTCTGCACGTCGCCCATCTTCTGGCCCCAACGCTGGGACGGGACGATATAGGGCGCGCGGCTCATGCTCTCTGCACCGCCTGCAAGCGCAAAATCCGCATCGCCAAGCATGAGCGACTGTGCCGCCGACACGATGGCCTGTGCGCCGGAGCCGCAAAGGCGGTTCACATTCATCGCCGGCGTGGTGTCGGGAATGCCCGCGTTCATCGCAGCCACGCGGCTGAGATACATGTCGCGCGGCTCGGTGTTGATGACATGGCCAAAGACAACGTGGCCGATCTGGCCGCCTTCGACGCCAGACCGCTCCATCGCCGCCTTGGCCGCCGTCGCGCCAAGATCGATCGGGGCGGTACCGGCGAGCGAACCGCCAAAGGTGCCGATTGCGGTGCGTGCACCGTCGAGAATCACAATATCCGTCATGGAAACCTCCTATTCCTCGGTTGGCGACACACTACGCCCGGCATCGCCTCCGGCAAACCCGCAGAAACACGGGAAAGTCTCGCAAAGCCGCGTTGGACGTAACGGAATCCCGCGCGATCAGGGCCGAAGGGCGCGCCGTCCGGTCTCTTCCAGAACATGCACCTGATCGCCTTCGAAAACCGCCGCCGTGATCGGCCGTCCATATCCTGCGCCGGAATCGAGGTTCACCCGGTTGCCTTCATGCACCGGAGCCTTCTGCGGCGTGTGTCCATGCACGACAAGCCACGGATGCGGCGCGCGATAGTCGAGGAATTCCTGCCGGATCCAGCAGAGATCATCTTCGCTCTGATCCTCAAGGGCGACCTCGGGGCGAATGCCCGCGTGGACGAAAAGAAGATTCCCGACGAGACGATAGGCCGGAAGTGCGGCCATGAAATCCACATGCGCCTGCGGGATCACCTCCCGCGCCTCGGCGTGGACCTGAAAATAGCGTGACGAGTCGTCCGTCTCGATCCCGTAAGAGGCCAGCGTGCTGCGCCCACCGATCCTCTCGCTGAACCAATCCATCCCAAGCAGGACAAAGGGATCGGGCCGGGGTAATTCCTCCATGAAACAGGAATACATCCGGTCGTGGTTGCCGCGTAGCACGGTCCAGTTGCGCCCCTCGGCCACGCCCGTCTGCAATAGGTCAATCACCCCGGCGCTCTCCGGCCCGCGATCCACGAGGTCGCCAAGAAAGACGATCTCGGCATCGCGCCCGCCGTCCGCCTCGATCCGCGCAAGCGCATCTTCGAGCATGGTTTTCTGTCCGTGAATATCGCCAATGGCGTAGAGGGGCGCGGTCATGCAAACGGTCCTTGTCCTGTTCTCTCCTGCCTAAACGCAAAACGCCGCCCCGGACAGGGGCGGCGCAGAATTTCACGAAGTTGTCGCGTGATTACTCGACGTCGAACTGAAGCGCTTTCACCTGACCGAACATGCCGGTCTGGCAGAGCTTGTCGAGGGTCGCAGACGCCACCGGCGCGTCCACGTAGAGAAGCGCGATGGCTTCGCCGCCGACATCGGCACGACCAAGGGTAAAGTTCGCGATGTTGACGCCGTTCTCGCCAAGGGTCTGACCAAGGGTGCCGATAATGCCTGGCACGTCTTCGTTGGTGGTATAGACCATGTTGGCGCCGATCTCGGCGTCGATGTTGATGCCCTTGATCTGGATAAAGCGCGGCTTGCCATCCGAGAACACGGTGCCCGCGATGGAACGCTCGCGTTTGTCGGTCACAACAGTGACCTTGATATAGCCATCAAACGCGCCCGACTTGTCCTGGTTCGTGGTCGAAATCTTGATGCCACGCTCTTTGGCGACAACCGGGGCCGACACCATGTTCACGTCCGGGTTGGCCTTTTTCATGATCCCCGCCACGACCGAGCAGTTCAGCGCCTCGAGGTTCATCTCGGAGACCACACCGTCATAGAGGATGTTGATCGCCTTGATCGGCTCGTCGGTCATCTGGCCCGAGAAGGCGCCAAGGTGATCGGCAAGCTTGATCCACGGGCCCATGATCTTGGCTTCTTCCGCGGTCACGCTCGGCATGTTGAGCGCGTTTTCCACGGCGCCGGTCAGGAGGTAGTTCGCCATCTGATCCGCGACCTGAAGCGCCACGTTCTCCTGTGCCTCGGTGGTCGCCGCGCCGAGGTGCGGAGTGCAGACCACGTTGGGCAGGTTGAAGAGCGGGTTCTCCTTGGCCGGTTCTTCCGAGAACACGTCAAAGGCTGCGCCCGCGACATGACCCGACTTAAGCATCTCTGCCAGCGCCGCTTCGTCCACGAGACCGCCGCGCGCACAGTTGATGATCCGCACGCCTTTCTTGGTTTTCTCGAGGTTCTCTTTCGAGAGGATATTGCGGGTCGTATCGGTCAGCGGCACGTGCAGCGTGATGAAATCCGCACGGCTCAGAAGCTCGTCAAGCTCGACCTTCTCGACGCCCATCTTGTCGGCCTTCTCCTGACCCAGGAAGGGGTCATACGCGATGACCTTCATCTTGAGACCGCGTGCACGGTCGCAGACGATACCGCCGATATTGCCCGCACCGATGACGCCAAGGGTCTTGTTGGTAAGCTCAACACCCATAAATTTCGACTTCTCCCACTTGCCCGCATGGGTCGAGGCGGAGGCTTCGGGGATCTGGCGGGCCACGGCGAACATCATCGCGATGGCGTGCTCGGCGGTGGTAATCATGTTGCCGAAGGGGGTGTTCATGACGATCACACCCTTTTTCGACGCCGCTTCCTTATCAACGTTGTCGGTGCCGATCCCGGCGCGACCGACGACCTTGAGGTTCGTGGCAGCTTCGAGGATCGTCGGCGTGACCTTGGTCGCGGAGCGGATCGCAAGACCGTCATACTGGCCGATCACCTCGGCGAGCTTGTCCTTGTCCTTGCCAAGGTCGGGCATGAAATCGACGTCGATGCCGCGATCGCGGAAGATCTGCACGGCGGTTTCGCTGAGTTTGTCGGATACGAGAACTTTGGGAGCCATGTGTTTGGTCCTTTGATTGGGTCGGGGTGCCGGGCAAATGCCCGGACTACGATGTTGGAATAGATGACGGAGGCCGGGCTTTGGCCCGGCACTCGCTTACGCTTGCGCTTCGATTTCGGCCTCAAAGGCCCATTCGAGCCAGGGCAGCATCGCCGCCACGTCGGAGGTCTCGACCGTGCCGCCACACCAGATCCGTAGACCCGGAGGCGCATCGCGATACGCGCCGATATCAAGCGCGATATCTTCCGCCTCGAGGCGCTTGGCCACGGCCTTGGCAAAGGCGGCACCGTCCTTGATGCGCGCGTCGGTGAACTTGAGGCAGACCGAGGTGTTCGACATCGTTGCCGGATCATGGGCAAGGAAATCGACCCAATCATGCATCTCGACGAAGTCGGCCACGGCCTTGGTATTGGCATTGGCCCGCGCGATCAGCCCTTCAAGGCCGCCCTCGGAACGCGCCCAATCAAGCGCGAAGAGGTAATCCTCAACCGCGAGCATCGAAGGCGTGTTGATCGTCGCGCCGGTAAAGATCCCGTCGATGAGCTTGCCGCCCTTAGTCAGGCGGAAAATCTTCGGAAGCGGCCATGCAGGCGTGTAGCTCTCAAGGCGTTCAACCGCCCGGGGGCTCAGGATAAGCATCCCGTGCGCCGCTTCGCCGCCAAGCACTTTCTGCCAGGAGAAGGTCGTCACATCGAGCTTGTCCCAGGGCAGGTCCATGGCAAACGCCGCCGAGGTCGCGTCACAGATGGTCAGGCCTTCGCGGTCCGCCGGAATCCAATCGCCGTTCGGCACCCGCACGCCCGAGGTCGTGCCGTTCCAAGTAAAGACAACGTCATTGGCGAAATCGACCGAGGCAAGATCAACGATCTCGCCGTAATCGGCGGTTTTCACCACGGCGTCGAGCTTGAGCTGTTTGTTCACATCGGTGACCCAGCCCGAGCCAAAGGATTCCCAGGCCAGCATCTCGACGCCACGCGCGCCGAGGAGGCTCCACATCGCCATCTCGACAGCGCCAGTATCCGACGCCGGCACGATGCCGATCTTGTAATCCGCAGGAATGCCGAGAATCTCGCGTGTGCCTTCAATCGCGGCCTTGAGCTTGTCCTTGCCAACAGCGGCACGGTGCGAGCGACCAAGAGCGGCATCGGCGAGTTTATCGAGCGTGAATGTGGGGGGTTTGGCGCAGGGGCCAGAGGAAAAACGCGGATTTGCCGGCCGCGTTGCCGGTTGATGCATAGCCATAAGTGCTACCCTTCCAGATAAGCGCCCCTCGTTGGGGAGGGGTGTCCCACGGACCGACTTAGGGCCAATGCTGCGCCCGCACAACAGGAAAATGCACGCAAGGCGACTGTTCGCGCTCAAAAAGCGACGCGCCCTGACGCCTATCGGAAACTTCGCCGCCGCGACACGTGAACGGCTGGCCTTGCTCGCAACCCTTTGCTAAGGCCCAAGGCGACTCATTCACGGGAGACCCCCATGTTCATCGCCACGCTTCTGACCGCCCCCTCCACCCCGTCGCTCGACCCGGCCTTGGTCGACTCGCTGCGCAATGCCTGGGGCGGCGGCGAGGCGACATGGCTCGCCCCGGACGAAGCCGCCGAATTCCCGCTCGAGACCTTGCCCGCGAACCAATGGGAGGTTTGGGCTGAACTTCAGGGCATGGGTGTCGACCTCATCGTTCTGCCCGCCGAGGGACGCCGCAAGAAGATGCTCCTCGCGGATATGGATTCCACGATGATCCAACAGGAATGCATCGACGAGCTGGCCGATGAGGTCGGCGTGGGCGATTTCGTCAAGGACATCACCGCCCGCGCCATGAATGGGGAACTGGACTTCGAAGGCGCGCTGATCGAACGGGTCGGCCTGCTCAAAGGTCTGGACGAAGCAGTCATTGGCAAGGTGCTCGACACCCGCATTACCTTCATGCCCGGCGGCAAGGCGCTTTTGGCGACGATGAAAGCCAATGGTGCCTACGCCGCGCTGGTCTCTGGCGGCTTCACCGCCTTTACCGCGCGGGTCGCAGACACCCTTGGCTTTGACGAGAACCGCGCCAATACGCTTTTGACCGCGGATGGCAAACTCTCCGGCGATGTCGGACGCCCGATCTTAGGACGCGAAGCCAAGGTGCAGGCCCTCAAGGACATCACCGCGCGCCTCGGCCTTGCCCACGCCGATGTGATGGCGGTCGGCGATGGAGCGAACGATCTCGGCATGCTCGGCCTCGCGGGCGCGGGCGTTGCGCTTCATGCGAAACCCTCCGTCGCTGCCGAATGCGATATCCGCATCAACCACGGTGACCTTACCGCACTCCTCTATATCCAAGGCTACGCGAAACCCGATTTCGCTGCCTGATCTCTTCCTCTTGCCGGAAATATCCCGGGGGTTTGGGGGCTGGCCCCCAATCGAAAGTTGGGTTTGGGGGCTGGCCCCCAATTGAGATGGGGGTCTGGGGGCCGCGCCCCCAGCTATGCCCAACGCTTTGCGATGCGGCTTTGCCGCGTCTCAAAGAGGCGGGAGCACCCCCTCCACAGGGCGCATCCGCCCGGTCACCAGCCCGTCCCAGTTCTTGATCGTGCCGTCGATGTATTTCCGTGCCACCGGATGCGCCGGGTCGAGCGCCCCGTGCCGCACCAAAAGCGCCGCCGTGATACATTCCGCCCCGCGCGACGCGCCATCGGCGATCTTGACCGCGATGCCGAGCTTCTTTTCCGGGATGATGGCGACGAAATACCCCTCGGCCCCGGTCTTGACCGCCACCTTGTGATCCATCGCGCGCATCAATTCGGTACAGGCCCGGCCCTCGCCCGCGACAAGCTCGGGATAGGCCGCCATTGCTTCGCGCAGGCGCACCGCCGCCGCTTGCCGCCTGTCGCCATCTGGGTTGGCGGCGGCAAAGAAGGCCATCGCCCGCGCCATGCCATGCATCGTCGCGGCAAAGTTCGGCGCGGAACATCCATCGACGCCATAGCCGGGGCTATCTTCCTCTGTGACCTCCTCGAAGGCCGCCTTGACCGCTTTCTGCACCGGATGGTCGAGCGCGACATACTCGGGCCCCGCCTTGAGATGCTTTGTGAGCGTCAGAAACCCGGAGTGCTTGCCCGAGCAGTTGTTGTGATAGCGGCAGACCGGTTTGCCCTCACGGATCAACTCATCGCGCGCTTCGAGGTCGCGCGGCTCTTGCGGGCCACAGCAGAAATCCGCGTCGCTGAACCCGAGGTCGGCAAGCCATGCGGTGACACGTTCGGAATGAATCGCCGCGCCGTTATGCGAGGCACAGGCGAGCGCGAGTTGCTCTCGTGTGAGACCCACTGCATCCGCCGCGCCGCTCTCGATCAGCGGTAGGGCCTGAAGCATCTTCGAGGACGACCGAGGCAGGACCACTGCCTCAGGATCGCCCCAGGCCTCGACGATCTCCCCGCCCGCATTACAGACCACCGCATGACCGGCATGAACGCTCTCGAGGAACGGACCGCGCCAGATTTCGACCAAGGGAACCGCTCCCGCCATGCCAAACCCCTCTGTTTCAGGCAAATTTGTGCCGACAGGTCTTTTCCCTGCCGCCCAAATCAGGCTAATGTGACTTGATCGAGAAGAAAATATCCCGCAGCACATACCGAAAACAAATTCGGACCGTGGGACGACAGAGGCAAGAACAGCTTGGAGGCTGTGAATTATGGGATCACGTATCGTGAACGCGTGTATGAAGGCTGGCATCACTGCCGCATTCGCGCTGACCGCAGGCATCGCATCGGCGCAACAAAGCAGCGACAATCAGGTCAACGCCGTCACCGACTGGAGCGTTTTCGTTGAGAACGAGCCCAAAGAATGCTGGGCCGTCTCAACCGCCAAGGAAACCGTCAACACCAAGGAAGGTCGTGTCGTCGCGGTGCGCCGTTCGGACATCCTGATGATGGTCGTCTTTCGCCCGAGCGTGAATGTCTCCGGGCAGGTCGGGTTTACCGGGGGCTATCCCTTCGCCAAGGGCTCGACCGTGAACCTTGACGTCGATGGCACCGATTTCGAACTCTTTACCGAAGGCGAATGGGCCTGGCCCGCCTCGACCGCCGAGGACGCCAAGATCGTGACCGCGATGAAACGCGGCGCCAAGGCCGTTCTGACCGCCCGCTCGTCGCGCGGCACCAAGACCGTCGATACCTTCTCGCTTCTCGGCTTCACCGCATCGGTCGAAGACGCCGAGAAACGCTGCAAGTAAGAGACCACCGCGACGCCCGGAAACACGGGCGCGCACCCTATATGCCACCGCGGGGGACATCGGCCACCAAAGGCCGGGCGAACCGCCAACGGGAGGCAGAGCAGTGCAGGACCCGGCGACCCTCGCCGCCAGACAGGACTCGGACTCCGTTTCTTTGACGGGGCTTCAGGCCGTATTGAATGGCACCCTTATCGCAACCCAACGCGGCGAAATCGCCGTTGAAGCCCTGCGCCCCGGCGACAAGGTTGTGTCGCGGGATCGTGGCCTTGTGCCGCTGCGCTGGCGTGGGGAAGTCACCGCAGAGACCCGCCTGTCGCCTGAAGATACCCCGACCCTCATCCCGCGCCACGCGCTTGGGCGGAATCTGCCGGTGCGCGATCTCTATCTCGCCCCGGATCAGCGCATTTGGCTCCGTGGCACTGAGTTCCGTGATCTCTTTGCGAGCCACGAGGTGCTTGTTCCGGCGCGCGCGCTTGCCGGGTGGAGCGGCATCACGCAAGTGACCTACCTGCCGGAGCCGAGCTATACCGTGCTCCTTTTCGATCAACCCGAGATCATCATCGCCGATGGGCTTCAGATCGAAAGCCGCCGCCCAGAGAGCGCGATTTCCGGTCTGACCTGCACCGGCCGAGACGCGATGTTTTCGCTCTTTCCCGATCTCGAACGCCTTGCGGGGCGCGGCGCACCGGCCCGGCGCGCCCTAAGTGAAAGCGAGACAGGCACGGCGCTTTCCCGGCAAAAGCGCGCCTGACACTGGCGGCAAGATTAGGAATCTTTGCATTTGCCTGTTAATGGTGTATGCACCGCGCCTGATTTCCTGAGACCCGAGAGACCCTATGACCACCCGCGCCCCCGTCACGCAGGACGTAATGACCATTCCGCGCAAACTGCCGGAGAGCGATAAGGTAAACCTTGTCGGGCTCACCCGCGACCAAATGCGCGACGCGCTTATCGAGGCAGGCACGCCCGAGAAGCAGGCCAAGATGCGTACCGGGCAAATCTGGCAATGGATTTACCAATGGGGCGTGCGCGACTTTGCCGAGATGACCAACCTCGCCAAACCCTATCGCGCCATGCTCGAAGAGAAGTTCTCGATCGAGATCCCCGAGGTGGTGAGCAAACAGGTCTCGACCGATGGCACCCGCAAATATCTTGTGCGAATTGCGGGCGGACACGAGGTCGAGGTGGTCTATATCCCCGAAGAGGATCGCGGCACGCTCTGCATTTCCTCACAGGTCGGCTGCACCCTGACCTGTTCCTTCTGCCACACTGGCACGCAGAAACTCGTCCGGAACCTGACAGCGGGCGAGATTGTCGGCCAGATCATGATGGCCCGAGACGATCTTGGCGAATGGCCCGAGCGCGGCGCGCCGAAAGATGAGACGCGGCTTCTGTCCAATATCGTGCTCATGGGCATGGGCGAGCCGCTTTATAACTTTGAGAACGTGCGCGACGCGATGAAGATCGCGATGGACCCCGAGGGGATTTCGCTTTCGCGCCGCCGGATCACGCTGTCGACCTCGGGCGTCGTGCCGGAGATCGCGCGCACGGCGGAGGAGATCGGCTGTCTCCTCGCGATTTCTTTCCATGCGACAACCGACGATGTGCGCGATGTGCTTGTGCCGATCAACAAGCGTTGGAACATCGAGACGCTTCTCGAGGCGCTCGCGGCCTATCCCAAGGCATCGAACTCGGAGCGGATCACCTTTGAATACGTGATGCTCGACGGGGTGAATGATACGGACGAGGACGCGCATCGCCTCATCGACCATATCAAGCGGCACAATATCCCGGCCAAGATCAATCTGATCCCGTTCAACGAATGGCCCGGGTCGCCCTACAAGCGATCCTCGAACAACCGTATCCGCGCGTTCGCCAATATCGTGTACCAAGCGGGCTATGCCTCGCCGATCCGCAAGACGCGCGGCGATGACATCATGGCAGCCTGTGGCCAGCTCAAATCCGCGACCGAGCGCGCGCGCAAATCACGCAAGCAGATCGAGGCAGAAGCCGGTCTTAAATAGAGCGCCTAAGGCGCACAGGGATTGCGCGCCCTGAAGGGCGCGCGGATGCGAGGCTCTGCCTCGCGCTCCGAGGTATTTCCACCAAGAAGAAGACGAATGCGCCCTGGGCCCCAAATGGACCTCAGGGCGGCTTCTCCTTGGGCGGTCATCGGCTCCTCAGCCTGTACCGCCTGCCCATTGCGCTGCAAAAAAGTTAAGGGGGCGTTGCCTGCCTCAAACTTTCCCCATTTCCGGTGAATTTCCGCCCCGATGAACAATCAGTTTCCTCATCGTGAACAATAAAGATCCCGAGGAGGATTGAACGATGGCACGAGCAGATATCGGTGGCGCAATGATCGAGACGCCCATTCTTGACCTGATTACCCGCGAACGCGCCAAGGCGCTTTCACCGCGGGAATGGAAATTCCGCCTTGCAGGCTATGGCTATGCGATCAAGGACGTGAAGGGTGCGCAGGTTGTCACCAAACTTCCGCAAGGCGTTGAGCTTGGCGTTCTGCCTGCGCACATCCATTAAAGCGGTCCGCCAAGAATCTGAGACACAGGTTTCGGCGTGACGCTTTAGCGCCCCGGGATATCCCCGCGCCGCGTTGCCTCACCCCAGTTGAGGATGATGTCGACCGCTTCCTGTGCCGTATCGACATAGCGGAACAAGCTAAGGTCTTCCTCGCTGATGGTGCCGGCATCGGCGAGCGCTTCGAAGTTGATGATCGACTTCCAGAATTCCCGCCCGAAAAGCAGGATCGGCACTTGTTTCATGCGCCCGGTCTGGATCAGGGTGAGGCTCTCGAAGAGTTCGTCCATCGTCCCGAACCCGCCCGGAAAGATCGCCAGCGCCTCGGCGCGCATGAGGAAGTGCATCTTGCGAATGGCGAAATAGTGGAAGTTAAAGCAGAGGTCGGGCGTCACGTAGGGGTTGGGCGCCTGTTCATGCGGCAGAACGATGTTGAGGCCGATCGAGACACCGCCAGCATCTGCCGCCCCGCGGTTTCCCGCCTCCATCACACCGGGCCCACCGCCCGTCACGATCACATGTTCCCGCGCGCTGTTCTCGCCGCCATTGAGGGTCATCAGGCGGGCGAACTCGCGGGCTTCGTCGTAGTAGCGCGACAACCCGGCCAGCGTCTTGGTCCGGGCCTCATCTTTCTTGGACGGCTCGGGGATACGGGCGCCACCGAAGAGGACGATGGTCGATTCGATGCCGTATTCCTGCATGAGCAATTCAGGCTTCAGCAGCTCAAGCTGCAGCCGCACCGGACGCAATTCGTCCCGGCAGAGGAAATCGAAATCGTCATAGGCCAGCCGATAGGAAGGTGAGCGCGATTGCGGCGTCTCGGGGACGTGGCTCGCGCGGCTGCGGTCGTGATGGGCATCGGAGAGGGGATGCTTGCGGTCCTTGGACATTGGGAAACCCTTACGTTCACATTCCCCCAAGCCCTACCGCGTCCGGCGCAACAACGCCAGTGACAGGGCTGTTACGTCTTTTGCAGCGCTGATAGGTCGTTTTGGCAGGGTGACGGCAGGGGCGCTTGCCGTTATGAAGTCTCGAATCCTTAACAGTGGAGCGAAAAGAACATGTCGAATGCCCAACTGGAACAAGCCATCGAATCCGCATGGGACGTGCGCGATACCATCACGCCGTCGACCGGCGGCGAGACACGCGAAGCGATCGAGGCAACGTTGAACGCGCTCGATTCGGGCAAACTGCGGGTGGCGGAGAAGCTCGAGAGCGGCGATTGGCACGTGAACCAATGGGCCAAGAAGGCCGTGCTCCTTGGTTTCCGTCTCAAAGACATGGAACAGCAAGACGGCGGGCCGCAGGGCGGCCACTGGTGGGACAAGGTTGATTCCAAATTCAAAGGCTGGGGTGACGGCGAATGGAAAGACGCGGGCTTTCGCGCCGTGCCGAACTGCATCGTGCGCAAATCGGCCTATATCGCACCGGGCGTTGTGCTAATGCCGTCTTTCGTGAACCTCGGCGCCTATGTCGATGAAGGCACGATGGTCGACACCTGGGCGACCGTGGGCTCCTGTGCCCAGATCGGCAAGAACGTGCACCTTTCTGGCGGCGTTGGGATTGGCGGCGTGCTCGAGCCGATGCAGGCCGGTCCGACGATCATCGAAGACAACTGCTTTATCGGGGCGCGCTCCGAGGTGGTCGAAGGCTGTATCGTGCGCGAAGGCTCGGTCCTTGGCATGGGTGTCTTCATCGGCCAGTCGACCAAGATCGTCGACCGCGAGACCGGCGAAGTCATGTATGGCGAAGTTCCGGCAGGATCGGTTGTCGTTGCGGGCTCGATGCCGTCGAAGAACGGTGTGAACCTCTACTGTGCCGTGATCGTCAAGCGCGTCGACGCCAAGACCCGCTCCAAGACCTCTATTAACGAGCTTCTGCGCGACTAATCTGCGCGATACGAGACACATGAAAGGCGCCGCCCTCCGGGGATGGCGCCTTTTTCTTTGGGATCATTCCGATCGAAAGCTTTCGCCGAACCACTTGTCGACAAGGGCGCCATAGGTGCCGTCCTCGCGCATGGCGAGTAGGGCGCGGTCAATGTCTTCGCGCAACGGGCTGCCCGATGGCAGGGCGATACCGTAGTTCTCGGGGCGATACACACGGTCGATGAGGCGCGCTTGTCCGGCAAGTTTCTCGTTCAGATGGAAGGCAAGGATCGGCCCATCGAACACCGCCGCATCCGCCGCACCGCTTTCAAAGGCCGCAAGCATTTCATCCGGGCTCGCGTAGCCCGCAAAGGCGATATCGCGCTTGGCAAGGTAATCCGCGCTCGTCGATCCCGCGACGGTCGCCACGCTACGCGCATCGAGATCATTGATGGAATCGACGTTCTCCTGAAGCGCTTCGACGGTGACGGCGGCGGTGATCGTCGCGACGAAGATCGAAACGATAAACAGGCTCGCAATCACGAGCATCACCGCAAAGACCCGACCGACACGCGACATCGGCATGCGCTCTTCAAAGCCGCCGTTGACGACAAGGTTCAGCGCCCACCAGAAAGACGGGAACATCGCATCCCCAAGCGGGCGGTCGAAATAGGGCTGTCGGCCACGCTCGAACACCCACATGAGCATCCCGCCTCCGAACAAGAGGCCCAGCGCCGCCAGACCCATCATCAGGATGTCACCGCTCAGAACACCGCGAAGACGCATGAACATGCTGTCCTCTTTTGGCAGCAGGATTTGCAGCCCGCTTTCAAAGATCGGCTGGCTGAAATCCATCTCGCGTTCGCGGTCGGCGGTGATCGAGATATTGGCAATCGCGCCGTCGACATCGCCCTGCCGTACTGCGTCAAGCATATCGGCAAACTTGTCCTTCGGCACGAAGCGTAGCTTGCGATCAAGCCGGAGGGCGATTCCCTGCATGAGGTCGATGCTAAACCCTTGCGGCGTCGCCCCCTCGAGGGATGCAAATGGCGGGCGGTCCACCGTCGCAAAGACGAGCGTATCCTGCGCTGTAAGAGGTGTCGGCAGGATCCACGTCCCGCCCAGAAGGGCCAGAAACACAAACGCCCATGCGCGGACGCGATTCAAGAATTCGTGCAAAGCCCAATGCCCTTTTCGTGCAAAACCCCGACACCACCATGCCCCGCCCCAAAGGGACGGTCAACGGCGGAAGGGCGTTGCAAATCGCGGAAAAGCCGCACGTATTGGGCAGGGCTTTAGCCTTGCCGGAACAGGGCGCGGGCCTCAAAGGCGCGAAGAGAAATCCGGGCCGCCGGGCCATAGCCATATCCCATCATCGCATCGCAGTTGGGCAACAGGCGCAGAATCTCTTCGCGGGTCTCTGCATCAAAGCTCTCGATCGTTTCATGGCCTGGGTGATAGCTCTCGCTATCAAGGCCGTTGCCGCGCACGATCTCGTGCCGATCAAAGAGCAGGTGCACATAGGTCACCGGTGCGCCATCTTCGCGGGGGCGGATCGTGCTGTCATTGACGAGATCCTTGGCCTTCACGAGCACCTCGGGTTCGCCAAACAGAAGGATCGCCCGCGTCGATGTGACAAGCACGCGATGGTTCGGTGAAACCTCGACCGTCTCATGCGCGCCAAGTGCCCCGGCCTCAAAGCGGATCGGCGCATCCTTGCCCTCGGCGCGGCGCGTCGTCTGCCCGATCCAGCGCAGCGGCTGAAACCCATTGTCCCGCGTCAGCACCATGTCACCGGGTTCAAGCGCCTCGATCAGCACCTCGCCCTTGTTGGTGATGATCCGGGTGCCCGCCACGAAACAGGGCGCCGTGGTGACCGTGACAAAACCCACGTCCGAGTTCCCGTCAGAATCCTCGATCGTGTAGGAAAAGACGTTCTCGCCAATGTCGCCGTCAGATTCGATCGTCACGGTGCCATCGACGTTGAAGGTGATCATCTCGCCGCTCGGCAGGGTGATGGTCTCGCCCGGCGTGACTTCCTGACCGTTGATATGGGTGATGTTGAGCGTGGCGCCGGTATAGCTCACATCGTTTTCGGTGAGGTCGAACGTGTAGGATCCGTTGACGCCGATTTCATAGGCATCATCGCCGGCCACAAGCGCGCATTGCACAGAATCGCCCGCGATCAAGAGGTTGGAATCGTAAATTCCGTCGCCGCCATCCGCGATGGCGATCTTGATCTCGTTCTCTTCCCCGGGATTGACCGGTGCCTTGAGCGTCATCGTGAGCGTGAACCCGTCCATCTCGGTGTTGGCAACCTCTGCGTTCTGCGGGTTGTCGACATAGAGGTTCTCGTTCGACGTATTGTTGATGTTGTTGATGGTGATATCGCCATCACCCACCGTCAGCTCTGCTTTGACGCCATTGACCCAGACGCCCACCGCGTCGTTGAAGCCGGAGTTGACGTATTCGAGATACTCTTCAGAGGAGAAGGTGACCTGCATGGTCAACACGCTGCCATCGGGCACAAAGGTCGCTTCGAACACGGCGGCGTCAAAGGTCTTTGCGTTGGCGATCTCTTCGAGGTCACTATCCCCCGAGCGATACCAGTTGGTCGATTCATCAGACTGGCGGTTGGGATCGCCACTGTCGCGGGTGATGTCGGTCGCCTTGCCCGTCGACAGGATCACGCCTGTGTCCGACGGCGTCAGCGCGTCAGAGACGCTATCGCCATTCGAATAGATACCGGACGCTTGGCTTGCACCGGTGTATGTCGCCGACGTGATCGAAACACCCGAGCCAAAGATCGCCTCGGCCATCTCCATATCGGAGGCACTCGTATCAATCGGAAGTTCAGCAGCCGTTACCATTTCATCACCCCAAAGAAAAAACACTCAAAAAGCCCGGGAGAAGGCCCTTCGCCACTCATGCGCCCGACCTCGCCCCGGATGAGGGCCAAGGCGAAACGCACGAAACGTTCGTATGTCTGCGGCACATCACGAAACACTGTCGCACAGGGTCGTCGCAAAGAGCCTTAAACTGCACGGACGGTGGTGGCTTCGGGGAAACACGAGGGTCGCTTCCCCCCACACACATCATCGCGGCACGTCTCGATGCTGTATCTAACCGATTCTCGATGCCTTTTTATTGTCGCAAGTGTGGAAAACACGGGGCATTTGAAGCGTATCCCATCCGAATGGATAGGGTGCCACGCGCGCAGGCGCCTTCTTCCCCGCTCGCACGGTGCGAGAGACAAAGCCCCGCCAACCAAGGCGCGACCCTAAAAAACCAAAAGAACGGGGGCAAAACTGCGCAATACGACTTGGGTTTATGGACGGTTGTCCAGCATATGTGCCACGTTTCCCGAGCGCGCGTTTCATTCTGGACAGCGGAGAGTCCAAAACATGGCGGATTTTATCGGTACGACGGACAGCGACACGCTGACCGGTACGGCGGGCGACGACCTTCTCAAACCCCTCGGCACAACCGAACCTCAAGGTCTCGAGGAACTGGACGGCGGCGACGGAGCGGATGTCTATGACCTGTCGCGCTCGGCCGATGCAGGGATTTACAACTTCCTGATCAACGATAGCGGCACAGACGGTGCGATTGATACGATCGTCGGCGTGGGCGCGCTCTACCAATCCGCCAATCTTGGCTATCAGGGCTGGGCAACCTTCGAACGCGTCGGGGGCGACCTCGTCATTCACCTGCCACACCGCCCTTATTACTTCCGCCATCCCGGCGCGCCATCCTATGACATCGTGATCTCTGACCAATGGGGCGACGGAACCATCACGACGATGACGGCGGGCGGCACGCTCTACAACCTCATCACTGGCCGCGATGGCACCACAGAGGCCGACATCCTGACCGGCGGAGACAAGCGCAGCCGCCTCAACGGCGATGCGGGCGACGACTACCTCTATGGCAATGGCGGGCGCGATCGCCTCGACGGGGGCGATGGCGACGATGTGCTCTTTGGGGGCAATCGCGCCGATGTCCTGCTCGGTGGCAGCGGCACAGACCGCATGTTTGGCGGCAATGGCAACGACAAGATCCGCGGCGGTGCGGACGGCGATTTCATCTATGGCGAAAACGGGCGCGACAAGGTCTGGGCCGGGGCGGGCGCGGATTTCGTGCGCGGCCATGACGGCAACGACACGCTGCGTGGCCAGAACGGCAAGGACAATCTCGACGGCGGCGCAGACGACGACCTGCTCATCGGCGGCAAAGGCGGTGACCTCTATACCTTCTACGTCGGCACAGACGGCGCCGCGAGCGGCCATGACCGTATCCGCGATGCAGGCAACAAGGCGACCTACCTCAATGCCGACATCATCGAAATCAACGGCATCTACGGCCCGTCGTCTCCGGTCGGCTTGGACGGCGCCTTTGCGATGCTCGACTTCGCTCGCATCGGCAATGACCTCCTGATCGAAATCGGCACCAACGCCGACAGCACGATCACCGTAGAGAACATGTTCCATGAGGACGCCAACCGCTGGTTTGTCGAGTACCTCGAACTCGGGGCGGGCTACTGGAGTTCGATCCGCTTTTGGTTCGTTGATGGCGCCGTAAGCAATATCGGAGACGACCGCGATCATGATAACGGGCTCTATACGGGGGCGGTGAACGAAGTGCTCGTCGGAACGGATGCCGACGACCTCATCTATGGCGATGCCGGGCACAACTTCATCTGGACCGGGGCCGGGGCGGATACGCTCATCTATAAAGAGAACGACGGTGGCTCTTTCGGTGCCTACGGCGGCGGCATATCGCATGATATCGTTCTCGATTTCGACCCATTGCTCGACACGCTCGACTTCTCCGAAATGAAACTCGCTGGGCTCTCTTCCCTGACGCTGGGCGAGGACGAAGACGGCGACGCGACGATCTATTGGGATAGCGGCACATGGGAAGTCGCCGATGTCTCGATCGAGTTGCGGAATGTGTCCCTCGACATGCTCGACGCGGACAACTTCATCTTCTGACGCTTGACGCCACTCCTGCACGCGGGATATGGCCGCGCCATGGAAAAGACGAAAAAGACATCGCGCCAGCAGGTCTATACCCTGCTTGTTCAGGTTGGCCGCAAGGATGGCGACGGGCTTCCCGATGACGCCACCGGCGCCGCCCTCATGATCTATGCGAGCGGCATCGACGAGGCCGAAGCCGTGCGCGAGACCGTGGCGATCCTCAAGCAGGCCGATCTCGCCCCGCTTGACGTGACCGGCTATGGCACCCGCGAAGAACGCGAGGCACAGGGCCACGAGATCGCCGAGGATGAGCAAGAGCTGATGCAGCGCGCGCTTGACGAGAACTCGGTCGTCGTCGCCCAGATGACCGCCTTCTACAACGGGGAAGAAACCCTGCCCGCCGACGAGTCGAGCGCGCACTAAGGCGTTTCAGGAGAGGATCAGGCCGCGCTCAGCTGGGTCGCGAGTGTATTGGCCTCAAACGCACCAAGCACCGGATAGGGCCGCGCGATATGCTCTGGCAGGTGGTTGCGCGGCAGCCCCGCAAGAAGGCTCGCGGCGAGAAGATCGCGTTTGCGCCGAAGCCGCCCGATATCGAGACTCGCAAGATAGGTGCCCGCCGCATAGATCGCCTCGGCCTGCGGCAAGAGAAGCTGGGTATAGGTCACAAGCGCATGGCCCTGCTCGCGCACCCCGGCGGCACCACCGGTCAGATGCCCCGCAGGCACAAGCACATGCTCGCGTCCGAAAAGATATTCGACCCGCGACCCGCCGACGAGAACCCGCTGCCCCGGCTTGACCACGATATCACGCTCGAGCCCGAAATAGGGATGACGTAGGCGCACCGGCTCGAACAGGCCGCGCGCCGGCACCGTGCGGCGGAGCACATCAAGCACCGGCACAACCTTGCCCCCAAGCGTTTCGACAAGATCGCCGCGTTGCAAATCGCCGAGCGGGCGTATTCCATAGGGCGTCGCCACAGGAAGAGAGGCCGTCAGCCCCGGCATCGGCCCAATCGGTTCGATCCGGTCGGATACGGCAAGGAAAGAGACATCCTCATCCATCACCGAGGCCGCGGGATTGTGGATCATGTCACGCACATCCGCCAGCGTGAGCGCCACCGGCGTCGCGACGACGGTCTGAAAGCAATGCGCCACGTCCGGTCGCTCGACCGCAAGCCGCGCCCAACCATGCGCCACGTCCCAGCTATAGGTGATGCGCAAGATATCGGTGCGCCGTGCCTCTGCATCGTGGGTGAGCGCCGCGTGGCACATGTCGCCCTGGCGCGTATGCACGAGGGATATCCCCCCGCCCGGCACCGCGCGCAGCATCAGGCTCATCTCTGCATCGAAATCGCGTTTGAACCCAAGAAGAAGCTGCGGTGCCTCATAGGGCGACAAGCGCGTCTCGAGAAGAAGGCTCCCCCGTGCCATTGGACGGTCGAGATCCTGCAACGCCTCCGGCGCATCACCCCGCCTTATGCGGGCGAGTCCTTGCGGCGCGAAAAGCGCATCATTGCGGTCCCGAAGGGCGATCCAGGTCATCGCGCGCCCCTCACGCCACCCGCTTGCCGGACTTGGTCAACACCGCCGCCTCGTAGGTCTTGAGCAACCGCCGCGCCGCCGGGCCATATCCCTCACCCGTCTCGCGATCGAGTTCAGGGAACAGGGTAAAGATCTCTTCCACAATCTCCTCTTCGAAGATGTTGCTGATCTCCGGCCCCGGTAGGAAACTCTCGGTCTCAAGCCCCTGCGAGAACACGATCTGGTGGCTATCGAACAGCATATGGAAATAGGTGACATCTCCGCCGGTCTCTCGCGTGACGCGCTGATCGTCGATCAGGTCTTTCGCCTTCACCAGAACCTCTGGACTATCGAACAAAAGCTCGGCCCGGCTGTCGCGTAATAGCACCCGATGCTGCGGGGATACGAGAAGTGTGCCGTGATCGCCAAAGCTCTCTGCCTCGATCCGGATCGGTGCAAGGGCGCCCTCCGCCGGAACCGTCCGCGACCCGATCCAGCGCACTTCCTGCGCGCCGTTCTCATAAGTTTCGACAAGATCGCCAACGTCGATATCCTCAACCGGGACATCTCCCTCTGGCGTGCGGATGAGCGTCCCCTTCACGAAACAAGGCACCGCGGTCGAATTGATCGTGACAAAGCCGACATCGCTCGTGCCGCTCTCATCCTCGATCGTATAGGTAAAGTTGACCTCTTCCTCGTCCCCGTCCGAGGTCACCTCCAAGGTGCCATCGGCGTTGAGCGTGATAACCTGACCAGTCGAAAGGACAATGGTATCGCCTGGCTCGACCGGCTGACCGTTGATATGGGTGATGGTCAGCGTGCTGCCAGCTTCGTCATTGTCGAGCACATCGACCGTCTTGGTCGCGTTGAGGCCCATGGTCTGCCAATCGGCATTGGCGATGACCGCCGTCTGAACGGAATCCCCCGCGATCAGCACGTTGGAGTCATAACTGCTGTCCCCGACATCAACGATACCGATCAGGATTTCGTTGAGCTCACCCGGATCGACATCCATGGTGAGCGTCATGGTGACGGTGAACCCGTCCATCTCGGTGTTATAAGCATCGCCCGTGTTGTCGAGATAGAGGTTCGAGTTGTTGGTTGTGTTCACCGTCGAGATGCTCGCATTGCCCGACCCGACCGCAACCTCGACCTCCTCGCCGTTGACCATAACAATCACGGCGTCGTTGTAGATCGAGTTGATATACTCCGGATATTCCTCCGACGAGAACACGAACTGCATGGTCATCGTGTCGCCTGTCGGGATGAATTGGACCTCGAGATAGGCCGCATCATAGGTATTGGAGCCGACGATATTGTTGAACAACGGGTTGTTGTTCTCGCCGCTCGTATTGGTCGAGGTGCTGCTCGATTGGTTGGTGTTGGTGGAACTGCCACCCCACCAGCCACCGCCGCCGCTGTTGGTAAAATCCCGAACGTTCCCGGTCGACAGGATCACCCCTGTGTCGCCGGGGGTCGCTTCGGGTGAAATGGTATCGCCGTTGGAGTAAATCGCCGATGATCCGTTCGAGCCACTGTAGCTCGCATTGACCACGGTCACGCCGTCGCCAAAGATTTCCTGCGCCATTTCCGTGGCGCTCGCACCTGTATCGTAGGTGAGTTCCTGCGCAATAGGCATACTGCCTGCCCTCAAATTATGCGAGGCAGCGCCTTGGTCTCGCTCACCGTTATGACTCGGTGTCGCGAGGGCGAAATTATAATGGGTCTAAATGCCCGCTCGAATACCCTGCCTCGGGTTTATTATTGGCCCGATCATGCCAGATTTGTTCCGCCTTGTTAAGCCTTTGAAGAGAAAACACGCCAGACGCGGCACTGCGCCGGCACGGCTGTTGCATTGAAGCCATCGCGGCGGCGCTGTATCTCTGGGCCAAACCCTTCCAAAGGAGCCCCGGATGCCCGCCATTGACCCCGCCGACCTGACCGCTGCCCTGATCCGTTGCCCCTCTGTCACACCCGAAGAAGGCGGTGCGCTCGTGCTGCTCGAAGAGCTGCTCTCCGGGGCCGGTTTTGCCTGCACCCGCGTGGATCGCGGTGGGGTGTCGAACCTCTTCGCCCGCTGGGGCGACAAGGGCCATGCGCGCACCTTCGGCTTTAACGGTCATACCGATGTGGTCCCGGTCGGGGACGAGGCCGCCTGGACCGTCGATCCCTTCGGTGCGGAACTCCGCGACGGGATCATGTATGGCCGCGGTGCGACCGACATGAAATCAGGGGTTGCCGCTTTCGCCGCCGCCGCCGTGGATTTCGTGCGTGAGACGCCCCCCGAGGGCGCCATCGTCCTAACCATCACAGGCGATGAAGAAGGCGACGCCGTGGATGGCACAACGGCGCTTCTCGACTACATGGACGCCGAGGACGAGAAGATGTCCGTCTGCCTTGTCGGCGAACCCACCTGCCCCAATGAGATGGGCGAGATGATGAAGATCGGTCGCCGTGGCTCTCTTACAGCGTGGTTTACCTTTACTGGCAAACAAGGCCACTCCGCCTATCCCCACCGCGCCAAGAACCCACTCCCGGCGATGGCGCGCCTGATGGACCGCTTCGCCTCCCATACGCTCGACGACGGCTCCGAGCATTTTGACGCCTCGACGCTGGCCATTGTCACCATGGATACCGGCAACCCCGCGACCAACGTGATCCCCGCCGAGTGCCGCGCCACGGTCAACATCCGCTTCAACGATCTCCACTCCGGTGCCTCGCTCACCGACTGGATGCAGAGCCTTGCCGATGCGGTCGCCGCCGAGTCCGGGATCGAGATCGGGATGGAGGTGAAGATCTCCGGCGAGAGCTTTATCACGCCCCCCGGCCCGCTCTCCGATCTCGTCGCCGCCGCGGTCGAGGCCGAAACCGGCCGCACGCCCGACCTGTCGACCACCGGCGGCACCTCGGACGCCCGCTTTGTGCAACACCATTGCCCGGTGGTTGAGTTCGGCCTCGTCGGCAAGAGCATGCACCAAGTGGATGAAAACGTCCCAGTCGCACAAATCCACCAGCTCAAGACCATCTATAGCCGCATACTTCGAGACTATTTCGCCTGAATATGGCCCATCGCGCACGTCTCATCGTCATGGTCAAAGAGCCGCGGCCCGGTCGGGTCAAGACACGGCTCGGGCGCGATATCGGAATGACGCGGGCCGCGTGGTGGTTTCGTCACCAAAGCGCTGCACTCCTGCGCCGGATCACTGACCCGCGCTGGGACACGCTATTGGCGGTTGCCCCTGATCGCGCAGGGCTCGCCTCTCGTGTCTGGCCCGCCGATCTGCCGCGCCTGCCGCAAGGCCCCGGTGACCTCGGGGACCGCATGGCCCGCCTTCTGCGCACGCAACCGCCCGGCCCGGCCTGTATCATCGGTGCTGACATTCCCGGCATCCGACGGCACCACATTGCCGAGACCTTTGCCGCGCTTGGATCAAACGACGCCGTGTTCGGCCCCGCAACGGATGGCGGCTATTGGCTCGTCGGCCTCAAACGCACCGCCGCGCCGCCCCCCGGATTCCTGCAAGGCGTCCGCTGGTCCACACAGCACGCCCTCGCCGACTCGATGGCAACGCTGCCCCACCACCGTATCGCCCTGACGACGACGCTCCATGATGTCGACACCGCCGCCGATCTTCCTCTTGCCTAAAATATCCCGGGGTGAATTGAGCCGCAGGCTCAAGAGGGGCAGCGCCCCTCCGCCTTTTTCCCAATGACGCGCCGCGCGGCCCGTGCTAGGCCCAATCCATGCGTATACCGACCAAAGCCGAGATCCTCGACTGGATCTCCGAGAACCCGACCCTGACCTCCAAGCGCGACATCGCCAAAGCCTTCGGGATCAAGGGCGCCGCGCGGATCGACCTCAAGCGCCTGCTGAAGGAGCTTGAGGAAGAAGGCCACCTGTCGAAACGCAAGAAAACCTACCGCGACCCCGACAGCCTGCCGCCCGTCTCTGTCCTGCAGATCAGCGGCCCGGATTCCGATGGCGATCTCTACGCCCGCCCGCTTGAATGGGAGGGCGACAGCGAAGAACCCCTGATCCTAGTGATCCCCCGCGCCTCTGATCCCGCCCTTGGCCAAGGCGATCGCATCCTTGCCCGGCTGACCGAAATCGAGGGCGAAGCCTGGCGCTATGAGGGCCGCCTCATCCGTCGCATCGGCACCAATCCCAAACGTGTGCTCGGCGTCTTCCGCCTGACTGCCGAAAGCGGCCGCATCGTCCCCATCGACAAGGGCGACGGTAAGGAATGGCAGGTGCTGAACGAGGGCATCAACGGCGCCAAGGACGGCGAGTTGGTCGAGGCACAACAAACCGGCCCCAAGGGCCGCCTTGGCCTGCCCCGCGCGAAGGTCGTGGAACGCCTCGGGGATCCCTCTGCGCCCAAGGCCGTCTCGCTCATCGCGATCCACCAACACGGCATCCCCGATGCCTTTCCCGATGGGGTCATCGCCGAGGCCGACGCCGCCAAGCCCGCCCCCCTCGGGGAACGCGAGGACATGCGCGATATGCCCCTCGTGACAATCGACCCGGCGGATGCGCGCGACCATGACGATGCTTGCTGGGCCCATGCAGACGACGACCCCAAGAACGAGGGCGGCCATGTCATCTGGGTCGCTATTGCCGATGTGGCCCATTACGTTACCCCCGGTTCCGAGCTTGACCGCGAGGCGCGCAAACGCGGCAACTCATCTTATTTCCCTGACCGTGTGGTGCCGATGCTGCCGGACCGCCTGTCCGGCGATCTCTGCTCGCTTCACGAAGGCGTCCCGCGCGCTTGTATCGCCGTGCGGATGCAGATCGACGCCAAGGGTCACAAACTGAGCCATCGTTTCGTGCGCGGCATGATGCGCTCTGTCGCCTCGCTCAACTACGCCGAAGTGCAAGAGGCCCGCGACGGCACACCGAACGCGCGCTGCGCTCCCCTGATGAAAGAGGTCATCGACCCGCTCTACGCCGCCTACACCGCCCTGACCAAGGCCCGTGCCGCGCGCCAGCCGCTCGATCTCGACCTGCCAGAGCGCAAAGTCGAATTGACGCCCGAGGGCAAGGTCGCCTCGGTCATGTTCCGCGATCGGTTCGACGCGCATAAGCTCATTGAGGAATTCATGATCCTCGCCAATGTCGCTGCCGCCGAGACACTCATCGCCAAGAAATCGCCTCTCCTGTTCCGGGTCCACGAAGAGCCGAACCCCGAAAAGCTCGACTCCTTGCGCGAAACGGCCCAGGCCGCTGGGTTCAGCCTCGCCAAAGGGCAGGTGCTCAAGACACAGCACCTCAATGCGCTTTTGAATGCGGCCGCCGGGACGGAGGATGCCGAGCTCATCAACCTCTCGACCCTGCGCTCCATGACCCAGGCCTACTATAGCCCGTCGAATTTCGGCCATTTCGGCCTCGCGCTGCAATCCTACGCGCATTTCACCTCGCCGATCCGCCGCTACGCCGACCTGATCGTGCACCGTGCGCTGATCTCGGCGCATGGTTGGGGCGAGGATGGGCTGTCGCCGGAAGGGATCGAGAACCTCGAGACGACCGCCGGGCATATCTCCGACACCGAGCGCCGCTCCATGCTGGCCGAGCGCGACACCAATGACCGCTATCTCGCGTCCTATCTTTCTGAACGGGTCGGCAACGAGTTCACTGGTCGCATTAGCGGCATTGCGCGGTTCGGTGTCTTCGTGAAGCTTGACGAGACCGGTGCGGACGGGTTGATCCCGATGCGCAATCTCGGACGGGAGTACTTTAAGTATGACCACGAGAGCGAAACCCTGCGCGGCTCCGAGACCGGTCTGACGATCGGCCTTGGCCAGCGCGTGACCGTGCGCCTGACCGAGGCGGCGCCGGTGACGGGCGGTATCGCGCTCGAACTGCTTTCCATCGATGACAAGAAAGTGCGGCAAGGCCCCAAACGCGGGCGCGGCAAACCGGTTCGGCGAAAAGAGACCAAGGCCAAGAAGAAGGCCGCCAAGACCAAACGCAAGGTCAATCGCCAGAGGCGCTAGGGCGCGGTTTATTTCGAAGAAATCGGGGCGAAGTCTTTGAAAGACTTCGTTAACCCGCGCGTTCGGGTAAGGTTTCTGGGCACGCCGAGACCCTCGCAGACGCAATACAGACGCGATACCGACGTAATACCGACGTGGGTTTTCGCGTTAACCTTTGTCGGCAAATCCCCGCGCGATCTTTTCGGGATTGCTTCTCGGATCGCAACAATCGCGCTAGAATGGCGAAAAAACAAACCGAGGCAAAACGATGCGATCCCCGATTCTGGGCCTTCTTCTTGGTGCCACCGCCCTTGGCACCCCGGCACTCGCCAACGCCCCGGCGCAATCCCCGCGCCCGATGACGCGCGTTGCCGAAACGCCTGAAATAACCCTCGCCGCAGCCGCCCCCGCGCGTTCTCTGCGGCCGCAGTTGCGCGACCTAGACCTCGCGACAACCACCCCGCAAGTGACTGAAACGGCTGGAGATGCCGGGTTTGATCGGTGGATCAAGTCGTTCCGCTCGCGGGCATTGGCCTCTGGTGTGCGGGCTTCTGTATTCGATCAGGCCTTTCGCGGTGTGCGCTACAATAGCAGCATCATCAAGAAGGACCGGAACCAGTCCGAGTTCACCAAGACCATCTGGGATTACCTTGCTTCTGCTGCATCCGACACTCGGATTCGCAACGGCAAGGACGCCCTGCGCCGCCACAACCGCACGCTCGAGGCCATCGAGCGCCGCTATGGCGTCGACAAGGAGGTCGTGACCGCCGTCTGGGGCCTTGAGAGCGCCTACGGAACCTTCCGTGGTGACATTCCCACCATCGAGGCGCTGGCGACGCTCGCCTATGACGGGCGGCGCGGAAAGTTCTTTGAAGCTCAGCTACTTGCGGCGCTCAAGATCATCCAGAACGGCGACATTCCCGCGCATCGCATGACCGGTAGTTGGGCTGGGGCGATGGGCCATACCCAATTCATTCCAACCTCCTACGAGAGCTTTGCCGTCGATTTCACCGGCGATGGCCGTCGTGATATTTGGTCCGATGATCCGACTGACGCGCTTGCATCGACGGCGGCATACCTTGCCAAGTCCGGCTGGCAACGGGGCAAGCCTTGGGGCGTCGAAGTGCGCCTGCCGGCTGGGTTCAACTACACGCTCGCCAATCGCAAGATCCTGAAATCGCCTGCACAATGGGCCGCTCTTGGCGTCACAGACATGAACGGTCGAGCCGTGCCGAATAGCAACGGGCAAGGGTCGATCCTGCTTCCGGCTGGCGGCAATGGCGCAGCGTTCATGATTTTTTCGAACTTTTCTGCGATTGAGAAATACAACACTGCGGATGCCTACGTGATCGGCGTCGGACACCTGAGCGATCGCATCAAGGGCGGGCCGCCCATTCGCGGAAAATGGCCGCATGGCGACCGTGCGCTAACGTTCAGCGAACGGAAAGAGCTTCAGCGCCGCCTGACCCGCGCCGGATTTGACACACAGAAGATCGACGGCAAGATCGGCCCGCTGACAATCAACGCCGTGCGCGCCTTTCAAGAGGCAAAGGGTCTGACCCCGGATGGCTATGCCTCGCTGACCTTGTTGCAGCAGCTCCGGCGCTCTGGCGGCGGCGGGGGCAAAACCCCAAAGGTTCTGCGGTAACAAAAAAGGGGGCGCGAACGCCCCCTTTTCAATTCTTTAACCTTTGACCCGCTTACTGCGGCGACATTCCCCGGAGACGTTCCGAACGACGACGCAGCATTTCAACGGTCGTCAGTAGCATGATCGAGATCACGACGAGGATCGTCGCCACGGCGAGGATGGTCGGGCTGATCTGTTCGCGCAGGCCTGTAAACATCTGCCATGGCAGGGTTTTCTGACCGGCGGAACCAACGAAGAGCACCACGACAACCTCATCGAACGAGGTGATGAAGGCGAAGAGACCGCCCGAAATCACGCCCGGCAGGATGAGCGGCATCTGCACCTTGAAGAAGGTGGTGACCGGGTCCGCCCCCATGTTCGCCGCCGCACGCGTGAGCGAGCGGTCGAAACCGACAAGCGTTGCCGTCACGGTGATGATGACAAAGGGAATGCCGAGGGCCGCATGCGCCAGTACCACGCCGAGATAGGTGCCTTGAAGGCCGATCCGGCTATAGAAGAAGTACATACCAGCCGCCGAAATGATAAGCGGAACGATCATCGGGGAAATCAGGATCGCCATGATCGCGCGCCGGAACGGCACATGCTCAGAGCTAAGACCAATGGCCGCCAGCGTCCCGAAGCTCACCGATAGAATCGTCGCCATCGGCGCGATCAGAACCGAGTTCTTCAGGCTGTTCTGCCAGTCGCTGCTGGTCAGGAAGTCACGGTAGTGCTTGAGCGAATAGCCTTCGGCTTTGAACTGAAGCATCTCCGGCGTGAAGGTGAAGAAGTCTTCCGCGTTGAACGAGAGCGGTAGAACCACGAGGATCGGCGTGATCAGGAAGACGAATATCGCCCCACAGATCACACGGAACGTGTAGTGCCAAAGAACCTGGCCGGGGGTCAGGTAGGGCGCAAGCGTCTGGCGGTAACGGCTTTCTCCGACGAAGAAAATATACCAACCAAAGAACCAGCCCAAGAGCGCGCCGACCACAAGACCGGGCACGCCGCCCAGCGCAAAGCCAACCGCGCCAAAGCCCAGGAGCATTGCAAGGCGAGCAGGTTTCTCCTGCTTCACGATGGTTTTGAACACGAAAGCGAGGACTGCAAGAAGCCCGGCGCCAATCAGGATTCCGAGAAGACCCGAGCCCTGAGCCGTGCCGATGAAAAGCCCGAAGAAGGCACCAACCGCGGCAGAGGCCGCTGCGGTGAAACCGGGGGTTTGTGGAGTAACGGGTGTTAGTGCCATGTCTCTTATCCCAGTTTCACGTTGTCGATGCCGACGATCTTGTCATAGGCCCAGTACAGGATGAGGACCACGGCGAGCAGGATCGTCCCAAGCGCGGCCGCGAGGCCCCAGTTGAGCGAGCTCGAGATGTGGTACGCAATCCGGTTCGAGATGAAGACGCCCTTGGTGCCGCCTACGATTTCCGGCGTGATGTAGTAGCCGATGGCGAGGATGAACACGAGGATCGAGCCTGCGCCGATGCCCGGCACCGACTGCGGGAAATAGACCCGCCAGAACGCCGTCCAGTTCGTTGCGCCAAGCGATTTCGCCGCACGCAGATAGGTTGGCGCAATCGTCTGCATCACCGAATACATCGGCAGGATCATAAAGGGCAGAAGGATGTGCGTCATGGCGACAATCGTGCCGAACTGGTTGTTGATCATGACCAATCGCGCGTCATCGCCAACCAAGCCCAGCCAGACCAACACATCGTTGATCACCCCCTGCTGTTGCAGCATCACTTTCCATGCGGAAGTCCGCACAAGGAGGGATGTCCAGAAGGGTAGAAGCACGAGAATCATCAGCAGGTTCGCCGTTCGAGACGGCAGGTTCGCGAGGATCCAGGCGACGGGATAGCCAAGCAGGATACAGCTTGTCGTGATGACGAGCGACATGAAGAGCGTTCGCCCAAACAGCGTCATATAGATCTGCTGGTTCTCAGGCCGCGCTTCCGGGCCATCGACGCCTTTTTGCATGTCTACCGAGTTCAGGAAGTAGCCATTGGTCAGCTTCGGGCTATAGGTCTGAAGCGTGCGCCAGACCTCGATATCGCCCCAATCCTTGTCGATATCGATGAATTTCTCTTTGAACGGCGCGTCTTCGGCAAGATCCCAACGTTTGACCTTACGGCCAGATTTGCGGAACAGCGACGAAAGGCCCGTCTTTTCATAGTTCAGTCGAGAGCCAAGGCGCGTGTGCGTCTTCTCCTCGACCGCGATTTTCATGTCTGCAGCCAGCGCGGCAAAGACCGCTTCGCTCGGCAGTTCGCCGGAATTGGCGTCCCATTCCTGCAATTCCGCAACCGTCTTTGGCAGCGTGTCCGAGACGATCTGGTTCTCGACCGAACGGAACAGCATGTCCACGATCGGGAGGATGAATGTCAAAAGTACGAATAGAAGCAGAGGCGCGATCAGCATCAGCGCGCGGAGCTTTTGCATCCGCAGCGCGCGCGCAAGGCTACGTTTAAGCGGTGTGCCGTCGGCCGCAAGAACCGGGCCGGTATCGGTGGTGTCGCTCATGTGGCTCCCCGTTGTGTCGCCTGTTTTCGGCGCTCATTTGGTCCGTGCGGACATATTGATGCGGGTTTGCATCGGATGCGGAGGGGCGTGCATCGCCCCTCCGCGTCGTTCAGGTCACGCGATTATTTCGCGAGCCAAGCCTGGAATTTCGCGTCGATGTCGTCGCGATAGTCAGCCCAGAACTCGTAGTTGTAGAGGAACGTGTTCTTGGCGTTTTCCGGGTCGGTCGGCATGTGCGGCGCCATGTCGATGCCGAGCTCTTCGTGCTTACCAACGAGCGGTGCCGAGGACTGACGTGCCGGGCCGTACGAGATGTATTTGGCCTGGTCCGCGAGACGCTGAGTGTCGGTCGCGAAGTAGATGTAGTCCAGTGCACGTGCCTTGCGCTCTTCGCTCAGGCCTGCCGGAATGATCCAACCGTCAAGGTCGAACACCTGTGCGTCCCAGAGCATTGCGACCGGCTGATCCTGCTCTTCGATGACCGAGAACAGACGACCGTTATAGGTCGAACCCATCACGACTTCGCCATCGGCGAGAAGCTGCGGGGTGTCAGCACCGGCCGACCACCAGACAACGCTGTCTTTGATGGTGTCGAGCTTGGCGAGGGCGCGCTCTTGACCTTCTGCGGTCTCGAGAACGTCATACACTTCTGCTTTCGGAACGCCGTCACAAAGCAGAGCCCATTCCATGTTGTTGATCGGGCGCTTCTCGAGCGCGCGCTTGCCCGGGTAGGCTTCGAGATCGAACACGTCGCAGACGCTGGTCGGCGGGGTGTCGCCCACGAGGTCGGTGCGGTAACCGAAGGTGGTCGAGTAAACGATCTGCGGGATGAAGCACTCGGAGACGAGCAGGTCACCAAAGTCATCAGCCGCCGAGGTGCCATCGGGCGCCGGTGCGAGTTGGGTGTCCGGATCGATCTCCATTGCGAGACCTTCGTCGCAGAGACGCATTGCGTCAGCTGCCACAACGTCCACAACGTCCCAGGTCACGTTGCCCGCTTCGTTCATCGCGCGCAGCTTGGCCACGGCTTCAGCCGAGCTCTCGTCGTTGATGATCGAGACGCCGGTCTTTTCCATGTAGGGCTCGTGATAAGCCTTTTGCTGCGAGTTGGAGTATGCGCCGCCCCAGGACACGATGGTCATTTCGTCGGCCATGTCAGCCGCGAAGGCCATCGGCGCGCAAATAGCGGTCGAAAGTGCCAGTGCGGTCAGTTTCGTAAACTTCATAGTTTTCTCTCCTTGTTGAACTTTAATGTTTTGTTTTGCTCCCCCGGTCGCCCGGGAGACGCGATGGCGCATTGGACTTAGGCGTCCAGTGCGCGGCAATCCTCCGGCAACCAGCCGATCTCGATCTGCTCGCCCGGCTTCAGGCGAACCTGGTCCGGAGCATTCCGGGTCTTGATAATGAACTCATCATTCCCGGCGACCCGGAGACGGGTCCGGAAGATGTCCCCCATATAGATAAACTCAAGCACTTCGGCCTTGAGCGTGTGCGCCCCTTCTTGGAGGCGCTCTTTATTGTATTCGACGCGCTCGGGGCGGATCGAAACCCGTGTGCGTGCACCCGGCTGCACCGAGTCGTGCACGGGGTTGCAGTCGATCAGTTCGCCGTCATCGAGCTGAACCAGCGCGCGGCCGTTCTTGATCTCTTTGACGGTGCCCTCAAGCGTGTTGTTCTCGCCAATGAATTGCGCGACGAAGCTGTTGATCGGTGCTTCATAAAGCTGATCGGGCGGCGCGAGCTGCTGAATGCGACCATCGTCAAACACGGCAACACGGTCCGACATGGTCAGCGCTTCGGTCTGGTCGTGCGTCACGTAGACCGTCGTAATACCGAGGCTGTGGGCGAGGTGCGTGATCTCGAACTGCATCTTCTCACGCAGCTGCTTGTCCAGCGCGCCGAGCGGTTCGTCCATCAGAACAAGCTCAGGTTCGAACACCAGAGCACGCGCCAGGGCGACACGCTGCTGCTGGCCGCCCGAAAGCTGCGCCGGGCGGCGGCCGCCAAAGCTGCCCATCTCGACCATGTCGAGGGCACGCTTGATCTTTTCCTCGCGCTCGGATTTGCCAAGCTTGCGTACCTCGAGCGGGAAGCTCAGGTTCTCGGCAATCGTCATGTGGGGGAAAAGGGCGTAGTTCTGAAAGACCATGCCGATGCCGCGCTTGTGCGGCGGGATGTTGTTGATGGAGACGCCGTCGAGGCGGATGTCACCATGCGTTGCGGTTTCAAAACCAGCAAGCATCATGAGGCAAGTTGTTTTGCCGGAACCGGACGGCCCGAGCATCGTGAGAAACTCGCCTTTCGGCATTTGGAGGTTGAGATCTTTTACGACGAGCGTTTCGCCATCATAGCTTTTCTGGACGCGTTCGAATTCAACGAAAGCGTCGTTCGATGCAGAATC
Source organism: Shimia sp. FJ5 (assembly GCF_032918335.1). Lineage (NCBI taxonomy): Bacteria > Pseudomonadati > Pseudomonadota > Alphaproteobacteria > Rhodobacterales > Roseobacteraceae > Shimia > Shimia sp. FJ5. The sequence goes on along the minus strand of NZ_JAWJUV010000002.1, from coordinate 272,256 downwards.
GGCCAAAACTGGCTCCCTGTGTTGTTTATCTGGCAGATTGTTTCTGCCCTATTGCTTGAAATGTAAGCACACCCAATCGGGTAAGTGCAACACCAGATACAAAACACGACCGTAGGGCCGAGGTCACCCGTTTCAGTGCATGTTTTGCGACGGTTCATACAATTTTTCCGACATATGCCTCCTGTTTGGGCCGTCGGAGGCTGGGAACCATGCTCGAAAAAATCGTGGCTAAACGCCTTTACAACAGGGGCCATCAACCAATGGTTGCGGCCCCCTCTTGAGACTATCCAAGACGCTGCACAGACAGCGAGCATCCAAAAGGGATTGTGGGGAAAAATTGAGCGCCCGACACGTGAATGTCGGGCGCAATCATTTCATCTTCGGCCTGACTTAGGCGAGCAGATCTTCTTTCTGAAGCTGGGAATAGGTCAGGTCTAGTGCCCGAGTCGCCCGCTCAATCAGGGTGTCGATCTCTGCTTTCGAGATGATGAGCGGCGGCGAAATGACCATGCGATCGCCCACATGACGCATGATCAGATTGTTGGCAAAGCAATGCTCGCGGCATTTGAACCCCACGGTGCCGGCAGGCGCCTTGAAAGCTGCGCGGGTCGCTTTGTTCGGGGTCAGGGCAATCGAGCCCATCATGCCAACGATCTTCGCCTCGCCGACAAGCGGGTGATCCGCGAGAGCTTCCCATTTTTCCTTCAGATACGGCGCAGTCTCTTCACGCACCGTGTCGATAATATGCTCTTCTTCGAGAATCCGCAGGTTTTCGAGCGCGACTGCGGCGGCGACCGGGTGCCCGGAATAAGTGTAGCCGTGATTGAACTCGGTTCCACCGATGACTTTCGCCACCTCGTCGGACAGGATCGAGGCCGCAATCGGCACGTAGCCCGAACTCAAACCCTTGGCGATGGTCATAATATCGGGACGGATACCGAGAGTTTGCGAGCCAAACCACTGCCCGGTTCGACCAAAGCCACAAATGACCTCATCCGCGATCAGAAGGATTTCATACTTGTCGCAGATACGCTGTATCTCGGGCCAATAGCTGTCGGGTGCCACGATCACACCGCCCGCTCCCTGCACCGGTTCTGCGATAAAGGCCGCGACCCGATCCTCGCCAAGCTCGATAATAGCTTCTTCCAATTCGCGCGCGCGCGCGAGGCCGAACTCTTCCGGGGACATGTCGCCACCTTCGGCATACCAGTCAGGTTGGTTCAGGTGATGGATATCCGGGATCGGGAGACCACCTTGGGCATGCATGCCGCTCATGCCGCCAAGGCTTGCCGCTGCGACGGTCGACCCGTGGTAGGCGTTCTTGCGGCTGATGACGACTTTCTTCTCGGGTTTGCCCTTCTCTGCCCAATAGGTCCGCACGAGACGCAGATTGGTGTCGTTCGCCTCGGAGCCAGAGCCGCCATAGAAGACATGGTTGAGATCCCCCGGCGCCAACTCGGCTAGCTTGGCCGATAGGGCGATCACGGGTACATGGGTCGTCTGGAAAAACGTGTTGTAGTAGGGCAGTTCACGCATCTGGCGCGCGGCAACCTCGGCCAACTCCTCGCGGCCATAGCCAATATTTACGCACCAGAGGCCTGCCATCGCATCCAGGATTTCTTCGCCTTCGGAATCGACAAGCGTCACGCCCTTGGCGCGGGTGATGACACGGGCGCCTTTCTCGGCAAGCTCTCCTTGCGCAGTGAAGGGATGAACGTGATGTGCCGCATCCAGAGCCTGCAGCTCGGTCGTCGGCATGTGATTGGTGATCATACTCATAAGCGTGCCTCTTGAGATAGGAAGGAGCCGATCAGCGGCATCGGCAAAGCTACACGCAGAATATGATCAAATTTTTACGTGTCAATCATCTCGCCTGACTGAGCGTTCTCCATGAGCACCTCCCGGACTTGCTCCATGCCCTGCACAACGTCATCTCGAATGGCGATCGCCGCGGCCTCGCCATCGTTTGCCCGCAACGCTGCGAGCGTTTCCTTGTGCTTGTCCGGTAGGTTCTGAGTTCCCATGCGACCACAGACAACACGCAGCGACGGGCCGAAACGAAGCCAGAGGCTCTCGACGATAGAGGTCAGGATTGGCGCATCGGCGATCCGGTAGAGCTTTGAATGAAATTCAAAATTCAGGTGCAGATATGCTCCGACATCGCCCAGAGAAATCGCGACGTCGAGCGCCGTATCGATCTCTTCGAGTGCATTGATCTCGGCGGGGGTGGCTTTTTTCGTCGCTCTTCTCGCGAGTTCCGGCTCAAGCGCTTTGCGTGCAAAGATCAATTCTTCAATGCAGGCGGTGTCTGGCGTCGGCACGGTAACACGCCGATTCCCCTGAAATTCCAAGGCTCCTTCTGACGTGAGACGGCGAATCGCCTCGCGGACTGGGGTCATTCCAGCGCCGAGAATCTCAACAAGCCCTTGGATTGTGACCGGTTGTCCCGGTGCGAGTTCTCCAAAAAGAATGCGGGTCCGCAGATCTTCATACACCTGCTGATGAACGGGAATACGTTGTGGAATTTCATCAGGATAGGCATCCAACTGCCTTGGGGTGCCAACGCCTGCCATTTGTGCAAATCTCCCTTATCACGCCGTCGTTTCTTGCAGATTTCCGCGGCTCTCGAATAATCCGATGTTGCCATATGCCCCAAACTTGATCAAAAATTTTCTCGTGATTTTCGGTCGGGCACATGTCCGACAATCCAACGGGAGACAAAAATGAAACACACCCTTCTGACATTGACTGCCACCGTAGCTCTCGGCGCGATGGCTGCCAACGCCGAGGAAGTGCGCGTCTACAACTGGTCCGATTACATCGACGAAGAACTTCTGACCAAGTTCGAAGAAGAGACCGGCATCGACCTGATCTATGACGTGTTCGACTCCAACGAAGTTCTCGAAACCAAGATGCTCGCCGGCGGGTCCGGTTATGACGTCGTGGTGCCGACCGGTTCGTTCCTTGCGCGCCAGATCTCTGCGGGAGCCTTCCAGAAGCTCGACTTCTCGATGCTGCCCAACGAAGCGAACATGTGGGACAAAATCAAAGCCCGCACCGCGAACTACGATCCCGGCAACGAGTACTCCATCAACTACATGTGGGGCACGACCGGCATTGGCGTGAACGTCGGCAAGGTCAAAGAGATCCTTGGCGAAGACGCTCCGATGGACTCGCTCGCACTGATCTTCGATCCGGCCAACATGGAGAAGCTTGGCGAATGCGGCGTGCATTTCCTCGACGCTCCGGACGAGATGATCCCCGCCGCGCTCAAGTATATCGGTGAGAACCCGAACACGATGGACGCGGATGTGGTCGCCAAGGCCGAACCGGTCCTGATGGGTGTGCGCCCTTACGTGCAGAAGTTCCACAGCTCGGAATACATCAACGCTCTGGCAAACGGTGATATCTGTGTGGCCTTTGGGTGGTCCGGCGATATCCTTCAGGCGCGTGACCGCGCAGACGAGGCGGATAACGGCGTCGAGATCGCATACTATGCGCCTAAGGAAGGCGCTCTGATGTGGTTTGACCAAATGGCGATCCCGGTTGACGCTCCGAACCCGGAAGGCGCGCACAAGTTCCTGAACTTCATCATGGATGCCGAGAACATGGCCGCCGCGTCGAACTATGTCTATTACGCGAACGGCAACCTCGCCTCTCAGGAGTTCCTCGAGGAAGACGTGATCGGCGATCCGTCGATTTATCCGAGCGAGGAAACCGTCGAGAACCTCTACACCAAGGACGGCTACCCGCCGAAGGTTCAGCGTAAAGCGACCCGTATGTGGACCAAGATCAAGTCCGGCACCTGATCTTTCTCAACAACCAGGCCCGCGCGTTCGCTTGACGTGCGGGTCATTTCTTACGGGAGTGGGCCATATGCCTCAGGACGTCTTCGCCCCTTGGCTTGATCCGGATGAGAAACCAATCATCCAGTTTAAGAACGTCACCAAACGCTTTGGCGATTTCATAGCCATCGACGATCTCACGATTGATATATACGAACGCGAGTTTTTTGCTCTTCTCGGTCCCTCGGGCTGCGGCAAGACGACGATGATGCGGATGCTCGCCGGGTTCGAAACACCGACCGAGGGTCATATTCTCCTCTCGGGTCAGGACATGGCCCCCGTACCGCCCAACAAACGCGCCGTGAACATGATGTTCCAATCCTACGCGCTCTTTCCGCATCTTTCCGTCTGGGACAATATCGCCTTTGGCCTGCGTCGTGATGGGATGCCCAAGGACGAACTGGGCGCCCGCGTGAGCGAAATGCTCCGCCTGACGCGGCTCGAGAAATTCGCACGGCGCAAACCGCACCAAATTTCCGGGGGTCAGCGTCAGCGCGTCGCCCTCGCCCGCTCGCTCGCCAAAGCACCCAAGCTCCTGCTGCTTGATGAACCGCTTGGCGCTCTCGACAAGAAACTACGTCAGGAAACGCAGTTCGAGTTGATGGATATTCAGGAAAAGACCGGCACGACCTTTGTCATTGTGACCCACGATCAGGAAGAAGCGATGACCGTCGCGAGCCGTGTCGCGGTCATGGATCATGGTAAGATCGTGCAGGTGGCCACACCCGCCGAAATTTATGAGACCCCGAATTCGACCTACGTCGCGGACTTCATCGGCGATGTGAACCTGATCGAAGGCAAGGCTGGCGCGAAGGATGGTGACAAGCTTGCCATCACATGGGGCGAAGGTCTGCCGGATATCATCGGCACGCCGCAGACGAGCTTCGACAAGGGCCAAACCGTGCATTTCGCCATTCGTCCTGAGAAGGTGGCAATCACGCATGATAAGCCCACGAATCCGACCGCGTTCCGGGGCAAGGTGCTTGATATCGCCTATCTCGGGAACCTCTCGACCTACCATGTCGAGCTTCCCAATGGACAAATTATCAAGGCCCAAACCGCCAACAACCGACGCATCTCGCGCCGGGGCTTTACTTGGGAAGACAAGGTCTGGGTAAGCTGGACGGACACCGCCGGTGTCTTGTTGGAGAACTGATATGCGCCGTCTCTTCCTGATCGCGGTGCCTTATCTCTGGTTGCTGGCGCTTTTCCTCGTGCCCTTCATTATTGTGCTGAAGATCGCGCTTTCGGATGCGTGGCTTGCGATCCCCCCCTATGTGCCAACCCTTGATATCTCGGCAGGCTGGGCAGGGTTCAAGGAGTTCCTCTCCGGGCTTGATTTTGAGAACTTCATCTTCCTAACCGAAGATGATCTCTACTGGAAAGCCTACCTCTCGAGCCTCAAGATCGCGGCTATCTCTACCTTTCTGACATTGCTCGTCGGCTACCCGATTGCCTATGGCATGGCGAAAGCGCCGGATGAATGGCGTCCGACGCTGCTCATGCTCGTGATCCTGCCGTTCTGGACCTCGTTCCTGATCCGCGTCTATTCATGGATGGGCATCCTCAGCCAGGAGGGCTATCTCAATCAGCTTCTGATGTCCCTTGGTCTCATTTCCGAGCCGCTCATCATCCTGAACACCAACGCAGCGGTCTATATCGGCATCGTCTATACCTATCTGCCGTTCATGATCCTGCCGATCTACTCGGCCCTTGAAAAGCTCGACGCGAGCCTTCTCGAAGCCGCTGAAGACCTTGGTTGTTCGCGCTTTTCCGCCTTCTGGTTGGTGACGATACCGCTTTCGAAACAAGGGATAATTGCGGGCTGTTTCCTCGTCTTCATCCCGACGATCGGCGAATTCGTCATCCCCTCGCTTCTCGGCGGGTCGCAAACCCTGATGATCGGCAAGGTGCTCTGGGAAGAGTTCTTCTCTAATCGCGATTGGCCAGTGGCCTCGGCGGTGGCGGTGATCCTGCTTTTGATCCTCGTGATCCCGATCATCTTGTTCCAACGCAACGAACAGAAACAGAGGGAGGCCGAAGGATGAGACGTTTCAGCTGGTTCAACGCAACCTCGCTTACGCTTGGCTTTGCCTTCCTCTACCTGCCGATGGTGATCCTCATCATCTATAGCTTCAACGCGTCGAAACTTGTGACGGTCTGGGCCGGGTTCTCGACCAAATGGTATGGTGAACTGCTTCAGAACGAAGCGTTCCTTGATGCCGCTTGGGTCACGATCAAGGTCGCGGTCCTGAGCTCAACCATCGCCATGGCACTCGGCACGATGGCGGCGATTGTCATGGTCCGCGCCGGGCGGTTCTTTGGGCGCACCCTGTTTTCGGGGATGGTCTATGCACCGCTCGTCATGCCCGAAGTCATCACAGGCCTCTCTCTGCTCCTGCTTTTCATCGGGATCGGCCTTGATCGAGGGGTACTGACCATCGTTCTCGCGCATACGACGTTCTCGATGTGCTATGTCTCGGTCGTTGTATCGTCGCGCCTCGTGAGCTTTGACAATTCCCTCGAAGAAGCGGCGCTCGACCTTGGTTGTTCGCCGTTTCAGGCCTTTCATCTCGTCACACTGCCGATCATCGCACCCGCTGTGATCTCCGGTTGGCTGCTTGCCTTTACACTGTCGCTCGACGATCTCGTCATCGCATCGTTCACATCCGGGCCATCGGCCACGACATTGCCAATGAAGATCTGGTCTTCTGTCCGCCTTGGTGTCAGCCCCGAGATCAACGCCCTGTCCACGATCATGATCGGTATTGTGACCATCGGCGTCATCTCGGCCTCGCTCATCTCAAAGAGCAAGGTTGCGCGGCAACAACGTGAGGAACGCGCGGCAGAGCGACTTTCGGCCGGATGACACGGATCTGCGACCCCTTTGTCTATGGTGATGGACCGGTTGAGACATGTTTCTGGAATGAAACGGTCGATGCCGTGTCCTATCCTATGCTGACCAGCGATGTATCGGCGGATGTGGCGATCATCGGCGGCGGCTATACGGGTTTGTCTGCAGCCCTGCACCTTGCCGAGGCCGGGCGCGATGTCGTTCTTCTGGACGAACAACAGCCAAGCTGGGGCGCATCGGGGCGCAATGGAGGGTTCTGCTGTCTTGGTGGGAGCCATATAGAACCCGCCACCCTTGCAAAGCGGATAGGTCAGAAAGCGGCACAGGACTATTTCCTCGCCGAACGTGATGCGGTTTCGTGTGTCGAAAATATCTTGGGAACGCACGAGATCGACGCTGATACCCACTCTCAGGGTGAAACCCTTCTTGCCCACCGCAAGCGCGACCTGCTTTCGCTTGAGAAGAAGGCCAAGGAGACCTCTGATCTGTATGGAGTCACGCCCGAACTTCTCTCACGCGACGACCTTGTGCGCCAAGGCATGAACGGCGATTTTCACGGTGGTCTCACGATCCCGATTGGGTTTGCCCTCAACCCAAAGAAATACGCGCTTGGCCTCGCACGTGCGGCGCAAAGAGCAGGCGCGAGGATCCATGGTCAGACTTCGGTGACACGAATCTCAGGTCAATCAGGGGCATTCCGGCTCAAGACCGCGCAGGGAACGGTCTCCGCAAAGCAGGTTATCATCGCCACCAACGGGTATGGCCGCGAAACCGTTCCAAATTGGCTTGCCAATCGCTACATGCCCGCACAGTCGAGCGTGATTGTGACCCGGCCGCTTTCCTCAGAAGAGCAAGAAGCCCAGGGATGGACCTCGGCGCAGATGGCCTATGACACCCGCGCCCTCCTGCACTATTTCCGTCTTATGCCAGATGGACGTTTCCTTTTCGGCATGCGAGGCGGTTTGCGAACGACGCATCGCGCGGATCAGGCCGTGCGACGTTTGATCAGACGTGATTTTGAGCAGATGTTTCCGGCTTGGAGTCACGTTGAAACGCCATACTACTGGTCCGGGTTCGTGTGTTTCGCGCGCAATCTGACGCCCTTCGCCGGACCCGTGCCCGGGCATGAGGGGTTGTTTGCCAGCTTCGCCTATCATGGCAACGGCGTCGCAATGGCAAGCTATTGCGGTGCGCTTCTGGCCGAACAGATACTCGAACAGAGACAATTGCGCCGTCCAAAGGCTCTTACGGCCCCGCCAGGCCGGTTTCCCGGTGGGCGCTTTCGACGGCTCGCACTCTGGCCGGCCTATCTCGCCTATGGTTTGAGCGACCTGTAGTCACAACCAAAGTTCAGACAGGCGCTCGCAGCGCCGTCACATCGTCGGCGGCAACAGTTTGCCCGCCTTCAAGGACAAGGTTCAGCCCATCGCTCCCCATCCGCGCCTCGCGTACCCGCCCATAGGTCTCAAGCGGGATTTCTCCAAGGCTCTCGCCGGAGGAAAACCCTTCAAGCGAGAGAGAATAAAGGCCATTGGGCGCGCGTTGGCCCGCCGTCGTCTCGCCCATCCATGAGATACCGCCATCCGAATCCGCAACGGGCGCGCGATAGATCTCGAGACCATTTACATCGCGCACCACCAGATCGGTTTTCTCCGCCGTCGTGTCTATCTGCCCACTTGTCTCGATTGAGGTTCCGTCAAAATACGCAGCGCCCAAGCTGCGCACATCCATGCCGACCCAATCCGCCAGCGCCGCGAAGTCCGACGTCGCCAAGCGGGTTTCGATCGAAGCCAATAGATCATTGGTCAAGACCTGTTGCTCTACGCTCGAGAACGCCGCGAGCTGCGCCGCGAAGTCCGAGGCTTCGACCGGGTTTAGGGGGTCTTGGTTCTGCATCTGGACCGTCAACATCTTGAGAAAGGTCTCATAATCCGAAGAGCCCTCGGCCATTGCGGACGAGGTTCGCTCGCCGCGCGTGCCCAATGTCGCCTGAGCCTGTGTCGTAACTGCTTCCATGATCCCTCCTAGATGCGCATATCGAGGCCCGAGCGCTTCGCAATGCTGCCCGACGCCTCTCCCCGTGTGTCGTCAGACGGCATTTCTTCGATCACCGCGACTGTCCCGGGCTCTCCATCTTGCTCATCACGCGCCGAGTCTCCGCCAGACTGGAACGAGAACGAGACATCCCCGTAGCCAATCGCACGAAATTCCTGAGACAGGCTGTCGATATGGCGCCGCATGAGGTCAAGCGTCTCTGGCCGTTCCGCCTGAACAACGACACTCATCTGACCCTCCTGCCCAGAAAGGCTTAGCCGAACAGAACCAAGCTCTTCAGGACGAAGTGCGATATCAATGCCGTTTCCGGGTGTGAGCCGAATTGCTTCCGAGACCTGCCGAACCACGCTCAGAGCCTGTGGGTGTTCTGCATGGGGCCCGAGAGCGGCGCCCCGAACGGACTGAAACATATCTCGTCCTGTCACTGCAGACCGGTCCGCGATAGGCGCCGCTTCTTCTACGAAGAATTCAGATCCTCCATCTCGCAAGGTCAGGCGCGATTCTGCCTTTGCCAGAGGTCCGGGCGCGATCGCAGCAGGCGTCGATTGGATGGGCGTGGTCCCCTGAGAGGTGGTTGTTGGGGCCACCTCGCGTCGCGCACTAAGAAACAGGGGCGGATCAGCACGATTTGGTTCGGCGTGGGGCGAACGGCGTGACTCCTGCGGCGTGCCTTCTCTTGTCTCGGGCGCAATGGGGATCTTTCGGGTCGGATGCCCCTCTCGGGCTTGGCTCTCCGCCAGCCTCTCTGGCGCAGGTGGATCGCGGAGAGGGGTGGTGTTCGTTTGAAAATCCCTTGCGGTCGGATTCGAAGGGTCTCCTGACGCAGCTGGTGCCGCTTGAAGGAGACCCCCTTCGATTGAGGCGGGTCTGACTGCTACGGATCGGTTGGAGTGATCCGCGCTTTGGGCTGCGACGAGACTCTCTTTCGACACAGCCGCGCTCTTCGACGTCTCGACACTCAGCGGGACAGAGATCTGGTTCGATCCCAACGCGCGCTGCTCTGGCAAACTCGACGTAGATGTCTCTGGCCGATCGACGCGTCCTTCTGCTTGCGCATCTGAACCCCTTTGCAACGGAACGAACTCAGGCTCTGCCGCGGTTTGGGGTGGATCCAAGCCCTCTTTCGCCGCCTCCGTCCAACTAGGAGCGTCCTTATCTTGAAGCGATCGGACGACCTCTGGTGACTTAGAATGAGACTCCTCTGCCTCTTCGGCCTTGGTCATCGCTTCGAGGTCATCGAGAAGCCATTCTTCGCCTTCGACGTCTTCAACAGCGCTGGTTGGCTCCTCTTTCGGCACGGCGGCAATTGTATTCTCCTGCGTGCCATCCTCTGCCACATCACTCACTTTCAAGTCGAGTTCCGCAAGAATAGAGACGAAATCTATCCTCCCCTCATGCCTCATCGCCCCTGTCCTGGGCGGCAGCGCGATGGAATGGTGGAGTATGGTTTCTTGAGAGAGTTCAGGCAGCATGGGGCCTCCGGCGACAGGTGCAGTACGCCGATAAGAACGCCAACAGGGTTACCACTTCTTTACCGCTGATCGTCAAAATCAAGAAAACCGCTTCAACTTGGAGATATTGATATGACGGACCCGGTCTTGCCGATCACGCCACCGCCAACCTCCCAAACGCAAACCACATCGCGCCTTAAGGAGGTCGCGCAGGATCTTGAGGCGAGCTTTCTTGCAGAAATGCTCAAACACGCCGGCCTCGGAAAACCACGAGAGAGCTTTGGCGGAGGGGCTGGCGAGGACCAATTCGCATCCCTTCTGATCGAAACCCAAGCACGCGCGATTGTCGATGCGGGCGGGATCGGCCTTGCCGAGTCGATCTTCCAAAGCTTGAAGGACAAGGCCGATGCCTAAACAGAACCACAGTGCACTTTTTGCATCTCTCGATGCCTTGCTTAGCGCAGAGAAGCGCGCGTTGCTGGAGGGAGATATTGGCTCTCTCGCGGAGATCGGGGCAGAGAAAGCGCGTTTGCTCGATGCTCTCGAAGATCTGGCTCCCGAGGATCGCGTACCGCTTCAGGCGCTGCAGGTGGCCGCAGGGCGCAATCAGGTCTTGATGGAGAGCGCGCTCGCTGGGATTCAGGATGTCGCTGAGCGCATGTCCTTGCTGCGCCGGGTGCGCGATTCCCTACAGACCTACGATGCGAAAGGTCAGAAATCCGACGTCTATCTCGCAAGCCCCGGGCGTCTTGAGAAACGCGCCTGACCTGCCCGCAGTACAACAGCCAGATTTGCATCAAAAGCCTCGTATCTGGATTGGCCGGATTAGCACTCCATTAGCGTTTTCCACCACACAGTCACACCGCATCCAACCGGATGGCGCCGGCCGACGAACGGTTCGGCACCTGTCAGAACGACATTCAAGACCGCCTTCGCGGTTACATCCAACGGGCGCAAAGCGCCTATGCATACAAGGAAAATGCCATGGCAACCTTCCAAGCACCACCGTGATGCCCGTCGCCAGCAACGACTTTCTTTCTCTTGATGATGACCGGAGACGCATTTTTCTGCGCGCTCATCTCACCACCTATTACTCACCCAATCCCGGGTGTAACAGGCCGTGCGTTACCGCCACCTTAACGTTTCAAATCGTCCTGATTTTCGCCGAACGCAAGTGCAAGCTGCTGAAGGAAGGCACGCCGCTCAAGGCCCGCCGGGATCGGTGGCAGAATACGCACGGTGATCGTGCCGGGGTATTTCAAGAGACTCCCCGCAGGCCAGCAATGGCCGGACTTTACCTGCACGGGCACCGCGTCGACCTTGGCAAGGTCATAGAGCACCCCAACACCGCGCTGAATACGTTTCGGCGCGCCGCGTTGCCGTGTTCCGCTCGGAAAGATCAATAGCTTGCGCCCCCGCTTGATCGCCGCAACACCGGCCCGGAACCCGTCGCGCATCTGATCCGGCGTGCCCTTGCGGTCGATCGGTACATGCCCTGCCTTCTGCGCAACAAGCCCGACGACCGGATACGAGAACACCTCCTGCTTTGCGAACATGACAGGCTGATCAAGGAAGAGATGAAAGAAAAGCGTCTCCCAGGACGATTCATGCCAAGACGCAATGAGGCATGGCCCCTCGGGCAGATTCTCCGCCCCCTCGACGCGATAATGAATGCCACAGATAAGCCGCAGAAGGACGAGCTGAACCCTGAGATAGGCCGCTCCGACGCCCAGAAGATACCGTTCGGGCAGAAAGAAAACCGGCCAGAATAGAAGGAAAGGCACAAACGCTAGACCAGACAGAACATAGAACAACGCACTGCGTAGCCGGATCCAAAGCATATTTCGTGTCGTTGCGCCCATATCGCCTCCTGATCCCGTTTCTGCCAATGGGATAGCCGTTTGCGCATACCGTAAAGCCCGAAAAACCGGATGTCTCGGCAAAGGTCCACCGATCCCAGTCCTTCCAAGGGTGAATCCAAGGCCGGGCTATGTTCAATGCCTACCCCGTGAGCTAAGTCACTAGGAAGAACAGCGCGCATCAGGAGACAGGCACCATGCCAGTTTCGACCCGACAATTCAGCAGATGGCTCGCAGGCACAGTAGTCTGCGCTGGTCTGCTTTGGGCCAATGCCGGGCAAGCCTTCGACGCGCGCCTGAGTGCGCCGGGCGCCTCTGAGGACTTGATCGAGACCCTGCAATCAAGTTCGCTCTTGATCGATGCCGCAGAAGACGGCGTGCGCAACCCGCTCGATATCGTCGCGGCGGCGCGTGCTGACTATCGGCGCCTGCTCGGTCTGCTCTACAACGCGGGCTACTACGGCCCCGAAATTCGTATTCGTGTCAACGGACGCGAGGCCGCATCGCTGCCGCCCTTTGCGCGCATCGACACGGTCACCTCAGCACAGATCGAAGTCGTGACCGGGCCGCGCTTTCAATTCGCCAAGGCGCGCATTGCCCCGCTTGCACCGCAAACCGAAGTGCCCGCGGGCTTTGCACCGGGCCAACCGGCAGAGGCGGAAACCATCCGCGCTGCCGCCCGCGAAGGGATCACGGGCTGGCGCGCCATCGGGCACGCCAAGGCCCGCATCGCGGATCAATCTCTTGTCGCCAATCATGCCAATGCAACGCTTGATGCCGACCTCAAGATCGCCCCCGGCCCCGAGTTGCGCTTTGGTGACCTGACTCTTCCGGGAGAAAGCGCCGTTACAGAGCGCCGCCTGCGCAAGATCATCGCACTGCCAACCGGTGAACGTTTTGATCCCGAGGCGCTCGAGACCATCGCGATCCGCTTGCGGCGCACAGGCGTGTTTCGCTCGGTCAACATCCGAGAGGCCGAGGCGATCAATCCGGATCAAAGCCTTGATATCGCGGTCGACGTGAAAGACGCCAAACCCCGCCGCATCGGCTTTGGTGCCGAATTGCAGTCCCGCGACGGGATCTCCGCGTCGGCTTTCTGGATGCATCGCAACCTTCTTGGTGGCGCAGAACGGCTTCGGATCGAGGGCGAGGTCTCCGGCATTCAGGCCCAGTCAGGCGGCACCGATTATCGCTTCTCGACCGAGTTCACCCGCCCGGCAACGCTTGGCGCGGATACCGACTTACGGCTTGCGCTGACCGCTGAACGACAGAACGATCCGCTATTCTTTCAGGAAAAACTGTCCTTCGACATAGGCTTTACCCGCTTCCTGTCACAGACCCGCAAGGCGTCTTTCGGCCTGCATTACCAAACCAATTTCGTGCGTGATTCCTTTGGCACGCGAGATTTCCACATTCTCGGCCTGCCGTTCGGATACACGATCGACCGCCGGGATGATCCGCTTGATGCCCGCGACGGGTACTACATCGACGCAACCGTGATGCCCTATCTTGGCGGTGGCACTGCGGAAACGGGCATGTCTATGACCGCCGACGCGCGCCTCTATCGTCCCCTCGGCGAAAGCCTGACCGCCGCGGCACGGCTTCAGGTCGGGACCGTCCTAGGCCCCTCTCTGGCAACCACACCTCCCGACATGCTCTTCCTCTCCGGCGGCGGCGGCACAGTGCGGGGCCAACCGTTCCAGTCGAACTTCATCACCACCGGCGGCGCGCAAAGCGGCGGCCTCTCTTTCCTTGGCATTTCTGGCGAACTCCGCCTGCGCGCATGGGAAAGTATCTCGACCGTGGTGTTCTACGACGCAGGCTATATTGGCGAAACAAGTAGCTTTGGCGGCAATGGCTCTTGGCATTCCGGGGCCGGGATCGGTCTGCGCTATCATACCGGCATCGGCCCGATCCGGGTCGATCTCGCTGGTCCGGTTTCCGGAAGCAATTCCGACGGTGTGCAGCTCTATATCGGGATTGGACAGGCCTTCTGATGCGACACCTGCTTCTCTTGCTTTGCCTCTGCGTCCCCTTGTCTGCCCTTGCGGACACCGAAGAGGACAAGGGGCGCCTGACGCGGTTCCTCGAAGATTCGCTCTCCGGCGCCGGCCGCACGGTGACGGTGGACGGCTTCACCGGTGCACTTAGCAGCAAAGCCAGCGTCGAGACGCTCACGATTGCCGACGTCAAGGGTATCTGGCTCCGCCTCGAGAATGTCACGCTCGATTGGAACCGTAGCGCGCTCTTTAGCGGTGCGCTCTCGGTCAACAGCCTGGCCGCCAAGACGATCACGCTTTCGCGCCTCCCCGAAAGCGATCCTGCGGCGCCGACACCCGAAGCCACACCGTTCTCCCTACCCGACCTGCCCGTCAGCGTTCAGATCGGCGATATCAAAGCCGATAAAATCGCGCTCGGTGCGCCGGTCCTTGGCCAAGCTCTCACCGCGAAACTCGCCGGCAAGCTCTCTCTCATCGGTGGCGCGGGCGATGCCGATCTGACCCTGACCCGCACGGACGACATCAAGGGGGCCTTCGCGCTCAAGGCCGCCTTTGACAACACCACCCGACGGCTCCTGATTGACCTCGCCGCCGAGGAAGCCCGTGCAGGCGCGGTCGCAACGCTGCTCAACGTTCCGGACCGCCCTGCCCTCGCCCTCACCCTCAAAGGCGATGCTCCGCTCTCCGAGTTCCGCGCCGAGCTTTCCTTGGCCACCGATGGCGTTCAGCGTGTAAGCGGCTCTCTTGAAACCGCAAACCAAGCAAAAACAGAGACTGTTCCGGCCCAACAGAGCTTTTTTCTCGACATCAACGGCGATATTTCCCCGCTTGTCAAAGCACAGTTTCGCCCCTTCTTCGGCACCGAGGCCAACCTGACCGCCAAGGCCCGCCAATCCGACGATGGGCGCGTGACCCTAGACCATCTCCTGCTCTCCACCGCCGCCATGCGGATCGCGGGCGAGGCCGTCATCGCACCAAGCAATCTTCCCGAGAGTTTTGCCCTTGATATCGACCTCTCCAAGCAAGGCGCAGTTGCGCTCCTCTTGCCCGCCTCCCTGGACCTGAGCCTGCAATCCGCGACGCTCAAGGCGCGCTATGACGCGACGCAGAGCGACGCCTGGACCCTCTCGGGCACAATCCGCGATTTCATCCACCCGGACGTCACCACCGCAACCATCGCCCTGAGTGGTGGCGGACGCATCCGCCCTGAGGCGCCGCGCCTTCTGACGGCGGAGATGCGCCTTGTGGCAAACGGCCTGCGCCCGACCGACGCCGCCCGCCCCGAGGTGGCCCGCGCGCTCGGCGAGAAGGCCAACCTCGACCTTGGCCTCGCATGGCAGGACCAGAGCCCCGTGCAGATCAACCGCCTGACCCTGACAACGGCCTCTGGCACGCTCGACGCCACGGCGCAGATCGACGGCCCGCCGCTCGATCCCACGGTGACAACCCGCGCCACGGCAAACCTTGGCGATCTCGCCGCACTCGCCCCTTTGGCCGGGCGCCCCCTGCGCGGCACGCTCGACGCCTCGATCCAAGGCACGATTCAACCGCTTGCAGGGGCCTTTGACCTCTCCATGACGGGTGAAAGCGATGGGCTCCGCACCGGAATGGCCGAGGTCGATACCCTGACCGAGACGGGCCTGTCGCAGGTCGCCATCAAGGTCAAACGCGATGGAGAGGGCCTGACATGGCGCGACGGTCTGCTTGAAACGCCGGCCCTGTCTGCGACAACCGCAGGCGCGCTGCGCACGGGCGGTGGCACGATCTCTCTTGATGCATCGCTTGATACGCTGTCACGCTACCTGCCATCGGTCTCTGGCCCGGCGACCCTCACCGCCGTCGCCAAAGGGGTCAACGGCCTCTGGGAGCTTACCCTCGACGGCACCGGCCCTGGCAATGCGCGGCTCTCCTTGAGCGGCCAGAGCCAAGGCATTGACCCGCTCAACGCCGAGATTGACCTCAACATTGCCCAGATATCCCCTTGGATCTCGAGCCTGACCGGCCCCCTGCGCCTCGACGCGACCGCGGAGCGCACAGGCGAGACCTGGCAGATCGATCTCGACGCTGCGGGGCTCTCGGGCGCGGTCTTGTCCGCCCAAGGCACGGTCGCCAAGGACTTTTCCAGAGCCGACCTGAGCACAGAAGGCAGCGCACCGCTCGCCCTCGTCAACGGCCTGACCGATGCGGCCCGCCTGACGGGCCAAACCCGCTTCAACCTTGGCCTTCGCGGCCCGCTTGCACTTTCCTCTCTGAGCGGCACCGTGGATATCTCTGGTGCGCGCCTTTCCGTTGCCGATCCGCAGGTCGCCTTGAACAACATTGGCGCGAATGTTCGTATTTCCAGCGGCTCGGCCGCGATCTCGGGCAATGGAGGCTTTGTCCTTGGCGGCGATTTCGATCTCGAGGGGCGCATGTCCCTATCCGCGCCCTATTCCGCCGACCTGACCACCCGCCTCAAAAGCGCGCGCCTGCGCTATGAACGCCTTGTCGAGACAGTCCTTCAGGGCGATATCCGCATCAATGGCCCGCTGACCGGCGGCGCAACGATCAGCGGCGACGTGTTGCTCGATGAAACTGAAATTCGTGTCGATTCCGTCGCCTCTTCCTCGGCCCCACTTCCCGAAATCACGCATCTGAACGCACCTTCCAATGTGACTAGAACGCGCGTCAATGCCGGCGCCGTCAAAACAGGCAATGGACAATCCGGCCCTGCCTACCGTCTCAATCTCGGGATTTCCGCGCCGAACCGCGTTTTCGTGCGCGGGCGTGGCCTTGATGCCGAATTCAACGGCGCACTGCGGTTGCGCGGCGACACGACGAATATCGTTACCGCGGGCGGGTTCGATCTTGTGCGCGGGCGCATGGAGTTCCTCACCAAACGTTTTGATCTCTCCGAGGGGGCCATTCGGTTGCGCGGGGATTTCGTGCCTGATTTGCGCCTCGTCGCGACAACCGAAACAAGCGCCGCACGCTTTGACCTGACCCTCGAAGGCTCTGCCGACGCGCCCACCTTCTCGATCAATTCATCGCCTGACATGCCCGAGGACGAGGCCCTGGCCCAGCTCCTCTTTGGCGAATCCATGGCCGATATCTCCCCACTACAGGCCGCCCGCCTCGCAGGTGCCGTGGCAACGCTGTCCGGGCGCTCGACCTTCAATCCCCTTGGCTCTCTCCGTGAAGGTGCCGGGATCGACGATCTCGACCTGCGCACCGATGCCGAGGGCAACACGAGCGTCACAGCCGGGAAATACATCTCCGACAACGTCTATACCGAGGTCGAGGTCGGCGACACCGGCGAAAGCGCGATCAGCCTCAACCTCGATGTCTCCCCCAACCTGACCGTCAAAGGCACCGCCGACTCAGAGGCCAATAGCGGCCTCGGCCTGTTCTTCCAAAAGGATTATTAACGCGAAAGCGCGCGAAAAGATCTTAGGCAGCCCTGCAGGATGGAGGTCCGCTATGCGGGACGGAGCAGGCATTCATAGCAGGCTTATCAATGTCTACTTTCGTAACCCAGATGGAAGTTGTTTATTGGTGCTCACAGTGGCCGTTTGAACAAGGAGGGAGTGAGCAATGGTCGATTGGGTCAAATCTCTTTTTGGAAAGCGAAAGACGGAAATTTCTTCAACAGACACGGTGGAAGACGATGAGCTGCTAAAGCAGTTTAAGGTTGTTCTCGCCAATCGGATGGACGAGTTTTATCCCGAGGTCAGAGATGCGTTCGCAACCCTGCTGGACGCTGATCTTCCCGATAGCATCAAAGGGCTTCACATTGAGGTATTTCTAGATGATCCCGCTTTTTCTTTTCGGCTCTTTAGCAAAGGAAAAAACGATGTTTGGTCAGATGATCCAGAAGCAGTTGAGAAGTTTAACGATACCATAAATCGTATTTGGCCTATCGTGACAGAGGACGAACTGGATCAATACACGATCTGGGAAGACGACCCAAAATGGGGGCGTCAAGTGGCCCTGGAGCAACCGCTCGACAAGCTAAACGTTCCTAGAATTGTCTTCCCTTGGTTCAAGAAAATTGTGTCAGAGACCAGAGGGGATTTCTCACATCCCATCACAGCGTCGGTCCACGATATAACCTTACCGGAAGAGCTTTGAGCGTAGCACCCAACAGCCATCGTTCATGCACTGCGCAGCATCAGTCAGTTTGGGCCTCAAACCCACCCTCCACTGCAAATTCCACCAAGGTCCGCTCCGCGCCCATTTACCGTTTGCCCACACCACCAACGCAAAAGGGCGCCCCGAGGGACGCCCTTTCAGTCTCTATCTAGGCGAAATCAGCCGATAATCGCGTTGAGCGTGGCCGAGGGGCGCATCACTGCGGCTTTCTTCTCGACCGACGGGTGATAGTAGCCGCCGATATCCGCCGCATCGCCCTGTGCCGCGGCAATCTCTGCCACGATGGCTGCTTCGCCTTCGGCAAGCGCCTTGGCAACCGGGGCGAACTCTGCAGCAAGCTCCGCATCGTCGCTCTGTGCGGCAAGCGCCTCGGCCCAGTAGCGCGCGAACCAGTAGTGGCTGTCGCGGTTGTCCGGCTCACCGACCTTGCGGCTCGGGCTGCGGTTGTTGTCGAGGATGCCTTGCGTCGCGACTTCCGCCGCCTCGCCAAGAACACCCGCCTTGGCGTTGCCCTGAGTGTCGGCAAGGAACTTGAGGCTCTCGCCCAGCGCACAGAACTCGCCCATCGAGTCCCAACGCAGGTGGTTCTGCTCCACGAGCTGTTGCACGTGTTTCGGGGCCGAGCCGCCCGCGCCCGTCTCGAAGAGGCCGCCACCGTTCATGAGCTTCACGATCGAAAGCATCTTGGCCGAGGTGCCAAGCTCGAGGATCGGGAACAGGTCGGTCAGGTAGTCGCGCAGCACGTTGCCGGTGATTGCGATGCTGTCCTCGCCCTTGGTGATCGTCTCGAGCGAGGCGCGGGTCGCCTCACGCGGCGCCATGATCTTGAACTTGTCGGCCACGCCCGCCGCTTCAAGCACCGGCGTGACGAACTTGATAAGCTCCGCATCATGCGCGCGGTTCGCGTCGAGCCAGAAGATCGCTTCCGAACCGGTCAGGCGCTGACGATCCATGGCAAGCTCGATCCAGTTCTCGATCGGTGCTTTCTTCGCCGTGCAGGCGCGCCAGATATCGCCGCCCTCAACCTCGTGGCTATGCAGCGTCTCGCCATTGGCAAGCACAACGCGGATCGTGCCGTCTGCAGGCGCTTCGAACGTGGTCGGGTGCGAGCCGTATTCCTCGGCCTTCTGCGCCATCAGACCGACGTTGGCGACCGAGCCGGCGGTGGTCACGTCAAGCGCGCCGTTCTCTTTGAAGAAGTTGATCGTCTCATCATAGACCGTCGCATAGCAGTTGTCCGGGATGACACAATTCGTGTCGCCCTTGTTGCCCTGCGAGTCCCAGCCCTTGCCGCCCGCGCGGATCACCGCCGGCATGGACGCGTCGATGATGACGTCCGACGGCACGTGCAGGTTGGTGATGCCCTTGTCGCTATCAACCATGTACATCTCGGGGCGCTCTGCGCGCACGGCTTCGATCGCGGCAACGATCTCTGCATCGTCCTTCACGCGCTCAAGAAGATCGCCCATGCCCGAATTCGGGTTCACGCCAAGCGCCTCGAGCTTGTCGCCATACTTCTCAAACACCGGCGCGAGCCATGCCTTGACCGCGTGGCCAAAGATGATCGGGTCCGACACTTTCATCATCGTCGCTTTCATGTGAAGCGAGAACATGGTGCCGTCCTTCTTGGTGTCCTCAATCGCATCGGCGAGGAACGCACCAAGCGCCTTGGCGCTCATGAAGGTCGCGTCTGCCACGGTGCCCTCATCAAGCTGCCAGCCGTCCTTGAGAACCGTCACCGACCCATCCTTGCCGACGAATTCGATCTTCGCGGCACCGGCCTGATCTGCAGTGATGGTCGCGGCCTTCTCGTTGGCGTAGAAATCATTGCCCGGCATGGACGAGACCTTGGTCTTGCTGTCCTTTTCCCACTTGCCCATCGAATGCGGATTGTTCTGGGCGTAGTTCTTCACGGCCTTGGCCGAACGACGGTCCGAGTTGCCTTCCCGCAGAACCGGGTTCACAGCCGACCCTTTGATCGAGTCATAGCGCGCGCGCACAGCTTTCTCTTCGTCGGTCTTCGGCTCTTCCGGGTAGGTCGGAATGTCATAGCCCTGCGCCTGAAGCTCTTCGACCGCTGCGACAAGCTGCGGCACCGAGGCCGAGATGTTCGGAAGCTTGATGACATTGGCGTCCGCCGTTTTCACAAGCTCGCCAAGCGCGGCAAGGTCGTCGCTTTGACGCTGTGCATCGGTGAGGTTTTCCGGGAAGGTCGCAAGGATACGTCCGGCAAGCGAAATGTCCTTGGTGCCAACGGTAATATCGGCGGCATCCGCGAACTTGCGGATAATCGGGAGGAACGATGCGCTCGCGAGTTCCGGTGCTTCGTCAACAATCGTGTAAATGATATCGGGGTTCGAGGTATCGGCCATGGTTTCTGTACCTTTCAGCATGACTGGAAGCCAAATTGGCGGCACCGAATAGTGCGCCATTCCTTTGCGATGTCACATCTTGGGGATCATCTTTAGCATCCCCATGACGTTGGGTCGTATGGCGCTGCTTTAGAACAGCTGCACAGAGAATTCAATCGCGCCAAACGGAACAGATCGGCAACATTCGCAAAAAGTATGCCATTGTATACAAAATATTCACAACTTGCGGCGCGGGCGCGGCACGGGCGGCAGGCGGCGCCAGAGCGTGGCGACAATCATCCGCAGATCAAGACAGGGGGACTTGTGCTTTGCATAGAGCAGATCGAGCCGCGCCTTGGCCGGGACACAGACCCGTTCATAGACCGCTTCCGCCTCTTCTCCCGTCCGGCATTGCGCCATAAGAACTTCTTCCTTGCCGTGATAGAGAAGGGTCGCCAGCCCGGTCACACCGGGCCGCCCTTTCAGAACCTCGCCATAAATCTCGGGGAACCGTTCAACATAGCGGCGCAGGGGCGGTCTCGGGCCGACGAACCCAATATCGCCCCGAAGGATGTTCCAGAGCTGCGGCAACTCGTCCATTCGGCTCTTGCGCAGGATACGCCCAAGCGGTGTGATCCGGGCGAGCTTATCCCCACCAAGAACGCCGTCTTCATCCTCGACAACGGTCAGTGTGCGGAACTTGACGAGCGTAAAGGACTCCGTCGGGGATTTCATCCGCGATTGCGTAAAGAACACAGGGCGCCCGTCGACAAGCAAGACGACCACCGACAGGATTGCCATCACCGGTACGAGGATGATCGCCATTAGGCCAGCGAGGAGGAATTCCGCACTACGGCTCATGTGATATTTCGCTCAGTCTTCGAAATACTGCCCTCTCCCGATCGAGGCATAGGCCGTGAAACCGGCCCGCTTCGCGTCTTTCGGCGAATAGATATTGCGTAGGTCCGCCATGTGCGGCACCGCCATTTTCTTGGCGATCCGCTTGAGATCCAACGCACGGAACTCGTTCCATTCTGTAAGGATCACGACAAGATCAGCATTATGCGCCGCCTTGTAGGGGTCTTCGATCCAATGCACCCCATGCAAGAGCGCGGCACCCTCGTGTTCTCCTTGCGGATCACAGACGCGCACCTTCGCGCCCCCGCCAACAAGCGCTGGCACAATGGTCAGCGACGGCGCATCCCGCATATCGTCCGTGTTCGGTTTGAAGGTCACACCGAGAACGGCGATGGTCTTGTCGTTCACGCTCCCGCCGCAAAGGTCCATAAGCTTGTCAATCATCCGGCGCTTGGTCTCTTCGTTGACCTTGATCACCGTCTCGGTGATCTGCATTGGCACCGCATGTTCCTGCCCGATCCGGGCAAGCGCCTTGGTGTCCTTGGGAAAGCAAGAACCGCCATAGCCCGGCCCGGCATGCAGGAACTTGTTGCCGATGCGGTTATCAAGGCCGATCCCCTTGGACACTTCCTTGATATCCCCACCGACCCGTTCACAAAGCGCCGCAATCTCGTTGATGAAGGTGATCTTGGTCGCCAGAAACGCGTTGGCCGCGTATTTGATCATCTCCGCGCTCTCGAGGTCGGTGGTGACGATCGGGAACTCCCGGAGGAAGAGCGGGCGATAGATCTCGGCCATGACGTCGGCCGCACGCTCGTTCTGAACGCCGACGACAACGCGATCCGGCTTCATGAAATCCTCAATGGCCGCGCCTTCCCGAAGGAACTCGGGGTTCGAGGCCACGTCGAAATCTAGCTTGGGATTGGCCTTCTTCACCGCCTGCTTGACCTGCCGGTTGGTCCCGACGGGCACGGTCGATTTGGTGACGATGACAACATAGTCCTTTGCGTGTTCCGCGATCTCTGCCGCTGCCGCCATCACATAGCTGAGGTCTGCATGGCCATCGCCACGCCGCGTCGGAGTACCGACTGCGATGAAAACGGCCTCGGCCCCGTCAAGCGCCTCCTTGAGATCAAGCGTAAAGCTGAGACGCCCCGCGCTGACGTTCTTCTCCATGAGCGTATCAAGGCCGGGTTCGTAGATCGGCACCTCGCCGCGGTTCAAGGACTCGATCTTGGCCGGGTTCTTGTCGACACAGACAACCTCGTGACCGAAATCCGAGAAACACACACCCGAGACAAGACCTACATAGCCCGTCCCGATCATCGCAATCTTCATCTGAACCCACTCCTGCTCAGTCTGCTCTTCGCTCGTCAATGCGCCGCACATTCGCGCCTGTCAACGGATGCGCCCGCCCTGTCTTAGCATATGTGTCCGCGCACGCCTGAGACATTTCGCCGTAATACCGCGAAACGCGACTCCCAAATTCCACACCACCGCAATACAGACGCAATACCGACGTGATACCGACGTTGGTTTTCGACCCTTTCGGGACGCACAAACCGGGTTCCACATTTGACTTGCACATCGTTTTATGCGCAGTCAGGCGAAACCTACGACACAGGCAAGAGGACCGCTTGGAGCAAAAGAAGAACGCAGGCCGTCTGGTTGCCGTCGTCGTAACCCACAACCGCCTCTCCCATCTCAAGGCATGTGTCGAACGCCTCCTGGAAAGCCCGGAACACCTTATTTATAAGGTTCTGGTCGTCGACAACGCGAGCGAGGATGGCACCCAAGCCTGGCTTTCAGATCACGCCGATCCGCGTCTGTGCAATCTGCGTATCGCGAATAACATCGGTGGCGCGGGCGGTTTTGAGGCCGGAATGCGCTTCGCCATGGAGACGTTCAGCCCCGATTGGCTCTTGCTGACCGACGACGATGGCCGCCCCTATCCCGACACGCTCAAAGCCTTCCACCAATCCCCCCCCCCACACCAATCCGTCGCCACCGCCGTCTATTTCCCTGACGGCACCATCTGCGACATCAATCGCCCCTCGCGTAACCCGTTCTGGCACATGGGGAATTTCTTCAGGACTCTGTTGGGTGGTGGGCGCGAAGGGTTTCACCTGAATGCGTCGGACTATCAATCCCGCTCTCCGCAAGAGGTCGATGGCGCCTCATTCGTCGGCCTTTTTGTCTCCCGGCGCGCCGTTGAGATGGCGGGATACCCTCGCGGAGATCTCTTCATCTACGGAGACGATATCCTCTATACATTGACCCTTCGCATGGCGGGTGGGACGATCCTTTTTGATCCTGCGCTCCGGTTCGAGCACGATCACCGCACCAAGGGCGTCGGCGAGAAACGACTGCGCCCCTTGTGGAAAACATACTACTACCACCGCAATCTACTCGTGGTCTATCGCGCCGCTGCCGGTGTTTGGTTCTGGCCCGTGCTGATGATCATACTGCCTCGCTGGATCGCGAAGACCCTCCACTATCCGGGCAACCGGCGCGAATTCCTCGGATTGTTGCGCTGTGCGATCCGCGACGGCCTTGCATCCGATCTAAACCGGCCGCATTCGGAAGTGGTCGCCCGATCCGAGGGCCGCTTTACCGCGTAAGTATATCCCTGTGGAAACGGCGCAAAAGCAAGAACCCGAAGAACGCAAAAAATAATCCAAATACAAGGACATAGATCTTGCTTATATACTCGGGGTGGTAAGTCGTGAACACGCCGGTCCGCATCAGTCCACTGATATGCATGAGCGGATTGAACCAGAGGATATCCTGCGCGAGCTTCGGCAGCTCTTCGTAGATGTAGAACAGGCCTGAGGCGAGGAACAACGGTCGACTGATGATCTGCCAAATCCTTTGGTAGATCGGAAAAAACCCCTCAATCACACTATTGAACGTACCGACCCCAAGCCCAACCAACAGAGCGAGCCCCACCGCCTGAAACAGCGGCACAAAATCAAGAACGCTCCGTGTCTCTGAGAACGCGAGGATCCCCGTCAGAAGGACATAAGTCACAAGGGAACTTGTCAAACCGTTGAGCAAGAACCGCGCAAGGATGGCGTCGATCCATGAGACAACAGGATACCGGAGGAGCGCCTTGGAGTAGGACAGGGCGTGCTGAGTTGCCCCCGCGACATTCGAATAGGCCTGAAGCGGGAGATAAGCCGCTGCAAAGAACAAGAGAAAACTCGTCCCGAGCGAAGGCGTGCGAAGCAGCAGCGAGAAGGCATAGCTAAGGATGATGATCCCACCGAGCGGCTCGAGGAAGGCCCAGACATATCCTCCGGGAGACCGCCCATAGCGTGTCGCCATTTCGCGCAGGATCAAGGCCGCAATCACCCTGACGGCCGTGAAGCGCTTTTGCGTCGGTTTCTTCGGTTGCAACGCAGGAGAGATCATTCGGGCGCATTTATCCCGTGCTAGTGTTTCTGTGCCAGAGTATGTAGAAAGTCTCAGACCGAGGCAAACCAGTTCACAACGGGACACCCCCTTGCCAGACAAGAACACAAACGGCACCCGCTCCAACGCACCGCGCGATGGCCGCGAGAGAGCCTCGCGGGGCCCAGACCAGACTGCCGCCTTCAAATCTGGCAGAGTCAGGACCAGTGTCAGCGCGCCCAGCCCCGCCAAGAAACGAAAAGGCGGTGCACGCAAGCGGCTACGTCAGGCTGTGAAGGTCGAAGTGCGCCCGATCGCCGTGGTGGCCTCCATGCGCAAACGCCATTGGGGGATCGCTGCAAGCTTTGCCGCCTGCGTCGTGTTCCCGGTCTTGGTGACGATGTTCTACCTTTGGGTCATCGCCGACGATCAATATAGTTCTCATACCGGCTTCACCGTGCGCTCCGAGGAAACAAGCGGCGCAACCGACTTGCTTGGCGGGCTGGCAAGCTTTGCAAAGGTCTCGACGCAGACAGATGCCGACATTCTATACGAATACATCCAAAGCCAGGACATTGTTCAAAGGATTGACGACAAGCTCGACCTACGCACTATGTATGCCGCTCATTGGGGAAGCGATCCTATCTTCGCGCTGGGACCGAATGCCACCATCGAAGACCTGCATGCTTATTGGGAACGCGTTGTGCGCATCTCCTATGACGGGTCGAGCGGGCTGATCAATCTTGAAGTCCTCGGGTTTGATCCGATCGAAGCTCAGAGTGTTGCGCAAGAGATCGTCAACGAGAGCCAGGCGATGATCAACACCCTGAATGAGACGGCCCGCGAAGACGCGATGCGCTATGCCGAGACCGATCTCAAACAGGCAGTGCAGCGGATCAAGGACGCACGCGAGACGCTCACCCGGTATCGCACCCGAACTCAGATCGTTGACCCGCAGACGGATATCGAAACGCGCCTTGGTGTTCTACAGAACCTGCAACAGCAGCTCGCCGAGGCCCTTGTCGAGGCCGATATCCTGCAACAGACGACGACAGAGAACGATCCCCGTCTCGTCCAAACCCGTCAGAAGATAGAAGTGATCCGGTCGCGGATTGCCCATGAACGCAAGACCTTTGCCACCGCTGAGAACGAGATCGGCTCGCTTGGAGAAGACTATCCGACACTCATCGCCGAGTATGAAAGCCTGACGGTTGACCTCGAGTTCGCCGAACAAGCCTATCGCGCTGCGCTAACTGCTTTCGACGTGGCTAAATCGAACGCCCTCCGCCAAAGCCGCTATCTCGCGACATACGTCACACCGACGCGGTCGCAATCATCGGAGTATCCGCGCCGCTTTGTCATCTCTGGTCTCGCCGCCGTTCTGCTCACAATGCTCTGGGGCATGGGCGCGCTTGTCTACTACAGTCTGCGCGACCGCAGATAGGCACGGGGACCGTCGGAATGATCCGCTTCGAGAACCTCAGCAAGAGCTACTGGGTCGACGGAACTCGAAAGGTCGTGATTGACGATCTTTCCGCCGAGCTTCCAAGTGGCATGTCGCTAGCGCTTCTCGGGCGCAATGGAGCGGGGAAATCGACGCTCTTGCAAATGATCGGGGGATTGATGCCGCCGGATTCCGGACGGGTGATCAGCGCCGGCACACTCTCTTGGCCCGTCGGCTTTGGTGGATCGTTTCACCGCGAACTCACCGGCGCCCAGAATGTACGTTTCATCGCGCGCATCTATGGCGTTGATACCGATAGCCTGATTGCTTTCGTCGAAGACTTTGCCGACCTTGGTCAGCATTTCCATATGCCTGTCCGCAGCTATTCGTCCGGAATGCGCTCGCGACTTGCCTTCGGTGCTTCGATGGGGATCCATTTTGATACCTATCTCGTCGATGAGGTCACTGCCGTTGGCGACGCACAATTCAAACGCAAGAGCCGCGCCGTCTTTCGCGAACGCATGAAGACCAGCAGTGCCATCATGGTCTCGCATGACATGAGCCAAGTGCGCCAGTTCTGTGATGCTGGGATCGTGCTTGAGAATGGTAAGATTGAGTTCTTTCATGATCTGGAACGCGCCATCGCCGTGCACGAAGAACACATGGCGCGCTAACACGGTTCATTTTCTGAAAATTCGGCTCTTATCCGAGGGAACCTCCCCGATTTCGCCGCAATCCTGACCCGCAAAACCTACCGGTGCACGACGCATCCTTTCGGGGGTAGTGAGGGTGTAGGTGATGACGAAACTCCAAATCGTACAAGGCGTCGATACGCCGGATGAATCGCTGTCGGCGGATATTCGTGATTTGCATGTGGTGCAGACCGAGAACGGGCCCATGGTCATCTCGACCACCGGCATCAATGGTGGCCTTGTGAGCTATTCTCTCGAGACCGGGCAGGGGGCCCAGACGCTCGAGACAACGGCTTTTCTCCCAGACGGCGCGCTCAATCTTACTGGAGAGATCTCAATCCTCTCGCAGGATGGTCAGGACATCCTCGTCATCGGTAGCAACGCGGAGGGTTCCTTTGGCTACGTCATGAACTCGGACGGGACTTTCGGGGATCTGATCGAGATCCCGGGCCTTGGGTCCAATGGCGAGGTGTCTGCCCTCCACGACAGCACCACAGGTTTTGTCTTCATGGCAGAGCATGGCAGCGACGGAATCGGCGTCTATAGCCAGACGGGTCCCGGACAGTTTGCCAAGACGGCTACGCTACAAGACACAGATGACAGCCACCTGACCGATGTGGTGTGCCTTGCCGGGGAAACCACGGCGGCCGGGCGTATTGTTCTCGCCGCAAGCCGTGGCGAAGGCGGTATCACGAGCTATTGCCTCGACACCGAAACGGGGGAAGTCAAACTTCTCGATAGCCTCGGTGTCGAGGATGGGCTTGGGCTCCTACCCGAAATTGTTGGGCTTGAGACGCTGTCGGCCTATGGAAACACATTCGCCATCACGGCGTCTTCCGCGCCCGAGTTCGGCGCAGGCGCCATTAGCGTTATGCGTATTGGTGCGGATGGCTCACTGATCGCAACGGACCACCTACTGGATACGCTTTCGACGCGCTTTGGCCAGGTTCAGTCCCTGACAACGGTCAACGCCGGGGATCGAACCTATATCCTTGCTGGCGGCGGAGATGATGGTCTGACGCTTTTCATGCTTCTACCGAACGGACGGCTTCTACATCTCGATAGCTTTGCCCATAGCGAAGATGCACCGCTTGAAAACCTATCTGCGCTTGTGGCGACTCAGGTCGGCGACGAGGTGCAAGTGCTCGCCGCGACCTCCACGACGCCCGGCTTGACCCAATTTTCCTTTTCCGTGGTGGATCAGGGCCTGACTCTGCAAGGAGGAACGCTCGATGCCGAACTTGCGGGAAGCGGGGATGATGACCTCATCAGCGGAGGCAGTGGCAATGACGCTATCTTCGGCTACGACGGGCACGACACGCTTGTGGATGGCGCAGGACAAGACACGCTAAACGGCGGCGGCGGTTATGACATCTTCGTTCTGGACGAGGATGGCGCGGTCGATGTCATCGTAGATTTCGACAAATCCAAAGACCGGATCGACCTTTCCGCCTTCTCCATGCTCTACGATCCCTATGCGCTCGATATCGAGAGCACAGCAACGGGCGCCCTGATCCATTGGCGCGGCGAGACCACAGAGATCATACGCAAAGGAAGTGGTAGCCTATCGCGGTCCGAAATCATCCAGACGATCATCACCGGCCCTGATCGTCCCCCGATGGTTGTCGATCGCGAATGGATCGGCACGGGCGCCAACGATATCCTGAGCGGCCTTTGGGGCAATGATACGCTCGACGGGCTGGACGGACGCGACCATCTGATGGGCGATGTCGGCAACGATCACCTCTCTGGCGGCGCAGGCGCGGATACACTGATTGGCGGCGCAGGCAATGATACGTTGATCGGCGGCAACGGGCAGGACAGAGCGTTCATGGGCGACGGTGACGACCTTTTCATAGACTCTACCCAAGCGAAGATTCACGGTCAGGACTATGTTGAAGCAGGAGCCGGAGACGACACGATTGAAGGTGGCGGCGGCAAGGACACCTTTTTCGGAGATGCCGGAAACGACCTACTCAAGGGTGGCGGTGGTGGCGATACAATCTACGGCGGATCCGGCATGGACGTCCTGAGGGGTGCCAAGGGACGAGACCATCTCTACGGCGGAGACGACAACGATCTTCTGTTTGGCAACAAGGGCGGCGACAAGATCTTTGGCGGAAACGGAGACGACATGCTGCGCGGAGATCAAGGCAAGGATCGTCTCTTCGGCGCATCCGGCAACGATACTGTCGAGGGAGGGATCGGTCGTGACACCGCCAAACTCGGGGACGGTGACGATCTTTGGATTGATGACATCCAAACCGGTTTCAAGGGCAGTGATACCGTCGATGGCGGAGATGGCAACGACACCATCGAATCCCGCGGTGGTGGAGATGTCCTTAGCGGCGGAAGCGGCGCGGACGAGTTCGTATTTCTCGGAGAGTCCGGCCGCCGGGAGATCACGGACTTCGATCCATCCGAAGACCTGCTGCGGATCGAGATTTCCGACCGCCCCATGAGTGATTTCGTCCTCAGCGAAACTCCGGAGGGGCTTCTGCTGAGCTGGACCGGTGGACGCGTGACCCTGACCGGGTTGAGCGAGGACGATTTCGCCCTATCCGATGTCCTCTTCGATCTCGGGTAGGGCGACCAACATCAGCGCCTCTGCGACCGGTCATTGGCACGGCGCAAAGGATTGTTGGTTGTGAGATGGGCCACCTATAGATACAACACCGCGGATTCTATACTCGGGAGTTGTTCACGGTGAGAATATTGCTTGTGGGCGCTGGCCTGTCTGGGGCGGTGATTGGCCGCCACCTCGCAGAGGCCGGACACGACATCACCATCATCGATGGACGCGACCATATCGGCGGCAACTGCCATACCGAACGGGACGACGAAACGGGGGTCATGGTGCATGTGTACGGCCCTCACATCTTTCACACCGATGACAAAGGTGTTTGGGACTACGTCAACCGCTTCGCCAAGTTCATGCCCTACAAGAACCGGGTCAAGACAACCTCGCAGGGTCAGGTCTTTTCGCTTCCGATCAATCTCCACACCATCAACCAATTCTATGGCAAGACCATGCGCCCTGATGAGGCACGCGCATTTATCGCGTCTCTTGGTGATGACTCCATCGACGAGCCGCACTCCTTCGAGGAGCAAGCCCTAAAGTTCGTCGGGCCAGATCTCTACGAAGCATTTCTCAAGGGCTACACCGAGAAACAGTGGGGCTGCTCGCCGACTGAACTTCCCGCGTCGATCCTGAAGCGCTTGCCTGTTCGCTTCAACTACGACGACAACTACTTCTTCCACGCCTTCCAAGGCATCCCGGAAGAGGGCTACACCGCGATGATTGAACGCATTCTCGATCACGAGAAGATCGATGTGACCCTCGAGACATGGTTCTTTCCCGATATGGCCGAGTCCTATGACCATGTCTTCTGGTCCGGGCCGCTTGATGGATACTTCGGCTATGCACATGGTCGCCTTGGCTACAGAACCCTCGACTTCGAGAGGTTCACCGCAGAAGATGACTATCAGGGATGCGCAGTGATGAACTACGGCGATCGCTCCGTTCCCTATACCCGGATCACAGAGCACAAACATTTTGCCCCGTGGGAGCAACACGAAAAAACGGTCTGCTACCGCGAGTTCTCCCGTGCCTGCATGCCAGACGACATTCCCTACTACCCAATCCGCTTCGTCGATAAGGAAACCACGCTCAAGACCTATGTCGAGCGTGCGAAAGCCTGCGAAGGCGTGACATTTGTCGGGCGTCTTGGAACCTACCGCTATCTCGATATGGACGTCACGATCCGCGAAGCGATGGACACAGCAGAGACTTTCCTTGAAACTACGCGAAAGGGCGAAACTATGCCCGCTTTCGTGCAGGAACGCCCGTAGTATTTGAGGCAGGACTAATACATGTCGACAGATCAGAACCGCCGCATCACACCCGTCATTCTCTGCGGGGGCTCTGGCACCCGCCTCTGGCCGCTTTCCCGCAAGAGTTTCCCCAAACAGTTCTCTAAGCTGACCGGTGAACATAGCCTGTTCCAATCCTGTGCAGAACGGCTGAGTGGCGAGCTCTTTGCCGCGCCATTGGTCCTGACGAACCCCGATTTTCGTTTCGTGGTCACCGAGCAGCTTCTCAAGGTCGGAATTGATCCCGGCCCCGTGCTTATAGAACCCGAGGGGCGCAACACGGCTCCGGCGATCCTTGCTGCGGCGCTTTACCTGCAGCGCCACGACCCTGACGCAATCATGCTGGTCGCACCCTCCGACCACGTGGTTCCGGATGTCGCTGGCTTCCACGAGGCCGTGCGCGAAGGCCTGCGTGTCGTTGCCGACAAGGGGCATCTCGTCACCTTCGGCATCACGCCAGATCGCCCGGAAACCGGGTATGGCTATCTCGACCTTTCCGAAACGCCGGATGGATCCGGCGTGGCCATTCCCCTGACACGCTTTGTCGAGAAACCAGACGCAAGCACTGCGCAAGACATGCTCGCCAAGGGGAACTACCTTTGGAACGCCGGGATTTTCCTGTTCGCGGTCACCGACATCTTGCGTGCCTTTGAAGCCCACGCGCCAGACTTGATCGCACCGGTCAAGGCCGCGGTAGACGCTGCCGAAGCAGACCTCGGCTTCTTGCGGCTCGATCCAGAAGGCTGGTCCGGGGTCGAAGACATCTCTATCGACTATGCGGTTATGGAGAAGACCGACGCGCTTTCCGTTGTGCCTTTCGCGGGTGGATGGTCCGATCTTGGCAGCTGGGAAGCCGTCATGCGAGAGACTGAGCCAGACGGGCAGGGGATGGTCACATCCGGCCCCGCCACGGCAATCGATTGTCACGACTCTCTCTTGCGATCAGAAGACAACAGTCTCGAACTCGTGGGAATTGGCCTTGAGAACACACTAGTTGTCGCAATGCCTGACGCCGTTCTCGTCGCGGACATGTCGCGCGCGCAAGACGTCAAAAAGGCCGTGGCCGCACTCAAAGCCAAAGGCGCAAAACAAGCAGAGAGCTTTGCTCGCGATCATCGCCCGTGGGGACATTTCGAGACACTCGCGCTCTCTGATCGTTTTCAGGTCAAACGTATCGTCGTCAAACCGGGCGCTGCTCTTTCTCTACAAAGCCACATGCATCGCTCTGAGCATTGGATCGTCGTCGAAGGCACCGCCCGCGTCACCATCGACGACACCACCCAACTCGTGAGCGAGAACGAATCTGTCTATATCCCGCTCGGCGCCGTGCATCGCATGGAGAACCCCGGCAAGGTTCCGATGGTCCTGATCGAAGTGCAAACAGGGACATATCTCGGCGAAGACGACATCATTCGCTACGAAGATCTTTACAAACGGGGGCAGGGCGCCAAGGGCTAAACCACCCCTAGAACCAACGCCCAATCGCCGTCAGACAAAGCTTCTCGGCATCGTCCGTTGGATCGGCGGACACCCCCGCCGCCGCAAGTCGCACGGTCCAGTGCTGATCCGTACCTGCCTGACCGCTGAGAGACTGTATGTTGGCAAAGAAAAGCGCCGCATTCGGGTCAGCCGCCTTATGTCCAAACGAGACCGACGGCGTTGCTACGAAATCGGCTGCAAAGCCAAACATCTGCGCAGCCGTGCTCGTCACATCAACCGCCACAGTCGCATGGCAAATCTGCGATCCGTCGGCAAATCGCACATACTCTCCATTGCCGTTCGAGCCGCGCTCGAGGATTGCCCCTGTCGGAACACCTCCGGCATACGCCACGGTCCCGAGAATATCCGCCCCCGCCAAGAGACGATCCCATCCCGTCCAGGCGCTTCCATCATGTGCGCGCTTATAGACCTCGCCTGAGGCATTGCTTGTCCAGGTCTGGTGAACCGCCGTGGCATCCCAGGATTGCACTAGCAGCACGCCTTCCGCGGACGGGAGGGCGCCCATTTGCGCGGTTCCGACACCGGTGCGATAGAGGCCCGTCGGCAATGAGGGATCGTCAACATCGGCGGCCTCGGGTGGTGTCTGAGCCCCCAAACCAAAGGCCCCGACAGGCATCAAGCGCCCGTCCGTCTCATCCAGCAAATTCGCTTGCACTGCCGTGCCGCCTACGTGTCCCGTCGCCCCGTCAAAGGTAAGCGCCTCGGTCCAACTCTGGCCATCTGGTGAAACCTTGACCGAGAACGCCTCAGACCCCGCAAGTCCCATCTCCGCAAAGCCGGTCCAGTTTGATTGAAACAAGAGCGACGCGGTATCGCCCGCGCTCGCCTTGTTGACTTTGACCTGATGCCCGGCCCCTTCATGGGTCAAAAGCGTTGCGTCCGCGCGCACCGCAAGACGGTTCTGCGCATCTGACTGGGTGTTTACCCCAAGTCCGGCGAGACCCTGCGTCGCCGCCTCGACAACAGCCCAATCTGAGCCATCCCAGACCCGCAGATCGCTCTCGGCCTTCCCCCACGCGCGCCAGCCGGGGGCAGGTATCACGAAACTCCATGCCGAAGCGCGCCAAATGGCCAGCGTTCCGGGATGACCGGCCCATGCGCCGGTCGGCAATCCACCCAGCGCATAGATCGCGCCTTGCTCGGCAACACTCGGCGGCACTTCGGCCTGAAAGGCCTCCACGACAAGCTGCGTCACCACGTCAAGCAGTTGCAGTGCTTCATTATGGGTCACATGCTTTTGCGCCTGAGACGGCTGCAGATAGGGCAATCCGAGGATCGGGGACATTTCGGACATCAGCGGGCTTCCTCCGGCAAATGGTCAAGTTCCGTGGACCATGACCGAGCGAGAAAAACACCCTCCTAACGCACCGTGCGCCGCGTCGAACCCAAAAAGAATTCAGTCTCTAAGCAAGCTCAAACCGGGATTTCTTTGGAAAACACCGCTCTAGCCATCCAAGCACGAGCCGCTCTACCCGCGGGTTTGGCGCATCTCCAAAACTGTCGTTGAGGCAAAGTGTCTGCGATCCGCGCCACCGAAGCCACGCCAACTGCGCCGCCGTCACGAGCCAGATATTCTCGAGTGACGCATAGCCCTTCATGCGCGGCGTCATCTCTGGGGCAGGGGCTTGCAGACCGCGCGCCATCATGTCGAGAGTGAATAGAACCTCCGGCGCGACACAGGCCCCCGACCGGAACCTTTCCGCGCGCGTTGCCGCGATTTCCTCGGCATAGCGCTCCATCACCTCACCATACTGCTCCCGAAAGAACGGCAACGGTCCATGGTGCAGTCTTTGCCATGCTTGTACGCCATGCCGTTGATCAAGAACCTCTGCCGTATGCGCAAGCGCAAGGTTCCACGGGCTTTCCTTCGCCGGGTCGACATCCGCCTGCCGCGGAAGCGTGCCTGCCTCGACAAATGAATATGGTTGCCCCGCTGCATCAAAGCAGGATCCACCGGCCAATGGCGATGCGAGCATCATGTCGTCTTCAAGATAGATGACGCGCTCGCCAAGCCCCGGCAACAAGTGCAAATGGCTCACAATCGTGAATGAGTTGAACGTGGGCAGGAACTCTGGCGCGATGATCTCATCGTGATGCACGACCCGGACATCGTCGCGATCCGTATCGAGCCAAGACGGCACCTGCGGTCTTTTCGTAAGTAGATACACCCGACGCAGGTTCGGGAGGTACATATCGAGCGACCGCAGCCCATAGCGCAGAAGACCAAGATTGTCGCGGGTGCGGTTCGGATTGAGGTCGCGGGGATCGTCATGGAACCGGATCAGCTCATCCATATACCCCGGCCAGCTGTCATCCACCCAAGTGAGGACCACATCGACGCTATCGTCCATTCCTATTCCTTCAGACGTTCGAATTCACACGCCGGAAGTAATAGATCAGGTCGAAGAAATAGAACGCAAACACCGCAAGGAAGGACGAGATCAGAGCCGGCTCGGTCAAGGTATAGACCTTGTAGACCACAGTATAGACCTTTCCTGACACATAGCCCTTCCCAACGAACAAACAGAGGTAGGCCGCCGCAAGGCACGCGACCCAGATCGCCCCAAGAACGCGCAGCCGATTTCCGCGCAAAAGGCTCTCGGAAAGACCTGCGCCGTGACGCAGAACATGGCGCGCACTTAGCCCGCAGGCCAGGATCATCGCTGTCTGGCTGATGAAGAAGAGAAAGCTGCCCGCCATGTGGATTTCGTCGTGATCGGGAAACCGGTAGTGCGACAAGAGCACCATGCCAACCGAAGAACCGAGCTGAAACACCACCATGGACCACGCAAGCCCGCGCCCAATTGCTGTTTGGCTGACGCGCGCCTGAAGCAAGGCGACAACCGCGACGCCAATTGGAAGAATAAGCGCAGAGAAGGTGATCCAGGCGGCAAAGGGGTCTGAGACTTCGGGATCCGTGATCGCGCGACTTACGGTGATCGGATGCACCGCCATACGTTCCGGGAAATTCCGGGCATAGACGGCGAGCGCCCGGTAAATCCAGAAATTCACGATGGCAATCGCCGCTGCATTGCATAGCATCGCGATGCCGAGGATCCATCGCCCTAGGACAACGCCTCCCGCGCCTTGCTCGCTCACGAGGTCAGAAGACGCATCCGAAGGCATCACCCTATCACCTTTTCAGTCCCTTGGTCCGCGCACTATGGGCAATGCGGCGCAGCGGGTAAAGGGACCACACCCAATCTACGGGCTAAAGTCTCGTGCCGGTCGCCCTGTCAAAAAGCGAAACTGCGTCCGGCTTTAGGGAAACAGGAAGGGGGCCGCTGGCGATCTCCGTGTCCTTGCCGACATGCATCGTCACCTGTTCCGCCCCGATCTTGCCATGCAAGAGGCGGTGCGCACCAAGTTCCTCGACAATATCGACATGCAAAAGCATCTCGCCCAGCGCATCGGGTATGATGTCTTCGGGTCGAACACCGAACACAAGAGGCCCCTCGACGGCCTCATGGCGATGCACCTCCGTGCCGGCAAACTCTACAACGCCTTTATTGGCCATGGCTGGCAAAAGATTCATCGGCGGCGCCCCCATGAACGACGCAACAAAGGTCGAGGCCGGACGATGATAGACGTCTTCCGGGGTGCCAATCTGTTCGATCCGGCCGGCGTTCATGACGATGATCCGATCCGCCATGGTCATCGCCTCAACCTGGTCGTGGGTGACATAGATCGACGTGACACCAAGGCGGCGCTGCAATGCCTTGATCTCGATCCGCATCTGGTTGCGCAGCTTGGCATCAAGGTTCGAAAGTGGTTCATCAAACAGGAACAGCGCCGGGTCACGCACGATCGCCCGCCCCATCGCAACACGCTGACGCTGACCGCCCGAGAGCTGCGACGGTTTGCGGTCGAGGTAATCCCCGAGGTTGAGCATCGCTGCCGCCTCCGCGACTTTCTGCGCGATCTCGGCCTTGCCCACCTTTCGGTTCTGTAACCCATAGGCGATGTTCTTGCGCACGCTCATATGCGGATAGAGCGCGTAATTCTGAAACACCATGGCGATATCGCGGTCCGCCGGGTCCGTATCGTTCACAAGGCGGTCGTCGATCTTCAATTCGCCCGCCGTGATCTCCTCAAGACCGGCCACCATCCGAAGCAACGTCGACTTGCCACAGCCAGATGGCCCCACGAGGACAACGAACTCTCCGTCCTCGATGTGAAAGCTTGAGGGTTTGAGCGCCTCGAACCCGTTGGGATAGACCTTGTTCAGGCCATTGAGATGCACTTGAGCCATGAGACTCTCCTTACTTATCGGATTCCGTCAGGCCCTTGACGAACCAACTCTGGAAGAAAATGACGACAAAGACCGGCGGGATGATCGCGATGATCGCCAGAAGGTTGGCGCGGCCATACTCGGGGATACGATTACCCTCCATGACCTGCGTGATCTGCTTGATCCCGCGCACGAGGGTGAACATGTCTTCCTCGGTCGTGATCATTGTGGGCCAGAGATATTGGTTCCAGCCATACACAAACATGATGATGAACATCGCCGCGATCATGGTTTTGGAAAGCGGCACGAGGATATCTACGAAAAACTTGACCGGCCCCGCCCCGTCGATCCGCGCCGCCTCGACAAGCTCTTCCGGAACTGACCGGAAATATTGCCGGAAAAAGAACGTCGCCGTTGCCGACGCGATGAGCGGAATGATGAGCCCTTGGTAGGTGTTGAGCATCCCGAGCCTCTGGACGACCTCATAGGAGGGTAGGATACGCACCTCGAGCGGCAGGAGCAGCGTGGTGAAGATCATCCAAAACGCCAAGGTCGCAAAACGTAGGCGGAAATAGACGATGGCATAGGCGGCCATCATGCCGATGACTATCTTGCCAACGGCAAACCCGATCCCGAGGATGAACGAATTGACGAGCATATTCGTGCCGCTGTTCTCTCCCGAGAACCCGGACGCCTCGAACATCGCCTTGCGAAAGTTCTCGTCAAGCTGATCCCCGATGACGAAACTCGGCCCCGTCTTGATGATTTCGACATCCGGAACCGTCGTCATCTGAAACACCATGACAAGCGGTACGATCATGAAGAGCGCCCCAAGGATGAGCACCGCGTGATCGAAAAGCGTCGCGGCCTTGATCCGGCGCCGCTTGGCCGGTTGGGTGAGTGTCGCGGCTGCCATCGCCGCTGAATTTGCGTCGGACATGTCAGACCTCAGGTATAGTGGATGCGCCGCTCGACCATGCGGAACTGGAACACGGTCAAGGCAAGGACAAGGATCATCAGGATCACTGACTGGGCCGACGACCCGCCAAGGTCATTGCCCCGGAACCCATCGACATAGACCTTGTAGACAAGGGTCATCGGATTGTTCCCCGGCTCGCCTTTCACAAGCGTGTCGATGACGCCGAAGGTTTCGAAAAGGGCGTAGGTGATATTGATGATAAGAAGAAAGAACCCCGTCGGCGCGAGGAGAGGAAAGGTCACGTCCCAGAACCGCCCCGATGCCGACCGATTGTCGATCAACGCGGCTTCGCGCACGGATTTCGGGATAGATTGCAGGCCCGACAGGAAAAAGATGAAGTTGACCGGCACCTGTTTCCAGACAGAGACAAGCACCATCGCAAAGGCCGTGTCGTTATAGTTCACACCAAGGGTGAAATCGTGGCCGATCTCGGCGAACAGGCGCGTAAGCGGCCCCCAACTCTGGTTGAACATAATGAGACCAATGAACCCCGCCACCGGCGGCGCCACGGCATAGACCCACATGAGCAGTGTGCGATAGGTCTTCGCTCCACGGATCACCTTGTCCGCCTTCACCGCAAGAAGCAGTGCGAGCGCGAGCGAGAAGAACGTGACAAGCACGGTGAACACGACGGTGAACCACGCAATCCGCCGGTATTCGCTATTGTCGAGAAGGTCTGTGTAGTTGTCGAACCCGACAAAGCTCGACCCGAACCCAAACGGATCCTGAAGGTAGAATGACGACTGCACCGCATGCGCCGCAGGCCAATAGAAAAACACCGCAATAATGATAAGCTGCGGCAGCAAAAGCAGTATCGGCAGCCATCTCGTAGCAAAACCTGCGCGTTTCATGTCGTCCCCTGTCTTGAAGTCAGGAACGGCCACGGTTGCCCGCAGCCGCCCCAATGCTCTTGGAGTTAATCTTTATTTCTGGGTCTTGGCGAAGCGCTCGAGAAGACCGTTGGCCTCTTTCTCGATATTGGCGAATGCTGTCTCGACATCCGTCTCACCTGTCAGGATGCGGCCGTATTCACGGTTCATCACGTCGCGGATCTGCACGTAAAAGCCCATGCGGTAGCCCTTGGTGTTCTCACCAGCCGGAAGCGAAAGCTGTTTGATGCCAATCTCGGCCGCAGGCATCGCTTCGTAGTGGCCTTCTTTCTTGGCAAGCTCATAAGCAGCTTCGGTGATCGGGACATAGCCGGTTTCCTTGTGCCAGAAGAACTGAGTCTCCGGCTTGGTCAGGAATTCGAAGAAGGCGGCGGTCGCCTTGTTTTCCTCGGCCGATTTACCCGCCATGGCGAAAAGCGATGCCCCGCCGATGAAGGTCTGCTTCGGCTCTTTGGTTACGGCTTCCCAGTAGGGGAGGTAAGTCGCGGAGAACTCGAACGGCAGGTCTTTCTTGGACAGCCCGCCAAACGAGCCCGAAGACCCGAGCCAGATTGCGACTTTGCCTTCTTCGAACGGAGTCTGGTTGTCGCCCCAGCCGGTGCCAAACCACTCAAAATAACCTTGGTCTTGCCATTCGGTGACAGCGGTCCAATGCGCCTTGATCGCGTCGTTGTTGACGAGGATCTTGGTGCCTTCGACACCTGCATACCCATTGTCGTTCGTGGCGAACGGCAGGTTGTGACGCGACATGAAATTCTCGGTGAAGATCCACGGGAGGTGCGACTGCGACAGGCCCACATAACCCGCTTCTTTCAGCGCCGGTGCGGTGACCGACTGGAACTCTTCCCAGGTCTTCGGCGGCGTAACACCAGCCGCTTCAAGCGCGTCGACGTTGTAATACATGACCGGCGAGGACGAATTGAACGGCATACCGATCATCTTGCCTTCAGTATCGGCATAGAAATAACGCACGCCCGAGATGTAGTCCTCGATATCGAAGCCCGCGCCATTGTCGCTAAGCAGATCCTGAACCGGGACGGTCGCGCCCTTGGCGCCGATCACGGTCGCTGCGCCCGCGTCGAACACCTGAAGAATGTTCGGCTGTTCGCCAGCGCGGAAGGCTGCGATGCCGGCGGTCAGGGTCTCTTCGTAGGTGCCCTTAAAGACCGGGGTGATGGTATAGGCGTCTTGCGATGCGTTGAAATCCTCTGCAATCGCATTGACGGTGTCCCCAAGCGCGCCGCCCATGGCGTGCCAAAGGGTGATTTCGGTTTCGGCATAGGCTGCGCCGGACAGCAGCGATGCGGCAGCCGCCGCAAGTGTTACGCGTTTCATCGTGATCTCCGCTCACGTTGGCCCCTGTCGGGGAAAAGGATCATGGCCCTGCAATCGTCGCGCAAAGCCGGGTGATGGACGGGGTCGTTGCCCCAATAAGGTTGGTGCGTTTGAAACCAAGGATCGCGGATTGTCCGACGAGCCTTTCAAATGAACACCTCTCTCCGCTCTAGGTGTGCTTTTTGACTGATTGGCAAAAGATTCATGACAGAAACACGAAACCCGACAGCACAGCATCGCGCCGCCTCGACGTCACCTTTCGATTTCACCTGAACAAGGTCAGGACTCCTGCGGGTTTCATCTGAACGCCATCAAAGGTTCAAATGAACGCAACATACCCGGCACAGCTTCGCCAAGACTCCAGAGGCGACCGGTATGAACGAAGCGGCCATTCTCCTGACTGAACGACAAGGCGACATCCTCGCGCAGGTCCAAGCGCGTGGACATCGCTCGATTGAAACCCTGTCGAAACACTTCAACGTCTCAGCCCAGACCATCCGGCGGGACGTCAATCTCCTATGCGAGCTGGGCAAACTCCGCCGCGTGCATGGCGGCGTCGAACCGCTCCGCGGTGGCAATCTCGTCTATACGTCCCGGCGGGTTCTCAACCTGAACGCCAAACTCCTCATCGCGCGCCGCTTTGGGGCCCTGATCTCAAGCGGACAGAGCCTCGCCGTCTCCATCGGCACGACGCCAGAGATCACGGTGCGCGAGTTGTCCGACCTTTCCGACATCACGCTCCTGACCAACAACCTGCACACCGCGACGAGCGTCTGCGACCGCGAAGGCTGGTCCGTCTCGGTCCCAAGCGGGCAAGTGCGACCTGGCGATCACGATATCCTTGGCCCCGAGGCCGAATCTTTCTTCGACCGGTATCAGGTTGATTTTGGCCTGTTCGGCGTCGCCGGCGTTGCCGAGGACGGAACGCTCCTCGATTTCACAGAGAGCGAAGTCGCCAGCCGCCTTGCCATCAAACGCAATGCCCGCCGCTCCGTTCTCCTTCTCGACCAGAGCAAATTTGGGCGCCCCGCCCACGTGCGCGGCGGCCATATCGCGGACGTGGATACGGTCATCTGCGACGCGCCTCCGCCCGCCCCGATCCTTGACGCCCTAACCGCCAAGGGGCGCGACGTGCTGATCGCGGAGGCCACGCAATGACACATCATGGAACAGAAACCGGACGCGATATCCATCTCGCCAAGGTCTCCAAGCGCTGGGACAAGACGACGGCGCTCTCGGACATCAATATCACCATCCCCGCCGGGAGTTTCACCGCCCTTCTCGGGCCGTCCGGCTGTGGGAAATCGACCCTGCTGCGTATCGTCGCCGGGCTTGAGACCGCGAGCAGCGGACAGGTTCTCATCGGTGGCAAAGACGTCACCATCGCCCCCGCCGACCAGCGCGATCTCTCGATGGTGTTCCAATCCTACGCGCTCTTTCCGCATCTGGACGTGGCCGAGAATATCATCTTCGGCCTCAAGACACGTCGCGTCCCCCGCAGGGAACGACAAGATCGGCTGGCCCGCGTGACCGCGCTTCTTGGCCTCGAAGACTACCTGAGCCGCAAACCTGCCCAGCTGTCAGGTGGCCAACAACAGCGCGTCGCCCTTGGCCGCGCTGTGAT
The DNA here is from genome assembly GCF_032918335.1 of Shimia sp. FJ5. Taxonomy (NCBI): domain Bacteria; kingdom Pseudomonadati; phylum Pseudomonadota; class Alphaproteobacteria; order Rhodobacterales; family Roseobacteraceae; genus Shimia; species Shimia sp. FJ5. The sequence goes on along the minus strand of NZ_JAWJUV010000002.1, from coordinate 230,891 downwards.
TGCGGAACGCTCTGTCTGCCTCATGGACGAACCGCTTTCCAATCTCGACGCCAAGCTTCGCCAAACCATGCGCACCGAACTGCGCGCCCTACAGAAAGAACTTGGGTTCACCATGCTCTACGTGACCCACGATCAGGTCGAGGCAATCACGATGGCCGATCAGGTCGTGCTGATGAACGAGGGCCGTGTCGAACAGGTCGCGACCCCGCATGATCTTTATGAAAAGCCCGCCACGACCTTTGCCGCGCGCTTTATCGGCACACCGCCGATGAACCTCTTCCCTGCCGAAGAGCTCCGCGAGGCGGGCGTTGCGCTTGAACGCAGCGCGGATCGAGAACTGACCGCTGGTCTGCGCCCCGAAGCGCTGCACATCGCCGAAGATAGCCCCCTGCATCTCGCTGTCACGGGGATCGAATATCTCGGTGCCGATGCGCTCGTCCATGGGCGGCTTGGCCTTGCACCGCTGATCCTGCGCGTCCCCGGCCAGCATCCACCCACAGTCGGTAGCAAGATCCCTCTCGCCTTTGCCGCACAGGATCTGCACCTGTTTGACGCCTCGACAGGCAAGCGCGTGGCGCTGCCTGATGTGGCGTCTTCGCTCTCCCGCGTCGGGCTTCCGGCCGGGTCAACCGGCGCCCCGGCGCCTTCCCTTCAGACCGAGGATCACTAATCATGTTTGCGAAGTTCTTCCAAGGCGCCGCAATGACTGCGGCCATGGCCATTGCCGGGACTCTCCCCGCCAAAGCCACCGACCTGCAATTCTACTTCCCTGTCGCCGTAGGCGGCGGTGCTGCCGAAACCATCGAAAGCCTGACCAAGGAATACATGGAACTGAACCCCGGCGTGAACATCGACGCCGTCTATGCAGGTTCTTATCAGGACACCATCACCAAAGTGATCACCGCCTCGCGCGGCGGCAACGCCCCGCAGCTGTCCGTGGCTCTGTCGGTCGATATGTTCACGCTGATCGACGAAGACCTGATCCTGCCCTTTGACGACTTCATCAAGACCGAAGAAGACCAAGCCTGGCTCGATAGCTTCTATCCTGCCTTCATGGAAAACAGTCAGACGGGCGGCAAGACCTACGGTATCCCGTTCCAGCGTTCGACTCCGGTTCTCTACTGGAACAAAGAAGCCTTCGCCGCGGCAGGCCTCGATCCGAACACGCCCCCCGCCAACTGGACCGAGATGGTCGAGATGGGCAAAGCCCTGACCAAGCGCGACGCGAACGGCAACGTCTCGCAATGGGGCGTGCGCATCCCGACCTCCGGTTTCCCTTACTGGCTCTTCCAAGGCCTCACGACACAGAATGACGTGATCCTTGCCAATTCGGACGGCAACCAGACCAACTTCGACGACCCCAAAGTCGTTGAGGCGCTCGAGTATCTCGTCTCCCTGAGCGAAGAGCACGGCGTCATGGAGCCGGGCATCGTTGAATGGGGCGCAACACCCAAAGCCTTCTTCGAAGGTCAAACCGCGATGATGTGGACCACCACTGGCAACCTTACCAACGTGCGCAAGAACGCTCCGTTCGATTTCGGCGTCGCCATGTTGCCCGCCAACAAGCGCCGTGGCGCCCCGACCGGCGGCGGCAACTTCTACCTCTTCAAAGGCACGTCGGACGAACAGCTTTCCGCATCGGTCGACTTCATCAAGTGGATCACCGAGCCGGAACAATCCGCCAAATGGACCATGGCAACCGGCTATGTCGCTCCGCGTCCGGCAACTTGGGACACTGACACCATGAAGGCCTATGCCAAGGACTTCCCGCCGGTCCTCGTCGCCCGTGACCAGCTCGAGTTCGCTGTGGCTGAACTGTCGACCTACCAGAACCAGCGCATCACCCGCATCTTCAACGATGCTCTTGCTGCTGCGATCACCGGTCAGAAAGACCCCGCCACCGCCCTTCAGGAAGCCCAGGCGCAGGCCGACGCCATCCTGAAACCCTACCGCGTGGGCCAATAACCCCATGGGCGGGCCTGTTCGCGGGCCCGCCACCCCTCCCGGAGGCCTCGATGACGCGACGCGACTGGATACATGGCTGGCTTCTCGTCCTGCCAGCAATGGCGTTTCTTGTGCTTTTCACGCACTTGCCTGCCATAACCACGATCTGGAACAGCTTCTTCTCGACCCCACGGGGTCGTCGCCCAGCCATGTTCGTCGGCCTCGACAATTACGAACGCCTCCTGAATGACCCGATCTTCTGGAAGGTTCTGACCAACAACCTCTGGTTCGCGCTTGGCACCATCCCAACCTCAATCGCCCTCGCCATTGCCATGGCGCTCTTCGTCAATCGTCGATTCATGGGCCGAGGCTTCGTCCGCATGGCGTATTTCACGCCGACTGTCCTTCCGCTCATCGCAGTCGCTAATATCTGGCTCTTCTTCTACACGCCCGGCTTTGGGCTCATAGATCAGGTCATCGGCCTCTTCGGCTATGGTCAGACCAATCTCCTTGGCGAACCGGACACCGCCCTTGCCGCGATCATGGTTGTGACAATCTGGAAAGAGGCGGGCTTCTTCATGATCTTCTACCTCGCCGCACTACAAACCATCCCGCCGCAACTCACCGAAGCGGCCCGGATCGAGGGCGCAAATGGCTGGACCATCTTCCGCCGCATCACTTTCCCGCTCTTGATGCCGACAACGCTCTTTGTTTCGGTCAACGCGGTCATCAACTCCTTCCGCCTCGTCGATCACATCTTCATCCTGACAGGCGGCGGACCGGATAACGCCTCATCCCTCCTCCTGTTCTACATCTACGAAACCTCGTTCCGTTTCTGGGATACCGCCTACGGCGCGACGCTGACGGTGGTCATGCTTGCACTGCTCTGCCTCCTCGCCATTGGGCAGTTCTTTTTCTTCGATCGAAAGGTGCACTACAAATGACCTCCCTCGATCGGTGGCTAAGCAATGCCGCCGCCATCCTACTTGCTCTGCTTTGGGTGCTTCCCCTGATCTATGCGATCTGGACCGCGATTCACCCCGCCGCCTACGAGGCGCGCTTTGTTCTGACCGCGCCCCTGAGCCTTGAGAACTTTGTGAAAGCTTGGGATGCCGCGCCCTTCGCGCGCTACTTCCTCAATACCTTTATCCTCGTCACGACGATCCTCATCGGTCAGTTCATCCTCTGCACCCTCGCGGCCTACGCCTTTGCCCGCTATCGCTTTCCGGGCCGCGACATCCTCTTTACACTGGTCCTGCTACAATTGCTGGTTATGCCCGATATCCTGATCGTCGAGAACTACAGGATGATCCGGTCCCTCGGCCTCGTTGATACGATTTCCGCCATCGCCTTGCCCTATATCGCCTCAGGCTTTGGTGTCTTCCTGATCCGCCAAAGCTTCATGACCGTGCCCCGCGAACTTGACGATGCCGCGCGCATCGAAGGAGCCGGGGCGCTCTCGATCCTCTGGCGTGTCTACGTGCCCCTCGCCAAGCCGATCTACCTCGCCTACGGTCTCGTCTCGGTAAGCCACCACTGGAATAATTTCCTCTGGCCGCTGATCGTCACAAACTCTGAGGAAACCCGGCCCGTCACTGTCGGATTAAGCATCTTCTCAACCTCAGACTCTGGCATCGAATGGTCTGTCATCAACGCCGCGACCCTGATGACCTCCGCGCCGCTGTTGATCGCCTTCCTCCTGTTCCAGCGCCAATTCGTCCAAAGCTTCATGCGCGCAGGAATTAAATAGCGCCCCGCGTCTGGGGCGCATCACGATCAAAACGTCATATGAAAGAAGGTGCTTCCGAAGTGTCTCGGAAAATGGTGCCGCTGAAGGGACTCGAACCCCCGACCCACGCATTACGAATGCGTTGCTCTACCAGCTGAGCTACAGCGGCACACGCGGGGCGCTCATAGCACCCCGACGCGCGCTGGAAAAGCGTTATTTTTCGACAAAGCCCGGCTGCACCGCGGGCGTCGCCTCGGGCGCATAGTTTTCCTCTTCCTCGTCGGGCTCTCGCGGCGCGAAATCGTCCTCGTCCACGATCTCCGCCTCTATCGGGGCGTCCTCATCCTCGAGGTCATCGTCGCTTTGATCCTCAAGCGCGCCAACGATAAGCGGCAACATCTCGACCCCGGTCGCGCTCCGAACCTCCGATTCTGGCGGCGCCGTCCATGCAAGCGTGTCGAACGCCTTGCAGTTCTCACAAACCGGCGCCCAATCCGCGTGGATATGGTGGCACTTGTCACAGACCCATTGCGGACCGCGCGGTGCAGTCAGGGCCCGCGCAAGCCAACCTTTGACAACCGCATCCTTCGCGCCTTCGCCCCGCTCGATCGCCGCCATGATGGTCAACGACCGGGTTGTCGGGTCTGTTTCATAAAGATCGCCCAGCGCACGGCGCGCCTCCGGGAAATCCTCTGCCGCAATGTTGAGTTCTGCCATGAGCATCTGGCTCTCGGCATGGTCCTTATTGCCCTTGATGAGTGTCTTGAACCGTTTGATCCGCGCCGCCGGGTCTTCGTCCGGCGCGATCTCTGCATAGGCCGCAGCAAGATCGGGATGCGGTTGGGCCTGCCATGTTTTCTGCAATAGACGCGAGGCATTGCGCGCCTTGCCTTGGCTGATATAGCTGCGTGCCGCCATCACCGCTGCGGGGATGAGGTCGGGCGAAAGTTTGTTCGCCTCAATCGCCTTCTCGCGCGCTTCAACCGACGCATCTTCATCAAGGATGTCCTTGGCCTCCGAAAGCGCCAGGACCGCATCGCGGCGTTTGTGCACATCGCGTGGCAGGCTGCCATGACGCAATTTCGCGCCAAGCGTTGCACGCGCCCCGGCCCAATCGCCAGTATCCGCCTGCAACCGCAATAGCGTATCCTGCGTCTCCTCGTGTCTCGGCTTGAGCGCAAAGGCCGTCTTGGCAAGCTTGAGCGCCGCGTCCGTCTTGCCCTCGGAAAGGGTCTGTTTCATCAACCCGCGCACCCCGACAAAGCGGGTCGAGTCATCGGCAAGCAGCTTCTTGTAGACCTCGGTCGCCTTCTTGCGGTCGCCCGACATCTCTGCCGCCTGCGCCGTCAGAAGGTTGGTCAGCTCGGGTTTGCCAAGATAGCGCTCTGCCTTGCGCGCCTTGTCGATCGCCGTCGCGCCCTCGCCAGAAGCAAGCGCCAAAAGACCATCGGCCAGCGCCTGATACCCCTTCTTCTCGCGGTTGCGGTCGAAATATCGGCTGATCGCCGTTTCATCGCCATTCAGGAACTTCAGCACCGCAACAAGAAACGACATGAGCTTGAACAGAAGCCAGCACAGCACCACAAGAGCGACGAGCGCGATCACCGCTTGAAGCGGCCCGAGCGTGTATTCCACCCCGGCGACGGTGATCATCACACCGCCATCGCTCTCCATGAGCCAGCCAGCGCCATAGGTCAGGCCGGCAATAGCGGCTACGAAAAGAAGGATTTTAACAAGCGACCAGAGCATGAAATGTCCTTTGATTAATCGGTCAGGCCCTGGGCAAGGGCTTCTGCGGCGGCCAGTGCGGCGGCGCGTATCTCTGCAGACTCACGCCAGGACGCCATCTGAGCCTTGCTTTCTTGCGGAAGGGCGTCGATCTCGGCCAGAGCTTCATCGATTTTCCCGCCCTTGAGGGCGGCCTCCGCGCGCGACAGGATCGCGTCCGGGTCATCCCCTTCTTTTGGGGTCACCGACCGTGCACCAAGCTGCGCCTTGAGGAATGCTCCAATACGGCTCCCGGTGTCTTCCGCGCTTTGGTCTTTGCGCGCCTCTGCCAGCGCGGCCCGCGCGGCATCCGGGAAGGCGTCGATCAGGGCGGGCAAGGTCGGAACCCCATCCGCCGCCGGATCTGCAAGGGCCGCCGGAACGCTTTCGCCGCTCGCATTGGCGAGATCGATAAGCGCCGCCTCATAAGACGCCCCCGAGTCGAGCGCCGCCATCACGCGCGTCAGCGCCGCCTGAACAAGCGTGCTACGCGCTGTCTGTTCGCTATTGGCCTTGAGCGTTTCCGCCTCTTCGAGCTGCGCCGCGACCTGCGCCCGAAGCTCTTCAACCTCGCGCTCATAGGCTTCGATGGCCGAGGCCGAAAGGCCGTCGCTCATCGGGCGTTTCTCCGCTTCGGTCAGTCGCGCACCAAGCGTGATAACGTGTTGCGCCACCGACTCGACCCGCTCTGAAAGCCCATCAATCCGCGCTTCAAGGGCTTTGGCATCTGTGCTCGCGGCAACCGCACTTTCCGCATTTGCAGCGATATCGCCTTGCCCTGCGCGCAGCCCGTCGATTTCTTCTTGTTGTGCCGCGATCCGTGCATCGATTGCGGCAAGCGCGTCTTCATCGGCCCCAAGCAAAAGCCCCTGCGATTGCATGTAGGTTGCCGCGCCAAATCCGATCCCGGCCGCCACGACACCACCAATCACCGTGGGAACAAAACCACCACGCTTAGCGTCTGCTGGTTGCGGCTGTTCTTCGGCGGGGGTCTCTTCTGGTGCCGCCTCTTCGGTAGACTCTTCCTCGCCAGATGCCTCATCTTCCGCCTGCGGCTCTTCGATTAGAAGCGGGGCCTCTTCATCGGTTGCCTCCGTCTCTTCAACGATCTCGGCCTCCGTGACCTCGTTCTCGACTTCCTCAGTCTTCACGGCGTCTTCGTCGTGTTCGGTCTCTTGCGATGTGTCGGTCTTGTCTGACTTGGCCACCCGATCTAACCCTTTCGAATCCGGTTTCGCTGTGTCGCGCCTCACTCAAGTCTAGGCACTGTCCCCATCAGTCTCAATGCGGCACGCTGCATCTGCAAACTGTTTTATCCCCGCGACCATGAAATCAGCATGCGGCTCGGGGGTCACGATCATGCGCCTTGGCGAGAGGGAGCGCGCCTCCTCTGCCACCGCCTCGCTCATCGCGACAATAAAAAGCGGTGCATGAAACGGCCCCGCTTTCGCAACCTGCGCCGCGCTGCGCGGTGAAAAAAGGGGAAGTATAAGGGGCTTTTCCCGCCCCAATAGCTCTTTTGCCTCGGCGTTCAACGGCTCTGCCTCCTGCCGATAAACGACCATATCCATGGTCTCAATCCCGGCTTCCTGAAGCCGCGCCGCCACATCCCCGCGCGCGTGCGCCCCACGGAAATGAACAAGCGGCCCACGAGGCGCATCGGCCAGAATCCGCCGCAAGAGCGACTCCGCATCGCCCCCCGCGGCGCGCGCCTGCCACCCTTTGGCATTGGCCGCTGCGGCTGTCGCCTCTCCGACGCACCACGCCGGAAGGCCGCGCCCCTCGACAGAGGCGACTCCGTTTTTCGATGTAAAGATCGCCCCCGCCATCCGCGCAGGAAGCGAAACCACACTGGGTTCGATCCGCAAGACCGGTGAAAACACCACTGGCGCAGTGATCCCCTCGGCCCGAAGACGCGCCTCAAACCGCTCTGACGCGTCTTGCGGACGTGTTAGAAGGATCGGAACTTGGGCATCACGCATCAGTATGGCCAGCATTGTTCAGGGCTCCTTTCGGTGTTACCTGCCAGTGCAAGGGCGCGCAACGGCATTGAACATGAACGAGAACACCGAAACGATCCTTCTAGGCCTCGAAAGCAGCTGTGACGACACGGCCGCCGCGATCCTGCGCGCCACACCAGGCGCGGCCCCCGAGATTCTTGCCTCCATCGTGAAAGGTCAAACCGATCTCCACGCGGCTTTTGGCGGTGTCGTCCCCGAGATCGCGGCCCGCGCCCATGCCGAAAAGCTTGACTTGTGCGTAGAAGAGGCGCTCACCACGGCGAACCTGACACTGGCCGACCTTGATGCGGTTGCCGTGACAGCCGGGCCGGGCCTCATCGGAGGCGTCCTTTCGGGCGTCATGGTCGCCAAGGGGCTTTCCGCAGGCCTTGGCATCCCGCTCATCGGCGTCAATCACCTCGCGGGCCATGCGCTCACGCCGCGACTGACCGATCAGGTCGCCTTTCCCTACCTGATGCTGCTGGTCTCTGGCGGACATTGCCAATTCTTGATCGCGCGCGGCCCCGAAGATTTCTCGCGTCTTGGCGGAACGATTGATGACGCCCCCGGCGAAGCCTTTGACAAGACCGCCCGCCTCCTTGGTCTTCCACAGCCCGGTGGCCCCTCGGTTCAGTCCGAGGCCGCAAAAGGCGACGCCAAGCGCTTTCGCTTCCCGCGCCCGCTTCTTGATCGGCCCGGATGTGACATGTCTTTCTCCGGCCTCAAGACGGCCCTCCTACGCGCCCGCGATGCGCTCGTCGCCGAAAAGGGCGGCCTCACGGAACAAGACCGCGCCGACCTCTGTGCCGGTTTTCAGGCCGCCGTCGTCGATGTCCTGTCCGAGAAGACCCGCCGTGCGCTCGATATCTATCTGACCGAGATACCAACCGAACCGCTCCTCGCGGTGGCTGGTGGCGTCGCCGCAAATACCGCCATTCGGGCAAGGTTAGAGACTGATTGCGGTGAACGCGGCGTGACGTTCACCGCCCCTCCGCTTGCCCTTTGCACCGATAACGCCGCGATGATCGCTTACGCGGGGCTTGAACGCTTTGCCAAAGGCGCCAAAGATGACATGACATTGGCGGCCCGCCCGCGCTGGCCGCTCGACCAAACCGCGCCCGCGCTTCTCGGATCGGGCAAGAAAGGGGCCAAGGCATGAGCATAAGCGTCATCGGCGCAGGAGCCTTCGGGACCGCACTGGCGATTTCGCTCGCCCGGACGGGCATTCCGGTCATGCTCTGGTCCCGCGATCCCGATCACGCCCGCGACATGCAGGAAAACCGTGAAAACGCGCGTCGCCTTCCGGGCCTGACCCTGCCGGACGCCATCACTGTTACCTCGGATATCACCCAAGCCACCGCCGGAACGATGCTCCTCGCAGTTCCGATGCAACGCCTGCGCAACCTGCTTCTGACGCATCCGCTTTTGGATGGGCACACGCTCGTCGCCTGCTGCAAAGGCGTCGAGCTATCAACACAGCTTGGCCCTGTCGCCGTCATCGAGGCCTGCGCCCCCAAGGCGACCGCCGCGATCCTCACCGGACCGAGTTTTGCTGCCGATATCGCCCGAGGTCTGCCCACCGCCCTGACACTCGCCGTCGAGGACGCAGCCGTTGGGAAAACCCTGCAACAGGCTCTAACAACGCCCAACTTGCGTATTTATCGCACCACCGACACCATCGGGGCCGAGCTTGGCGGAGCTTTGAAGAACGTCATCGCGATCGCCTGCGGGGCGACCATCGGCGCGGAACTGGGCGAAAGCGCCCGCGCCGCACTCATGACCCGCGGCTATGCCGAGATGAAGCGCATGGCCGGTGCCCTTGGTGCGCGCCCCGAGACGCTCGCCGGGCTTTCTGGGTTTGGCGATCTCGCCCTGACCTGCACCTCCGATCTGTCGCGAAATTACCGCTTCGGTCTGTCCCTTGGACGCGGTGAGCCCTTTGATCCGTCAATAACGGTTGAGGGCGCCACAACTGCCCGCGCCGTGCTTGACCGCGCCAACGCGCTTGGCATCGACATGCCGATTACTGCCGCCGTGACTGCGCTTCTCGACGGCTCCCTTGAGATTCAGCAGGCCATGGAACACCTGCTTTCCCGCCCCCCAAAAGAGGAACACGCATGAAAATCGCCCTCATCGCCAAAGACAAACCCGGCGCACTCGACATTCGCAAGGCCAACCGCGACGCCCATGTCGCCTATCTCAAAGCAACCGACGCCGTGGAGATGGCCGGTCCGTTTCTGGACGAGAACGGCGAGATGTGCGGCTCTCTCGTGATCCTGAACATGACGCTCGAAGAGGCACAGGACTGGGCCGCCAACGACCCCTACAAGAAGGCCGATCTCTTTGCCTCGGTCGAACTCAAGCCATGGAACAAGGTTCTGGGCTGATGGCATATTGGCTCTTCAAATCCGAACCAAACACCTGGGGCTGGCAGGATCAGCTTGCCAAGGGGGACACGGGCGAGGAATGGGATGGCGTGCGCAACTATCAGGCCCGCAATTTCATGCGCGAGATGAAGATCGGCGATCGCGGCTTCTTCTATCACTCGCTCAAGGAGAAATCCGTCGTCGGCATCGTTGAGGTCATCGCCGAGGTCCATCCGGATTCCACAACCGATGATCCCCGCTGGGAATGCGTCGATATCAAGGCCGTTGAAAGCGTCCCCGCGCCTGTCACACTCGACATGATCAAGTCCGATCCGCGCCTTGCCGAAATGGTGTTGGTGAAGAACTCGCGCCTCTCGGTACAGCCAGTGCGCGACGAGGAATGGGCGATCATCTGCGAGATGGGCGGCCTCTGAGGAAAATACAAACGGAGGCTCTGCCCGTTTACCCCCGGCCAGAACCTCCGTTACCCCACGTGCTCCCTACTCACCACACGTGATCCGTATATTGGTTCCGGCCGTCCTAGCCTTCTTCCTGACATTACCCAATCTGGCGCATTTCGCCAAATCCGAAGTCTTTAGAAACCCACGCAAAAAAGAAACGCCCGCTTAACCAAAAGCAGGCGTTCCGGAAAACCGTTCGGGAGGACTTAGCCGTAAATGGCTTCCTTACCGAAATGCTTGCAGAGCATGTAATAGACCACGGCGCGGTACTTGTTGCGCTCAGAGCGGCCATAGGTATCGAGCACCTTGTTGATCGCATCCATGAGCTCCGGCCCATCCGACAGACCGAGCTTCTTGACAAGGTAGTTGTCTTTGACGGTCTCAAGCTCGCTCTCTTGCGTCGCCGCAACGGTCGAGGCGTCATCGTTGTAGATCGCCGGACCACAGCCAATGGTCACTTTCGTCAACAGATCCATGTCTGGCTGCATCCCGCATTTGTTGCGCAGATCATCCGCGTATTTCTCAATCAAGTCGTCGCGTTTACCCATCTTCAATTCTCCTTTTGTCGGAAAGTCCCACGAAATCGTAGCAAAGCCAGCACGGCTTGGCATCAACGTTAAACGTTCTGTCTCACCACACAAGGGAAATGGCCGGGGTCTTTTCCCCGTATTCCGCCATCTCGAGGGGCTTGAGATCGCCGCCCACCGAAATGCAAACGGGCCGGGAATTCCCCGGCCCGCCCGTTCAAACCTCTTGCCCACAACCAAGTCGCCGGGGCTACGGCGTCGATCAGAAGCGCGCTTCGCCGCCGATATAGATGCTGCGGCCGGGGCCGGTTTGGTCATCGCCAAGCCACGGCACATAGGTCTTGTCGAACAGGTTCGAGACCTTTGCGTGCACCGTGAAGCTCTCGTTCACTTTGTAGCTCGCGAAGATATCGACAAGGCTGTAGCTCGCATCGCGCTGCGTCGCGACCCCGGAGTAAGGCGCCGTATAAAGACCACCCGACGTATAGTTGTATTGGCCGCCAACGGTCAGCGTATCATCGAGGAAGTGACGCGCCGCACGCAGGCTCCACGTGCTGTCGGGGAGATACTGCCCAGTGCCGAGACCGGCCAACTGCGCGGGCAGCTTGCTATCGTTCTTGGTGAACGAAAGCCCAAGGTCATAAAGCTCTGCTTCGTAATCAAGCTGAACCTCGACGCCGCTGGTCTGTGTCGTGCCGGGAACGTTTGTAAATGCATAGCCGGTTGCGCCCCAAGCGTTGGTGAAGCCCGGCGTCGCAATCACGTAGTCTTCGACATTCATGCGATAGTAGTTCACGCGCCCGGAAAGGCGGTCGCCCTCCTGCAAAAGGCCGCTCCGCTCGATGTTGAAGCCAAGCTCAAAGCCCGTCGAAATCTCGGGGCGAAGCTCCGGGTTTCCGACCATGCCGCCGGTGCCACCGCCCGGATGCGTGCCGCCAAGCATGGTTTCCTGAAGCGTTGGAGACCGCGAGGCGCGCGAGATGGTCGCGTAAGGCTGGAACCAATCTGTCGCCCAGTAGGCCACGGTGAGTTTGGGATTGAGCGAGCCATGGCTGGTATCAAGCGTACCGCTCGTGGTTGACCCTTCAAGCGAATAGGAATCATAGCGCAAGCCGGCGGTGATCTCCCATGCGGCTCGGGTAAAGATATTCTCGGTAAAGATCGCGGCACGGCGCGCATCGCCATTGGCCGGGTTCACACCTGAGTTCGAACCCGCAAGCTTGTCACGGGAGTATTCAACACCATTGATGCTCACAACATCCCAGGCACCGGGCGCAAACTCGGAGATGTTGGTCGCGTTAAACCCTGTCGTGCGGGTCTGCATGATCCGCCCGACCGAGCCGCCACCGAAAGGCGATGTGCCGACATATCGCAGGTATTCAGTCTCGATATCGGCGAGGAACAGGTTCACATCGAGATTGATCAGACCGTCACCGGCATTAAAGCCGTACCCAAAGGTAAACGTGCTGCTGGTTAGGTCTTGCTCATAGCTGTTTGCGGCAAAATCGGCGTTGTACTGCATCGCCGAAAAGCTGATCTTCTGACGATCGTCGAGATTGTAGCCAAGCTTGATCAGGCCGGACCAGTTGTCCTTGTAGGTAAAGTTGCGGGTGGCGCCGCTGCCATCTTCAAAGTTATCCGCGTCATGACGGCTAAACGCGACAAGCGCCTCGGCCGTATCATCGGCATAGGCCGTCGCAATCATCGAAGACTTGCTATTCTGGTTGTTGCCATAGCTAAACCGCAGCAGGCCGCCGAAACCTTCACCATCGACAACATCCCGCGCCGAGATCGTGCGGAAGTTGACCGATCCGGCGATGCCGCCGCCGCCCTTCGTTGTCGTCGCGCCACGCGTGATATCGATCCCCGCTAGGAGGTTCTCATCGACATAGGTCAACCCTTGCGCCGCGTGCCCGGTGTAGCGGAAGTTCTGTGGCACCCCGTCGACCATGGTCGATACCCGGCCGGAGCCTTCGAACCCGCGGATGTTCACTGCGACGCCGGGGTTGGCCGGGTCATGCTGGGTGAAAACCGAGGTCTGGGTGCGCAGGATATCATCGATCGCGATCGTGCCGCCCTGCGCGGTAAGGTCTTCTGCATCAAGACCGGTGGTGTTGCTTCCGGCGGTGATCGGTGTGCCGTCTTCCTCATAGCCGATAATCACAGCATCAAGAAGGATTGTCGGCTCTTCTGCGTGCACCGCATGGCCAAGCACGGCCAGACCCAGAGCAATGGCAGTCGTGCTGCCCAACCTGTTCTTAAACGTCATTTCATTCCCCTTTTGACGTGCTGCCCGCACAAATAATCGCGCAAAAGACAGCAGGAGACCGGGCCTGGGAAATGCGTTGCAATCCCTTCGAACGAGGGGGCATTGAACCTGAGAGGTCTTCGATATGTGGATTGCTGGAGTCTTGGGGTTTCCGGCGCTGCACGCGGGAAAGGCCTGAGATCTGGCTGATGCGCTTCTCTTACCAAGGACTGGCACCCTGTCAACGCAGCGGGGGAGGCCCAAAAGCGAAACAGGGTATCTGTGTTCTAAATGTCATAAGAAACCGCACCTTTTCTCTGATGCGGCTTTCTGACGTCGGTACAAACAAAAAATGCCACCCGCTCAAGCAAGCGGATGGCACATCTTGATCTGTCGAGGCGCTTAGTAGCGATAGTGCTCCGGCTTGAAGGGGCCTTCCGGCGACACGCCAATATAATCCGCCTGCTCCTGGCTCAGTTGCGAAAGCTTCACACCGATCCGCTCAAGGTGCAGACGCGCGACTTTCTCGTCGAGATGCTTCGGCAGGATGTAGACCTCGTTCTCGTAGTTCTCGCCACGCAGCCAGAGCTCGATCTGCGCCAGAACCTGGTTGGTGAACGAAGCCGACATGACGAAGGACGGGTGCCCCGTCGCGTTGCCAAGGTTGAGAAGGCGACCCTCCGAAAGAAGGATGATCCGCGCGCCCGAAGGCATCTCGATCATGTCCACCTGATCCTTGATGTTCGTCCATTTGTGGTTCTTGAGGCTCGCGACCTGAATCTCGTTATCGAAATGGCCGATGTTGCCGACAATCGCCATATCCTTCATCTCGCGCATATGCTCGATGCGGATGATGTCCTTGTTGCCGGTGGTGGTGATGAAGATGTCCGCGGTCGGAACAGCTTCCTCAAGCGTGACAACCTCGAAACCATCCATCGCCGCCTGAAGCGCGCAAATCGGGTCAATCTCGGTCACTTTCACACGTGCGCCTGCACCACGAAGAGACGCCGCCGAACCCTTGCCCACGTCGCCATAACCACACACCACGGCGACCTTACCAGCCATCATGGTATCGGTCGCGCGGCGGATGCCGTCGACGAGGCTCTCTTTACAGCCGTACTTGTTGTCGAACTTCGACTTGGTGACACTGTCGTTCACGTTGATCGCGGGGAAGGGCAGGTGGCCTTTTTCCATCATCTGATAGAGACGATGCACACCAGTCGTAGTTTCCTCGGTCACACCTTTGATCATATGACGCTGCTTGACAAACCAACCGGGGGTTTCTGCCATGCGCTTTTTGATCTGTGCGAAAAGGGCGACCTCTTCTTCCGACTGCGGGTTCTCGATGAGGTCGGTCTCGCCTTCTTCAACGCGCGCACCCATCAGGATATAGAGCGTCGCATCGCCGCCATCGTCGAGGATCATGTTCGCGCCGCCTTCTTCAAACATGAAGATCTTGTCCGCGTAGTCCCAATACTCCTCAAGCGTCTCGCCCTTCACCGCAAAGACCGGGGTGCCGCCCGCAGCAATCGCTGCTGCCGCGTGGTCTTGGGTCGAGAAGATGTTGCACGACGCCCAGCGCACATCCGCGCCAAGCGCGACCAGCGTCTCGATGAGAACCGCAGTCTGGATGGTCATATGAAGCGATCCGGCAATGCGCGCGCCTTTAAGCGGCTTCTCGTCGCCGTATTCCTCGCGCAGCGCCATCAGGCCCGGCATTTCCGTTTCCGCGATATCAAGCTCCTTGCGGCCAAATTCCGCGAGGTTGATATCCTTGACAATATAATCGGTCGCCATCGCGCCCAGCTCCTTTGATCCATAGCTTTGCGCACCAGATAGCACCGACCCGCCCCTTGGACAATGGCGGGCCCGCGCGACACGGGGATGAAAGGCAAACCACCCTCAGGGATTGTCACATACGCCCCCCACAGGACATACTTGCCTGGAAAAAGACCGGAGATCCCCGTGGACAATCCGTCTTCGACCATGCGCAAGGCTCTCGTCTATACCGTAGACGAGCGTGAACGCGCGATTGCTCTATTCTCTGCGTGGAAAGTCGCCACCGTCGCAAAGCCGCGCGATTTCGACATCCTGATCTGTAGTTTTGAGCCGCTCGCCATTCCTGCGCACCTATCTGCCCTGGGTATCCGCAACGTGGTTTTTGACCTGCATGACAAGATCAGCGCCGAGAACCTGCCACAGATCTGGCTACCGCTGATCACCTATCTGCGCCTTTGGCTCCCGGACGCGCTGAGGCTGCGCTATGACCGCCTCCTCTACCTCGACGCCGATACCTATCTCGTATCCCCAGACCTGTCTCACCTCTTCGAAGTGGATCTTGGCCCGCATGTGCTCGCCGCCGCACTCGACAAGATGCAGTGGGAGAACCCGAACCGCCCCATTCTCGACTTCGCGGCGCAGGGGATGAACGTCCGACGCTATCTCAACGCGGGGGTCTGTCTGTTCGATGTCGAAGGCTACAATGCGCGTAATCTTCTTGGTCAGATGCTGGAAATCCATAGGGCAGGGGCCAAGCTTCAACACCATGACCAATCGCTCATCAACCTCGCGACCAAGGGACACTGGGCAGAACTCTCGCCGCGTTGGAACTGGCAATGGACAAGCCGTTTTCCCGGACTGACAGAGCGCGCAGATCCCCTCCTGCACCATTTCGGAGGTGCCCCGAAACCATGGGACGCGGCTCGACGCCCAACAAATTTCTCCGGTCCCATTGTCGAGGAATACGCCACCTTCCTCTCCCTCGAAGACAGCATTCACCGATTTGAGACCAATCACTACGGCGGGCTACGTCCGTCGATCCCCGCTCAAATCAAGGGGCTCGTCGATAGCGCCCTCGCATATCGTCACTTCCGCAAACTGATGAAGCGCCATACCGATGCCTTTGAGACCCGCCTCTGAGGCATGAACACCGTTGCGACAGCGGCGACCCTGCGATACCCATTGCGGGCAAATCCGGAAGGCCCAACATGAAACCTGCGCACGTTGACCCAGAGCATCAGAATGCCCTCATCTACTGCGCAGATGACAACGCGTTGCCAAGCGCGCTCTTTAGCGCGTCACGGGCTGCTCTGCTCAATCCCGACCGCCGGTTTGATATCCTCGTCTGTAGCCTGAGCCCGATCGCTTTGCCGCGGTATTTTCTCGATCTCGGGATCAAACCCGTTCATCTGGACTATACCGACCATCTGAAGGCCGCAGGCGTGCGCGAAAGGCATCTCCCGATCACCGCCTTTCTCCGCCTCTGGCTCCCCAAAGCCTTTGCCGACACCTATGAGCGCATCCTCTATGTCGATACCGACACAGATATCGTCGATCCCAGCCTCTCGGACTTCGATCTGCTTGACCTTGGACCGCATGCAATCGGCGGCGTGCGTGACAAACAGCAATGGACGGAGATCGACCGATCCATCCACGAATTCAAATCACGCGATCTTGGTCGCGGGGCCTACATGAACGGCGGCGTGATGCTGATCGACACCGAAGCGTTCAATCGCCGTGGCCTTCTCGCACGCCTCTTGCGCACAAACGAGACAATGGCGCCCTTCATTCACCACGATCAATCGCTGGTGAACTTGACTCTGCGCCATGAATGGGCCGAGCTTCACCCGCATTGGAATTGGCAAGGCGCGCTCTGGTATCATCGCTTTACCGCAGAGGCGGCGCCGCGCATCATTCACTATGTCGGCCCCTACAAGCCCTACAATACGAACGGCAATCAGCTGCACTATCCAAGCGAGATCGTCAAAGGCTATGCCGATTTCATGGCCGCTCACTTCCCAGACAGGCCACAACCAGAAGTGCCGTCGCATTCCCGCCTTGGCAAGGCGCGTATCGCGCTGAAAATGCGCTATGACGATCTGCGCCTGACACGGCAGCTTAGGCCTCTTTCTGGCCGGTTTAGAGACGATTTTGAGGTGTTTACATGAGCCGCGCATGGCAACGTATGCTCTCGGGCCGAAGGCTCGACCTGCTTGACCCGACTCCGGTTGATATCGAGATTGAGGACATCGCCCACGGGCTTGCCTTTGTGGCCCGATGGAACGGCCAAACCCATGGTGACTTCGCCTATTCCGTGGCCGAGCATTCGCTGCTTGTCGAAGAGATCTTCACGCGGATGAACCCCGCCGCCCCAGCCAAATGGCGCCTGGCCGCGCTCTTGCATGATGCGCCGGAATACGTGATCGGTGATATGATCTCTCCGGTGAAGGCCGCTGTTGGCCCGGGCTACAACGAACTCGACAAACGGCTTGCTGCGGCGATCCATATCCGCTTTGGCCTGCCCGCGACGACTCCGGTTCAGATAAAACGCCAGATCAAGAAGGCCGACACTCTGAGCGCTTGGCTAGAGGCGACCGAGATCGCCGGCTTCACCGTCGCAGAAGCCAACAAGATCTTCGGCAAGCTCGATCACAAGCTGACCAAGGGCCTCTCCATCCGCCTGCGCCCGCCGGTCGAGGTTCGGCGTTGCTTCACTGAACGTCATAGCGCTCTGCTGGCAGAAATATAGGTTCTGATCATGTCCAAGACGATCCATATTCGCCGCGCAAGCACTTCCGATGCCCGCCTCATGGCAGAGCTTCTGAATGAAATCATCGCGCAAGGGGGCACCACCGCGCTGACCGACCCCGTCACCGGCACCTATCTCGCCGAGAAGATGGCCGGACATGGTGATCGTGGTGCTTGGCATCTGGCCGAGGATGAATCTGGCACCTGCCTCGGGTTCCAATGGATCGGGCCTTATCCTGATCTGCCACCCGATGCCTGTGACATCGCAACCTTCGTGCGGGTCGGCCAAACCGGGCTCGGCATCGGCTCTCGCCTGTTCGAAGCCACGAAACAGGCCGCGCTCGATCTTGGTTATGACTGGATCAACGCCAACATCCGCGCCGACAATACGGGCGGGCTGACCTACTACCAAAGCCGGGGATTTCGCGATTACCGGCGGCTCGAGGGGATTGCGCTGGCGGATGGGTCCACCGTCGACAAATGCCTCAAGCGGTTCGATCTAAAGGACTAACGGTAAGGTTTTCGAAAGCCTCGTGAATCCACAACGCCAAGACCGCCCACAGACGCGATACATATGCAATACCGACGTAATACCGACGTTGGTTTTAGGCTCTAAGCCATGGAAATTACCGCGGCGAGCGCTTGGCGAGAATACGCTGCAATGTCCGACGATGCATGTTGAGCCGCCGCGCCGTTTCCGAGACATTCCGGTCACATAGCTCATACACCCGCTGGATATGTTCCCAACGCACGCGGTCCGCGCTCATCGGGTTCTCCGGCGGGGGAGGAAGCTCATCCTCGGAGCTCAGCAACGCGTTCATAATATCCTGCGCATCCGCGGGCTTAGAGAGATAATCCGTGGCTCCGATCTTGACCGCCGCAACCGCCGTCGCGATCGCGCCATAGCCCGTCAGAACAACAACGCGACAGTCCTCGCGCTTCTCTCGCAACACCTCGACCACGTCGAGCCCGTTGCCATCTTCAAGCCGCAGATCGACAACCGCATAAGCAGGTGGACGCGCCGTTGCAATCGCCTTACCCGCCGCCACGGACCCCGCAGTCTCGACCTCGAAACCACGCTTTTCCATAGCCTTAGCAAGCCGACGCAGAAACGGTTCGTCGTCGTCGACCAGAAGAAGCGACTTGTCCGAACCGAGTTCTTTCATGTTGTCTCCCGCCATTCGTTCTTGTTCTCCCAACGAATTTCCCAAGTATTAGCTTGCGAGACGCGGTGGGTCAAACGATGCGGCATCACTACATCTTTGAAATGAAACACCCAATCCTGTCCGCCATCTGCTCCGGCGTCAGGTCGCGCTTGAAATACTCGACAAACCCATGCTCAGGCAGGACCAGATAGGAGAAGGTCGAGTGGTCGATCAGGAAGTACTCCGGATCACCATCATCTTGCTTCTTGTAGTAGGTCCGGTAGGCCTGGCTCGCGGCTTTGACTTGCTCCGCCGACCCCGTCAGACCAAGCATGCGGGGATGCATGATGTCGGTGAACTCCGCCATGGTTTCCGGCGTATCGCGATCAGAGTCGACCGAGATAAAGACCGGCTGAACCATCTGGCCACGCTCTTCGAGAAGCGTGATCGCCTCCGCGTTACGCGCCGTATCAAGCGGACAGACATCCGGGCAGAACGTATACCCGAAGTAGAGTAGGGACGGCTCGGTGATCACGTCCTTGTCGGTTACCGTCTCGCCCGTCTCAGACACAAGCTCGAACGGCCCACCAATGACTGAGCTTCCACCGGCAACCGCACCCATACGACATTGCGCAAACTGGTCGTCGCTTTCGGGGGTGCGTGTCACGTACCAAGACGCACCAAGCGCCCCGATAACCAGAACGAGAGCCACAATAGAGATACTGCGCGACATGGTGCTTTATCCTTGGTTGATTGGTGGACGCACGACACCTAACAATTGCACGGCAAACGGCAAGTGACAAAGGCGCGCAAATGACCGATTTTTCCGCAAACCTGATTTCCGAGGAAAGCCGTGGAAATTGGATTCGGCTCCGTACAATCATCATGGTGCGTTGGATCGCTGTCGCCGGACAGGTCGCGACACTGATTGCCGCGCACCTGCTTTTCTCGCTGAGCCTTGAATACGGTTTGTGTTTTCTCGTCGTTGGTGCGTCCGTCGTCGTCAACCTCATCGCCATGTTCGTCTTTCCTGAGAACAAGCTTCTTTCGGAGCGCGAAAACCTGTCGATGATCCTTTTCGACTTGCTGCAACTCTGTTTGCTGCTGTCGCTAACTGGTGGCCTGAACAATCCGTTCTCGATCCTTGTTCTCGGCCCTGTGACGATTTCCGCATCTGTCTTGTCGATCCGATCTACGGTCATCATGGCATCAATTGCGATCGCCGTTGTGACCTTGCTGCTACCGCTGCATGTGCCGCTACGCACCGAGAGCGGGCTCGTGCTCGCGATGCCAGAGCTGTTCCTGTTTGGTATCTGGGCTGCCATCGTGATTTCTGTCTTGTTCTCGTCGCTCTATTCCCGTCGTGTGGTTTCCGAAATGGCGTCTATGTCCGAAGCTTTGGCCGCAACGCAAATGGCACTCGCGCGGGAACAGAAGCTCACGGATCTTGGGGGGGTCGTCGCCGCTGCCGCGCACGAGCTTGGAACGCCGCTTGCAACGATCAAGCTCGCAAGCGCCGAACTGTTGGATGAGCTGTCCGACCGTCCTGATCTTGCCGAAGACGCCGCTTTGATCCGAGATCAGGCCAATCGATGCCGTGAGATCTTGCACTCCATGGGGCGCGCCGGAAAGGACGATCTACACATCCACACCGCGCCGCTTTCCGCAGTCATCGACGAGGCGGCCGAACCCCATCTCGATCGCGGAAAAATGGTACATTTCGAGACCGCTGCCGAACAGGATTTGACCGATCTTCCGCCCGATATTGAACGTCGCCCCGAGATCATCCACGGGCTGCGCAACCTGATACAGAATGCCGTCGATTTCGCTCATGAGAACGTCTGGGTCGAATCCGCGTGGACTGAGGACCGGATCACCTTGCGTATCATGGACGACGGGCGCGGCTTTCCCGCGCATCTGATTGGCCGGATCGGAGACCCCTTTGTGAGCAGTCGCCGCTCCGAGCGAGACCGCAAGCAACGACCGGGCTACGAAGGCATGGGCCTTGGTCTGTTTATCGCCAAGACCCTTCTGGAGCGCAGCGGTGCCGAGTTGAGTTTTGCGAATGGGCCAGGGGAGGGACGGTCTTCCAGTGGTCGCGCGCGTCCCACCGGCGCCATTATCGAGGTGTCCTGGCCAAGGTCGCGTATCGCCGCGGTGCCATCACCCCAACAAGGCGCATTGGGCGAGAACCCCAACTTCCACGCATGACCCTTCGTTAACCTTCCATTAACCGAGAGGGGAAAGACTAGAGGGACAGATTTCCAAGTGTCCCGCATGTCCAACTTCCAGAACCTCGATCCGTTCTACCTGTCCCTTCTCGGGGTCGCCTTGGCGCTGCCCTGTCTCTGGGCCGCCCATCGGATATCGCTCTTTGTCTCAAAACCCGCTGGCAAATCCGCACATATTGACCCGCCATCTGCAGTGCTTCTCTACCGCAACGGTTTTCTGATCGACGCCAATCCCGCCGGCCTCGCCCTCCTTGAGAATACAGAGACCGATCCCGAGACGTGGACAACACTCGTCAACTGCCTCGCCCCTCGCTTTCCTGATTTCCCAACCACGCAAGGGAGCGACAAGGGACGGCACATACGTATCTTCTCCCCGGCCAACCCCGACGATCCCGCCTCCGCAAGTTTGGAACAATGGGAGGATTTCGCCCGCGTCCGACTGACCGAAACCTCCCCACGCTCCATCGCCAAGGAGCATGCCGCTGTCGACACCACCGCCCAGCGCGCGCCTTATCCGATCTGGATCAGTGCCGAGACAGGTGAGATCACTTGGGCCAACGAAGCCTACATGACCCTCGCTCGCAATATCGCCCCAGAAGGCGAGGCGACGCAGCGCCTATTCGAAGATGCCTTTCTCCCCGACGAGACTAAGCGCACCAAGCTTCGCCTCCGAGAAGGCGAAGACGAGCTTTGGTTCGATATCAGCACACGCCAAAGCGGCACCTCGATGCTTCACTACGCCACCGACGCCAACGCTCTTGTTCATGCCGAGATCGCCCAACGCAATTTTGTCCAGACCCTGACAAAAACCTTCGCACAGCTCTCGATTGGTCTCGCGATATTTGACCGGAACCGCCAGCTCACGCTCTTCAACCCTGCGCTTATCGACCTCACGAACTTGCCTGCGGATTTTCTTTCCTCGCGACCCAGCCTCCTGACCTTCTTTGATCGCCTACGCGAAACGCGCATGATCCCGGAGCCGAAGAACTACAACTCATGGCGCCAACAAATCGCAGAGCTCGTCATCGCAGCCTCGGATGACCGCTATTGCGAAACATGGTCTCTTCCGTCCGGAGTGACTTACAAGATCCATGGAAGGCCTCATCCTGATGGCGCCATTGCGCTTCTCTTCGAAGATATCAGCGCCGAAGTCTCTCTTACACGCCGCTTCCGGTCACAGCTCGATCTGGTACAGGCCGTGCTCGATTCCCTCGATGAAGCGGTGGTCGTGTTCTCTCCTGTCGGCGCCGCAACCTTCAGCAACAGCGCCTACCGGCGATACTGGAAATCAGAGGTCGAGTCAGATCTCTCGGACTACAGCACATCAAATGCACTCGAGGCATGGAAGGCCCACTTTGAACCGTCTGATATCTGGGACCGCCTCGAATTGCACCTTGACGATATCAATCCCCGACCAGACCTCGTTGGGATCGTAAGGACAGAGGGTGGCAAGGCAAAGTGCATCCGTGCGGTGTACCTTCATGGCGGCAACAAGGCTGTTGTTTTCTCCGATCTTCTTGATACCCATCCGAATGACGAGAACGAAGGTTATTCGCCGACCACCGCCTATCCGGCTTGCGAGGAAGAGGTGGCCGTGTAATCTGCGGCCATGTCCTTCTTCCAAACCTCCCTCACCCTGACCTCTCCAGAAGAGACCGCCGCTTTGGCAAAGCTGATCAGCGCGCAGGTCAAGAAAGGGGATGTCCTACTTCTCGAGGGGGAAATCGGCGCTGGTAAGACCCATTTCGCCCGCAGTCTAATCCTATCCCTGCTCGACACTCCCGAGGACATTCCGTCCCCGACTTTCACCTTGGTGCAAACCTATGAAAGCCTTCTCGGCGAGATTTGGCATGCAGACCTCTATCGCCTGACATCCCCGGACGAAGTGATCGAGTTGGGACTGATCGATGCTTTTGAGGATGCAATCTGTTTGGTCGAATGGCCCGACCGGCTTGCAGAACTTGCACCCGAGTCCGCACTCACCTTGTCATTCTCAATGACTGCGGATCTGGGCCAGAGAGCGCTCACGATCTCATCAAGCAATACGCGCTGGGCACCCGTCATCAAGGAAGCAATACATGACTGATCGCGCCAGTTTGCTAGACAAATTTCTGAACGCCACCCCTTGGTCGGATGCGGAGCGTGCGCCGCTCGCCGGAGACGCCTCCAACAGGCGGTATCTGCGTTTGGTGCACGATCACAAGACGGCTGTTCTTATGGATGCTCCGCCAGAGAGCGGCGAAGATATCCGCCCTTTCGTAGCGATTGCGCAGGAACTCCGAGACGCTGGCCTTTCGGCGCCTCAGGTCCTTTTCCAAGATAGAGAGAACGGATTTCTTCTGCTGGAAGATCTTGGTGATGACCTCTTCGCTCGTGTGGTAAAGCGGGCACCAGAATTGGAGACTCTACTCTATGAGAGCGCAACGGACGTGCTCTTGTCGCTTCACGCCCATCCAATACGGACAGATCTCGCGGCCTATTCGCCCGCTGTCATGACGGAGATGGCCGCGCTTTCCTATCGTTGGTATCTACGTGGTCACGACCGGCCATTTGAGGAAGCGGCCCTCAAGTTTGAAGCCGCATTCCGCCCGCTCCTTGAGACACACGCCTCAGGGGCGGAAGTTCTTATTCAACGTGACTACCATGCAGAGAACCTTCTTTGGCTACCAGAGCGGGACGGTGTTCAACGGGTCGGTCTTCTGGACTTTCAGGACGCCATGAAAGGCCATCGCGCCTATGATCTCGTGTCACTCCTGCAAGACGCGCGCCGAGATGTTTCCCCAGCGCTCGAGCAAGAAATGCTTGATCGGTACATTTCTGTTTCGCGCCAACCCGACGATGCCTTTCGCGCCGCCTATCACGCTCTTGGGGTTCAAAGAAACCTGAGGATCATTGGTGTCTTCGCCCGCTTGTCCATGCATTTCGGCAAACCTCACTACGTTGATTTCATCCCGAGGGTCTGGGGCTACCTGCTCCGCGATCTCGCACATCCGGCGCTCGCGCCTGTTCGAAATCTCGTTCTGGACTCTCTGCCAGTACCAACCAAACCCAACCTTCAAACGCTCAAGGACAAATGCGGCACCTTCCCGACTCTGTAATGCTCTTTGCGGCCGGCTTCGGCACGCGCATGCGCCACCTAACCAAGGACCAGCCGAAGCCCCTTGTCAAAGTGGCGGGCGTTCCATTGATCGAACATACCCTGTCCCTTGCCAAAGCGATATCGCCCCGCAAGATCGTTGCAAACCTGCACTACAAGCCAACACAGCTCGAGGCTTACCTCCACAAGCAAGGCGTCGAGACGATCCTTGAGACGCCGGACATTCTTGAAACCGGGGGAGGGCTTAAGAACGCTCTGCCCCTTCTCGGGCGACACCCCCTCTTCACCGCCAATACTGATGCGATCTGGCAAGGGCCGAACCCCTTCTCGTACCTGCGGCAAGCATGGAGCCCGGATAGAATGGACGCGCTTTTGCTCTGTGTGCCGCTTGAGAATACGCGGGGCCATTCCGGGACGGGCGATTTCGTACTTGATCCAGAGGGAAGACTGCGGCGCGGCGCAGGAGACGTCTATGGCGGGATACAGATCATCAAGACAGATCGCCTCGAAAGCGTCGTAGAACCCGCATTCTCGCTAAATCTAGTGTGGAGCCAAATGCTCGAAGAGGACCGCCTGTTCGGTCTAAGCTATCCCGGAAGGTGGTGTGACGTCGGTTCGCCCGAAGGGGTCGAGCTTGCCGAGACCCTATTGGAGAACCCCGATGCTTGAGGCCAGCGACAGACCGAATGTCTTTGCCATACCGCCCGGCGCGGACTTCCCGAAAGCCCTCGTTGATGGCCTACGAGAGCGATTTGCAAATGACCCGCCTGAGGCACTCGCGCGAGTCGAGCTTGTCGTGAACAGCGCGCGCATGCAGCGAAGGGTGCGCGACGTTTTCGACAAGGGACCAGCAGGTCTTCTCCCCCGTATTCGGCTTCTTTCTGACTTTGGTGGCGCGGCATTCGCATCCGATATACCCGCTGCGGTCTCTCCTTTGCGTCGGCGATTTGAGCTTGTGCGCCTGATCGCACAGCTTCTCGAAACGCAACCGGATCTCGCCGCGCGCGCCTCGCTTTTTGATCTTGCAGACAGTCTTGCAACACTGATGAGCGAGATGAACGGCGAAGGGGTCACGGCAGATGATATCGAAGCCCTC
Organism: Shimia sp. FJ5; assembly: GCF_032918335.1. Lineage (NCBI taxonomy): Bacteria > Pseudomonadati > Pseudomonadota > Alphaproteobacteria > Rhodobacterales > Roseobacteraceae > Shimia > Shimia sp. FJ5. Next base: position 205,753 of record NZ_JAWJUV010000002.1, on the reverse strand, counting down.
GACATCTCTGATCAATCCGGACACTGGGAACGGTCTTTGGCTTTCTTCGGGATCGCACGTCGTTTCCTCGAAACGGTCGACGATATGCCCGATTCCGAAGCGCGGCAAAGGCTTGTCATCGAGCGTTTGGCAGAGCGCTGGCAAACTGAGCCCCCTGATCACCCCATCATCCTCGCAGGCTCCACCGGGTCTCGAGGTACAACGATGCTCCTAATGCAGGCGATCGCAAAACTCCCAAGGGGCGCAATCGTCCTTCCCGGTTTCGACGATGAGATGCCGGACACTGTTTGGGACGTTCTCGGCGGTGCAATGACGGGTGATGGTGACGCGCTGAGCGGAGAAGACCACCCGCAGTTTCGCTTCCGACGACTGATGCACATGCTCGAGATCGCTCCGGGTGATGTGCGTCCATGGCTCGACATCGCGCCGCCTTGCAAGGATCGAAACCGGCTTGTTTCGCTCGCGCTGCGTCCCGCTCCGGTAACGGATCAATGGCTTAGCGAGGGGCCCAAGCTCGGACCGGTCGATAAGGCAACCGCTCAGATGACCCTTCTTGAGGCCCCTTCGGTGCGTGAAGAAGCCATGGCCATCGCGCTGGGATTACGACAAGCAGCGGAAGAGGGCAGAACTGCCGCCCTGATTTCGCCAGATCGCGCTTTGACCAGACAAGTCACTGCCGCGCTCGACCGTTGGGGAATTCTACCCGACGATAGTGCAGGGACACCGCTACAGCTTAGCCCTCCGGGGCGGTTCTTGCGTCACGTATCGGCTCTATTCCGCCAGAAACTGACTTCTGAAGCGCTTCTCACTCTGCTTAAGCATCCGCTCTGTAACAGCAGCCAAAGCCGCAATGATCACCTCCTTCGCACGCGTGCGCTCGAGCTTTGGGTTCGGCGCAAGGGAGTTGCTTACCCCGATTCCGAGACCCTTCGCGCCTGGGGCGAAGGCCGGGACCAAGAAGACCGCGATTGGCTGGAGTGGCTTCTATCGCACCTCGTTCATCTTGAAGACTCCGGAGAGCAAGCGTTTTCAGATCGGCTTGAACGCCATATTACCGTGTCCGAGGCGCTTGCGCAGGGTCCGACGGAACACGGATGCGGCGCGCTTTGGGAGAAAGCCGCCGGGCGAAAGGCCGCAGAGATCGTTGCCGATCTGCGGGAAAACGCAAAATTCGCTGGGCCGATCACTGCGTCGGACTATGACGACCTGTTCGGTGCGGTTCTATCGCGCGGCGAGGTTCGAGACCGCGACGCCCCGCACCCCAAGATCCTGATATGGGGAACGCTCGAGGCGCGCGTGCAAGGCGCGGAGCTCGTGATCCTTGGAGGCCTCAACGAAGGAAGCTGGCCCGAAGCGCTCACGCCGGATCCTTGGTTAAATCGCAAAATGCGCCACGACGCTGGCCTGCTCCTGCCAGAGCGCAAGATCGGACTTTCCGCGCATGACTTCGAACAGGCAATCGCAGCACCCGAAGTCTGGCTCACCCGCTCGATCCGCTCTGATGAAGCAGAAACCGTGCCGTCACGTTGGATCAATCGTTTGACCAACCTGCTCGAGGGGTTGCCAAAACAGGGTGGTCCGGCGGCGCTCAAAAAGATGCGAGAGAGGGGCGAACGGTGGCTCTCATATCTCGCAGAGCTTGAACATGTTGACCCAATCGATGCCGAGAAACGCCCCTCACCGCGCCCCCCTTCCGCCGCGCGCCCAAAGAGCCTTTCGGTTACCGAAATCAAGACCCTCATTCGAGACCCTTACGCGATCTATGCCAAGCACGTCTTGCGATTAAAGCCGCTCGACAGCCTCATGAAGACGCCGGACGCAATCCTGCGCGGGATTGCGATCCACGATATCCTCGAAACCTTCGTGCGCGATGCGACGCAAGACCCCACTAAACTCAACCGCGCGCATCTCATGTCTGTCACGGAAGATGTTCTCTCCCGAGATGTGCCTTGGGCCACAGCGAGAACCCTCTATCGGGCACGCCTTGAGCGGGTAGCGGATCACGTTATCGAAGGCGAGAAGACCCGCCGCACCAAAGGCAAACCGATTGCATATGAACGTGAGGCGTCGGTCGAGATACCGATACCCCCCATGCGGCTTGTCGGGAAAGCCGATAGGATCGACCGGATCAAGGATGGTCGTCTTGTGATCTACGACTACAAGTCTGGCAAACCGCCAAGCGCAAAAGAACAAGAATATTTCGACAAACAGCTCTTGCTCGAAGCGGCGATGGCCGAGCGGGGCGGCTTTCGCGACATTGATCCTGCTGAAGTCGCCGAAGCCATCTATATCGGTCTTTCTAACGATCCAAAGGATGAGGCCGCGCCTCTCGAAAAGACCCCTGCAGCACAGGTCTGGGAAGAGTTCATCGCCCTTATGGCGCATTATGCGGATCGTGACACCGGCTTTACCTCGCGACGGGCGTTCCAATCCGAGAAGGATGTCGGACGCTACGATCAGTTGGCGCGATTCGGAGAGTGGGATGCGACGGACGCACCGGAACCAGAGGACATGAGCTGATGAAGCGCAACGAAGCGACTGAACGCCAAGTCCAAGCCGCCCATCCCTCCGAGTCTACTTGGCTTTCGGCCAACGCAGGCTCTGGAAAGACGCGGGTGCTCACGGATCGGGTGGCGCGTCTTCTGCTCAACGGGGTCCTGCCTCAACATATCCTCTGCCTCACCTATACCAAGGCCGCAGCGAGCGAGATGCAGAACCGCCTATTTCAGCGCTTGGGCGCTTGGGCGATGCGCGACAAGGAAACTCTGAGCAAAGAATTAGCCGAACTTGGCGTGCCGGGCCCCTTGGACGATACCGCTCTTCGCAGTGCGCGAACCTTGTTCGCTCGCGCAATCGAAACACCCGGCGGCCTCAAGATCCAAACGATTCACTCCTTCTGTTCTTCAATCCTGCGACGCTTCCCGCTTGAGGCGGGTGTATCTCCGCTGTTCAAGGAAATGGAAGAACGCGCCGCCGATCTTCTTCGCGAGGATATCGTCGAGACAATGGCGCAGGGGGCGGATGCGTCGCTTCTGGCAACCCTCTCGCGTCATTTCACAGGTGAGGATCTTGGCGATCTAACACGCGACATTACCGGCCGCCGGCAGTCCTTCTCGACGCCCAAACCTGCGTCCGACTTTCTCGAGGGCCTCGGCCATGATCGCGATCTAACGCTCGACGCGATCGGCGGACGGGTTTTCCTTGGTGGCGAGGCGGCACTTTTTGAGGCGCTTGTGCCAATCTTGAGGGCCAGCAAGATCACAGACAACAGGCTCGCTGACGCTCTGTCTTCACTCACTTCCCTTGATGCTTCCGCACTACCAACGCTTGAGCGCTTTTTCCTGACTGGCGACAGCGCGAAGTCACCGTTTACAGCAAAGATAGATGCGGTTCCGACCAAGCCTGTTCGGGATGCCCACCCAGAACTCATCAACCAACTCAATCCACTTATGCTCCGCGTCGAGGACAACCGGCAAAAAAGAATCGCCGTCCTTGCCGCCGAACGTGCCGCAGCACTCTCTGCCTTCGCCTGTCGTTTTGTTGAGCTTTACGAACGACAGAAGCAACTACGCGGCTGGCTCGATTTCGACGACCTTATTCTGCGCACCCGAGACCTTCTCGAAGACAAGGCCGTCGCTGAATGGGTACTCTATCGTCTTGATGGCGGGATCGACCATATCCTTGTCGACGAAGCCCAGGACACGAGCCCAGTCCAATGGCAGGTCATCGAGCGGCTGGCGCAGGAATTCACCAGCGGATCAGGCGCCCGCAGCGAGGTTGAGCGCACGATTTTCGTCGTCGGCGACAAGAAGCAATCGATCTACAGCTTTCAAGGCGCAGATCCGGCTGAGTTCGACCGAATGCGCGAAGAATTCGCCGAACGCCTCAAGCCGACAGGGAAATCACTGAAGTCTCTCGGACTCGAATACTCTTTCCGATCCTCCCAAGCCGTGCTTCGCCTTGTAGATACGACTTTTAAACCGTTTCACAACAACGGCTTTCCGCAGGATACTGAGCACAAGGCCTTTCATGGCGATCTTCCGGGGCGTGTTGATCTATGGCCCGTGATCGACAAATCTGTCAGCGCCGAGAAGGACGCGTGGTATCAGCCAGTTGACCGCATCGGGGAGACCCATCACGACGTAATCCTCGCCAACCGCATCGCGGATCAGATCGCACGGATGATCTCAGAGAAAGAGACTATTCCGACCGGAAAACCCGACGAGAACGGCCTTTACTCCCAAACTCCCGTTCAACCCGGAGACATCCTGGTCCTGGTCCAGCGCCGTAGCACGTTGTTTCATGAAATCATCCGCGCCTGTAAGGCTCGCGACCTGCCGATCGCTGGGGCAGACCGCCTGCGTGTCGGAGGAGAGCTCGCGGTGAAAGATCTCGCTGCCTTGCTACGCTTTCTCGACACGCCAGAGGACAATCTCTCTCTGGCGACGGTCCTCCGCTCCCCCCTTTTCGGCTGGAGCGAACAGGCGCTTTTCGATCTCGCTCATCGTCGCACGAGCACACATCTCTGGCGCGCGCTTCGTGACCGTGAGAAAGACTTTCCGGATACGATGGCCGTCATCTGGGATCTCATGGAGAACGCAGATTTTCTGCGCCCCTATGATCTTATCGAGCGCATCCTTACCCGCCATGATGGACGCCGCAAACTCCTCGCTCGGCTCGGTGCAGAAGCAGAGGACGGAATCAACGCCCTACTAAGCCAAGCGCTTGCCTACGAGCGAAGCGCGGTTCCAAGCCTAACGGGCTTCCTTGTCTGGATGGAAACGGACGATCTCGAGATCAAGCGACAGATGGACAGTGCCGGGAACCGTATTCGTGTCATGACGGTTCATGGCTCAAAAGGTCTCGAAGCACCCATCGTGATCCTCCCCGACACTGCACAACGCAACCCGCGCAATGCCGCGCCCTTGATTGACTTGGACGGCGAGGTTTTTTGGGTGCCTCGCAAAGAGCTTATGCCCGAAGCCCTCACAGGAGAAAGGGATCGCGCGAAAGGAGCAGAACTCGAAGAACGTCTGCGCCTGCTATACGTCGCGATGACGCGTGCAGAGAAGTGGCTCATCGTTGCGGCGGCTGGTGAACTCGGGAAAGACGGGCGCGCTTGGTACGATATCGTGAAGGCTGGCCTAACCTCCGCGGGGGCAGAGCCGTTCGATTTCCCGGTCGGGCAGGGTCTTCGCTATACGCACGGCGACTGGAGTGGACCGAGTATTGTGCCCGAGGAAGCACCGAACAGAACGCGCCTCCAGTTGCCGGCCTATTTTCAAACGCCTGCGCCTTTGGTTGTCGATACAAAGAAAACGCTCTCTCCTTCTGAGCTTGGCGGCGCCAAAGCCTTGCCAGGCGAGGCTGGTCTTGATGAAGACGCCGCAATGCAACGCGGAAGTCGCATTCATCTTCTTCTCGAACACCTGCCGACATATGCCAGAGAGGATTGGGCAGAGGTTGCGCCGACGATCCTTTCTAGCGGTGAAATCTCTCCGTCTCCTGCGGAAACAGCCGATCTTTTGAACGAAGCCCAAAGCATCCTGATCCATCCGAGTTTTGCGGAACTCTTCGCTGCAGAAACGCTTGCCGAGGTGCCAGTGACGGCCGATCTTGGTGCGGCACGCCTTCATGGAGTGATCGACCGGCTCGTTATTGGCGATGACCGAGTACTCGCCGTGGATTTCAAGACCAACGCAATCACCCCTGAAACCCCGGAACAAACCCCGCTTGGCCTCCTCCGTCAGATGGGTGCCTATGCGCAAGCCCTCGCTCAGATCTATCCAAAGCACAGGATCGAGACCGCAATTCTCTGGACCCGGTCCTCAATCCTTATGCCTCTCCCGCACGATCTTGTGACAAATGCGCTCTTGGACGGCGGATATCTTGACGACCGGCAGGAGGCTACCTAGGTTCGGCGAACGTTTTCGCTCATTCAGGAGAAACCCAATGGCAACCGTTGCTGTCACCGATGCCACCTTTGAAGCCGAAGTCGTCAATTCCGACGTTCCCGTCGTCGTCGATTTCTGGGCCGAATGGTGCGGTCCGTGCAAAATGATCGGTCCGGTTCTTGAGGAACTGTCCGATGAACTCGATGGCAAGGTGAAAATTGCCAAGGTCGACGTGGACTCGAACCCGAACTCGGCCGCCTCGATGGGCGTGCGCGGCATCCCTGCGCTCTTCATCTTCAAGGACGGCAAGGTCGTTTCGAACCGCGCCGGCGCTGCCCCTAAGGCCGCGCTTCAGGGCTGGATCGAAGAGTCGATCTGATCGCCTCTGATTTTCCGAACAGGGCGTCCCAAACGGGGCGCCCTTTTCATATCAGCCGCCACCCGGCCTTGTGCCTTTCTTCTTCACCGCACATATAGAACGTCAACAAGAGGAGTACGTCATGTCCAACGAGTCCTTTCCCGGATGGCACGGAACGACGATCATCGGCGTGAAAAAAGACGGCGAAGTTGTCATCGCCGGCGACGGTCAGGTCTCTCTTGGCCAAACCGTCATCAAAGGCACGGCGAGGAAGGTTCGCCGCCTATCTCCCGGGGGCCACGATGTCGTAGCCGGATTTGCCGGATCAACCGCGGATGCCTTTACGCTTCTCGAACGACTTGAGACGAAGCTCGAGGCCAGTCCTGGACAGCTCGCCCGCGCATCGGTCGAGCTCGCCAAGGATTGGCGCACTGATAAGTACCTTCAAAAGCTCGAAGCAATGCTCATCGTCTCTGATGGTGCGGACATCTTTGTCATCACCGGAGCAGGGGACGTTCTCGAGCCGGAACATGACGTGACCGCGATTGGTTCGGGCGGGAACTACGCGCTCGCCGCTGCCCGCGCGATGATGGATAGCGATAAATCCGCCGAAGACGTTGCGCGCACCGCGATGGCCATCGCCGCAGACATCTGCGTCTACACCAACGGAAAACTCACTGTCGAGAAGATCTCCAAATGACTGACCTGACCCCGCGCGAAATCGTTTCTGAACTCGACCGCTTCATCATCGGCCAGAAAGACGCAAAGCGCGCTGTTGCTGTCGCCTTGCGCAACCGCTGGCGCCGCAAGCAGCTCTCGGATGATCTTCGTGAAGAAGTCTACCCAAAGAACATCCTGATGATCGGTCCGACCGGTGTCGGCAAGACCGAGATCAGCCGCCGCCTCGCCAAGCTCGCCAAGGCGCCTTTCATCAAGGTTGAGGCCACCAAGTTCACAGAAGTCGGTTATGTCGGTCGTGACGTGGAACAAATCATCCGCGATCTCGTCGATAGCGCCATCGCCATGACCCGCGACCATATGCGCGACGAGGTGAAAGCCAACGCCCACAATGCCGCAGAAGAACGTGTGATCGAAGCGATCGCAGGAACGGATGCCCGCGAGTCCACCCGCGACATGTTCCGTAAGAAACTCAAGGCTGGTGAACTTGACGACACGGTGATCGAACTCGACGTTTCGGACAACTCGAACCCCATGGGCGGCATGTTCGATATCCCCGGCCAGCCCGGTAGCCAGATGGGCATGATGAACCTTGGCGATATTTTCGGCAAAGCCCTTGGTGGTCGCACAGTGCGCCGCAAGATGACGGTCGCCGAGAGCTATGAGATCCTGATTTCCGAGGAAGCAGACAAGCTTCTAGACGATGAAACTGTAACCAAAGCCGCGCTCGAAGCGGTAGAGCAGAACGGCATCGTATTCCTCGATGAGATCGACAAGGTCTGTGCCCGCGCCGAAGCGCGCGGCGGCGATGTTTCCCGTGAAGGTGTGCAGCGCGATCTTCTGCCCCTGATCGAAGGCACCACCGTGAGCACGAAACACGGGCCTGTCAAAACCGACCATATCCTGTTCATCGCATCAGGTGCATTCCACATCGCCAAGCCCTCGGATCTCTTGCCCGAGCTTCAGGGTCGTTTACCGATCCGCGTTGAGCTTCGTGCCCTGACCGAAGATGACTTCGTGCGCATCCTGACAGAAACCGACAACGCGCTGACCCGGCAATACACTGCCCTCATGGGCACCGAGGAAGTCACCGTGCGTTTCACCGACGAAGGCATCGCCGCACTCGCCAAGATCGCGGCAGATGTGAACAAAAGCGTCGAGAATATCGGAGCGCGCCGCCTTTACACCGTGATGGAGCGCGTCTTCGAGGAGCTGAGCTTTTCCGCGCCTGACCGTTCAGGCGAAGAGATCGTCGTCGACAACGCCTTTGTCGATAAGAACCTTGGTGAACTGACCAAGTCGACCGACGTCAGCCGCTACGTTCTCTGATCCTCACGCCGCTCTATCGGCGAAGATAGACATAATAGGCACCGCTCCCGCCGTGGCTGATATGGGCTTCGGCAACCTGTAGCACGAGCGGTGCAACCGGCGGCATCGAGAGCCATTGCGGCACATTGTGTTTGAGGATACCGCGCCGGACCGGAATTGGCCCATCATCCGGCCGCGTCTTCCCCTTGCCTGTCACCACAAGAACAAGTCGCTTCCCGCTCCCGTGTGCACGCAGGATGAACCCAATCAACGCCGGATGCGCCTGATCCTGGGTCATGCCATGAAGGTCGATCTTTGCCTCTGGCAACATTTTTCCGCGCTTTAGTCGAGTAAAAGCTTTCTTGTCCATGTGAACCGGCTGTTTCGCCATACGCTCGGGCAACGCGGGCATAAGGTCATGCCCCGGATGCGCCGTGCGTGCCTTTGACCCAACCTCAAAAGACTGTGTCAGCCTCTGTTTCACGGTTTTGGTGGGTTTCGGCTTGGGCATGGGGGCTTCATGTCGGGGTCGCTCCGGGTGCATGCGATGCGCAGAATCCGTCACCTTGCGCCAAAGCTCGATCTCTTCCGGGGTCAGGCGACGACGACTCAAAGCACTGCCTCTGGCAGCATGGCATAGGCCCGTTGGATTGGTAGAAGAACGATCATGCGTCCGTCATCCTTGAGGTGGCCAGCCGCGCGCCCCGCCTTATCCCCAGTGCCAAAGAAAATATCGGCGCGCTGCGCGCCTTTGATCGCCGACCCCGTGTCCTGCGCCACCATGAGGCGTTTCATCGGGGTCTTGCCCCTTTTCTCGATCCAGACCGGCGCGCCCAATGGCGTAAATTTCGGATCGACGGCGATTGTCCGCATCGCCGTCACCGACCGGTTCATCGCACCAATCGGACCTTGATCAGCAGGCACCTTGGTGACTTCTCGAAAAAAGACGTATGAATCATTATGTCGCAACAGCTCCTCACCCTCGAGCGGATTGCGGCGCACCCAGTTCTTGATGACCTGTGCGCTTACCTGATGCGCAGTGTAGATGCCCCTCCGCACGAGCTCGACACCGATCGAGCGATAAGGGTGCCCGTTAGACCCCCCATAACCAACCCGGATGTATCCCCCGTCTGGCAGGTGAATCCGCCCAGAACCTTGAATCTGCAAGAAGAAGAGCTCTACGGGATCATCAACCCAAGCAATCTCAAGGCTCCGACCCTCGAGCGCGCCCGACGTTTCGATCGCCCGGCGGCTTAACCAGGTATCACGCTGCCTGACTTCTGGCGGTGTCCGATACACAGGATAACGATAACGGTCAGTTGGAGTCAGGGAGCCATCAAGCTCCGGCTCGAAGTACCCCGTGAAAAGCGCCGCCGCCCCGTCTTCGATCAGGACCGGGCGAAACAGCAACTCGAAGAATTTCTTCGGATCTGGGAACTCTTCTGCAGCGCGGCAGATCGCGCGCCAATCCGGCGCATCCAATATGCCACAAGTGTTGCGAAAAGTGGCGAGCGCCTCGGCATGGTCATCTTCAGACCATCCGGCAAGGTCTTCGAACTCAAGAACCGAAATCGTGGTCTCGGACATCACCTCAGAACCGGCCATCAAGAGGCCAGCCGAAAGGACCGCCCGAAACCACCGGGTCATTCGCCCGTGGCGACAAGCTGCCAGTTGGGATCGTCCGACCCCATGGCCCGCGCGAAGGTCCAGATGTCCTTCTGCCGCTTGACCTGGCGTTCATCGCCCTCAACGATATCGCCCGCCCGATCGCGCACCACGTGGGTAAGTTCACCAACAAACCGCACGCTGACCTCACCCTCGCGGCTCACTTCGTCGAACTTTGCATCATGCAGCGACATTTCGCGCACGCCGACGAATTCGCTCTCGACGGTCAGTCCCTGCGTTTCGCGTTGTTCCACGACTTGCGCAAAAGCGTCGTAGACGTCTTCCGACAGGAACGGTTTGATCGATGCAAGGTCGCCTTTCTCAAATCCCATAAGGATCATCTCATAAGCGCCGCGCGCACCCTGAAGGAACTCGCCAACCGCAAAGGACGGTTCCGCACTTTTCATTGCGATCAAGGCTTTGGCGGCATCGCTGTCTTCTGCGACGTGATCGGTAATATCAGGATCCGGCCCGCCTTCGATCACCTCGAACTCGCGTTCCTGCTTCGCCGACGAACCCGGCACCTGACGCGGAGGCTCATAGCCATCTCGCGTTCCCAACACGCTCTTGAGGCGAAGGATTAGGAACACTGCGATGCCGGCCAGCACCAGAAGCTGAAGGATGGGCGTATTCATTGGAACCTCATATCGGGCATGGAAACGGGCTTCTACCGCACTTATGTAAGTCACGGGCCGGGTCAAGTCCACTGCGCCCAATACTATACAGGAGATAGAAAAAATGTGGCTGTTTCTGGCCTTTGTCGGTGTTCCCCTGATCGAAATCGCCTTGTTCATTCAAGTGGGTGGCGCTCTTGGTCTTGCTCCGACTTTGCTTATCGTGGTTCTGACGGCCATACTCGGCACCTACCTTGTCAGGAACCAGGGGCGGATTGCCCTCGGAAATCTGCAGCGATCTTTCTCCGAACTCAACGACCCGACCGAACCCCTCGCGCATGGCGCGATGATCCTCTTCTCGGGCGCACTTCTTCTGACTCCGGGCTTCTTTACCGACGCTGTCGGTTTTGCCCTTCTCGTCCCGCCAGTGCGAGAAGCCGTTTTTCGTTTTCTCAGGGGGCGCGTTCAAGTGCGAAGCTTCTCGATGGGGTCCACGCATCGGGCCGAACCTCACCGTTCAGGCCCCGAAGATGTCATTGATGGCGAATTTGTCGAGGTTGACCCCGAGAAACGACCAACCCACCGGCCCTCTGGCTGGACTAAGCATTGAGGCCTCCGGGCCTTCCTGATAAAGCGTTTTCGAAGATTTTGTATTCCAGGAGACCCACATGTCGGAAAACGGCAATGGCGCAGCTCAGGCCGCCCCCCAAGTTCGCATGAACGTGCTCGCACAATTCATCCGTGACCTTTCCTTTGAGAACATTCTCGCGCAGAAACGTGCGTCCGGCGAAGCTCAGCCTGACGTGCAGGTGCAGGTCAATCTCGACGCTCAGAAGCGCGATGTTGAACATCAGTACGAGGTCGTGACCAAGCTCAACATCACGTCCAAGAACAAGACGACTGGCGAAGAGATGTTCCTTCTCGAACTCGACTATGCCGGCGTGTTCCACATCGAGGGCGTTCCGGACGACCAGATGCACCCGTTCCTCCTGATCGAGTGCCCGCGTCTCCTCTTCCCGTTCATCCGTCGCATCGTTTCCGACGTGACGCGCGACGGCGGTTTCCCGCCGCTGAACCTCGACAATATCGATTTCATGCAGCTTTACCGCAATGAGATCGCGCGCCGTCAGGCCGAAACCGGCGCCCAGCCGCAGAACTGATTGAATAGATGCTCCCGTTCTGGCGGGGGCGTTACGAAAGTTTGGCCCACAGGCTGTCGTCGCCGAGTTTCGCAACGAACGCCTCGTGGGCCTTTCTTTCTTCTTCGGTCAGACGCGAGGGCAGGGGAGAAGGCCGCGGCGATGGTCGCCAATTCGATTGCTCTTCGCTTTGTGCACCAGCCTTGGATCGCGTTTGCGTCGCAAGCCCGAAATCCGGCTGCCGCCCCCCGATCAGCTCAAGATACACATCCGCGAGGATCTCGGAGTCGAGAAGCGCGCCGTGAAGCGTCCGGTTGTCATTGTTGATCCCGAACCGTCGACACAAAGCATCAAGAGACGCGGGCGACCCCGGAAATTTCTTGCGCGCAATGGCCAGTGTGTCCACAGCCTGTTCCCAAGGTAGCTGCGGAAGACCCATCCAGCGCAGTTCGGCATTAAGAAACTTCATGTCGAAAGACGCGTTATGAATCACAAGCTTCGCATCGCCCACGAAGTCGAGAAACGCTTGACCGACCTCTTGGAAAACAGGCTTGTCGCGCAAGATCACAGCGCCGGGCGCTGGCTCTTGCGGCGGTTCGAGGAGATCCGGGCCAATCCCATGCACTTCGAACGCTTCCATCGGCATCGAGCGCTCGGGGTTGATATATTGATGATAGGTATTGCCGGTCGGCATATGGTTGAAAAGCTCAACGCCCCCGATCTCGACAATTCGGTCTCCGGTGTCAGGATTGAGCCCAGTGGTCTCCGTATCGAGAACGATTTCACGCATCGGATAAGCCTTTCCTGATCGTCGTTACGATATCGTTCACCTGTTCGCGCGCATGTTCAAGCGTATCCGTCACGACAACGAAATCCGATAGCGCGCATTTCTCGGCGTTCGGCATCTGTTTTGCTCGAATTTGCTCAAACTGTTCGAGCGTCATCGTGCCCCGCGCCAAGACGCGCTCTTGTTGAACATCTGCAGGGACGGAAACACAAACAACTGCGTCCATGCCCTTGTTTCCGCCGGTTTCAAACAAGAGAGGGATATCGAACACAACAATATCCGCCTTCGCGATCTCGACAAACCGTGCACGATCCTCACCGACGAGCGGATGAACGACCTTCTCAAGCGTACCGAGAACGCTCGGATCGTGACCGATCATTTCTTTAAGCCTCTCGCGAGACACCTCGCCATTCTCAATCGCGCCCGGCAACGCCTCGGCAAGCGGGTCTACGGCCGCGCCGCCCTTGGCATACATCCGATGCACCGCCGCGTCCGCATCCCATACCGCACAACCTGCCTCGGCGAATAGCTTTGCCGTAGTGGACTTCCCCATGCCAATAGATCCGGTAAGGCCGAGACGAAACGTCATGCGAGCACCTCTTTGCGCAGGCCAGCATCAACCTCCGGTCGCGTGCCAAACCACGCCTCGAACCCCGGCACTGCTTGATGAAGCAACATGCCTAGCCCATCGACTGTAGGACATCCCTTCTCTTTCGCGTTGCGCAATAGATCGGTCTCGAGCGGGGTGTAGACGATATCCGTCACGGTCGCCGTCGACGCCAGCGCCGCGAGGGAAACCTCAAGGGGCGCCTTACCAAGCATCCCAAGGGACGTTGTATTCACAAGTGTTGCGGCTTCGGCCAATGCGCCCTCTGCCGTTTCCCAATCCACGACCCTGATCCGGTCACCAAAATCAGCGCGCAGCACGTCGGCGCGCTCTTTCGTGCGGTTCGTGAGCAGGATTTCCGGCACCCCAGCCCGCAAGAGCGAATAGACGATCGCCCGCGCAGCTCCTCCAGCGCCAAGAACCATCGCCGGCCCGGCTTCTGCCTGCCACTCCGGTGCGCCCTGCCGCAGGTTCTCAATAAAACCATAGCCATCTGTATTGTCCCCAAGGACTTTTCCATCCTTGAAAACAAGTGTGTTGACGGCGCCAATCGCTTTCGCTCCCTCGCTAAGCTCATCGACAAGCGACATGATAGCCTCTTTATGCGGGATGGTGACGTTCGCCCCCACAAACCCCATCTTCGGCAATGCATCAATCACCGCCCCAAGATCATCCGGCGCGACATCCATTGGTAGATAATGCCCCTCAATCCCATATTTCCGGAGCCAATAGCCGTGCAGGCGAGGGGATTTCGAATGAGCGATCGGATGTCCGATCACCGCCGCGAGAGGTATGGATTGCGCTGTCATGACATAAGGTCTCCTCGGACCATGAGATAGTTGAGCAACTCGACAAGCGGCAAGCCAAGTACGTTGAAGTAGTCGCCATCAACCCGCGAGAAGAGACGCACGCCTTCTTCCTCAAGCTTATAGGCTCCGACGGACCAACGGATGCTTTCCCAGTTTCTCTCGACATAATCCTCGAGATACTGATCCGAGAAATCCCGCATCAAAAGACGCACCGTGCCGACATGCCGCCAGACGGGGCGTCCCTCATGATAAAGGACCACCGCGGATAAGAGCGTATGCCGATTGTTGCGCAACGCGCGTAGCTGCGTCTTGGCGTCTTCAGGTGTTTCCGGCTTTGAAAATACCTTTCCCTCGAAATCGAGTACCTGGTCACAACCAATCACGAGGCTCTCATGGTGTTTCCCAGCAACTTTCATCGCCTTCGCTTCGGCGAGGCCATCTGCGATATCGCGTGGCGTTGCCCCCTCCATTTCAAGACTGCGGCGCAACATCTCTTCGTCAACGCGGGCGGTCTCGATTCGATATGTTACACCTGCATTCCGCAATAGCTGCGCCCGGATTTCCGAACCGCTGGCGAGAATGATGTCTTGGGGCATGTGGAAAACCTGTGGAGGAGGTGTGTGAAACGATTGAACTACTTCTCGGAAAAATCAGGTGGTTTTGCAAGTTCGGGAGAACCCGGGTGGTTTCACGAAGTTTCCCTGCGATCTGTCCCCGGTGGATGGGGAAAACTCTAACCTGTTGATGGCCGGAACTATGCCACGTTGCTCCCCATGGTTATCCACAAATCTGCTGACCTGAGATTCCTTTTAACCCTTTGAAATTTATTTATTTTTCTTAGTAGTGTCCCCATTTTATCTGGCGCCGTTCCATTCTATCCCAAGGTTGGGAAATCTGTGCATAAGCAAGTAATCCCAAGAAATCAGCCTCCCAACATAATCATCATCCTTTCTTTCTTTTTCTTTTTATTAAGAAGACCAAAGAACAAGTCTCGCTCTGACGGTTTCATGTGTTTCGCTTCAAATTGACTCCCTGGCTAAGACCGACTAAAAGCTCTCCAACTGATCCGTCCGGATCACGTGTCCTCCAAGTTCCATATGAATCACGTAGCCACTCTTGGCTGCGCTTAGGATATTTCCATGACTATCGAAAAACTTGCGCTTGCCGATCTGAAGGCAAAGAGCCCGAAAGACCTGTTGGCGATGGCCGAAGAACTCGAAATCGAGAATGCTTCGACGATGCGCAAAGGCGAAATGATGTTCCAGATCCTCCGCGAACGCGCGGATGAAGGGTGGGAGATCTCCGGCGAAGGCGTGCTCGAGGTGCTCCAGGATGGCTTTGGCTTCTTGCGTGCTCCTGAGGCCAACTACCTTCCCGGTCCTGACGACATTTATGTCAGCCCGGAGATGATCAAGAAGTTCTCGCTGCGTACCGGTGATACCGTCGATGGCGTCATCAAGGCGCCGGAAGACAATGAACGCTATTTCGCGCTCATGAACGTCACACAGATCAATTTCGAAGCGCCTGAGAAAGCGAACCACAAGATCGCCTTCGATAACCTGACGCCGCTCTACCCCGATGAGCGCCTTAAGATGGAGATCGAAGAAGACCCGACCAAGAAAGACCGTTCCGCCCGGATCATCGACCTCGTGTCGCCGATTGGTAAAGGTCAACGTTCCCTGATCGTGGCGCCTCCGCGGACGGGTAAAACCGTTCTGCTTCAGAACATCGCTCACTCCATCGAAGCGAACCACCCGGAATGTTATCTCATCGTTCTCCTGATCGACGAACGCCCGGAAGAGGTGACAGATATGCAGCGCTCGGTGAAGGGCGAAGTCATTTCCTCGACCTTCGATGAACCCGCAACGCGCCACGTGGCCGTGTCCGAGATGGTGATCGAGAAGGCTAAGCGCCTTGTTGAACACAAGCGCGACGTCGTGATTTTGCTCGACTCGATCACGCGCCTGGGCCGCGCTTTCAACACGGTGATCCCGTCCTCTGGGAAAGTTCTGACCGGTGGTGTCGACGCCAACGCCCTGCAACGTCCCAAGCGTTTCTTTGGTGCTGCGCGAAACATCGAGGAGGGTGGATCGCTGACGATCATCGCGACGGCCCTCATCGACACCGGCTCTCGAATGGACGAGGTCATTTTCGAAGAATTCAAAGGCACCGGTAACTCGGAGATCGTCCTTGATCGTAAGATCGCAGACAAGCGCGTCTTCCCGGCCATCGACATTCTCAAGTCCGGTACGCGTAAAGAAGACCTACTTGTCGACAAGACCGATCTCGCCAAGACCTTCGTCCTGCGTCGTATCCTCAACCCGATGGGCACCACGGATGCGATTGAGTTCCTGATTTCCAAGCTCAAGCAGACCAAGACCAACTCCGAGTTCTTTGACTCGATGAACACCTAAGAGACTGTCATGGCCCATGTGGCTGATACAATCTTTGCTCTTGCAACGGCCCCCGGTAAAGCGGGGGTCGCTGTCATTCGGATATCCGGTTCCGCCGCGGCTAGTGCAGGAGCTGTGCTTTTTGGCGAGCTGCCGAAACCTCGGATGGCTTCGCTGCGCATCTTGCGCGATAAGGCCGGGCATCGCCTCGATCAGGCGCTGGTTCTCTATTTCCCCGAAAAGAATAGCTTTACAGGCGAAGAGGTGATCGAGCTGCATCTGCACGGTTCCGTCGCCGTGGTAAACGCCGTGCTGCGAGAGCTTTCGGATATCGAAGACCTACGTCTTGCGGAGCCCGGCGAGTTCACGCGTCGTGCCCTCGAGAACGGTTGTCTTGACCTTGCTCAGGTCGAGGGGCTTGCCGATTTGATCGAAGCCGAAACCGAGGCACAGAGGCGCCAGGCGCTGCGCGTGCTCTCAGGAGATCTTGGGTCGCTCGCCGAGAGATGGAGACAGAACCTGATCCGTGCCGCTGCATTGATTGAGGCAACGATTGATTTTGCGGATGAAGATGTGCCCGTTGATGTCACACCCGAGGTCTCTTCGCTCCTTGATACCGTAAGCCAGGACCTCGCCACCGAGATCATCGGCGTGGATACGGCAGAACGGATTAGAACGGGCTTCGAGGTAGCCATTGTTGGCGCTCCAAATGTTGGAAAATCTACTCTTCTCAATACCTTGGCTGGTCGTGAGGCTGCGATTACCTCTGAATATGCAGGCACAACACGGGATGTCATCGAAGTTCGGATGGAACTCAATGGTCTTCCCGTGACATTGCTCGATACTGCAGGTATTCGCGAGACCGAGGACCATGTTGAAGGGATCGGGATTGAGCGCGCCAAGCAGAGAGCGCTTGCGTCTGACCTTTGTGTCTTCCTTATTGAGGGCGAGGACACGCCCGATTTTGAACCCCGTCCCGGAGATCTCGTGCGGCGTGCGAAGGTAGACAGGTTTGCGGATCAGAAGGACGGAATCTCTGGCCTCACAGGGCAGGGGGTTTCCGATCTCGTTTCTGATATTACATCGGTCCTGTCTGAGCGCGCCGCGCGCTCTGGGATTGCCACGCGCGAACGACACCGGATTGCCATGCGCCGCGCAAGCGAGAGCCTTGCTGCCGCCAAGGCTGTGCTCGCGCTTGGGGCAGACCACTACGAGATCGCGGCAGAAGAACTGCGAAGTGCGATTCGGGCTTTGGATTCGATTGTGGGTCGCGTAGATGTCGAGAACCTGCTGGATGAGATCTTCTCGAGTTTCTGCATCGGAAAGTAAGGAGTGTTTCACGTGAAACATTTTGACGTCATCGTTGTTGGCGGCGGACACGCCGGTGCAGACGCCGCACATGCAGCGGCGCGTGTCGGCGCGAAGACCGCTCTGGTGACCCTTAAGACCTCTGGGATTGGAGTGATGTCCTGTAACCCCGCAATCGGAGGTCTTGGCAAAGGGCATCTCGTGAGGGAGGTTGATGCCCTTGATGGATTGATGGGACGCGTCGCAGATCGGGCAGGCATTCAATTCCGTCTTCTCAATCGCCGCAAGGGCCCCGCTGTCCAAGGCCCCCGCGCGCAGGCAGACCGCAAGATCTATCGCGAAACGATGCTGGCGGAGGTGCTAAATACCCCGAACCTGACAGTGATTGAGGGCGAAGCCGCGGATTTTTTGATGGACGGAGAGGCCGTGCGTGGCGTGGTTCTCGGGGATGGATCCGAGGTCCGCGCGTCTTCTGTTGTTCTGACAACGGGTACATTCCTACGCGGGGTGATCCATATTGGTGATGTCTCGCGTCCCGGTGGTCGTATGGGTGATGCCCCATCCGTTCGACTTGCCGAGCGGATTGATAGCTTTGCGCTCCCACTCGGGCGCCTCAAGACGGGCACGCCGCCGCGCCTGAACGGTAAGACAATCAAATGGGATCTCCTTGATGCCCAGCCTGGCGACGATCATCCGGTGATGTTCTCCTTCCTGAACCGCGCTCCCTTTGCGCGGCAGGTCTCTTGTGGGATCACCCACACGAATGAGCGCACCCACGAAATCATCCGGGAAAACCTCGAACGCTCTGCGATGTATGGCGGTCATATCGAGGGGGTGGGTCCGCGTTACTGCCCCTCGATCGAGGACAAGATTGTACGCTTCGCCGACAAGTCCTCTCATCAAGTCTTCCTTGAGCCAGAGGGGCTTGATGACAGCACCGTCTATCCTAACGGCATTTCGACCTCGTTGCCGCAGGACGTTCAGGAAGCTTACGTGCATTCGATCTATGGCCTTGAGGACTGCGAAATCCTTCAGCCAGGCTATGCGATCGAGTATGACTACGTCGATCCCCGCGCGCTCGACGCCACGCTTGCGCTTAAGTCCGTCCCTGGCCTCTACCTTGCCGGCCAAATCAACGGCACAACGGGCTACGAGGAGGCCGCTGCGCAAGGCCTCGTCGCTGGTCTGAATGCCGCTCTGACCGCGCTTGATCGCGAGCCTCGCACCTTCAGCCGCGCTGAGAGCTATATCGGCGTCATGGTTGATGACCTAATCACCCGCGGCGTGACCGAGCCCTATCGCATGTTCACATCCCGAGCCGAGTTCCGCCTGTCCTTGCGGGCCGACAACGCAGACCAGCGCCTGACGCCGATCGGTATTGACCTTGGTCTCGTGGGGGAAGACCGCACGCGCGTCTTCTCTGACAAGCTCGACCGCCTGACCGCTGGCCGCGAACTTCTCGAAGAGCAGGGCTATACCCCAAAGGAAATCAACGCAGCGGGTATCGCGGTCAATCAAGATGGCAACCGCCGTACAGCGTTTCAGGTCTTGGCATTTCCTGAAGTCGGTTTCGACGACGTCGTGGCGCTAGATCCGAGATTCGAGGCAATTGACCACGAAGCGCGCGAGCAACTTGAACGCGACGCGCTCTATGCGAATTACATAGAACGACAGAAACGCGATGTCGAAGCGATGCGGCGCGATGAAGGTCAGGCAATACCCGCAGATTTTGATTTCCAGTCCGTCGAAGGGCTTTCGAACGAACTCAAAGCCAAACTTGGCCGCACGCGCCCCGCAAATCTTGGTCAGGCGGGACGCGTTGATGGTATGACGCCAGCCGCCCTGACTCTCATCCTTGCGAAGATTCGTCAGGCCAAGAAGGGCAAAATCGCGTGATTTCTGGGGAAGATAGCGTTCTGGAGTCGCTCGATGTTTCACGTGAAACATCGGATCGCCTGCGCCTGCTCGCTGATCTTCTTCAGAAATGGAACCCTAAGATCAATCTCGTCTCCAGATCGACGCTGGAAACACTGTGGGATCGTCACATCCTAGACTCCGCGCAGATCTTCGATCTCGTTCTGCATCCCGTCGATCATTGGGTTGATATTGGCAGCGGCGGTGGCTTCCCGGGTCTCGTTGTCGCTATTCTCGCGGCGGAAAAAGATCCGGCCCAGAAGACGACGTTGATCGAGAGCGACCAGAGAAAATGCGCCTTCCTACGCACAGTATTGCGCGAGACAGGCGTCTCGGCGACCGTTTTGACCAAGCGAATCGAACAGGCCGATCGCCAGAAGGCAGATATCTTGTCTGCCCGTGCGTTGGCGGATCTTTCTCAACTTTGCGAATTTGCTGAGCGGCACCTGCAATCAGATGGCACCGCCCTGTTTCCCAAAGGCGTCACCTGGCAAAAAGAACTGCGGCAGGCCGAGGAATCGTGGTCTTTCACCCACGAGGTGATTACAAGTATATCCGAACCAGAAGCTGTTATTTTAAAGCTTGGAGATATTCGGCGTGCCTGATCCCACACGGCCCAAAGGCCCAAAAATCATAGCGATTGCAAACCAGAAGGGCGGAGTTGGCAAGACCACGACCACGATCAACCTAGGCGCCGCGCTTGCTGCGGAAGGGTGCCGTGTTCTGATCGTAGACCTCGATCCGCAGGGCAACGCCTCGACTGGCCTTGGCATAGACCCAAGTGATCGTGATCTGACAACCTATGAGCTCCTTCTGGATGATGTCGCCCTTGATGAGGTGATCCAGAAGACCGAAACCGAAGGTATGTCCATCATTCCCGCGACCGTGGACCTGAGCTCGGCGGATATCGAGCTGATCGCGAACGAGAAGCGGAGCTTCCTTCTTCACGACGCCTTGCGCCAGCCCGCGATGGATGCCTTTGGCTGGGACTATATCTTGATTGATTGCCCGCCGTCGCTAAACCTTTTGACGGTCAACGCGATGATTGCGTCGAATTCGGTTTTGATCCCGCTTCAAAGTGAATTCTTTGCGCTCGAAGGTCTGTCGCAACTGATGCTGACCGTGCGAGAGGTACGCCAATCGGCCAATCCGGGCCTGCGGATCGAGGGCGTTGTGCTAACGATGTATGATGCGCGCAACAACCTTTCACAGCAGGTTGAGCAGGACGCCCGCGACAACCTCGGCGAATTGGTCCTCGAAACGAAGATCCCGCGCAACGTGCGCGTGTCCGAAGCGCCGTCCTTTGCACAACCGGTCTTGGATTATGATCCAATTTCCAAGGGGGCAGAGGCGTATCGCGCCCTCGCGCGCGAGATATTGGCAAAACATCTAAAAGTCGCTGCGTAAACGCAGCACGACGAAGGGGCGAGTATGGCTGAGAAAAAAGGCAAGAACCGGGGTTTGGGGCGCGGCCTTTCCGCGCTTATGGCAGATGTGAACGAAGATCAGGCCAAAGTGCAGTCTGGCGAGGTCCGCCGCGCCGACATGACGGTGCCAATTGAGAAAATCAAGCCGAACCCAGATCAGCCGCGCCGCGATTTCACCCAGTCTCAACTCGAAGAACTCGCGTCTTCGATCAAGGAAAAAGGCGTAATTCAGCCGTTGATCGTGCGCGAACTGGCCTCTGGAGACTACGAAATCGTTGCGGGCGAACGTCGGTGGCGTGCGTCCCAGATGGCCAAGCTACATGAACTTCCGGTGGTTGTCCGCGACTATGATGATACCGAAGTTCTTGAGATCGCGATCATCGAGAATATTCAGCGCGCCGATCTGAACCCGGTCGAAGAGGCAGCAGGCTATCGCGCGCTCATGGACCGTTTCGGTCATACCCAGGAAAAGCTCTCCGAGGCACTCGGCAAGAGCCGAAGCCATATCGCGAACTTGATGCGTTTGCTGCAACTTCCCGATGATGTGCAAAAGATGCTGAAAGATGGCGACCTAAGCGCGGGGCATGCGCGCGCCCTGATCACCTCGGAAGACCCCTCCGCGCTGGCACGAAAGGTCGTCAAAGGCGGTCTTTCAGTGCGCCAGACCGAAGCGCTTGCAAAGTCTTCGGGCGAGCAAAAGAACAAGCCGGCCAAAGCTCCTGCGCCGAAAGCGCAGAAAGACGCTGATACCGTTGCGTTGGAGGGCGATCTTTCCGCGAATCTTGGGATGAAAGTTCAAATCGACCACAAGGCAGGTGGCGAGACTGGCAAGATTTCGATCAACTACGCCTCGCTTGACGAGCTTGATGAGCTCTGCCGCATCCTAAGCGCTACCAGCTAGGTCGAGTCCAGATAAAGATAAGCACACAACTTAGGGTCACGGCTTGAATCCCAAGGATCAATGGCCGTAGCCCAAGCGCCAGCGATAGCGCAAATACAGCCACAATAGAGACAGTTGCGAGCCGCTTCGCGGAGGGATTGATCGCGCCGCGTGATTGCCAGTCTTCGATGGGCGGCCCGAGCTTTGGGTGCGATAGAAGCCAGTTGTGGAGCCTTTCTGACGACCTCGCGAAAAGAAATGCTGCGAGGAGCAAGAAAGGCACTGTTGGCAACAGCGGGAGAACAACCCCAACAAGGCCGAGCAGAAGGCAGAGTATTCCAAGGGCGGCCCAGAGAAAGCGCATACTCTACCCGCCCAAAAGCTCGGTCAGAACAGAATCGAGCACGAGTCTGCCTTGAGGTGTTGCTTTAAGTCTTTGATTTTCAACAACAATCATACCAAGCTCACGCATTGCATCAAGTTTCCCGGTAGCAAGCGGCTCGCCGGCAAGTTCCTCATAACGTAGGAGATCAATGCCTTCTGACAAGCGCAAGCCCATCAACAGAAATTCCGTAGCTTGGCCGCTGCGATCAATTGCCTCGCTCAGAGACTCGCCATTCCCAGCCTCCGCAGCCTCAAGCCATTTCCCCGGCATTTTCCAGGTTTCGATCGCATATTTCTGACCATCGAGTGTAAGCCGCGCGTGGGCGCCGGGACCAATACCCGCATAATCTCCATAGCGCCAGTAGATCTGGTTATGCCGAGATTCAGACCCTGTTCTTGCGAAATTCGACACTTCATAGGCATCAAAGCCGTAGTCTGCACAGATCTCTTGCGTCATCTCGTACATATCCGCTGCAAGGTCTTCTTCGGGCAATCCTCGCAGCTTTCCGCGATTGTAGCGATCGCCAAACGCGGTGCCTTGTTCGACCGTGAGTTGGTAGAGGGACAGGTGATCAATCGCCATAGAAAGCGCCTCGCGCAATTCTGCGGTCCACTCGTCCAGCGTTTGCTCCTGTCGGGCATAAATCAGATCGAAACTGACCCTTTCATACGTGTTTCGGGCGATTTCAAACGCTGCCTTCGCCTCATCGACCGTATGAATTCGTCCTAGCCGCTTCAAATCACGATCATTGAGCGCCTGAATCCCCATTGAGATCCGATTGACGCCCCCATCGCGATAGGCGCGGAACCGACCGGCTTCAACAGAGCCGGGATTGGCTTCGAGCGTGGTTTCAAGATCATTTGCGGCCGGCCAGAGGCGCCGCACGCGCTCTAGGATTGCGGCGACCGTTTCGGGATCCATAAGGCTCGGCGTGCCACCACCGAAAAAAACGGTTTGTAGAACCCGGCCTTGGGTCTGCTCTGCAACCCGGTCCAATTCAGACAAATAGGCTCTAAGCCAGCGCTTTTGGTCTATTTTCTGCGACACATGGCTATTGAAATCGCAATAGGGGCACTTGGCCTGACAGAACGGCCAATGGATGTAGAGGCCAAAGCCTCCATTTCGCCAATCCTCAGCCAAAACAGCCCGCAACGAACTTGGCGACCGCATCACCGCGGTGGCTCATCTTGTTCTTTTCCCAGCGATCCATTTCGGCAAAGGTCACGTCGTGGCCTTCAGGAACAAAGATCGGATCATAGCCAAAGCCATCTTTGCCCCGCATTGGCCAGGTAATTGCGCCCGGCACGACGCCCTCGAATACCTCGTCATGCCCATCCGGCCACGCAAGAACGAGAGTGCAGCGAAACTGCGCCGTCCAGGGCTTCGCCGCGCCGCACGCGACAAGCTCATCATGCGCCCGCGTCATCGCCATCGCGAAATCCCGGCCATTGCCAGTTTCGGCCCAATCGGCCGTGTAAACGCCCGGCGCGCCGTCGAGACCATCAATCGTCAACCCGCTATCGTCGGAAAGGGCAGGGAGCCCGGTCGCCTTCGCCGCTGCATGGGCCTTGATCCGGGCGTTGCCGACGAATGTGTCCTCGGTTTCTGCAGGTTCCGGTAGGTTCATCTCACCCGCGCCGACGACCGACACACCAAAGGGCTTAAGAAGATGCGCGACCTCCTCAAGCTTGCCTTTGTTATGTGTCGCCACCAGAAGGCGGTTGCCGTCGAACTTCCGGGTCATTTCACAGCTGCCATTTGCGCCGCGACAAGCTCATCAACGCCCTTCTCGGCAAGATCGAGAAGTTCATTCATCTGTGCACGGGAGTAGGTCGCCCCCTCAGCGCTCATCTGCACCTCGATAAGTTGCTTATTGGCGAGCATGATGAAGTTTCCGTCAACACCTGCCTCGGAGTCCTCCGGGTAGTCGAGGTCAAGCACCGGCTGACCCGCGTAGATCCCGCAGGACACCGCCGCGACCGGCTCAACCAGCGGATCAGAGATCACATCGCCAGCCTTCATCAGCTTGTTGACCGCAAGGCGCAACGCAACCCAACCGCCCGTGATCGAGGCGCAACGCGTCCCGCCATCGGCTTGAATCACGTCACAGTCCACAGTGATCTGACGTTCACCAAGGGCAACCCGGTCGACCCCGGCGCGCAGGCTTCGTCCAATCAGGCGCTGAATCTCGACGGTTCGCCCGCCTTGTTTGCCGGCGGTTGCCTCGCGCCGCATCCGGCTCGAGGTCGAGCGCGGCAGCATCCCGTATTCCGCAGTGACCCAGCCGAGACCAGAGCCTTTGATAAACGGAGGCACGCGATCTTCGATCGTCGCGGTGCAGAGCACATGCGTATCCCCGGCCTTGATGAGGCAGGAACCCTCCGCATGTTTCGTCACCCCGGTCTCGATCGAGATCGGACGCATTTCATTCAGTTGTCTTCCAGAAGGGCGCATCGTGAAAATCCTTTGTTGCTTGGCCACGGGATACAGGCCCCTCCGCCATAAGCGCAACCCCGATTGACCTTTGAGCGTGGCGCACTTTAATGACAAGGAAGACAGGAAAGAAACATGAGTGATAGCGCCCGCCTCCTCGAAGAGCTAAATGACCGGTCCCGTGAAGTATTTCGTCGGGTGGTCGAAGGCTACCTCGATACCGGCGATCCCGTGGGATCGCGCACCCTGACGCGCGCCATGTCCGAAAAGGTTTCTGCCGCGACGATCCGCAATGTGATGCAGGATCTCGAGTATCTTGGTCTTCTCGACAGCCCTCACGTGAGCGCCGGGAGAATCCCGACACAGGCAGGTCTGCGCATGTTCGTGGATGGCCTTCTCGAGGTGTCCGATCTCGACGTGAGCGACCGACAGAAGATCGATGCGACTCTCGGAAGCAATTCTTCGGATGTCGGGGGCATGCTTGACCGGATCGGCTCGGCGCTGTCCGGCGTGACACATGGCGCGTCTCTTGTCCTCGCACCAAAGCACGAGGCACCGATTAAGCATATCGAGTTCGTGAATCTCGCCGCAGATCGTGCACTTGTCGTGCTTGTGTTTGCAGATGGCCATGTCGAAAACCGCTTGTTCACACCGCCGCCGGGTCAAACACCAAGCTCAATGCGCGAAGCAGCGAACTTTCTCAACGCGGTGATGGAGGGCCGAACCCTTTCTGACCTACGCACAGTGATCCGCAAAGAAATCGAGGCCCGCCGTCAGGAAATCGATTCCCTCGCTGCCGACCTTGTTGAGAATGGTATTGCGCTGTGGGCGAATGATGGCGAAACACAAGAGCGCCTGATCGTGCGTGGCCGGGCGAATTTGCTAGGCGGAGAGGCCGAAGAAGCCGACCTCGAGCGCATCAGAACCCTCTTTGATGATCTTGAGCGCAAGCGCGATATCGCCGAATTCCTCGAACTCGCCGAAGAAGGCGACGGTGTGCGCATTTTTATTGGCTCCGAGAACAAACTTTTTTCACTTTCGGGTTCCTCTTTGGTGGTCTCTCCATATATGAACGCGGATCGAAAGATTGTCGGTGCGGTCGGGGTCATCGGACCCAAACGCCTCAACTATGGGCGCATCGTTCCGATTGTGGATTACACGGCACAACTGGTCGGCAAGCTGATCTCCGACCGGGGTTAGAGGTAGAACAATGGCAGAGCCGAAAGACGATAATTTCCTGGACGACATCGAACAGGCGGAGGCAGAAGAAATGTCTCAGAGCCTTGATGAGCTTGAGAACGAAGCGGTCGAACTGGACGAACTTCGGGCCGAGCGCGACGACTACAAAGACAAGTTCATGCGGGCGCTGGCCGATGCAGAAAACGCGCGCAAGCGTGGCGACAAGGCGCGCCGCGATGCCGAGCAATATGGCGGCTCCAAGCTCGCCCGCGACATGCTCCCGGTCTATGACAACATGAAGCGCGCGCTCGAGACGATCACCGATGAACAGAAAGAAGCGTCTGCCGCGCTGATTGAGGGCATCGAACTGACGATGCGAGAGCTGCTCAACGTGTTCAAGAAACACGGGATCGAAGTCGTTTCCCCGCAAGTCGGCGACAAATTCGATCCGCAAGTGCATGAAGCCATGTTCGAAGCCCCGCTGCCCGGCACGGTTGCTGGCGAAATCATTCAGGTTTCTGCCGAGGGCTTCATGCTTCATGATCGGCTCTTGCGGCCGGCCCAGGTTGGCGTGTCGTCAAACCCCGGCTAATCTGATAAAAGACCCCCGTATCGTTCGGGGGTCTTTCTCTTTGCGTCTTCTTCAGATCTTACTGTCTTGCCTCCTGTTCTCTGCCACATCGGTCGGGGCGCAGGTCAACTACCCCGACTATCGCGAAATCTACGTCAACGATTTCGCCAATCTTCTTCCTGATGAGATCGAGTCTGATATCCGCTCCCGCCTGAAGGAATTGCGGGACAAACGCGACATCGAATTCACGGTCATCACGATCCGCTCCATGCGAGACTATGGCCACGATGGCCCCATCGAACCTTTCGCAACCGGGCTCTTCAATGACTGGGGTGTCGGGAACGCGGACCGCAACGATGGCGTGATGATGCTCATCGCCCGCAACGACCGCCACATGCGGATCGAGGTTGGTGCGGGCTATGGAATGAACAAGAACCTCGCGATGAAGGAAATCATCGAGGGTGACATTCTTCCGTATTTCAGAGAGGACAACTACGCCGAGGGCATTTCGGTTGGCGTGGACTCGGTGATCCACGATCTGACGGGGTACTGGCCGGGGGAATATGATGCCTCCCGGGCAGAGCGCGCCTTCAGCGCTTTTCAACGGTTTTTGGATTGGATCGGCAACTGGATCTACGCCATTCTCGCGCCGTTTCTTCTGGTCCCAGTGCGTCTCTATTTCCGCTGGAAACGCAACAAACCGCGGTATTGCCTGCGCGACGGCAAAAAGATGGTCCGGCTTGACGAGGATGCCGATGATGCGCGGCTTGTGCCGGGGCAGATCATGGAGGAAACCCTCAAGAGCGTGGACTACGATGTTTGGAAGTGTCCGACCTGCGATCACATCAAGATCGAGGCCTATCGCGCGTGGTTCTCGTCCTATGGCGCCTGCCCAAGCTGTAGTTTCCGCACCGTTGAAGGCGACACAACCGTGATCCGAAGCGCAACGAAGTCCTCGGAGGGGCTCAAGCGGATCGACTATCACTGCCTCCACTGTGGCCATGAATATTCCGAAGAACGCACCATCCCGCGCGTCACGGAATCCTCCTCCTCTTCCTCTTCGTTCGGCGGCGGCTCCTCAAGCGGCGGCGGCGCGAGCGGGAGCTGGTAACTAGACCCGCTTCGCCTTGAGATCATACAAGAGCTGAAGCGCTTCACGCGGCGAAAGATCATCCGGGTGGATCCCGTCGAGCATTTCTTCAACCTCCGAAGGCCCTTTCGCCGCTGCCGGGGCGGGCGCCGGGGTGTTCGCAAAAAGAGGAAGATCATCAATAAGCGCCTTCTGCCCAGATCCCTCCCGCTCGCCCTTTTCCAGGGCCTCCAGAACAACGCGCGCCCTTTCAACGACCACGGGCGGAAGACCGGCAAGCTGAGCGACCTGCACACCATAGGACCGATCCGCCGCACCTTTCTTCACTTCGTGAAGGAAAATGACCTCGCCATCCCATTCCCGAACGGTCACCGTCGCGTTCTCGACCCCGTCGAGCTTTTCCGAAAGCGCGGTCATCTCGTGATAGTGCGTGGCAAACAGGGCGCGCGACGTGTTCACGTCATGCAAATGCTCAAGCGTCGCCCAAGCGATCGACAAACCATCATAGGTCGCCGTACCGCGACCGATCTCGTCAAGGATAACAAGCGCCCGATTATCCGCTTGATTTAGGATCGCCGCCGTTTCGACCATCTCGACCATGAAAGTCGACCGTCCGCGCGCAAGGTCATCCGACGCTCCAACCCGGCTGAAGAGTTGTGAAACAATCCCGATCTTCGCCTTGGTTGCAGGTACGAAGCTCCCCATCTGTGCAAGAAGGGCAATCAGAGCGTTCTGTCGAAGGAAGGTCGATTTACCGGCCATGTTTGGACCGGTCAGAAGCCAGATACGCCCCTCATCGCCGCCGGAAAGATTACAATCGTTGGCGACAAATGGCGCCCCGTCCTGTTGACGAAGCGCCGCTTCAACAACCGGATGACGGCCGCCCTCGATATGGAAATCCCGGCTTTCATCGACATCCGGCCGACACCAGCCTTCCTCGACCGCCAGACCCGCAAGGGACGTGGCAAGATCGATCTCCGCAAGCGCTTTCGAGGCCGCAGAGATCGCAGCAGACGACGCAAGAATAGAGTCTTTTAAGCTGTTATAGAGACGCTTTTCGATCTCAAGTGCCCGGTTCCCAGCGTTGAGGATCTTCGTCTCCATTTCCGAGAGAGCGACGGTGGTAAAGCGCACCTGGTTTGCCGTGGTCTGGCGATGGATAAAAGTCTCGGAGTAGGGTTCGGACAACATCTTCTTGGCATGCGTCGCAGTGGTCTCGATGAAATAGCCAAGCACGTTGTTATGCTTGATCTTGAGCGAAGAAATCCCCGTCTCCTCACTATACTGCGCTTGCATCCCCGCGATGACGCCGCGCCCTTCGTCACGAAGCTCTCGGCTTTCATCAAGTTCGCCATCATAGCCCGGCGCGATAAATCCGCCATCCCGCGCAAGAAGGGGCGGTTCTGCGATGAGCGCCTGATCGAGCAGATCGAGAAGGGCTTCATGTCCGCTCAAGGCGCGCACCGCCGCGGTAAGAGCATCCGGAAGCGCCATATCCTCAAGCCGTCGATGAAGCGCTTCGGCCTGCTCAAGCCCATTTCGGATCGCTGCAAGATCACGCGGCCCCCCGCGATCAAGAGAAAGACGCGATAGAGCGCGATCAAGATCGGGCACTTTGCGCAGTGCTTCACGCAAATCCTTGGCAAGCGCACGATCTTCAACCATGTGATCGATCGAGTCGAGCCGCTGCCGCACGATATCGATTTTCTGAGATGGGCTCGAGACACGCTGTTCCAGAAGCCGCGCGCCCCCAGCGGTCACCGTCCGGTCAATCGTGGCAAGAAGCGAACCGGCACGCCCCCCTGAAAGCGCATGGGTGAGCTCGAGATTCCGCCGCGTCGCCGCATCGATGAGCATCACGCCCTTCGTCGCTTCGCGCTGGGGTGGCTGCAAGAGTGGGAGCTTTCCCTTCTGCGTCATGTCGAGGTAGTCGACAATCGCACCAAGGGCCCCGGTTTCTGGCCGGCTGAACGACCCGAACGCGTCGAGAGAGGCCGATTTAAATAGTCCCGCGACGCGCTTTCCGGCTTCTGTCGAGTCAAACGACCCGCGCGAAAGCGGTGTGAGCGGAATCCCAAGATCAGAGACTGTTTCACCTAAATCCGTCTCTGTTCCCTCCGCAATGAGGAGTTCAGACGGCGCAAGGCGGGCGAGTTCCGGACCAAGGCGCAGAGGCGAAACCGGCATCACGTGAAGCGCGCCGGTGGAAATATCTGCCCAGGCAAGTGCGGCCGCGTCTCGGACAACAGCATAGGCGGCAAGAAAGTTATGGCGCCGCGCATCGAGAAGGGAATCTTCGGTAAGCGTCCCCGGCGTGACAAGCCGCACAACCTCGCGCTTCACAACCGCCTTATACCCGCGCTTTTTGGCCTCGGCGGGGCTTTCCATTTGCTCGCAGACCGCGACACGGAATCCTTTGCGGATCAGGGTCAGGAAATAGCCCTCGGCGGCATGCACCGGAACGCCGCACATCGGGATATCGGCCCCGTCATGCTTGCCCCGTTTGGTCAGGGCAATATCAAGCGCCTCCGCCGCGGCGACGGCATCGTCAAAGAACATCTCATAGAAATCGCCCATGCGATAGAACAAGAGCGCGTCCGGATACTCTGCCTTGATCTCGAGATACTGCGCCATCATCGGCGTGACGGCTGGCTTCGCTGCGTTCACGTCTGAAATTCCCCCTGTGGTCTGTTTTTCATAACAAACCCGACGCGCCGGACGAAAGGCGAAAGTGTCACGCAGATGCCAAGACAGTTGAGGCCCACACGCCCTTGCGGTAAGAGGCGCAAACGGTATCGAAGGACGGCAAAAAATGGCAAAAACCAAGATCACCAACGAAGAGGCGCTCGCATTCCATCTGGAGCCGACGCCAGGCAAGTTCGAGATCAAGGCCTCCGTGCCGATGACGACCCAGCGGGATCTCTCGCTTGCCTATTCGCCGGGTGTTGCTGTGCCGTGCGAAGCCATCGCCGAAGATCCCTCGACCGCCTATGACTATACCAACAAGGGCAACCTCGTCGCCGTGATCTCGAACGGGACGGCTGTCCTTGGTCTTGGCAACCTCGGCGCGCTCGGCTCCAAGCCTGTGATGGAAGGCAAGGCCGTTCTCTTCAAGCGTTTCGCCGACGTGAACTCGATTGATATCGAACTTGATACCGAAGACCCGGACGCCTTCTGTCAGGCAGTGAAACTCATGGGGCCGACCTTTGGCGGCATCAACCTCGAAGACATCAAGGCGCCCGAGTGTTTCATCATCGAGCAGCGCCTCAAGGAAGAGATGGACATCCCGGTCTTCCATGACGACCAGCACGGCACCGCTGTGATCTGTGCCGCGGGCCTACTCAACGCGCTGCATATTTCGGGTAAGAAGATCGAAGACTGCAAGATTGTCCTCAACGGGGCAGGGGCTGCCGGGATCGCTTGTATCGAATTGCTCAAATCGATGGGCGCCAAGCACGACAACTGCATTGTCTGCGATACCAAGGGCGTGATCTACCAAGGTCGCACCGAGGGCATGAACCAATGGAAATCCGCCCACGCGATCAAGACGGACCTGCGCACCCTTGAAGAGGCGATGGCAGGTGCAGACGTATTCCTCGGCGTTTCCGTCAAAGGCGCCGTGACCTCCGAGATGATCGCCGCGATGGCGGATGATCCGGTCATTTTTGCGATGGCCAACCCCGATCCAGAGATCACCCCCGAAGAGGCCCATGCCGTGCGCGCCGACGCGATCGTCGCAACGGGCCGTTCGGACTACCCGAACCAGGTCAACAACGTCCTTGGTTTCCCCTATCTCTTCCGCGGCGCGCTCGACATTCATGCCCGCGCGATCAATGACGATATGAAAATTGCCTGTGCCGAGGCGCTTGCCGAACTGGCCCGCGAAGATGTCCCGGATGAGGTCGCGATGGCCTATGGCCGCAAGCTTTCCTTCGGTCGCGACTACATTATCCCGACACCGTTCGACCCGCGCCTCATTCACCGTATTCCGCCAGCTGTCGCCAAGGCGGGCATGGAAACAGGTGTGGCGCGTCGTCCAATCATCGACATGGACGGATACGAGGAAAGCCTCAAATCCCGCATGGATCCAACCGCGTCGATCCTGCGCGGCCTCAACGCGCGCGCGCGCAACGCCCAAGCCCGCATGATTTTTGCCGAAGGTGACGACCCCCGGGTTCTGCGCGCCGCCGTGACCTATCAACGCTCGGGCCTTGGCAAAGCGCTCGTCGTGGGCCGCGAAGATGACGTGAAGATCAAGCTCGAAGCCGCCGGTCTCGGCGATGCGGTGCGCGAGATCGAGGTCGTCAACGCCAAGAACACCCGCCACCTCGAGACCTACACGGACTTCCTTTACAACCGCCTGCAACGCAAAGGCTTTGATCGCCACGATGTGTTCAAGATGGCCGCGCGTGACCGACATGTCTTTGCCTCGCTGATGCTTCAGCACGGTCACGGCGATGGCCTTGTCACGGGTGCAACCCGGAAATCCGCTCATGTGCTCGATCTGGTCAATCACGTCTTTGACGCCGACGCTGCGCATGGCGCGGTGGGTGTGACGGCGCTTTTGCACAATGGCCGTATCGTGCTTGTCTCGGATACGCTTGTGCACGAATGGCCGGACGAGAACGATCTCGCCAACATCGCCGAACGCGCTGCAGGTGTGGCACGTCACATGGGCCTCGAGCCGCGCGTCGCTTTCGTGAGCTTCTCGACCTTTGGCTATCCGGTGTCGGAACGCGCCGAGAAAATGCACATTGCGCCTCGCGTCCTCGATCAACGCGGCGTTGATTTCGAATACGAAGGCGAGATGACCGTCGATGTGGCCCTCAACAAGAAGGCGCAAGAGAACTACCCGTTCCAGCGCCTGACCGGTCCTGCCAATATCCTCGTCGTGCCCGCGCGCCATTCCGCGTCGATCTCGACCAAGCTGATGCAGGAAATGGCAGGCGCGACGGTGATCGGTCCGATCCTTTCGGGTGTCGATAAACCGATTCAGATCTGCTCGACCGGCTCGACCGCGAACGACATCCTCAATATGGCGATCCTCGCGGCCTGCAAGGTCGGCTGATCCGTTCGAGGTTGCGAAATAGAAACGGGCCGCGCCATATTGGCCGGCCCGCTTTTCATTGGATCAGTGCCCGATAAAGGGCGCGTCACTCCCCCAGAGCTGCTCAACCCGCGCGTCTCTCCCGCATGCCTTGCGATACCGCTTATAGGCCTCCGACTGCTTCTTCGGGCCAAATCGCGTCAGGACAAGCTTGGTCCCCTTGTAGTAGTCCTGGTGATAGTCCTCGGCCTTGTAAAAGGGAGATTTCCCGAGGATCGGGGTGACGATCTTGCGACCAAGTTCAGCCGCAGCATCGGACTTCGCCTTCTCTGCAGCCGCCTTTTGCGCAGTGTTAGAGACGAAAACAGCCGTGCGATAGCTCTCACCGCGGTCACAGAACTGTCCGCCTGCATCGGTCGGATCAACCGACCGGAAGAACAGGTTCAGAAGCTGATCCCGAGTCACGACCGCGTTGTCAAACGTGATGCGCACAGCCTCATAGTGGCCAGAACCGCCACGCGACACCTCTTTGTATGTCGGGTTCTTCGTCTTGCCACCGGTATAGCCGGACACAGCTTCGCGCACGCCCTTCACGGATTCGAAATCGCTCTCTACGCACCAGAAGCATCCGCCCGCGACCGTAAGCGTTTCGGTCGCAGCTTTTGCGCGGGTGCCATGGGCCAAGAGGCCGATCAAGATGAGAGCGGCAAGGAAAAAAGGTTGTGGTTTGCTCAAACGGTGCATGAGTCTGGTCTCCTACGTTAAGAAGACCCTGATCCGAAGGCCGAGTCTGAACAATCCCCTGTAAGAGAATGTCACGCCTTGGTGAGGACAATTTACTGCTTGGCATGCTCTGCCCCCGCCACTAGCGTTCCGCCAAAAGAGGAGCGCGCATGTCCGATCACGTCACAACCCATCAGGCCGAAGAAGACGCCCGCAACGAAGAGATCTTGATCTTCCTCAACGGTCGGATTGTTCCCAAGGCCGAAGCTGTGGTGAGCGTCTATGACTCAGGCTTCATGCTTGGCGATGGCGTTTGGGAGGGGCTGCGCCTCTATGATGGACATTGGGCCTTTCTTGACGAGCATATGGATCGCCTCTTTGAAGCGGCCAAAGCAATTGACCTCGACATTGGCATGACGCCCGCCAGCATGGTGCAGGCCCTCGAGGAGACGCGCGTCGCGAATGACATGACGACTGATGCCCATGCGCGGCTCATGGTGACGCGCGGCGTCAAATCCCGGCCGTTCCAACACCCCGGCCTCTCTCAAAAGGGGCCGACCGTGACCATCATCATGGAACATTCGCGCCCCTCGATCCCGCGACCGATCCGTCTCGCGACTGTGCCGCATATCCGTGGCCTACCCATGACGCAGGATCCTAAGCTGAATTCGCATTCCAAGCTGAACTGTATCCTAGCGTGCATCGCCGCCGAAAAGGCTGGAGCGGATGAGGGGCTGATGCTCGATGTGAATGGTTTCGTGAACACGACCAATGCCTGCAATTTCTTCATCGTCCGCAAAGGCGAGGTTTGGACCTCAACCGGCGACTACTGCATGAACGGTATCACTCGGCAGAAAGTCATCGACGTGTGCCGTGCCGACGGTATCCCGGTGTTCGAGAGGAACTACTCTCTCGTCGATACCTATGGCGCAGACGAGGCATTCCTGACAGGGACGTTCGGCGCCCAGACTCCCGTGAGCGAGATCGACGGTCGCCCGATCGGCTCTGGTGAAATGGGCCCAATGACCGAACGTATCCGCGCCCTTTATAAGGCTCTGGTTGAAGATAGCGCCGCGCGGGCCTGAAGATCTGCACGGACGCAATACCGACGTAATACCGACGCGATACAGACAGGGGTCTTTTGATGAGAATTGCCATGTGGTCCGGGCCGCGAAACCTCTCGACGGCGATGATGTATGCCTTCGGAAACCGCCCCGATTGCGCCGTCGTGGACGAGCCGTTCTACGCTGCCTACCTTGCCATGACCGGCCTCGAGCATCCCATGCGCGACGAGATTATGGCCTCGCAATCACAAGACCCCGGCGCCGTAATCCGATCTTTGGTTGGTCCGATGCCGGATGGAAAAAGCGTTTTCTATCAAAAGCATATGGCGCAGCATATGATCCCGGGCGTTGCCCGCGATTGGATCAAGGACTGCGTCAATGTCTTCCTGATCCGCCATCCCGCCCGCGTCATCGCAAGCTATGCCGCCAAACGTGAGAACCCGGTGCTAGACGATATCGGCTTCCGCCAGCAGGCCGAGCTCTATGATGAAGCGCTTGCATGGGGCGGAAAGCCTGTCGTCATCGATAGCCACGACATCCGCGAGAACCCTCGCGGTATGCTAAAAAATCTATGTGATTCCATAGGCTTAGGCTTTGATTCCGCCATGCTAAATTGGCCGTCTGGCGGCCACAAGGATGATGGTGTCTGGGCCTCGCACTGGTATGCCGCCGTCTGGAACTCAACCGGCTTCGCCGACGCCGAAGGCCCTCTCCCCGAGGTGCCGGATGCGCTGCAAGATGTTCTCGCTGAGGCGATGCCGTATTACGAAAAGCTAAAAGCCGTAAAGCTCTAAGTGTCTGAAAAAGCGACTATTTCAAGAGTTGACCAAGCTTCATCGCGACGCCCATATCGCCCGAAACCTTGAGCTTGCCCATCATGACGCCCGTCATCGGGTTGAGCTTTCCGGTTAGGAGTTTCACGAGGTTGTCCTCGGAAATACGGATCGTGCAATCCGTCTCTTGATCCTCAAGTCCTGCGGTCCCATCGGCCAGAACCACAACCCCATCGTCCCCGCAATCAAACTTCAAAGATCCATCAAACGCTTTGTTTTCAAGCTCTTGCTGCATCTTCGCGACGATCTGTTCAAGCATGGTTGGCTCCTGAAATGAAAAACCCGCCCAAGAAGTAGGCGGGTCTATCCAATCTCTCAACGGTGACGTGGCAGGAGCCTTAGCCCTTATTGCGACGGTCCCGCATGGCCAGCAACCGAAGTCGCAGCGCGTTCAACTTGATGAAGCCCGCCGCATCCTTCTGATCGTAGGCGCCAGCATCATCTTCGAAGGTCACATGTTCCTCGGAATAAAGGGAATTTTCCGACCAGCGACCAACAGTCGATGCGAGACCCTTATAGAGGCGCACGCGCACTGTGCCAGAGACATACTCCTGCGACTTATCGATCGCCGCCTGAAGCATCTCGCGCTCCGGGCTGTACCAGAAGCCATTGTAGATCAGCTCGGCATATTGCGGCATGAGTTGATCTTTAAGGTGCATCGCCCCGCGATCCATCGTGATCGACTCGATCCCGCGATGCGCCTCGATGAGGATCGTCCCGCCCGGCGTCTCATAGATGCCGCGCGATTTCATGCCAACGAACCGCCCCTCGACAAGGTCAAGGCGACCGATACCGTGCTTACGGCCATACTCGTTCAGGGCGGTGAGCATGGTTGCCGGGCTCATCGCCTCGCCATTGATCGCAACCGGGTCGCCTTTTTCGAACGTGATTTCAATGTATTCCGGGGTGTCGGGCGCTTCTTCCGGATGCACGGTGCGCTGATACACATAGTCGGGCGCCATCTCTGCCGGGTCCTCGAGAACTTTGCCTTCGGAGGAGGTGTGCAGGAGGTTCGCGTCGACGGAGAACGGTGCCTCGCCGCGTTTGTCTTTTGCGATCGGGATCTGGTTCTGCTCGGCGAAGTCCAGAAGCTTGGTGCGCGAGGTCAGGTCCCATTCACGCCAAGGCGCGATGACCTTGATGTCCGGGTTCAGCGCATAAGCCGCGAGCTCGAACCGAACTTGGTCATTGCCTTTGCCAGTCGCGCCATGCGCCACGGCATCCGCACCAGTTTCTTCTGCAATCTCGATGAGACGCTTTGAGATAAGCGGACGCGCAATCGACGTTCCAAGAAGATAGAGGCCCTCATATTGGGCATTTGCGCGGAACATCGGGAAGACGAAATCGCGCACGAACTCTTCGCGGATGTCTTCGATGTAGATATTCTCGGGCTTGATCCCAAGAAGCTCGGCCTTCTTGCGTGCCGGCTCGAGCTCTTCGCCCTGACCGAGGTCTGCGGTGAACGTAACAACTTCGCAGTCATACTCGGTCTGGAGCCATTTGAGAATGATCGAGGTATCAAGGCCGCCGGAATAGGCCAGGACAACTTTCTTGGGCGCGGACATGACGAGTTCCCTTCATACGTATATCGCAGGCGCGATACCGGGTTTTCAGGGGTAGGGCAAGCAGGGGTAAGGGAATCCTGTGCCATTTCACGCGTCTCGAGTGCTTCATCTGGACAAACCTTGCTCGAAGACCTCTTTTGATTGCTCATAGCAGGCCTCCAGGGCAACGAGGTCAACTTCGCTTCCGGTGGCTTCAGTAGCCGCGGTTTCCCCTGCCTGACACAGCGTCGAGAAACTCTGAAATCCGAGGTTGAGCGCGCTTCCTTTCAGGAAGTGGAGATGCGCCGCTAGCTCTTCATTTGTTTGGTGAGTCCGAAGGCGCCCGATACCTTCTTCGACTTCTTCGAGGAATATCTCAACAACCTCTCCGAAATCGTCTTCTCCGATTTCACCACGCAGTTCGTCAATGCGCCGCCAATCAATCATATCTTGTTCCTCTCGTTCGCCCGATCTTGGCCTGCAAGCAGTTAATAAAAATCGAACAAACAAGATCCTGCAATGAACCGATCTTGAGAGATTGTTTAGAACAACGTTCTAGCTTCTGGCCATTCGTTAGAGATGATTTGGGGCCAAAGGTGTAGAGTGCAGCAGGTTTCGCAGAAGACACCAGACGCTGAAGTAGAGGCAAAAGCGATCCAGAGGGTCTTGCTCGTTGATGATAGTCGACTGCAACGACGAATTCTGAGCGCATCTCTTCAACGCGAAGGGTACGAAGTACTTGAGGCAGATACGGGCGAAGAAGCGCTCGAAATTTGTCGTCAGTCACCACCTGACCTTGTCTTGAGCGACTGGGTCATGCCGAAAATGGACGGGTTGGAATTCTGTCGCGCTTTTCGGTCTCTTTCGCGGGATCACTATGGCTATTTCATTCTCCTCACGTCGAAGAGCGAGAAGGCCGAAGTTGTGAGGGGGCTTGAGAGCGGTGCTGATGATTTCCTAAGCAAACCGGTTAACGCTCATGAACTGCGCGCTCGCATTAGCGCCGGTGAGCGCATCCTCAAGATGCAGCGGGAACTGACCCAGAAAAACCGAGTTATCTCTGAAACGCTCGACGAACTGCGCCGCCTATATGACTCTCTCGACAACGATCTCATTGAAGCGAAGAAGCTTCAGCAGTCTTTGGTGCGAGAGCGATTCAAGGACTTCGGAACCGGCGCGGCGTCTCTGATGTTACATTCCAGCGGTCACGTCGGAGGCGATCTAGTTGGTCACTATCGCATCAGTGACCACAAGATTGGGCTCTACTCGATCGATGTATCCGGGCATGGTGTGAGCTCGGCGCTCGTAACGGCGAGACTGGCGGGATATCTTTCCTCCTCGTCACCGGAGCAGAATATCGCGCTCAAAGCTTTGCCAGGTGGAGGCCATACTTATTTGTCCCCATCTGAGGTCATCGCGCATCTCAACGGAATAGTGTTCTCGGATATGGAGACCGAGCATTACTTCACAATGCTTCTCGCATTGATCGACCTTCGAAGCGGTGTCGTAG
Source organism: Shimia sp. FJ5 (assembly GCF_032918335.1). Lineage (NCBI taxonomy): Bacteria > Pseudomonadati > Pseudomonadota > Alphaproteobacteria > Rhodobacterales > Roseobacteraceae > Shimia > Shimia sp. FJ5. Next base: position 167,593 of record NZ_JAWJUV010000002.1, on the reverse strand, counting down.
AGATGGCGCAAGCGGGCCACCCACACCCCGTTGTTCTACGTCATGGGGGGCAACTTGAGGAGGTCGGGAGAGGGGGGCTGCCAGTTGGCCTTATTGAAGGGGCAAAGTTTGAAGATTTCGAGACGAAATTGGAGTCGGGAGAGAGGTTGCTCATACTATCGGACGGCGTGATTGAGTGCCCAGATGAGGATGGACAACTACTTGGAGAGGACGGGCTGGCCGCCTTGCTTGCAGACCTCAGAGATCAGCCAACCGAGAGCTTGCTCGAAACACTTCACTGGCGCCTTGATGCGTTGAGCGGCGGTAAGGGTTTGCCAGACGATGTTTCGGGCATTCTTTTTGAGTATCGCGGGCCGTGGATCTAACCGGCAAGGAGATCGGCAAAGTGTCGATCGCCGGAGTTGCCTAGAATATCTCGTGCGACTTCAAGCGGAACCCATTTGGCGCTATGCAAGGGCTCGCTTGGAGGCCCAAGCCGCCTTCCCGGTTCGGCCAGATAGATAGAGCACAACTTCTCGGCCCAGAGATCGTACTCGGGCATGTAGACAAAGCGACGAAACGCTCCGAGCCGACGCGGCCGGGCGATTGTCCAGCCTGTTTCCTCATAGACCTCGCGATGCAGAGCGGTAAGCGGTGACTCGCCCTTGTCGATTCCGCCGCCTGGGAGCTGCAGCTCAGGTTCAGGTTCTTCCTGAAAGGTCACAAGCAAATCGGCACCGTCTCGGATCAGGGCATAGACCCCCGGACGTAGGGTATATTTCTTGTCGGTTCGCGGGGGGCTTCCAAATCGGCGGATCACGGTTATCTCACTTCTGTTCGCCTTGTGGGCTACTTGTTGACAAGGTATGGCAAGAAAAAGCTTCTGAGGAAACCAATGACTCTTGGCAACAAAATCGCTTGGGACGACACGGTTCTCCCATTCCAACTTGACCGTTCCGATATTCGCGGACGGGTCGCGCGCCTTGATGGTGTGCTCGATGGTGTATTGAAACAACACGCCTACCCACCGCAAGTCGAAGCGCTTGTCGCGGAAATGGCACTTCTGACATCGTTGATTGGGCAGACAATCAAACTGCGCTGGAAGCTCTCGCTTCAGGTGCAGTCGAACGGACCAGTTCGAATGATCGCGACAGACTACTTCGGACCGGAGAAGGAGGGCGAACCCGCACGCATTCGAGCCTATGCGAGCTACGATGAGGATCGGCTTACGGACGGTAGCCCGTTTGATCAGGTTGGTAGTGGCTATTTTGCGATCATGATCGACCAAGGGAAGGGAATGGCACCTTATCAGGGCATCACCCCCTTGGCCGGTGGTTCGATCAAAGCTTGCGCAGAAGCCTATTTCGCTCAGTCAGAGCAACTCGCTACACGGTTTGCCCTCCGTTTCGGGAAATCGCAGGAACCCGGCTCGCCAGAGACTTGGCGTGCGGGTGGGATCATGCTTCAGCATATGCCGAAAGCATCGATCGGTGCGACAGAAGAGGGTGGAAGTGGCGAGGACGGACTTCTTGCCGTTTCTGATATCCTCGACGGGGATGAAGAAGAGAATTGGAACCGTGCCAATATTCTCCTCGATTCCGTTGAGGATTTGGAGATGATTGGGCCGTCTGTCACGCCAACGCAGCTCTTGTTGCGTCTATTCCACGAAGAAGCACCGCGAGTGTTTGACTCACAGCCAGTTAAGTTTGGTTGCACGTGTTCGGAAGATCGGGTGCGCCAGAGCCTGTCGATCTATTCGGCGAAAGACATTGAGAAGATGACGACGCCGGAGGGGTGGGTCACGGCTGATTGCCAGTTCTGTGGAGCGCATTACTCGCTTGATCCAAAGACTGTTGGTTTCGAGGCGGAAGAGGCAAAGGGTGACTGAGATCAGGGAAAGGCTTTTGAGGGCGTTGTTGTGTGAGAGCGCCTCTTCCTCTGATTTCGACTTGAATCCCGATATTGCGCTCCCCGAGAACCGCACTCTGAGGCCGGCAGGTGTGTTGGTTGCGGTAGAGATGAAAGGCGATGTCCCCCATGTGATCCTCACAAAGAGGGCCTCGCATCTAAAGCACCACCCCGGACAGATCGCGTTCCCTGGTGGAAAGCAAGATGAAGGCGATCATGACGTGACCGCAGCAGCCTTGAGAGAGGCTTGGGAAGAGGTAGGTCTGCCAACAGAGAATGTTGAGGTTCTTGGACTATTACCCTCACACGAAACCGTGACGAGCTTCATGGTGACGCCGGTGATTGGCTTGGTGAGGTCTCCCTTCGAGCCTCGGGCAGAGGTGGGCGAGGTTGAAGAAATCTTCCGCGTGCCGCTTGATCAGGTTGTGAATAGCCGTTTCTACTCGACGCAATCCCGTCGATGGCGAGGTCGACAACGCTTGTACTTCACCGTTCCTTACGGCCCCTACTATATTTGGGGCGCGACCGCGCGTATCTTGCGAGGCCTCGCAGAGAGGATGGAGCAGTGACACAGATCGACGGACCTTGGCTTGAGAGCAGTCATACGCAGCGTGTTTGCACCATGTTGACGAGCGCAGGCTACCAAGCGCTGTTCGTCGGAGGGTGTGTCCGCAATGCGCTCTACAATACGGACGTGAACGATATAGATATCGCCACGGACGCACGCCCGCAGAAGGTCCTCGCGCTTGCAAAAGAAACGGGTCTCAACGCGATTCCGACGGGTATTGATCACGGGACAATCACCGTCGTTTGCGACCATGAGCCTTTCGAGATCACGACATTCCGCAAGGACGTTGAAACAGATGGACGTCGGGCGGTTGTGGCTTTCTCCGAGGATGTGGAAGACGACGCGCGGCGACGAGATTTTACCATGAACGCGATCTATGCGCGTCCGAACGGCGAGGTGGTTGATCCTCTGGGCGGGCTGGAAGACCTCCGGGCGCGGCGGGTGCGGTTTATTGATGATGCGGACCAGAGAATTCGCGAAGACTATCTTCGAATCCTCCGGTTCTTCCGCTTCCATGCGTTTTACGGTGATCGAGACAATGGAATGGATGCAGACGCGCTTGCAGCGATTGCGGCGAATTCTTCAGGAATCGAAACGCTTTCAAATGAACGCATCGGTACGGAGATGCTCAAGCTTCTATCGGCATCCGATCCAGCGCCTTCGGTCGCAGCAATGCGCGCGTGCGGAGCGCTGGGTTGGATTTTTTCGGGGGCGGATGACCGTGCCCTTGCGCCGTTGGTACACCTAGAAGCTCTTGTCGAAGCTGACGTTGATCCAATACGCCGCCTAGCTGCGCTCGGCGGTCAGGACGTCGAAGAGGCACTTCGGTTATCGAAGAAAGCCTCGAAACGCCTTGCCGAGTATCGAAACGGCGTCGCTTTGGGGGCTGGTCCGGCAGAACTTGGGTATCGCTACGGTGTCGAAAGGGCGCTATCGATCATACTCTTGCGTTCGGCTTTGTTGGAAACACCGATGCCAGAGGATTGCGTGTCAGATATCGGGCGAGGTGCCGGATCTGTCTTTCCGATTCAACCCGCGGATCTAATGCCGTCTTACGAGGGTGCCGCGCTTGGACGCGAGTTGAAGAAGCTAGAGGCGTTGTGGGTGCAGTCCGACTTTACGCTTGGCAGAACGGAACTTCTTTCTGTGTGAAAGGAAAATCATGCCGGAATTCTTGATTGAGAGAGTTGGGCACCAAGGCGATGGCATCGCGGCGGGTCCGGTTTTTGCATTTCAGACCTTGCCTGGTGAAAAGGTAAGTGGAGATTTGCAGGGGAACCGTCTTGAAGGGGTGAAGATCGTTGAGCCCTCCGCCGAACGTGTTCGCCCTCCTTGCCGCCACTTCAAGAGTTGCGGTGGCTGCCAGATGCAACATGCGAGCGATGATTTCGTTGCAAGCTGGAAGACCGAGATCGTTAAGACGGCGCTTAGGGCGCATGGACTTGAAACCAACATTCTTCCAATCAAAACATCGCCGGCGCACTCAAGAAGGCGCGTTGTGCTTTCTGCACGCAGGACAAAAAAAGGGGCAACGTCCGGGTTTCATCAGCGAAGCAGCGACGTGATCGTTGAGGTTCCGGACTGCCAGCTTATTCCTGAAAAACTCTTGCCCGCGGTAGAAGCGGCGAAGCGGCTTACAATGGTTGGTGCAAGCCGCAAGGCAGAGCTCTCGGTGACGGCTACACTTTCAGTCGCGGGTATCGATATCGCAGTCACGGGAGGAAAGCCCCTCGATGGACCATTGCATACGTTACTTGCGCAAGAGGCAGAGCGATCGGATCTGGCGCGGTTGTCATGGGGCGACGACGTTGTGGTGACGCGGCATCCGCCAGTGCAGAAATTCGGCAACGCAGATGTTGTCCCTCCTTTTGGAGCTTTTCTTCAGGCAACGCTTGAAGGCGAGGCGGCGCTTGTCGAAGCGGTTCGGGACGCAATTGGGAACGAGGGAAAGCGCGGGATAGATCTCTTTGCTGGTTGTGGGACTTTTACCCTTCCTCTGGCGTCTTCATTTGAGATGCATGCCGTTGAGGGCGAGGCTCAAATGCTGCACTCCCTCGATCAGGGCTGGCGCCAAGCTCTCGAAATGAAGCGCGTCACAACCGAAGCGCGGGATTTGTTTCGCAACCCGATCTTGGCGGAAGATCTACGTTATGACTTCGCGGTGATAGATCCACCACGAGCAGGCGCAGAAGCGCAGGTGCGAGAGTTGGCGAAAACCGATCTGCGAACCATAGCGTTTGTGTCATGCAACCCGGTGACCTTTGCGCGTGATGCCGAGATCTTGTGCAAGGCTGGCTATGCATTGGAATGGATCCAAGTGGTGGATCAATTCCGCTGGTCCACACATGTAGAGCTTGCGGCGAAGTTCGTGCGCGGTTAGCAAAACACCCAAGGATAGCGAACAGGATCAATAGGGCTTGGTATGATGCGATTTACGGCAGTCTTGATGCTTGTACTGGCTGCAGTTGGTCTCAGCGGCTGTGCGTCGAAGTTCAAGACATACAACGGGCCAGAAGTTACCCGCGTGCTTGTCTACAAAGAGAACCGAAAAATGTACCTAATGCACAACGAAGAGGTGCTCGCGTCATATGAAATCGGCCTAGGTTTCGCGCCAGTGGGGGATAAAGAAATCGAAGGAGATGGCAAGACGCCGGAGGGCGACTACGTCATCGACCGCCGCAATCCGAATAGTGAGTTTCATCTCTCGATAGGTGTCTCATATCCGAATGATGAAGACAGAGAGAACGCCAAGGCGCTTGGCAAACGTCCCGGCGGGGATATCTTCATTCACGGTCGACCCTGGAAGTACAGGTCCGGCGGTCAGGATTGGACAGCAGGGTGTATCGCTGTCACCAACGACGAAATCGAAGACATCTACGCGATGGTGCGAAACGGTACGTTGATTTCGATTTATCCGTGAACCATCGGCGCCGCGTCTGAGCGCCCAGTGACAAGTGTCCACCAGATCTTGCCGCTTGCTTCTTGGAACCAAGCAAAGCCAATTTCTTGAGCTTCTGGATTCATGATCACGGCGCGCGTGTCTTCCTGAGCAAGCCACGCTTCGAGGGTCAGGAGTTCGCTTTCATAGGTCTCTGAGATGTTTTCGCCCATGAAACGGCCCTCATAGCCAACGCGCTTAACCCGCTGGATCGGAGAGGAGCCATCTGACCCGAAATGCCAAGGGCGATTCTGGATGGACATATCGCGCGAGTGTGTAGCCGCCGAAGCGTTAAGTTTCGCGTTGAAGGCGAGAGGCGCTGCGCCAGCGGCTTGCCGTAAGGCGTTGATAGAGTCGAGAACGCGATACTGCACCTTAGCTGTGCTGTTTGAAGAAATCCGATACTGGCTCGCGCCGGAATACCCCCCGCCACCAGCATCACATCCTGCCAGCAAAAGTACGGAAGCAAACACAATGGAAATCAGTCGCGTCATATCTATCTCACCACTACACTCTGAAACCCCTCTACCTTAGCCGACGTTGCTTTGAAAACCCACTTAAGCGTGACTTTGCCAAATGCGGCGTGTTTGGATTGCGACTGAGGCATTCTGGCAATAACGTGCTTAGGCACACGCGTTCTAGAGATCAGCAGAGGACTGACATGACCTTCAATGCAAATGATCGTCTTGGTCGTCGCGCCTTTTTGGCGACAGGCGCCGCCTTTCTTAGCGCACCAGCCATTGCTCAGACCGGAAGTTCGACTACGGAAGTCGAAGGTGATTTGAGTGAATCGGTGGTGCGCAACATTTCGAGCTTCCGGTCTTTGGATTGGCAGCCTTACTTCTCGTCGCTTCGCAACGGTGCGATCCTCGTGGATGTGACCTCCCGCGCGCTGCACTATTGGTCGGCGGATGGAGAAACCTACAAGCTTTATCCGTCGTCAGTACCTTTGACCGAGGATTTAACACGGCGCGGGCGGACAAGTGTGGTTCGCAAGGTCGAAGGGCCAAGCTGGCGCCCGACACCCGCGATGCAGAAGCGCAACCCTGAATGGCCGGACTATGTCCCGCCGGGACCAGATAATCCGCTTGGAACGCATGCGCTCTACCTTGGATGGACCTACTACCGCATCCACGGAACACATGATACGCGCAAGATCGGGCGGCGTTCTTCGAATGGCTGCATCGGGCTCTATAATGAGCATATTGCGGAGCTGTTTGGTATGGCCAAGGTCGGGACGCAAGTGTTGCTAATTTGACGACATTTTGTTTTTCGCGAGGCACTTCTGTGTATCTTAGGTTTGCATTTACAGCGCATTGCTGTTTACAAAAAGATACGAGGTAAGTCTTGGGTGCTTGTCGTCGTCCTCAAACTGTGGCGGCAAGCTTATTTCTGGAGGATAACATGAAAAAACTCGTTCTCGCTGCTGCTCTGACCGCCGCTGCTTCGACCGCTTTTGCTGGCTCGATGGCAGATCCCGTTGTTGAGCCGCCGGTTGTGGAAGAAGCAGCAAGCTCCTCGAGCTCGGCTGTTTGGGTTCCGCTTCTGCTGATCGCTCTCGTGGCAGCAGCTGCATCGTAATCCAACGATACAGTTAAGATTGGAAAAGGCGGAGCAATTGCTCCGCCTTTTTCGTTTCGGCTACCGGGCTAGACTAGTCGAGCCAACCTTTGAGATTGTCCTGAATGATCTCAGACAGCGCAGCGATGTGATCCGCTTCATCATTGAGGCAAGGTATATAGGTGAATTCTTCCCCACCCGCTTCCTCGAAGCTCTCTTTGATTTCCTCGTTGATCTCTTCAAGCGTTTCGATGCAGTCAGCAGAGAATGCGGGCGCCGCAACTGCAATGCGCTTCTTACCTTCTTCTTTTGCAATCCGCGCAACTTCTTCGACAGTGTAAGGGCGAAGCCAATCTTCTGGGCCAAACTGCGACTGGAAGGTCGTGCGGATCTCTGTTTTCTCCCAGCCCAATCGCTCTTGGACGAGTCGGGTCGTCTTCTGGCACTGACAATGATAGGGGTCGCCTTCCATCAAGTAGCGCTTCGGCATCCCATGATATGACATGATGAGAAGCTCTGGACGGTTCTCGACGGCCGCATAGGCGCGCTCAATTGATTTCGCCAGTGCGTCGATATAGGTCGGATTGTCGAAATAGGCTGGAACGGTGCGCACCGCTGGCTGCCATTTCTCATCCATGAGTGCTCTGAAGAATTGGTCATTGGCAGTCGCGGAAGTGGCGCCTGCATATTGTGGGTAAAGCGGGAAAAAGACGATTCGCTCACAGCCAGCAGCTACCATTTCGCGCACTTTGGATTTGGTTGAGGGATTGCCGTAACGCATACAGAAATCCACGATCACCTGATCGCCGTACCGTTCTTTCATAGCGTCTGAGATCTTGGCGGTTTGGTCCTTTGTGATGATCATGAGGGGGCTTTCATCCCGATCATGGTTCCAGATCGACTTGTAGGCCTCACCACTCGAGAATGGTCGTTTGGTGAGAATGATCGCTTGCAAAATGGGCTGCCATTTCCACGCGGGGTAATCGATGACCCTCTTGTCCGAGAGGAATTCGTTCAGATATCGACGCATCGGCCAGTAAGTATAGGAATCCGGCGTGCCAAGATTGGCCAGCAAGACGCCAGTTTTCCCGCGCGCCACTTTGGGATGGTCAGCGGGGCTATTTTCAGGGCGGGTCGCGTTGGCTTCCATGCGGTATTCCTTCGTTTCAGAGCGGCGTTCGAGACCTAGCGCACGGGCGCTTCCTGTCAATCCTTCAAGGGCCTTTCTGCGACTCCAAGTGCATCTGCCAGCCTTTGCTGCGCGCTTCCGGGACGCAGTGGTTTCGGTTGGCTCGCGTCCGGCGCCCATCCCGTCAAGAACACTAGCTCGAACGTGGCGGGTATCCTTCCGTTCTCCATGAAGGACTGAGCGTAAACTTCGGAGGTTCGAAAGAAGATCTCGCGCCTAGAGAAGGACTTAAGCCGATGGGATAGGGCATTGCCTTCGCCCATTTCCCTGAGTTCTCGAAAGAGGTGCCAAGGCGTTTCATAGGTCACTTTTAAGGGCACAGTATCTGCGACGGGAAGTGCGAAACCACCTCGCTGTAGCAAGCTGCCTAGGTCGCGTAGCTCTGCCATCGGAGCAACCCTAGGTGACAGCCCTCCCGTAATTTCAGATTCTGATTGAGCGAGCGACGCACGCAATTCGTGGAGAGTCTGGCCACCGAAGGTCACACACATGAAAAGGCCATCGCTTTCTAGCGCTCGGCGGCATTGGATGATCTGACCCACAGGATCGTTTGCCCAATGCAAGCAAAGCGCATGGACGATAAGATCATAGCGACCTTCTTCAAGATCCAATATCTCTTCGTCGCTCACGATATGTACGTTCGGGGCGAGCCGCGCCCAGATCTCGGGGAACGCCGTGATGACAGCGACTTTTGTAAAGCCTTTGTTTACCAAAGTGAGTCGATCCTGAACTTCTTCTAGCGCGACGGCCTGTAGAAACAAGCTGTCGGCGTCTGGGACACGGTTTCTTTGGCGGTTCAACGCTACGCGATCCGTCATTTCGGGAACACTGCTCATGGAGTGGACAATAGGGGCATGCTCGCGAAGTTTCAAACGGCGCTTCATCTTCTTTTCCCGCCGCGCTGTGTTGGATGCGGTGATTTGGTGGAGAGCGATTTTGGCCTTTGTGGGCCTTGCTGGCGCGAGACGCCGTTCGCCGGGGGCTTGGTCTGTGAGAAATGCGGAATCCCAGTGCATGGACAAGAAGATCAAGCACCGGTCCTTTGTGATGATTGCCTTCGATACGAACGCCCTTGGAGCCATGGTCGAACAGCGCTCCTTTACCGAGACAATGGACGCAAGCTGGTGCTCGCGATCAAGCACGGAGATCGATATGACGTGGTGCGTCCAGCTGCGCGTTGGCTTGCTCTTGCGGCGAAACCACTCCTTTGCAAGCTTGATGATCAGATCCTGATTGCACCGGTGCCGCTTCATCGATCAAGGTTGTTCAAGAGGCGCTTCAATCAGTCGGCACTGTTGGCGCGGGCGTTGGCGAGAAGTCTGAACAAGCCATATTGTCTTGACCTCCTACATCGCCCGACCGTGTCTGGAAACATGCGCGGTTTGGATCACGGGGAACGCTTCGCGAAGATGCAGGGTTCAATGGTTGTGAACCCCAAACGGACAGGTGTCGTGAGAGACAGGACGGTCCTGATTGTTGATGATGTGATGACGTCGGGAGCGACGCTTTCGGCAGCAACACTTGCTGCTTTTGACGCCGGAGCTCGCGATGTTCAGACCGTAACACTGGCGCGTGTTGCAAAGAATGACTAATTCCCTGACAACCAATATTGAAAAGTTCGGGGTGTGAAACATGAAAGACGTAGAAATCTACACGAGTCCTCTCTGTGGGTTTTGCCATGCAGCAAAACGACTGCTGAAGATGAAGGGCATAGAATTCCATGAGATTGACGTATGGAGCTCCCCTGACCGCAAACCCGAGATGATCGAACGTGCCAATGGTGCCCATACCGTTCCCCAGGTCTTCATTGGGGAGGTGCACGTCGGTGGGTGTGATGAACTTTACGCGCTCGAGCGTGAGGGCAAACTTGACCCACTACTGGCGAAGTAAGAAATGCACGCCGCTCTTCTCCAGATCACGTCTTCAGACGATCCAGCAGAAAACCTGAAAGCTGTGCGCGATCTGGTTCGCGAAGCAGTGGGGGAAGGCGCAGAAATTGTCTGCACTCCTGAGGTCACAAACTGCCTCTCCACAAGTCGCACACATCAGAAGGCAATATTGCACCACGAGGCAGATGACCCATCCCTCGTTGCACTCTGTGAGATTGCAAGTGAGATGAAGATCTGGCTCTTCATCGGATCGCTCGCTCTCAAGACTCACGATGGAGATGGCCGCTTTGCCAACCGTTCCTTCGTGCTCAACCCCGAAGGCAGAATTGTCGCACGTTATGACAAGATCCACATGTTCGATGTGGATGTCAGCAAAGAGGAAACATACCGAGAGTCAGACGGGTATCGACCTGGAACCGAGGCCCGGATCGTCAGGACTCCGTTTGGGTGTTTTGGGCTTAGCATCTGCTATGATGTGCGCTTTCCGCATCTGTACCGCGCGTTGGCACAGGCGGGTGCGGAGGTGCTCATGGTGCCTGCCGCTTTCTCTCATGTGACGGGCGCAGCCCATTGGCATACGCTCTTGCGAGCGCGGGCAATAGAAACCGGGTGTTTTGTTGTCGCGGCAGCGCAGACAGGCACGCATCCCGCCTCACACGGAGCCAAACGTAAGACCTATGGTCATAGTCTTGTCGTCGCACCCTGGGGAGAGATCCTTGCGGACGGCGGTACGGATCCGGGTATAACTTACGTGGATATTGATCTCAAAGAAGTCGAAAGCGCCCGTCGGCGAGTGCCTTCGTTGAGCCATGACCGGAGTTTCGAGGGCCCCTGAATGAATGACTCCAATGCTCTTGCGATCTCGCTTTTTGGCGAGATTCTCATGTCTGAACAACTCGCGCGCTCTCGGCTAACGCGCGCGTTACCGAAAGGCATGGAGCTGTCGCATTTCTCTGTTCTGAACCATCTGGCGCCACCGGGGGCGGAGCGCAGCCCGGCGCAGCTTGCGAAGGCCTTCCATGTCACGCGCGGCGCGATGACAAACACGCTGAGCAAGCTCGAGCTCGCAGGGTATATCCATGTGCGCCCGGATTGGGATGACGCTAGAAGGAAGATTGTCGGCATAAGTCCTGCGGGACGGCGCGCACGCGACGAAGCCTTGGCCGGAATCGCGCCGGTTATCACGGAAATTGTTGATGAAATCGGGGAAGAGCGGGTGCGTGCGGCCCTTCCGATCCTGCGTGAGCTCCGTATTCGCCTCAATAGGCCAGAATAAACTCTAGGTCGGTTTCCGGCTCGCTGTTACGTAGTTCACACTTAGATCTTTGTCAGAGATCGACCATGACCAAGTCACCGGGTTGAACACCATACCCTTCCGGTCAATCGGGGAGACCCCCGATTTGTCGAGCAAATTGCAAAGTTCGTCGGGTGTGATGAACTTGTGCCACTCGTGTGTTCCTTTGGGAAGCCAGCGCATGACGTACTCCGCACCAAGAATGGCGACGGCAAAACTCTTAGGATTTCGATTGATCGTCGAGCAGATGTGGAGGCCGCCTGGCTTTAGAAGCGTCTGGCATGCGGTCAGGTAAGACAATGGGTCGGCAACATGCTCAACAACTTCCATGTTGAGCACGACATCGAACGTCTCACCAATTTCTGCCAGCGCCTCGGCTGTTGTGTGTCGATAGTCGATGTCTAACCCTGACTGTGCAGCGTGGACTTGCGCGACAGGGATATTTCCAGCTGCGGCGTCAGCACCAACAACAGTGGCGCCCAGCCTCGCCATAGGTTCGCTCAACAGTCCACCGCCACAGCCAATATCGAGAAGTCTTAGCCCTTCGAAGGGCAAATGGGTTCCGAGATCTCTGTCAAATTCTGTCGCGATCTGCTTGGAAATATAGTCCAAGCGGCAGGGGTTGAGCATGTGAAGGGGTTTGAATTTCCCCTTCGGATCCCACCATTCTGCGGCCATAGCTTCGAACTTCGCAACTTCCGCGGGGTCGACAGTCGTGTGAGACGGTTGCATTCTGAACTCCATGTGCTCATGTGGGCCGCCTAACCTATATAGGACGGAAATGGACAAAAACTCGGGCCAAAAGCGCGCAGTACATTACCTCTATCCTCCGGTCGAACCGTTTGACCAGAGGGTGCTTGATATGGGGGATGGGCACCGGGTCTATTTTGAACAGTCCGGAAACCCAACTGGGCTTCCTGTACTCGTCGTGCATGGTGGTCCTGGTGGAGGCAGCAGCCCCGCAATGCGGCGGTATTTTGATCCTGAAGTCTACAGAGTCATTCTTTTCGACCAGCGCGGCTGCGGCAAATCTCGGCCGCATGCAGAAATCGAGAACAACACAACTTGGCACCTTGTTTCTGATATGGAGCGTATCAGGAACGAGGTAGATATACCCAGCTGGATCGTGTTTGGCGGTAGCTGGGGCGCGACGTTATCGCTGATATACGCTCAGACACACCCCGATCGAGTTTCTCACCTTGTTCTGCGGGGTGTCTTCTTGATGCAGCAATCCGAACTTGATTGGTTTTATGCTGGGGGAGCAGGTAAATTTTGGCCGGAACCATGGGAAAGGTTTGTCTCTCTGATACCAGAGGAAGAACGGGCTGACCTTATCGAAGCCTATGCCAAGCGCCTCTTTAGCGGGCATCGATCAACTGAGATTCGGTATGCGCAAGCCTGGGCGAAATGGGAGAACGCGCTCGCTTCGGTGCACTCCGCGGGCTACGGAGGAGAGGCGCCGCCAGACTATGCCCGCGCCTTCTCACGGCTCGAGAACCACTATTTCCGCAATGCTGGCTTCCTCTCGGAGGATGGTCAGATTCTGAAAGACATGGACCGTATTCAGCACATTCCTGGGATCATTGTGCAGGGGCGGTATGATATGATCTGCCCACCTCACACTGCCTATCAACTTGCGCAACGTTGGCGGCGCGCCGACCTGCGTATGGTTCGAAATGCGGGACATGCCTTGTCGGAACCGGGGATAAGTGCAGAGCTCGTTCGAGTGATGGACCAGATCGCAATTTCAGCCTCGTGAAGTAATTTCGTTAATTTTCAGCACCTTACATTTTTTGAGATAAATGGTTTACAGAGGCGCTGCACCGGTTACCCTTAAGGGAAAGAGAAAAACAACAGGTGAGGGCCCGTGGCCTCAATCTTAAAAATCATCGCTCAACGTCTCGCGCTGGGCATCTTGACGATGTTTGTCGTGTCCGTCGTCATCTTCACAGCCGTTAATCTTCTTCCAGGCGATTTCGCGGAAGCCATTCTTGGGCAAGGCGCAACGCCCGAAGCTGTGGAGGCAATTCGCAAGGATCTTGGCCTCGATCAGCACCCGGTCAGGCGATACATCAGCTGGCTCTCCGGTGCAGTGCAAGGTGATCTCGGAAATAGCTTTGCTCAAGCCAACTTCGCCGCTTTTGTCGGAACGGATACAGGTTCGGGGCTTTCGTCGGTTGCAACGCAGATTGCTCCACGATTTGAGAACACGATGTTCCTTGCTGGTGTGACCGCCCTATTTGCAGTGCCGGTCTCGCTCACGCTCGGAATTCTGGCTGCGCTCTATAGGAATTCGGTCTTTGATCGCGCGACGAATATTATGACGTTGTCGTCGATATCGTCACCTGAGTTCTTCCTTGCTTATATCCTGATTCTTTTCTTGGCGGTCATGAACCCCATCCTGCCCTCGCTTTCGAATATCTATGAAGGAATGGCGCTTGGAGAGCGGTTCACGAAAACGTTGCTGCCTGCTTTGACGCTGACGCTTGTGGTGACAGCGCACATGATGCGAATGACGCGTGCTGCGATTATCAACCTCTTGGCTTCACCATACATTGAGATGGCGCGGCTGAAGGGGATTTCGCCGCTTCGGATCATCGTCAAGCATGCTCTGCCGAATGCACTTGCACCAATCATCAACGTGATCGCGTTGAACCTCGCCTATCTCATTACGGGTGTCGTCGTGGTCGAGGTTGTTTTTGTCTATCCCGGGATCGGGCAGCTTTTCGTTGATAGCGTGAAAATCCGTGACATCCCGGTTGTTCAGGCCTGCTGCCTGATCTTTGCTGGGGCCTACATTCTGCTGAACCTGACAGCGGATGTGCTATCCATACTTTCCAATCCGCGACTGAGGCATCCGAAATGAGCACTTTGATGTCTATCGCCCTTATTCTCATCGGATTGCTTGGCGCAGGCTGGCTACTCCGTTTTGTTGGACAACGTCTCACCGGGAACAAACCCTTCTTTCGAGACATGGCGCTTGGCGTGGCATTCGGCTACGTATTTGGCGCTCTGGTGCTGGTCTGGTTGGTCTGGGCCTATATTCAATCCCACTCTGCGGACGCGACGACCGCGAACAACTTCTTTTTTCTCGGGAAGGCGGTAGAGGGGTTCATGATCTTCGCTGTTGCGGCGTTTTTCTTCCGCCTGTTGGGGCGTCACATCGGGCCAGATGCGTCGCGCAAGATCTTCCGGTCTATGCCGCTGACAGCGAGCTTTGGTGTCTTGGTGATCCTGATTTACGCGTTTGTTGCGATCTTCGCCGCGTGGCTTGCACCTTATGGGCAAGAGGAAGTCCTTTCTTCAGCGAATATCGTGCCAGGAGGAAACCCTGCGATCGGAGGCAATCCGGATTTTCCTTTGGGTACTGATCAAATCGGACGGGACATCATGTCTCGCTTGATCTTCGGAGCGCAGAATACCGTTGGTATCGCTTTTGCAACGACCTGCCTTGCCTTCTTCATCGGCGGAACGCTCGGCTTTCTTGCGGCGACTCTTCAGGGGTGGCTCGACCAACTTCTGTCTCGTGGCGTTGATGTGCTCATGGCTATTCCGTCTCTGATCTTCGCGCTTCTCTTGATGACCATCGCGAGTGCTTGGGCGGGGTCCGAGAAAGGACTGCTGACCTACTACATGATCTTGATTATTGCTGTGATTGATTCCACGCGCGTCTTCCGCCTTGCGCGGGCGGTGGGTCTTAATATCGTTGTCATGGACTACATCGAGGCGGCGAAGCTTCGCGGCGAGGGTCTTGGGTATCTGATTTTCCGAGAAATCCTGCCGAATGCCTATGCGCCGCTCCTTGCAGAGTTTGGGCTTCGGTTCTGCTTTGTGTTCCTCACCATCGCTTCGTTGTCCTTTCTCGGGGTTGGTATTCAGCCTCCGACGGCAGACTGGGGTACGATGGTGCGCGATCTCGCACAGTTCATCAACTTCGCAGGGTTTGCTCCGCAAGTTGCGAGCGCGCCGCTTCTCGCCGCCGGTGCAATCGCGCTTCTGACGGTGGCAGTGAATTTCGTCGTGGACTGGATGCTCCACAAATCTTCTGGCCTGAAGGAATGAGGGGTATCACGCATGGTTGAGACACTGCTCAAAGTCCGCGGTCTGAAGATCGAAGGCCGAAGTGATGAAACATGGTCGCCGATCGTCAACGGGATTGACCTTGATCTATGCAAAGGCGAAGTCCTTGGCCTCATCGGTGAATCCGGTGCGGGTAAATCAACGGTTGGTCTTGCTTCGATGGGGTTCACGCGGGATGGCTGTCGGATATCGGCGGGGAGCGTCGAGTTTGATGGGATTGATCTCGTACAAGCCGCGGCAAGCACAAAGCGCGATCTCCTCGGGAGACGAATTGCGTATGTGGCGCAATCTGCCGCGGCGAGCTTCAACCCGGCGCATCGATTGATCGACCAACACACGGAGGCACCTGTTCAACATGGTGTCATGTCACGTAGTGATAGCGAAGCGGACGGTGTCGAGCTCTATCGGAAACTGAGATTGCCCAACCCCGAAGAGATTGGATTTCGGTATCCACACCAGGTCTCAGGGGGACAACTGCAGCGCGCTATGACGGCGATGGCCATGTCATGCCGTCCGGATATGATCATTTTCGATGAACCGACCACCGCGCTTGATGTGACAACGCAGATCGAGGTCTTGGCAAGTATTCGTAAGATCGTGGAAGAGTTCGATACCGCGGCGATCTACATTACCCACGATCTCGCAGTTGTCGCGCAGATGGCGGATAAGATCAAAGTCTTGCTCAAGGGAGATGAGGTCGAAGAGGCGGAAACCCGAGAGATGCTCGCGCATCCCAAAGAAGACTACACCAAATCGCTGTGGGCTGTGCGTAGTTTCAAGAGGCCACAAAAGCCCGCCGTACAATCAACCTCCGTGCCCGTGGTTTCTGTGCAGAACGTGACCGCAGCTTATGGCAAGGTTCCCGTCCTACATGATGTGAGCTTTGATATGCACGCAGGCCGGACAGTAGCAGTCGTGGGGGAGTCCGGCTCGGGAAAATCTACGACCGCGCGTTGTATCACCGGTCTGCTGCCGCCGGTGCAGGGACAGATCGAGCTTGATGGCATTCCGCTGCCAGCGGACTATCGGAAGCGCGACAAGTCGCAACTGCGTCAAGTGCAGATGATTTACCAGATGGCGGATACGGCGCTTAACCCACGCAAGACAATTGGAGAGCTGATCGGTCGCCCTGTTCAGTTCTACATGGGCCTCACCGGTTCGGATCGTCGTCGTCGTGTTGAGCAGTTGCTTGAGGAGATAGAGCTCGAACCGTCACAATACTACAACCGGTTGCCGTCAGAGCTTTCAGGTGGTCAGAAGCAGAGGATTGGTATCGCGCGAGCGCTCGCCGCCGAACCGAAGTTCATTATTTGCGACGAAGTTACTTCGGCGCTCGATCAACTGGTGGCTGAAGGAATTCTAAAGCTTTTGGCGCGTCTTCAGGATGAATTGAACCTGACCTACATGTTCATTACCCATGACCTCGCAACCGTGCGCTCCATCGCTGATGAGGTTGTGGTCATGAAAGAGGGTCGGGTCGTCGAGCAGGGCCTCAAAGAGGACATGTTCCGCCCACCGCACCATCCCTACACAGACCTCTTGTTGAGCTCTGTGCCGGAAATGGATCCCGATTGGCTCACCAATCTGCTCAATGAGCGGGGAGTTGATAACATCGGAGACGCAGCAATTGATAAGATGGAAAACGAATCACCCGTTTGAAGCGGGGACGAAACAACAAGGGAGATCAAATATGACACGTATTAGTAGACGCGGCCTTCTCAAGACGGGCGCAGCAGCCAGTGTTCTTGCTGCCACCGGTATGCCGCTCATGGCCGCTCCGAAACGTGGAGGCCGTCTCCGCGCTGGTCTGAGCGGAGCAAACACGTCTGACAGTTGGGATGGGCGTACGCATTCTGACCTTTTCATGATCGCTTCGGCTCAGGGCGCTGTGTTCGACAGCCTGACCGAGGTGGCACCGAATGGTTCGCTCCGTGGTGAATTGGCAGAAAGCTGGGAAGCCAGCGCAGACGCCAAGACCTGGACATTCAACCTTCGCAAGGGCGTCAAGTTCCACAATGGCAAAGACTTTGGTGCCGATGATGTGATCGAGTCGCTGAATATCCACGTGGCAGAAGGCGCTAAATCAGCGGCGAAACCCATCGTTTCGTCGATTGTCGAGACGAAGAAGATCACAGACCACCAGGTTCAATTCACGCTTGAAGCCGGCAACGCTGACTTCCCATACCTCATGTCGGACTATCATATCCTCATGTATCCGGCAGGCATGATCGAAGAAGCCATCGCAAAAGGCATCGGCACCGGCCTATACGCCGTTCAGTCCTTCGAGCCGGGCGTGCGCATGGTCGCGAAGCGCGTCGATGATCACTATAAAGGTGACACCGCCGGTTTCTTTGACGAGATCGAGTATATTGCGATCAACGACACGACCGCACGCATGAACGCTCTTCTGACCGGCCAGGTCGATGCGATCAACCGAATCGACTTCAAGACCGAGGCGCTTTTGAAGGCGAACCCGAACACTCGTATTCAGGAAGTGACCGGCAACCAACAATACACGTTCCCGATGCTTTCCAAGACCGCGCCGTTCGACGATGTGAACGTGCGCCGCGCCTTGAAGTACGGCATCAACCGCCAAGAAATGGTCGATAAGATCCTGCTTGGACATGGTCAGGTCGGCAATGATACGCCCATTGGGCCGGCCAACCAGTACTATGCCAGCGATCTAGAGCAGCTTTCTTACGATCCCGACAAGGCAAGCTTCTACTTGAAAGAGGCGGGGCTTTCATCGCTTGATATCGATCTGTCCGCATCGAACGCGGCGTTTGAGGGCGCGGTAGATGCGGCACAGCTCTATCAATCTTCGGCCAAGGGCGCGGGGATCAACATCAATGTCGTCCAAGAGCCCGCGGACGGCTATTGGTCCAACGTTTGGCTCAAGAAGCCTTGGTGTGCGTGTTACTGGTCTGGTCGTGCGACCGAAGACTGGATGTTCTCGACTGCTTATGAAGCAGGGGCTCCGTGGAATGACTCTCAGTGGGATCACCCGCGCTTCCAGGAACTTCTTATCACCGCGCGTGCCGAGCTCGATTCGAACAAGCGTCGTGACCAGTATCGTGAGATGCAGGAAATTCTGCGGACAGATGGCGCTGTCATCATTCCGATGTTCGCCAACTATGTGCAGGCTCTGTCCAACAAGGTTGGAACGCCTGAAACCGTCGGCAACCTTTGGCAAATGGACAATGGCCGCATGGCCGAACGTTGGTGGATGTCCTAACGCCAATCAGAATTACCAACAAAAGCGCCCCGAATTTCGGGGCGCTTTCTTATTGCACTTGCGGATTCCCTTCACCGCGCGTATATGCCTTCTCAACAGCGGTGCGAAGGGGCTTGGCTCCAACGCCCCACCGGAAAACGCAACGGGCCGCTGGCCCGTTTTTTTGTGTTTGGAAGATGCGATGAGTGACCTGATTGCCAAAGCCGCGATTGATCGCAAACTTGCTGAGATCGTCGCCCCGATCATTGATGATATGGGGTTCGAACTCGTGCGTTTGCGTCTCATGGGTGGCAATACCAAGACGCTACAGATCATGGCGGAACGCCCTGATGGCGGTATTGAAGTCGATGAATGCGCGGAAATCTCGAATGCGGTTAGCGCAGCGCTCGACGTCGAGGATCCGCTTGTCGACTCGTATGTGCTCGAGGTGGGTAGCCCCGGCATCGATCGCCCTCTGACCCGCCTCAAGGATTTTGATACCTTTGAGGGCTACGAGGCCAAGCTTGAGACCGCGGAATTGATCGAAGGCCGTAAGCGCTTTAAGGGTGTTCTGGCTGGTGTCGAAGGCGAAGAAGTGCTCGTGAATATCGAGCAGAATGGCGAAACAGTCACCGTCGGATTGCAATTCGACTGGCTCGCTGATGCCAAGCTCACAATGACAGACGAGCTTATCAAGGAAATGCTCCGTCAGCGCAAAGCTGCGGGGACACTGAACGAAGACCAATTTGACGAGATTGAAACCGAAACCGGTTCCGAGGAGGACTGAGAATGGCGATTACCTCTGCAAACCAGCTTGAGCTTTTGCAAACCGCCGAGGCTGTTGCGCGCGAAAAGATGATCGACCCGTCGCTGGTCGTGGAGGCGATGGAAGAGTCGCTCGCCCGCGCCGCCAAGTCGCGCTACGGCGCAGAGATGGACATTCGTGTCAGCATTGATCGCAAGACTGGCAAGGCGACCTTCACGCGGGTGCGGACTGTTGTTGAGGACGATGAACTCGAGAATTATCAGGCCGAGTTTACCGTCGATCAGGCGAAGCAGTATCTTGAAGACCCCAAGGTCGGTGATCAGTTCATCGAAGAAGTCCCACCGGTTGAAATGGGCCGTATCGCGGCGCAATCGGCGAAACAGGTCATTCTTCAGAAAGTGCGTGAAGCAGAGCGCGATCGCCAGTTCGAGGAATTCAAGGATCGTGCCGGTACGATTATCAACGGTGTTGTGAAGCGCGAAGAGTATGGCAATGTGATCGTTGATGTCGGTCGCGGCGAAGGTATCCTGCGCCGCAATGAAAAGATCGGTCGCGAGAGCTACCGTCCGAACGATCGCATCCGTTGCTATATCAAAGATGTTCGCCGCGAGACCCGCGGTCCGCAGATCTTCCTTTCGCGCACGGCGCCGGAATTCATGGCTGAGCTCTTCAAGATGGAAGTGCCGGAGATCTATGACGGCATCATCGAGATCAAGGCCGTCGCACGCGATCCGGGTTCGCGCGCAAAGATCGCCGTGATTTCCTATGATGGCTCGATCGATCCGGTTGGTGCCTGTGTCGGTATGCGCGGGTCGCGTGTTCAGGCGGTCGTAAATGAGCTTCAGGGCGAAAAGATCGACATCATTCCTTGGAACGAAGATCAACCGACATTCCTTGTAAACGCGCTTCAACCCGCAGAGGTTTCGAAGGTGGTTCTCGATGAAGAGGCAGGCAAGATCGAAGTCGTCGTTCCTGACGAGCAGCTTTCGCTCGCCATCGGCCGTCGGGGTCAGAACGTGCGCCTTGCGTCGCAACTGACAGCTCTCGACATCGACATCATGACCGAAGCAGAAGAGTCCGAGCGTCGCCAGAAAGAGTTCGAAGAGCGTACTAAGCTCTTCATGGATACGCTCGATCTTGACGAGTTCTTTGCTCAGCTTCTGGTCTCCGAAGGTTTCTCGAACCTTGAGGAAGTTGCCTACGTCGAGATCGACGAACTCCTCGTGATTGATGGTGTCGACGAAGATACAGCTGCCGAGCTTCAAGCGCGCGCGAGAGACTTCATCGAAGAGCAGAACCGCAAAGCGCTGGAAGCAGCGCGAGAACTCGGTGTCGAGGATAGTCTGGTTGAATTCGAAGGCCTGACGCCCCAAATGATTGAAGCACTGGCCAAGGACGGCGTTCTGACGCTTGAGGACTTCGCCACTTGCGCAGACTGGGAGCTTGCTGGCGGTTGGACCACTTCTGAGGGTGAGCGTATCAAGGACGATGGCATTCTCGAGCCCTTCGGTCTCTCATTGGAAGAGGCGCAGGACTTTGTGATGACTGCACGTATCATCTTGGGTTGGGTCGATCCGGCCGAACTCGCTGCAGATGAAGAAGCAGAGGAAGACGTCACAGAAACCGAGGAGGCCGAAGCCTGAGTTCGGGCTTCGGATTGACGGAATGGGTCGTGGTGGACAAAAAGCGGACCGGATAGACGGACCGGAACGCAAGTGCATAGCGACTGGCGAAGTGCGCCCGGTGGCGGAGCTGATCCGCTTTGTTGTCGGGCCAGACACACAAATAGTACCGGATATCCTTGGCAAGCTTCCGGGGCGGGGAATTTGGGTGTCATCCGACCGTAAGGCGATCGAAAAGGCCGTTTCTAAACGATTGTTCGCGCGTTCCGCCAAGCAAACTGTGACGGTGCCGGATGATCTCGTGCAGCAGGTCGAGGCCCAGCTTGCACGCCGTGTCGTGGATCTCGTGAGCCTTGCCCGGAAATCGGGTGACGCTGTGTCTGGATACGAGAAAGTCAAAGACTGGCTTGCCAAGGACTACGCCGAGGTTCTCATTCAGGCTTCGGATGGGTCTGGACGCGGCAAATCGAAACTGAGTACGCCTTATGGCGGAACCTATATTGGGTGGCTTAAGGCCGATGAATTGGGTTTGGCATTTGGGCGACAAACTGTGATACATGGGGCGCTTGCGTCTGGTGGACTCGCTCTACGTGTTGTAGAGGAGGCCCAAAGGCTAAAAGGCGTACGCGAAATTGGGGCGGCAGGGGCCGCTCAGAAGGGTAAGACAGCTAGATGAGCGATAGTGACGGAAAGAAAACTCTTGGTCTCCGCGGATCGGGTTCGCGTCCTGGTAATGTGAAGCAGAGCTTCAGCCATGGCCGCACCAAGAATGTTGTCGTTGAAACCAAGCGCAAGCGTGTCGTTGTACCCAAGCCAGGTGCCGCGAAATCCGGAGCAGCTTCGGCGAAAGCTGGGGGTGATCCGTCGCGCCGCCCGGCGGGTATTTCCGATGCGGAGATGGATCGTCGCCTGAAGGCACTTCAGGCCGCCAAAGCCCGTGAAACTGAAGAAGCCGAGCGTCGCGAGGCCGAAGAAAAGGCCCGCGCGGAAGAGCGCGAGCGTCGCCGTGCCGAGGCAGAAGCCAAGGAACGCGAACAGCGTGAAGCCGAAGAGCGTGCACGCGCCAAGGCCGAAGAAGAAGAGCGCAAAGCGCGCGAAGCGGAAGAAGCCGCTCAGCGTGCTGCTGCTGAAGCGGCGGCTGCATCGCAGCCCAAAGCCGAGGCGGCTGGTCGTCCTGGTGCGGGTCGTACGACACCTGCCCCGGCTGCGGCACCCCGTAAGCAGGAGCGCGATCGTGAACAGAGACCAGCACGCGGCAAAGGCCGCGACGACGGACGTCGTTCTGGCAAACTCACTCTGAACCAGGCACTGTCTGGCGAAGGTGGTCGCCAGAAGTCGCTCGCCGCGATGAAGCGGAAGCAAGAGCGCGCACGTCAGAAGGCCATGGGCGGCCCGGTTGAGCGCGAGAAGGTGATCCGAGACGTTCAGCTGCCGGAAACCATCGTGGTCTCCGAGCTTGCAAACCGTATGGCTGAACGTGTCGCTGATGTCGTCAAAGAGCTCATGAAAATGGGCATGATGGTCACTCAGAACCAGTCGATCGATGCGGATACCGCTGAACTCATCATCGAAGAGTTCGGCCACAAGGTTGTGCGCGTTTCCGATGCTGATGTGGAAGAGGTAATCGCGGACGTAGAAGATTCAGACGCCGATCTCCTGCCGCGTCCCCCGGTCATTACCATCATGGGTCACGTTGACCACGGCAAGACCTCGCTGCTGGACGCCATCCGCGATGCAAACGTGACTGGCGGAGAAGCAGGCGGTATCACGCAGCACATCGGTGCCTATCAGGTGAAGAGCAAAGGCGGGGATATCCTGACCTTCCTCGACACGCCGGGCCACGCTGCGTTTACCTCGATGCGTTCACGCGGTGCGCAGGTGACGGATATTGTCGTGCTCGTCGTTGCCGCTGATGACTCGGTCATGCCGCAGACGATTGAGGCGATCAACCACGCTAAAGCCGCCGAAGTGCCGATGATTGTTGCGATCAATAAGATCGACAAGCCCGAAGCCGACCCCGGCAAGGTGCGCGCCGAGTTGCTTCAGCATGAAGTGATCGTCGAGGCCATGTCAGGTGACGTTCAGGATGTTGAAGTCTCTGCTGTTAGCGGTCAGGGCATGGATGAGCTGCTCGAGGCGATTGCGCTTCAAGCGGAAATCCTTGAACTCAAGGCCAACCCGAATCGTGCTGCCCAAGGCGCCGTGATCGAAGCGCAGCTCGACGTTGGTCGTGGTCCGGTCGCTACGGTCCTCGTTCAGAAAGGCACGCTTCGCCAAGGCGACATCTTCGTTGTCGGTGAGCAGTACGGTAAAGTTCGCGCCCTGATCAACGACAAGGGCGAGCGCGTCCAAGAAGCTGGACCGTCTGTTCCTGTAGAGGTCTTGGGCCTCAACGGGACTCCGGAAGCCGGTGATGTTCTCAACGTGACCGAAACCGAAGCGCAAGCTCGTGAGATCGCTGAATACCGTGAGCAGGTGGCCAAGGACAAACGTGCCGCAGCAGGCGCAGCGACGACCCTTGAGCAACTCATGCAGAAGGCGAAGGAAGATCAGAACGTCGCTGAACTGCCGATCCTCGTCAAAGCGGACGTGCAGGGTTCTGCCGAAGCAATTGTTCAAGCGATGGAAAAGATCGGCAACGACGAAGTTCGCGTGCGCGTCCTTCATTCTGGTGTCGGTGCGATCACCGAGACGGATATCGGTCTAGCAGAAGCGTCCGGTGCACCGGTCTTCGGCTTCAACGTGCGTGCGAACGCCTCGGCGCGTAACTCGGCAAACCAGAAGGGTGTCGAGATCCGCTATTATTCAGTGATCTACGATCTCGTAGATGACGTGAAAGCGGCTGCGTCCGGCCTGCTCTCGGCAGAGATCCGTGAGAAATTCATTGGCTACGCCGAAATCAAAGAGGTCTTCAAGGTCTCGAACGTTGGCAAAGTCGCCGGCTGTCTCGTGACAGAGGGCGTTGCGCGTCGTTCTGCGGGCGTGCGGCTGCTGCGTGACAACGTGGTGATCCATGAGGGGACGCTCAAGACGCTGAAACGCTTCAAAGACGAAGTCGCCGAAGTGATTTCGGGTCAGGAATGCGGTATGGCGTTCGAGAACTACGATGATATTCGCCCTGCCGACGTTATCGAGATCTTCGAGCGTGAAGAATTCACGCGGACGCTGGACTGATCCGACAAAGGATAGACGAAAAAGAAAGGGCGCCGCGAGGCGCCCTTTTTCTTTGGCAGTGTCAGCTATTGCGTCTAAGTCGCTGCAATAGGTGTGCCTGCATAGACCGTCTTGCCTACGCGCACAGCGATCTTGCCGCCCGGAAGCTTGCGCACAAATGTTCCTTGTACAGAAACACAGCTGCCCACGGTGATCGTCCTAAGCATGTCAATTCTCCCCCGATGATTGACTTGATCGGATTGTTTTCATTTCTCACCAACCGCCAAGAGCGGCCGATGGACATTGTTAACTTAGCGGGTTCAATCACATCCGAGAAGTGGATTTTGTCTCACTTGTGGTAAAATATATGGCAAACCGCATATTTTTGCATCGAACAGTCCTATAGCCAGTCTCTCAAAATCGGGATCAAGGGGATATCTGCCGGAGGCATCTTGAAATCTCTGAGGTTCTCTGGCCGCACCCATTTTAAGGATTGCCCCTCACGTGACATCGGCGTGCCCTTCCATTTACGACAAGCAAAGAGCGGCATAAGCAAATGGAAATCGTCATAGCTATGCGACGCAAAAGTTAGTGGAGCAAGACAGCTTTCCCAAGTATCGATCCCAAGCTCTTCCTGAAGTTCGCGGATAAGCGCGACTTCAGGTGACTCTCCGGGCTCCACTTTGCCACCGGGAAACTCCCAAAGGCCGGCCATGGACTTTCCCTCTGGCCGTTGAGCGAGAAGAATGCGCCCATCCACGTCGATGAGCGCAACCGCTGAGACAAGAATGATCTTCGTCACGACCGGTAGTCCGCGTTGATCGTAATGTAGCCATGCGTAAGATCGCAGGTCCACACGGTTGCGTCGCCATCGCCAAGTCCGAGATCAACCGAAATCTCGAGGTCTTGCTGCTTCATGTAAGACGCTCCGTCTGCCTCCTTGTAGTTGGGGGACACCCAGCCGTTCTCTGCAACAAGGATATCCCCAAACCGAATTGTAAGCCGATCACGATCCGCGGACGCGCCGGACTTGCCGATCGCCATGACCACACGTCCCCAATTGGGGTCCTCTCCCGCGATCGCCGTCTTGACGAGCGGCGAATTGGCGATGGCCAACGCATGGGCGCGCGCATCCTTTGCCGTTTCAGCGCCAGTCACATTGACGGTGACGAACTTTGTTGCGCCTTCACCGTCGCGCACAACTTGGTGCGCCAAATCGAGCATGACTTGATGAAGGGCCTGATAGAACGGCCCCTCGCGATTGCTGATCTCAACACCGCTCGCACCCGTCGCCCCGAGAAGAAGCGTATCAGATGTCGATGTGTCGCTATCAACTGTGATGTTGTTGAAGGTGAGGTCAGTAAGTTCCGAGAGCATTTCTTGCAGGAGCGCCTGCTCGACCTTTGCATCGGTAAAGATGTAGACAAGCATCGTCGCCATATCTGGCGCGATCATGCCAGAACCCTTGGCAATCCCGGCGATATTTACAACCTGTCCGTCGACTTCAAACTCCGCCGCCGAGGCTTTCGCAAACGTGTCGGTTGTTCGGATGGCTTCTGCGGCGTCTTTCATCTTTCCGGGTGAGAGCGCCTCACGCATCTCACTGAGCTTGTTGGTGATCTTCTCAAAGGGAAGCGGTTCACCGATGACGCCGGTCGAAGAGGAGAAAACGCGGGACTCTGGCAGGGAAAGTGTTTGCGCAACGGCACCGGTTACGGCCTTCGTCGCCTCAATACCGTTTCGCCCGGTGAATGCGTTGGCATTCCCTGCATTGACGATGATCGCTGCACCCGCATCACTTTGGAGAGAGATCTTCTCTTGGCAATCAAGCACAGCGGCAGAACGAGTCGCAGATCTCGTGAATACGCCGGCAATAGAGGACCCCGCCGCCAGTCGTGCAAGCATGACGTCTTTCCGACCTGCGTATTTAATACCCGCTTCGACCGTGGCAAAATCCGCCCCTTTTATCTCGGGAAGAGTCGGGAAGGTGGCAGGCGCTAGCGGAGAAACATGTGTGATCTTTGCCATGTGTCAGTCTCCAGAAACCTCGGAGGATACCAGGCTCGCGTCCTTGAGGCTCGCAGGGTCGATATCATCCGCAGCCGTCTTGTCGATTTCTGCAGCCTCAGTCAGAGCTGCAATTTTGGCATCAATGATTTTCTCCTGAAGCTCAGCAACGAGTTCGGCCTGAACTTCTTCAAAAGTAGGCGCTGCTTGTGTCCGAAGATCGTTCAGCTTCACAATATGCCAACCGAACTGGGTCTGCACAGGTTCCGAGATTTCGCCAACGCCAAGGGCGGCGACGGCGTCTTCGAAGGCCGGCACCATTTCTCCTGCGCCGAACCAACCGAGCGCACCGCCCGATGGCCCTGACGGCCCTGTCGATTTTTCCTTGGCGAGCTCTGCAAAATCTGCCCCTGCAAGAAGCTCAGCGTGCACTGCTTCTGCTTCTTCCAAGGTTTCCACGAGAATGTGAGAAGCATTGAACTCCGCGGCGCCCTCGAAATTCTCGACATACTTTTCTTGATATCGTTCCTGCATGGCGTCTGCTTCGACGCCCTCTTGCAGCGCGGCATTGATCGCCGCGTCTGCGAGAAGTAGCCGCTTCTGGTTCTCAAGAGCGAGTGTCACTTTCCTCGGCTCAGGGCCATCGAGAGACTGCGCCAGAAGGGTTTGTTGGATGACCTGGTCCAAAATACCCTTGAAGAGAACATCATCAGGCAAGGATTGATACTGCTCGGGCAGGTTCTCGCGCACGACGATCATATGGCCCAGAGTGATCTCGGTATCATTGACTGTCGCAACGACGGTATCGGATGTCGGCTCGGCAACAACGGCGGCAGGCACTGCAAGCATAAGCGCCATCGCTGTTGAGCGCATGATTTTCACGTGTTTTGACATCCTGTGGTCCTTGTTTGGTGTCGCGCGGGTTGGCGACGTTGACACTGTTTCGCCCGCCCCTTACATCGCTTGGAGGCTTGGGTGAACCGGCTCTTTTCCGTTTGTAGGTGTAGTGCGCTGAACGGGCAAGCGGGTCCCTCGCAAGATTGTGTCAACGAAGGACAAACGCATATGCTGGGTATCGGAAAACTTGCCAAGAAGGTGTTCGGAACGCCGAATGACCGCAAGATCAAGGCAACCCGCCCTCTCGTCGACAAGATCAACGCGCTCGAGCCTGAATTCGAGAAACTCTCGGATGAAGAGATCATCGCCAAGACGCGCGAACTTTCGGAGCGCGCCAAGGGCGGGGAAAAGCTGGATGCCTTGCTTCCTGAAGCATTTGCGAATTGCCGCGAGGCCGCCAAGCGCGCCTTGGGTCTTCGCGCCTTCGATGTACAGCTTATGGGCGGCATATTTCTGCATCAGGGGAATATCTCCGAGATGAAGACCGGTGAGGGTAAGACCCTCGTCGCGACATTCCCAGCGTATCTCAATGCGCTGACTGGTGAGGGCGTTCATATCGTTACCGTCAACGACTACCTCGCGCGGCGTGATGCGGAATGGATGAGCAAGGTCTATGGCGCACTCGGTATGACGACCGGGGTCATCTACCCACAGCAAGATCCCAAAGAGAAACGTGAGGCTTATGCCTGCGACATCACCTATGCGACGAACAACGAGCTTGGCTTTGACTACCTGCGCGACAACATGCGGAGCGACCTAAGCGAACTGTCCCAGCGCGGCCACAACTACGCGGTTGTCGATGAGGTCGACTCGATCCTGATCGATGAAGCGCGGACTCCGCTCATCATCTCGGGCCCGGCCCAAGACCGCACCGACCTCTACATGGCGATTGATGCGCTTATTCCGCAGTTGTCGGAAGAGCATTTCACGATTGATGAGAAAACCCGTCAGGTGACGTTTACAGATGAAGGCAACGACTACCTTGAAGCGCTCTTGCACGAGAACGGCGTCCTTCCCGAAGAGCAATCTCTCTACGATCCGGAAAGCACGACGGTCGTGCACCATGTCAACCAAGGCTTGCGCGCGCACAAGCTCTTTGCGCGGGACAAAGATTATATCGTCCGTGATGGCAGCGTCGTTCTCATTGACGAATTCACCGGACGTATGATGGCAGGGCGCCGCCTTTCTGAGGGGCTTCATCAGGCGATCGAAGCCAAGGAAGGCTGCGAGATACAACCCGAGAACGTCACTCTCGCACAGGTGACGTTCCAGAACTATTTCCGCCTCTATAACAAGCTTGGCGGCATGACCGGTACGGCCGCGACAGAACCCGAAGAATTCATGGAAATCTACGGCCTTGGTGTCGTCGAAGTTCCGACCAACCGTCCGATTTCACGTATCGACGAAGATGATGCCGTCTATCGCACGGCGCGCGAGAAGTTTGAGGCGATTGTCGAAGAGATTAAAGTAGCCCATGAAAAGGGACAGCCGATCCTCGTGGGTACGACATCAATCGAGAAGTCCGAAGTTCTGTCTGACATGCTTACGCAGGCAGGGGTTAAACACAACGTCCTGAACGCGCGGCAGCATGAGCAAGAAGCTCAGATCGTTGCAGATGCGGGCAAACTCGGCGCCGTCACGATTGCGACGAACATGGCCGGTCGTGGGACCGACATCAAACTTGGCGGCAATGTCGAGTTTAAGATCATGGAAGCCATCGCGGCAGAACCCGAGGCGCATCCGGATGAAATCCGTGCGCGTATCGAGGCAGAGCATGAAGCTGACGAACAGGCGGTCAAGGATGCGGGCGGCCTCTTTGTTCTTGCAACAGAGCGCCACGAAAGCCGCAGGATTGACAACCAGTTGCGTGGTCGTTCCGGTCGTCAGGGTGACCCGGGTCGTTCGGCATTCTTCCTGTCGCTCGAGGATGACCTGATGCGTATCTTTGGGTCGGAACGTCTCGACAAGGTCCTCTCATCGCTCGGAATGAAGGAAGGCGAGGCCATCGTGCACCCGTGGGTCAACAAATCCCTCGAGCGCGCGCAGGCAAAGGTCGAGGGTCGCAACTTCGATATTCGTAAGCAGCTTCTGAAGTTCGATGATGTGATGAACGATCAGCGGAAAGTTATCTTCGGTCAGCGCCGTGATATCATGGAAGCTGAAGACCTTTCAGAGATCGCGCGCGATATGCGCTATGAAGTCATCGCAGACCGGGTTGAGTATCACATGCCGCCCAAGTCCTACGCAGAACAATGGGACGTCGATGGGTTGAAGCAAGACAGCATCGAGATCCTTGGTCTGGATGCGCCAGTCGCAGATTGGGCACATGAAGAAGGTGTCGATGATGAAGATATCATCGAGCGTCTCGAGAAAGCGTCGGATGAGATGATGGCGCAAAAAGCCGTGCACTTCGGACCCGAGGCGATGCGCATGATCGAGAAGCAGGTTCTTCTTCAGACGATCGATACAAAATGGCGCGAACACCTCTTGACGCTTGAGCATCTCCGCTCTGTTGTCGGATTCCGGGGTTATGCACAGCGCGATCCTCTCAACGAGTACAAGAATGAAGCGTTCCAGCTTTTTGAAAGCATGCTCGACAGTCTTCGCGAAGAAGTCACCAAGACCCTCGCGCACATCCGTCCTATGACCGAAGAAGAGCAACAGCAGCTCGCACAGGAAATGGCGGAACAGCGTGCAGAGATTGAGAAGGCTGCGAATCCTCAAGCACAGCCGTCCGAGGGTGTTGCCAAAGAGGGGTTCGATGAGGCCGATCCTTCGACGTGGGGGAATCCGGGACGGAACGAGGCATGCCCCTGTGGATCTGGCAAGAAGTTCAAGCACTGCCACGGGCGTCTCGTGTAGAGAGCGCTGCAACAAACAAACTTCAAGAGGGCGCCTTATGAGCGCCCTTTTCTTTTGGCATCACACTTTTGGGGCAGCGCGAGTCAGGAGTGTAGTATGGTAAGAAAAATCAATGTGTATCGTCGGTATGCCCTTGCAGGTGCAACGCTTTCTTGTGCGGCGTCTATCGGGTTCTTGATGCAGTCGAGCGAACCTGGATACGCAGGCCACCAACTGCCTGAACCTGGTATCAGCCTGGTGGGCAACGTGATCGAGGCGAGCTTACCCAATGCCACCTCGGAGACCGTCCAGATCGGTGGGCTTCCGGCACTTCCGCGCGAAGTCAGCTTTGATGAGAGCTTGTCTCACAAGACAGTCGCGCTCATCGTTTCAAGCGATGCACCCGTGAGCGATATGCCTGAGGAGGTCGCGACTCCGAACCTCGCATGTGACGTGTCGCTGACCGCCGAGCCACTCCCGGCTGCCCTTGTCGCGCTACAATTGACGGCCCCCTGCCTGACCGGTGAGCGGGTTGTTGTGCACCATGGTGATCTCAAGTTCGCCGATACGATTGGTCCGGATGGCAGCCTCCGCGTGGATGTGCCTGCCCTGACCGAAAGCGCCACATTTGTTGCGGTCCTGACCAACGGAGACGGCGCCGTTGCCAAGGCGGATGTCCCGTCGCTTCAGTTTTATGACCGCGTTGCCGTTCAATGGCAGGGGGACACGGGCCTGGCGCTTCATGCGCGGGAATACGGTGCAGAGTACGAAAGCGCAGGACATGTCTGGAGAGAGGCGCGGCGCGACGTGACGGCGATTGTCGAGGGTAACAAGGGGTTCCTTGTCCGGCTTGGGAACGCAGATTTACCAGAGCCGCTTCTTGCAGAGGTCTACACCTTTCCGACCGGATCCGCGAAAAAGGCGGGTGAAGTTGCCCTGAGTGTGGAGGCAGATGTCAGCCAGGCAAATTGCGGGCGACAGATTTCCGCAGGATCTATAGAAGTCCGCCGATCAGAGCCGGCCGTGACCCATCAATTGAGCGTCGAAATGCCGGAATGCGATGCGGTGGGTGAACTTCTGGTGTTGAAAAACCTGCTCCAAGACCTGAAGATCGCCAGCAAGTAAGGCAGGCAACAAGGTCGATCAAATGTACAAGTGGTGTGCGGCAGTGTTTGCCGCACTTTTCCTGTTTAGCCATACGCTTCCTGCGTTCGCACAGGACGTTACCCTGACGTCCCGCGACGGTGAGGTCGAGATCACGGGAACGCTTCTTGGTTTTGATGGCGAGTTCTACCGGGTCGAGACGATCTATGGTGAGTTGACAGTGGATGGCTCGGGAGTGCTTTGTGACGGGCCTGCCTGCCCGAGCTTGTTGCATTATATCGCTGATGTGTCTGTCTCCGGGGCATCCTCTATGGCGGAGGTGCTTATGCCTGCGCTGATCGAGGCGTTTGCGCTGCGGCATGGATATGACGTCACGCGCGAGGCGCTTGGCGACAGGCGGTTCACCTATCATCTTTCTGACGGCAAGACAGATCGAAAGCTCGCCCGGTTTCATTTCCATGCGAGCAGTTCTGATGAAGGCTTTGCAGACCTTCTCGCAAATGAGGCGGATATCGCGATGTCGTTGCGAGAGATTCGGAAGGATGAGGCGCGGCGCGGCTATGATGCCGGGCTTGGAGACATGACAGAGACAAACCGGAGCCGGGTTCTTTCGCTTGATGGGCTTGTCGCTGTGGTCTCGCCGGGGAATCCGGTACGGGCATTGTCGCCGCAGCAGCTTTCGCAGGTATTCGCGGGACAGATTGATAACTGGGTCGATCTGGGCGGGCCGGATGCGCCTATTGGGCTGCATCTTCTTGATGAGAAAACCGGGTTAGCGCAGGCCGTGGAAGATCAACTCATGGCGCCGTCCAGACGAGAAATCAGTGACGATGTGCAGCGCCATGACCGGAACGAATCCTTGGTGGCTTCTGTAATCCGGGATCCGTTTGCTATTGGCATCGCACCGTTTTCAGAGACAGGGAATGCGCAGACCATCGTGCTTCGGGGGACATGCGGGTTCGCGTTGGCAGCGTCGCGCCGCACTCTCAAGACCGAAGACTACCCGCTAACCGCGCCGATGTTCCTTTATTTTCCTGCGCGGCGGTTGCCGAAGATCGCGCGAGAGTTCCTTGCGTATACAAGAAGCCCATCTGCGCAAGTCGTGATCCGGCGCGCGGGTTTCGTTGATCAGGCGCCAGAGGAAATCCCCGTCGATCTTCAGGGTGACAGGTTCGTTAACGCAATATCCGTTGCGGGAGACGAGCTTCCGCTCGAAGGCCTGCAGCGCATGACAAAGCGTCTCGCACCGATGAAACGCCTGACGACCTCCTTCCGGTTTCAGACAGGCGAAACAAAGCTCGACGCGCAGTCGCGGTCGAACGTGCAACAACTTGCCCGAGCGATCGAAGCGGGCATCTATGACGGGCGCAAGATCGCGTTTGTCGGGTTTAGCGACCGCGTTGGACCAGCTCCTGGAAACATGAGCATTGCACGAAAGCGTGCAGAAATCGTTGAGCAGGCCGTCGTTGCCGCCGCGGAGACTGCAAACCTTGAGCAAGTGACGATCGAGGTTATGGCGTTTGGCGAGGCGCTGCCCATGGCCTGTGACGATAGCGCTTGGGGGCGACAGGTTAACCGGCGCGTCGAGATCTGGGTCCGCTAGAGATAACCCGAGGCGCGGAAGCTTAGCTCGGCGGATTTCCCGATGATAAGGTGGTCGTGTAGAACGAGCCCCAAGGCTTCGGCGCCTGTTCGGATCTGCTCGGTCATCGAGAGATCGGAGGACGAAGGGGTTGGATCTCCAGATGGATGATTATGCACTAAAATCAAGGCTGTGGCGCCGATCTCGAGAGCGCGTTTAAGGATCTCGCGGGGGTAGACTGGGACATGGTTCACGGTGCCGCGTGCCTGCTCCTCGTCGGCGATAAGGGTATTCTTCGTGTCGAGGTAGAGCACGCGGAATTGTTCGACCTCTCGGTGGGCCATGGTGGTGCGACAATAGTCAAGCAGAGCATCCCAACTCGACAAGACCCGACGCTGCATGACGCGGGCACGGGCGAGGCGGTGTGCGGCAGCCTCGACGATCTTCAACTCGCAAAGCACGGCCTCTCCGACGCCATTTACCTCCCGAAGGCGGGCCGGGGGTGCGGAAAGGACGCTGTTGAAGTCTCCGAATGTTTCCAAGAGTTTATGCGCAAGCGGTTTGACATCCTGGCGCGGGATGGCGCGGAACAGGACAAGCTCGAGAAGCTCGTAATCCGGGAGGGCATTGGCCCCGCCCGATAGGAAGCGGGCGCGCAGGCGCTTGCGGTGATCGGCGATGTAGGAAGGCAGCTTTCCCGCAGGCAAAGGGGCCGTCTCCGCCGCCTCGTCAGAGGGGAAAAGCGGCAAGGGCACCTCAGCAAAAGCACGCGGATCGGACATGTTTCAAGGGTCGTGAAACATGGTTGAAGAAGGGTTAACCGAACAGAAGTTAACGCCAAAATCTTATGTCGGTATCACGTCGGTATTGCATATGTGCGGATTTCACTCACCGTCCATTTGTTAACCTTTGGGCGCCGGGCAAAAGAAAAGGGCGCCCCGAAGGACGCCCTTTCGATTGGGTGATGTAAGGCGGGTCAGCCCTTCATCGAATCCCAGAAGTTCTTCACCGATTTGAAGAAGCTGCTGCTCTCGGGGTTGTTCTCTTCCGAGAGATCCTCGAACTCGCGCAGGAGCTCTTTCTGGCGGCTGGTGAGGTTGACCGGCGTTTCGACGGCCAGTTCGATGAACATATCGCCAGCACCGCCACCGCGCAGGGCGGGCATGCCCTTGCTGCGCAGGCGCATCTGACGACCGGATTGCGACCCGGCAGGGATCTTGACCCGCGAGCGGCCACCGTCGATCGTCGGCACCTCGATATCGCCACCAAGCGCGGCCGAGGTCATCGACACGGGCACACGGCAGAAAAGATTGTTGCCTTCGCGTTCAAAGAGCGCGTGTTTGGAGACCTCAATGAAGATGTAGAGATCGCCAGACGGCCCGCCACGCATCCCGGCCTCGCCTTCGCCAGCGAGGCGAATGCGGGTGCCAGTTTCGACACCGGCGGGGATGTTGACCGAAAGCGCGCGATCTTTCTCAATGCGGCCTTGGCCAGCACAGGATTTGCAGGGGTTCTTGATGATCTGGCCGAGGCCGGAACATGTCGGGCAGGTGCGCTCGACCGTGAAGAAGCCCTGTTGTGCACGCACCTTGCCCATGCCGGAGCATGTCGGGCAGGTGGTTGGCTCTGCGCCGCCTTCGGCACCTGTGCCTTCGCAGGCATCGCAGGGCACGGAGGTCGGGACGTTGATTGTCTTCTGGAGGCCGGAAAAGGCCTCTTCGAGCGTCACACGCAGGTTATAGCGCAGATCAGCGCCACGCGCGGCGCGCTGACGGCCACCGCCGCCGCGTCCGCCCATGAAGTCACCAAAAAGATCGTCGAACACATCCGAGAAGGCCGAGGCGAAATCGCCCTGACCGGGATGGCCACCGCGCGGGCCGCCACCGCCGCCCATGCCGCCTTCGAAGGCGGCGTGGCCGAAACGGTCATAGGCTGCTTTTTTCTCGGCGTCCTTGAGGACTTCGTAGGCCTCGTTCGCTTCTTTGAACTGAGTCTCAGCCTCGGGATTGTCCGCATTGCGGTCCGGGTGAAACTCTTTGGCCTTCTTGCGATAGGCCTTCTTGATCTCGTCCGCGGAAGCCCCCTTGCCGACGCCAAGCACCTCGTAGAAGTCACGTTTTGCCATGGGTTACTCCTTTGGCCGGAATGAAAAGGGCCGATCCGGCGAGCGGACCGGCCCTGGTTTCAGTTCCGATGGCGCCTCTTAGCTGCGCTTGTCGTCGTCGAGGTCCTCAAAGTCGGCATCGACTATGTCGTCGTCGCCCGGACCCATATCCGCCGCGTCCGGCTCACCCGCGCCTTCGTCCTGGCTTGCCTTGTAGATGGCTTCACCAAGCTTCATTGCGGCCTCGGTCACGTTCTGGATGCCACCTTTGATCTTGTCGGCGGAGGCGTCGTCCTTCTCGAGGTCGTCCTTGAGTGCGGAAATGGCCAGTTCGATCGCTTCGATGGTGGTCGGGTCGACCTTGTCCGAATGCTCTTCCATCGACTTCTCGGTCGAGTGGATGAGGCTTTCGGCCTGGTTGCGCGCCTCGACGAGATCCTTGCGTTCCTTGTCCGCTTCGGCGTTGGCCTCGGCGTCCTGAACCATCTTCTCGATGTCCTCGTCCGAGAGACCACCGGAGGCCTGGATCGTGATCTTCTGTTCCTTGCCAGTGCCCTTGTCCATAGCGCCGACAGACACGATGCCGTTGGCGTCGATGTCGAAGGTCACTTCGATCTGCGGCAGGCCGCGCGGGGCCGGCGGGATGTTCTCGAGGTTGAACTGACCGAGGATCTTGTTGTCGGCGGCCATTTCACGCTCGCCCTGGAAGACACGGATGGTCACGGCCGACTGGTTGTCTTCAGCGGTCGAGAAGATCTGCGACTTTTTGGTCGGGATCGTGGTGTTGCGGTCGATCAGGCGGGTGAAGACACCGCCGAGCGTTTCGATGCCGAGCGAGAGCGGGGTCACGTCGAGCAGAACGACGTCCTTGACGTCACCCTGAAGAACACCGGCCTGAATGGCGGCGCCCATGGCGACAACTTCGTCCGGGTTCACGCCCTTGTGCGGCTCTTTGCCGAAGAACTTGGTCACTTCCTCGACCACGCGGGGCATACGGGTCATACCGCCGACGAGCACGACTTCGTCGATCTCGTTGGCCGAGAGGCCGGCGTCCTTGAGAGCGGCCTGACACGGTTTGAGCGATGCCTTGATCAGGTCGCCGACCAGCGATTCAAGCTTGGCACGGGTCAGTTTCATGACCATGTGCAGCGGCTGGCCGCCGTTCGGATCCATCGAGATGAACGGCTGGTTGATCTCGGTCTGGCTCGAGGAGGAGAGCTCGATCTTGGCTTTCTCGGCGGCTTCCTTGAGACGTTGGAGGGCCATCTTGTCCTTGGTCAGGTCAACGCCGTGCTCTTTCTTGAACTCGTCGGCGAGGTAGTTGACGATGCGCATGTCAAAGTCTTCACCGCCAAGGAAGGTATCGCCGTTGGTCGATTTCACTTCGAACAGGCCATCGTCGATCTCGAGGATGGTCACGTCGAAAGTACCGCCGCCAAGGTCATAGACCGCGATGGTGTGGGTTTCTTCCTTGTCGAGACCATAAGCCAGTGCGGCCGCGGTCGGTTCGTTGATGATCCGCAGCACTTCGAGACCAGCGATCTTGCCGGCGTCCTTGGTCGCCTGACGCTGGGCGTCGTTGAAGTAAGCGGGGACGGTGATGACGGCCTGCGTCACTTCTTCGCCAAGATAGCTTTCGGCGGTCTCTTTCATCTTGCCGAGGATGAAGGCCGAGATTTGCGACGGGGAGTATTTCTCACCCTTGGCTTCGACCCATGCGTCGCCGTTGCCGCCATTGATGACGTTGAACGGCATGTTCTTGAGGTCTTTGGCGAGGTCAGCGTCGTCGTAACGGCGACCGATCAGGCGTTTGACACCAAAGACGGTGTTTTCCGGGTTGGTGACGGCCTGACGTTTGGCCGGCTGGCCGACGAGGCGCTCGTCATCCGTGAAGGCGACGATCGACGGGGTCGTGCGCGTACCTTCGGAGTTTTCGATTACTTTGGCTTGTGCGCCGTCCATGATGGCAACACAGGAGTTGGTCGTACCGAGGTCGATACCGATAACTTTACCCATTTTATATCCCTTCTCAATTAAGGCGATGTTCCGGGACGCGAACCCGTTATGGCATCCGGGCCCCGATTCCGATTGCGACCGACACTCGTCAGCCGCGCTTCGCAGGGTATATAGGGAGGGGGAAAAGCGCCTGCAAGCGTCTGTGTTCGCGGGAACGTGAAGAATCGAAGGGTTTTTCCGAAGGTAGGCACGGCAAAGAGGGGAAGCACGTGGCAGAACCGCTCAACATCCGGGGTTTTCAGGTTCACAAGGGGTATCTTGATCCCGAAGCGCAACGCGAGATCGTGGCATCGTTGCGGGGTGTGGCGCAGGTCGCGCCGTTCTTTGCGCCTGAAACCGCGCGGGGGCGGAAGATGTCGGTGCGGATGACCTCGGCGGGGCGGCTTGGTTGGGTCACGGACCGGCGCGGGTATCGGTATGAACCGCATCATCCGGAGGGGATGGATTGGCCCGCGATCCCGGAGGGTATTCTCGATATCTGGCGCGATCTGGTGGCGGCGGAGCGTCTTCCTGATAGCTGTCTGGTGAACTTCTACGGCGAGGGCGCGCGGATGGGGATGCATCAGGACAAGGACGAGGGCGATTTCTCGTGGCCCGTGGTGTCCTTGTCGCTTGGCGATAGTGCGCTTTTCCGGATGGGGAATGTGGAAAAAGGCGGCAAGACAGAGTCGATCTGGCTCGAGTCAGGGGATGTTGTGGTGATGGGGGGTGCGGCGCGGCTTTGCCATCATGGCGTTGACCGCATCCGGTTTGGATCATCGCGCCTACTGGATAAGGGTGGGCGGATCAACGTGACGCTTCGGGCGGTCAGTGCAGGATAACCGAGCAGCAGCCGTGCACGACATAATTGGGGAGAGTCAGCGCGTCTTTCATGGGCTGTGATACTGCCAGTCGCGCGGAAATACCGAAATCGCGGTCTGACATGCCGTCATTGCAAGACGCTTGTTC
The DNA here is from genome assembly GCF_032918335.1 of Shimia sp. FJ5. Taxonomy (NCBI): domain Bacteria; kingdom Pseudomonadati; phylum Pseudomonadota; class Alphaproteobacteria; order Rhodobacterales; family Roseobacteraceae; genus Shimia; species Shimia sp. FJ5. The sequence goes on along the minus strand of NZ_JAWJUV010000002.1, from coordinate 129,934 downwards.
AAGCTCGACCCAATCGAGCGCTCCCTTTTCAAACATCATCCAGGCGGCAGGGGGATAGCCGGGTGCAGATGTCAGAAATTGGGTGATCCCTATGGTCGAAGGTGCGGCGTCTGGGCGAATGTAGTCCGCGCGCTTGGTTGCTGGAGATAGGATCAGGGACCAGAACGGTTCCGTTCCGAAACAGCGTAGCTTGGCTGTGGGATTGGTCCAATGGCCCTGCGCGGTGGCCTGCATGTACCGCATTGAGACCCAACCGGCGCGTTCGCCGGTATTCACGCGGCCCCATGTGCCGCTCTCATTTGTTCCCGTCACCTCGATGTTGCGGGCATCCGGGGCCAGCGTGCCGATGATTTCGGCGCCGGCCGTTGGGCCGGAGCGGATATTGAGCACGTCATCCGAGGCCACATCGACGACGTCATGCAGAGCCGGAAAACCATCGGCCTTAGCTATGAAGGGAAGCACGCAGAGGCAGGCCAGCAGAAAGGCCAACCGTCTCATCGTTTGGCGTTCCAGCTTAGCGAGACGTGGCGACGCGTATAGAATTCGCCCATGAGGCCGAGCATCAGGAAGACCACGCCGAACCAGAAGGGGTAGTCGATGTTCGAATTGCGCGGGGCGTAGTTGATGAACACAAAGCCGCGCGATTGGTCAATGCAATGAAAGAGCGGGTTCCAGTCGAACATAGCGATCATGAAGCTTGGCATCGTGTTGGCAACGAACATCTTGCCCGAGGCGATCATATTGGCGCGCTGGTAGACCGTTGTCATGATGCCCACGAAGGTTGGGAACCAAGGTTTCAATGCGAGGAAGAGCATGCCGATGGCGATTCCGGTAAACCATGCGAGCAAGAGCATGCCAAAGGCGGCGATGGGTTGGTCGATGGTGATCGGGGTCCAAGCGGCGTGGTAGATGAAAAGGATCGCGAAGAGCGAGAGAATTTGAATGTAGAGTGTGCTTAGGGCAGCGGCAGAAATGGCGATGATGGTGTTCATCGGCGCGTGCTTCATCATCGGCGATGAGGGCCCTTCCGCCCCGGCCACCGCGCCAAGCGTCTTGGTATGGGTCATGAAGAGGAAAATCCCCGACATGATGTAGAGCAGGAAATCGCCCCTTAGCGCAGCGCTCCGCATCCCGAGGATCGAGAACATCAGGAAGAACATCATCACGAAGACCGCCGCCTGCAGCATGTTGCGCAGGATCGACATCATCGCATTGCCATGCGTCTTGCGAATGTTGTGCACGACCGAATGATAGATCAATTCGGCGATGTTCAGGGCGCTCGCAAATGTGGTCTTGGGTGCAGTTTGTTGAAACATTGCCTCAGTACGCCGTGTGTGCTCGGGGGATAGTAGGGAAATCTTGCCGTTCCGTTAGGACCAAAGCATAAGGGGCGCGAGTTTTTATTTCAACTTTCCTGCATATGGAGACATCTCTTGGATCATAACGCACTTGTCCCCGTCATCCGCCGCCTTGCCATCGAAGCGGGCGAGAAGATCATGGAGATCTACAACGCAGATGATTTCGAGGTGAAGGTGAAGTCGGATGATAGCCCGGTCACCGAAGCCGACGAAGCGGCCGATGCGATCATCTCGGCAGGGCTTCGTGCGGCATTCCCCGATGTGATGTTGGTGACCGAAGAACAGGCGGAGAGCCATGCCGCCAAGGGCGATACGTTTCTGATCGTCGATCCGCTTGACGGCACCAAGGAGTTCATCCACCGCCGGGGCGATTTCACGGTCAACATCGCCTATGTGGAGAACGGTGTGCCGCAGCGGGGGGTTGTCTATGCCCCAGCGCGCAACCGTATGTTCTTTACCCAGGCCGACGGCCATTCGGTCGAGGAAACCGGGGATTTCGCGCCCGACACGGTGGGCGAGGTGACACCGATCCATGTTGCCGAAAGCGACAATGACGCGCTCTACGTGGTGGCGTCGAAATCGCACCGGGATCAGGCCACCGATGACTACATCAACAAATATGCCGTCAAGGACATGAAGAGCGCGGGGTCGTCGCTCAAATTCTGTCTCGTGGCGACGGGCGAAGCGGATATCTATCCGCGCGTCGGGCGGACGATGGAATGGGATACGGCTGCGGGCCATGCCGTTTTGCTTGGGGCAGGAGGTGATGTCGTGCGGTTCGACGATCACACGCCGCTGATCTATGGTAAGGACGGGTTCGCCAATCCGTTCTTCATCGCCTATGCGCCGAATGTTGTTCTGAAAGAGGCCTGAATGTCTGTCCTGATCGCTATTCCGGCGCGCTATGCGTCGACCCGCTATCCCGGCAAACCACTCGCGACGCTCAAGGGCGCGACGGGCGAGAGCAAGAGCTTGATCCAGCGGTCGTGGGAAGCGGCCTGTGGGGTGAAGGGGGTTGATCGCGTCGTGGTGGCGACAGATGACGACCGTATTCGCGAGGCGTCCGAGGCGTTTGGGGCCGAGGTCGTGATGACATCAGAGGCGTGCGCCAATGGGACCGAGCGGTGCGCCGAGGCATTCGACAATCTTGGCGGCGGGTTTGATATCGTGGTCAACCTGCAAGGCGATGCACCGTTGACCCCGGCATGGTTCGTAGAAGAGCTTGTCGAAGGCTTGAAGGGGGATCCGATGGCGGAGGTGGCGACGCCGGTCCTGCGCTGTGACGGACGGGCGCTCAACGGGTTCCTTGAGGATCGCAAGGCGGGGCGTGTCGGCGGCACGACCGCCGTGTTCACCAAGGATCGGCACGCGCTCTATTTCTCGAAGGAAGTCATCCCATTCACCTCGAAGACCTATGGCGACGAGGAGGAGACCCCGGTGTTCCATCATGTTGGGGTCTATGCCTATCGTCCTTCGGCGCTTGGCGCCTATCCGCGGTGGACCTCGGGCCCGCTTGAGAGCCTCGAAGGGCTCGAGCAGCTCCGGTTCATGGAACACGGGCATCGGGTTCTCTGTGTCGAGGTTGAAGCGCGGGGGCGTCAGTTCTGGGAACTTAATAACCCCGAGGACGTGCCGAAGATCGAGGCCATGATGGCGGAGATGGGGACACCCTAAACTACAGAGTGCGCCTGAATTCCGGCCAAGAGACAAGATGTAGCAAAAGAACTGAGCCAGCGGGGGCCGAATTTCGTTGCCGCTCTGTCCTTTTTCGGACTAAAACGCGGTCATCAAACCTGGGGCATTTTCCGAATGAATTTTGACGTGGCAAGGAAAGTCGGGCTGTTGGCAGCTCTCTGTGTCTTGACCGCTTGCGCCTTGCCGCGCGGCGCGCCGATCGTAACTGAGGTTGCAGGGCGTTCTGCCGAACAATCGGAAGCCGACAATATCTCGGTCGTCCCAATCACTCGCGAAAGTGCCGGTCGTATCCAATCGTGGCCGCAAACCGGTTGGCGTGGGCACTATTCGTGGCTTGCGCGGCAACGTGGCCCGGCGTCGAACGTGCTCCGTGTCGGGGATACGCTCAATCTTCGGATCTGGGACAACTCCGAAAACTCTCTCATCACCGGGCAAGATCAGCGTAGCGCAGATGTCGCCAGTGTGGAGATCGATGCAAGCGGCATGGTCTTTGTGCCCTATGTCGACGATGTGCATGTGCTCGGCCTGACGGCGACCGAGGCGCGCGCCAAGATTCAGGAAGAGATGACCGAGATCGCGCCCTCGGCACAGGTTCAGCTTGAGCTCGTCGAAGGGGTCGGGAACTCTGCCGATCTCGTGTCCGGCGTGGTCAAGCCGGGGCCGCAGGCGCTTCCGAACCGCAATTTTTCGATTCTGAGCCTGATTTCGCGAGGCGGCGGTATTTCGCCCTCTATCAAGAACCCGGTCGTGCGTCTTATTCGCAATGGCAAGACCTATGAGATCCCGGCCCCGGCGCTTTTTGCCGATCCGGCGAAAAACATCATCGTGCGTGGCGGCGATCAGGTTTTGATCGACGAGGACCGCCGGTCCTTTGTTGCGCTGGGCGCGACGGCCCGGGAAGAGCTTGTCTACTTCCACAAGGAAAAAATCTCGGGTCTCGAAGCGGTCTCGATGCTTGGTGGTGTGAATGACACGCGCGCAAACCCTGCCGGGCTTCTCGTGATGCGCGAATACGCCCCTGCGCAGGTGCGTGAAGACGGGACAGGTCCGAAGAAGCAATACGTTGTCTTCACCATGGACATGACAAGCGCCGACGGCATCTTTGGTGCGCGGAATTTCTATATCCATCCCGGCGATACGGTCATGGCAACAGAATCCGCCGTCAAGCCGGCGCAGTCGGTCATGGCGCTTATCGGATCGGTGTTCGGACTTAGCAACGCATTTGACTAAGGTGTCAGCGCGGGAGGCCTGTATTCCCGCGCTGGATTCGACGTGCCGCTTGCTTTGATACCTGTTTCAGCACGCTTTGTTTTATAGGTGTTTTTCGGCATTTTCTTGCCTGACGCGGAGTTGAACGCGTGGGATTTAGCGGATACGGTTCAATCGAATTTAAGCCGTTTGGCAAAGCCCTAGTCACACATCAGCGAGTTACTTCATGCGTAAAAAAGTCACCAAGGCGATCTTCCCCGTGGCGGGGCTAGGCACGCGCTTTCTTCCGGCCACGAAAGCGATCCCGAAAGAGATCATGACGCTCGTGGACAGGCCCCTCATCCAATATGCAATCGATGAGGCGCGCGAAGCTGGTATCAAGGAATTCATCTTTGTGACGTCGCGCGGCAAGAGCGCGCTTGAGGACTATTTCGACAATAGCCCGGTGCTTGAACAGGAGCTTCGCAAGAAGGGGAAGACAGAGCTTCTCAAGACCTTGCGCAGCACCAATATGGAAAGCGGTGCAATCGCCTATATCCGCCAGCACAAGGCGCTTGGCCTTGGTCATGCGGTCTGGTGCGCGCGACGCTTGATCGCCAACGAACCTTTCGCCGTGATCCTTCCTGATGACGTGATCGCAGCAGAGGAATCCTGTCTCAAGCAGATGGTGGACGCCTATGCCGAAACTGGCGGCAGCATGGTCGCGGCGATGGAAGTGCCGCAGGAAAAGGCCTCGGCGTATGGTGTGCTCGATGTAAAAGAGGACATGGGATCGCTTGTGTCGGTGAAGGGCATGGTTGAGAAGCCGAAGCTCGAGGACGCGCCTTCGAACCTCGCCGTGATCGGGCGCTACATTCTGTCGCCGAGCGTCTTGCGCAACCTGAACCGGCAAGAGGCCGGCACCGGGGGCGAGATTCAGCTTACCGATGCCATTGCTAAGGAAATCGACAACGAAAACGGCGTTTTCGGGTATCGTTTCAGGGGCCAGCGTTTTGATTGTGGATCCAAGGCGGGCTTTCTTCAGGCGACCGTGGCCTTCGCGATGGAGCGTCCCGAATTGCGTGATGAGCTTGGCGAATACCTGCGCGAGATGGTGGCGGCGGAACAAGCCGCGCAATAGCATTCGGGAGAGAGCTTGTGAAAAACGTTCTTGTCACCGGCGGGGCCGGATACATCGGCTCGCACGCTTGCAAGGCGCTCAAGGCGGCGGGCTATGTGCCGGTCACCTATGACAACCTCTCCACGGGCTGGGAAGAAGCGGTCAAGTTCGGGCCATTCGAGAAGGGCGACCTGCTCGACCGGGCGCGTCTCGACGAGGTGTTTTCCAAGTATGAGCCAATCGCCGTCATGCATTTTGCCGCTCTAAGCCAGGTCGGCGAGAGCATGAAAATTCCGGGCCTCTATTGGCGCAATAACGTGCAAGGCTCACTGACGCTTATCGAGGCGGCGACAGAGGCCGGTGTCGGACCTTTCGTGTTCTCTTCGACCTGTGCGACCTATGGCGACCAGGACAATGTCGTACTTGATGAGGAGTGCGCGCAGCATCCGATCAATGCCTATGGCGCGTCCAAGCGGGCCATCGAGGACATGCTGCGGGATTTCGAGGATGCGGCGGGCCTGCGCCATGTGATCTTTCGCTATTTCAACGTCGCGGGGGCTGATCCAGAGGCCGAAGTCGGCGAGTTCCATCAACCGGAGACGCATCTTATCCCGCTCGTCCTCGACGCGATCGATGGGAAACGTGATGCGTTGACGATTTTTGGCACGGATTACGATACGCCGGATGGCACCTGTATCCGCGACTACGTGCATGTCTGCGACCTTGTGGATGCGCATGTACTTGGGCTGCAATGGCTTCTCGAGGGCAAGGAAAGCCGAGTTTTCAACCTTGGCACAGGGAGCGGGTTTTCGGTGCGCGAGGTGATCGAGCAATCGCAATCCGTGACGCATCGGGAGGTGCCTTTTGTCGAGGGTCCGCGGCGCGCCGGGGATTGCACGCGGCTTGTTTCCGGCTCGACACGGGCGGAGAAAGAGCTAGGCTGGACGCCGTCGCGTTCGAACCTGAACACGATGATCTCGGATGCCTGGCGCTGGCATCAGAGCGGGCATTACGACAAGTGAGGGGACGCGCATTTCGCTTGGGACGGGGCAGGGCAGATTTCCGGATCGCGAGAGGCTTCGCGACCTAAGGGCTGCGTATAAGCTCCGGCTTCGGCGCAGGCGTCTTCTTTACCGGGCTTTTCGAAAACGGCGGCAGCTTGAGACCGTGGTGGATCGCACTCAGGCGATCCGGCCGGGGATGATCCTTGGTGCCGGGACCATGCGCAACGAGATCGTGCGGCTTCCGTATTTCCTTGAGCATCATAGGGCGCTTGGAGTCGAGCATTTCCTCATCATCGACAACGAAAGCGATGACGGCACGCGGGAGTACCTTGCCGAGCAATCGAATGTGTCTCTGTGGTCGGCGAAGGGGAGTTACAAACGTGCGCGGTTCGGGCTTGATTGGCTCACGTGGGTGATGATGAAGCATGCGCATGGGCATTGGTGCCTGACGCTCGATGCGGATGAGATCCTCATCTATCCGTTTTGGGATACGCGCCCTCTCGCGGCTCTGACTGAATGGCTTGACGGGAGAGGGGTCGAGATGTTCCCGGCGATGATGCTCGACATGTACCCGAAAGGGCCGTTGGGAGAGCAGAGCTATGTGTCGGGGCAGGATCCGATAGAGGTTCTGTCGTGGTTTGATAGCGGCAACTACATGATCCAGCGGCAAGACCCGATGGAGAATCTCTGGATCCAAGGCGGTGTCCGCGCGCGGTGTTTCTTTGCCAACAAGCCGCGTCGCGCGCCGACGATGAACAAGGTGCCGCTCGTGAAGTGGAATCGGCGCTATGTCTATGTGAACTCGACACATGGAATTCTGCCGCGCCGGCTCAATCGCTTTTACGATCGGGACGGAGGTGAGTTTGCGTCGGGTATCCTGCTGCACACGAAATTCCTCGACACGGTGGTCGACAAATCAAAGGAAGAGCTTAAGCGGCGTGAACATTTCGCCAACAGCGCGCTTTATGATGAGTATTACAAGACCCTCATAGAGAAGCCCGATCTCTGGTGTGAGCGTTCGAGTCTCTATCGAGGGTGGCGACAGCTTGAGGCGATGGGCTTGATGTCGCGGGGAACATGGCTCTGACCCACTGTAACTGTTTACGAAACGTGCACAAATCCGTATCCTTGGGGAAAGTCTTTCGGGGGCCAATCCTTCCCTCGGGGCGGGCGGTGAGAAGGCATGGACAATCAACGTCAACAGCGTCTTAACCAGCAGCTCGTAGACACAGAGAATACCGTGCAGAGCAGGAGCGCAGGGCAGGTTTGAGCTTCATTCAGTCATACAGACTACGTCTCAAGCGAAAGCACCTGCTTGCCCGCGCGTTTCGAAAACGGCGTGAAATGAAGTCTGTTGCGGATCGGACAGACCGTATCAAGGGCGATGATATCCTTGCCTTCACCACCTTGCGAAACGAGAAGGTTCGGCTCCCGTTCTTTCTTCAGTACTACCGCGAGATGGGGGTTAATCATTTCCTGATCGTGGACAATGACAGTGATGACGGATCGCGCGAATACCTCGAGCAACAGCCGGATGTCTCGCTCTGGACGTCGAAGCATAGCTATCGGCGTAGCCGGTATGGCGTGGACTGGCTCAACTGGCTGCAACGGAAATATGGTGATGAGCATTGGTGCCTTGTCGTCGATCCGGACGAATTCCTCGTCTATCCCTTCTGCGACACGCGGCCCTTGCGGGCGCTGACCGATTGGCTTGATGCGAGCTCTATCCGGTCCTTTAGCGCAATGCTCCTCGACATGTATCCCAAGGGTCGGATCAACGATCGGCCTTATCGGGCGGGACAGAATCCTCTCGAGATCGCAGGGTGGTTCGATTCCGGGAACTACTCTATCTCTCGGAACTGGAAGTACTGGAACCTCTGGATTCAAGGGGGGGCACGGGCGCGGATGTTCTTTCAGGACAACCCCGAAGAGGCGCCTGCGCTCAACAAGGTGCCGCTCGTCAAATGGACCAAGAAATACACCTATGTGGATTCCACCCACATGCTCTTGCCGCGGGGGCTCAACCTCGTGTTCGACGAGTGGGGCGGGGAAAAGGCGTCGGGGGTGCTGCTGCACACGAAGTTCCTCGACACGTTCTCTGTCAAGGCGGCGGAGGAGCTTAAGAGGCGTCAACACTACGCCAAGAGCGTAGAATATCTCGCCTATGCGAGAAGTTTGAACGATGATCCGGAACTTTGGTGCAAGTGGTCGGAAAAGTATATTAACTGGAGGCAACTGGAAATTCTCGGGCTCATGTCCAAGGGGAACTGGGCCTGATGAGAGGGAGGACTAGGTGAGCGTCGGGATCATCATGTTGGTGCATACGGCCCTAGACCGGGCCGAGCAGGTGGCGCGTCACTGGACGGCCGCCGGGTGCCCTGTTGTGATCCATGTCGATGCCAATGTCCCGCGTAAGACCTATAAGGCGTTCACCAAGGCGCTTGATGATGTGCCCACAGTGAAGTTCTGTCAGCGGCACAAATGCGAATGGGGCACGTGGGGTCTTGTCGCCGGTACGTTGTCAGCCTCGGAAATGATGCTTGGGGCTTTCCCGGATGTGCGCCATGTCTACCTCTCTTCGGGATCCTGTCTGCCGCTTCGCCCGGTACAGGAGTTGGTCGACTATCTTGCGGCACGTCCGCAGACCGATTTCATCGAATCCGCAACGACATCTGATGTGCCTTGGACGGTTGGCGGGCTGAGTGACGAACGTTTCACGCTACGCTTCCCGTTTTCATGGAAGCGGCATCGCTATCTCTTTGACAAATATGTCGAACTGCAACGCAAAGTTGAGTTCAAACGACGTATCCCGAGCGGGATCACGCCGCATATGGGATCGCAATGGTGGTGCCTGACGCGGCAAACGCTTTCGGCGATCCTCGAAGACCCGGCGCGCGATACCTATGACGCCTATTTTCGCAAGGTCTGGATCCCGGATGAGAGCTATTTTCAGACGCTCGCGCGGCTCTACTCGACCAATATCGAGAGCCGGTCACTGACCCTGTCGAAGTTCGATTTTCAGGGCAAGCCACATATTTTTTACGACGATCACCTTCAGCTCTTACGGCGGTCGGACTGTTTCGTGGCGCGTAAGATTTGGCCTCGGGCGAACAGGCTCTATGACGGGTTCCTGCGCGATCCTGAGGGTGCGATCAAGATGACCGAGCCGAACCCGGCCAAGATCGACCGGATCTTTGCGAAGGCCGTTGAGAGGCGCACGCGGGGCCGGCAGGGTCTTTATATGCAGAGCCGTTTTCCGCACGAAGGGTATGAACACTCAATCACCAGCGGGCGCTATTCGGTGTTCCAAGGGTTCACGGAGTTGTTCGAGGATTTCGAGCCATGGCTTGCCAAGGCAACGAGCACGCAGGTGCATGGCCACCTCTTCAGCCCGGAAAGGGCAGAATTCTCTGGCGGCCAGAAGGTCGTGAACGGTGCGCTGACGGATAGTCCTGCGTTGCGGGATTATAACCCGACCGCCTTTCTCACCAGCCTTATTTGGAACACGCGGGGCGAGCGGCAGTGTCTTCAGCTTGGCCCGGCGGATGAAACGGCGCCGATTTGGTTCATTGCCAAAGACCCAAATGCACAGGTTTCCGTGATCAGCGGTGCTTGGGCCGTGCCACTCTTCAAATCGAACCGCAATTTTGCAGACCTGCGGCAGGAAGCGGCGCGGCTTCAGAAACTCGAGAGCGAACAGCTCAAGGTCTTGCGGTCGGTTTGGGCCAAGGCGCGCATTCGCATCTGGACCATGGCCGAATTTATCGAGGCACCGATGGAGCCGCTTCAGTCCATCATCGACGAGATGGGGCAGCATTCGCTCCGCCGCCTGACCGAAGCGCCGAAGATGGCCGATCTGACGGGGTTTGGGCAATTCCTGCAGAACCTAAAGAACCAGGGGATGCATCCGTATCTCATGGGGGATTTCCCCGTGAGCCCGCCGGGTCTCAATCAGCCCAAACCGCCGCGCAAACCTTATTTGGTGCAGTAATAGCCGATGCCGAATTCCTTTGATTATTTCGTTGTGTTCGCGGAGATGCGGACGGGGTCCAATTTCCTTGAGACGAACCTCAATGCCTTCGAGGGGCTCGCCTGTTACGGGGAGGCGTTCAATCCGCATTTCATCGGTTATCCGAACAAGGATGATATCCTTGGTGTGACCCTTGAAACGCGGACGCAGGATCCGTTCGAGCTTATCAAGGTGATCCGGCGGCAGGTTGGGGTTCTTGGTGGGTTTCGCTATTTCCACGACCATGATCCGCGAATCCTCGACACCTGTCTGGCCGATCCGCGATGTGCCAAGATTGTGCTAACGCGCAATCCAATCGACAGCTACGTGTCTCTCAAAATCGCACGGGCGACGGGGCAGTGGAAGCTTACCGATGTGCGGCGGCGCAAGGAGGCAGGGAAGATCCAATTCGACAAGGACGAGTTCCGCGCCCATGTCGAAGAGCTTCAGGCGTTTCAGGTCCAGCTTATGAACCGGCTCCAGACCACGGGGCAGACGGCGTTCTATGTCGCCTATGAGGATTTACAGGATGTCGAGGTCATGAATGGCCTTGCGAAGTTCCTTGGTGTGGAAGAGACGCTCGAGGCGCTTGATACCTCTCTCAAACGGCAGAACCTGAGTCCGATCTCGAAGAAAGTCGCCAATATCGAGGACGTGTCGGACGCGCTGGCAGAGTTGGATCGGTTCAACCTCACCCGGACACCGAATTTTGAGCCGCGCCGCAACCCGGCAGTGCCGACCTATGTCATGGGGGCCGAAACGCCGCTTTTGTTCATGCCGATGCGGTCGGGGCCGGAGACGCAAGTGAAAGCGTGGATGGCAGCGCTCGACGGCGTATCCGTGGATGACTTGCCGACCAAGGGCAATCAGAAAGACCTGCGCATCTGGCGTCGCAACAACAAAGGGCACCGCACCTTTACCGTATTGCGTCACCCGGTGGCACGGGCGCATGCCGCGTTCTGTCGTCGGGTGCTATCGATCGAAGAAGGGAGTTTCGCGGCAATCCGCAAGTCCCTACGTAAGCTCTATAAGGTGCCGCTTCCGGATGGGGCGCCGGGGGCGGGATATGATCTCGACGCGCATCGAGAGGCGTTTCTTGGCTATCTCGCCTTCGTGAAGGCGAATCTTGCCGGGCAAACAAGTATTCGAATCGATGGGCATTGGGCGACGCAGTCGGCGATTCTCAAGGGGTTCGGAGAGCTTTGCTTTCCCGATGTCATCGTGCGCGAGGAAGACATGGAGAGCTATCTTCCGGCATTGGCGATGCAAGTTGGCCATATGGAGCCGCCCGACCCCGAAGAGGCCGGTGCGGACGAGCCGTTTTCATTGGATGCGGTCTATGATGACGAGATCGAGGCTTTGGTTGCCGACATCTATCAACGCGACTACCTGAACTTCGGATTTGATCGCTGGCGCTAGTGCCGGTTTAGGCGGCTTGAACGTTCTGGGATTCGGTCAGAATCGAATAGAGCGTCTGTGTTTCCTGATTGGCGCGCAGCTTGGCGCAAATCGCATTCTCACGCAGAGTCCGAGAGACAAGAGCGAGCGCCTTCAGGTGCTCCACGCCGGCGTCTTCCGGTGCGAAGAGGGCGAAGGCGATGTCGACCGGCTGGCGGTCGACAGCGTTGAAATCAACGGGTTTTTCAAGGCGCACGAAAGCGCCGACCACAGAGCTGAGGCCTTCTAGGCGGGCATGGGGCAGGGCAACGCCATGTCCCACGCCGGTTGGACCGAGGTTTTCACGCTCAAGAAGAGCCTCCACAACACGGGACGCATCGAGGCCATAGGCCGACTCGGCCACCTCTCCGATCGCATGCAAAAGACGCTTCTTGCTCGAGGCGGACGAAACAACTTTGACCGCCTCGGGCTTGAGGATTTTCGACAGATCCATAATGCCAATTTCTCCGGGCAGGGCGTCTCGCCGCTACCGCTTGTCCTTATGGATCGATCCAGCCGATATTGCCGTCTTCACGGCGATAGACCACGTTCAATCCGTTTTTTGCCTCGTTGCGGAAAACGACGACAGGCACACCTGCGAGCTCCATCTGCATCACGGCCTCGCCGACACTAAGCGATGGAATTTTGGTTTCCATCTCGGCGATGATCATGGGCTGGAGCGTATCGGGCTCTGCCTGCTCGGATTCCCCTTCTGAGGCGAGGATATACGAGGACGCGCCCAAGAGTTCAACCGGTTCCGCGCGCTCCTTGTGATGGTCCTTCAATCGACGCTTGTATCGCCGGAGTTGCTTTTCCATTTTTTGAGCACAACCGTCGAAAGCGCCGTAAATCTCAGTCGCGTGCGCCTTGGCCTGAGCGGTCAGACCTGTGGAGAGGTGAACGGTTGCCTCACATACAAATTCATGTGCGCTTTTGGAAAAGACGATGTTGGCATCGGTCGGGCGCTCGGCGTATTTCGATACGACGGCGCTTAGCTCGTCCTTCACATGAGTCTGAAGGGCATCACCGATGTCGATTTGTTTTCCGGTAATCTGATAGCGCATCCTGTTTTCCTTTTCTTTGACATGACGGCCCGAACCACGGGCGACAAGCGAGCGTGATCGTTCAGGTTCGTATGCTGGGATAGGACATTTTCGTTGCTTGCCCGCCATCGGGCCTTTGGAAAGGCCGCACGAGATAGCAGTGCGAGTCCGAAAATGTCATAGGAGTATTTGACGCCCTCGGGCGGGGGATTGTCAATGATCCATCACAAGATTCAGCGGCACATTCCCGCGCAATTGACCGAGTCAGGAGATGCGGAAATTGTCGCCGAGATAGACGCGGCGCACGTTTTCGTTCTCGACCACGTCATCCGGTGTCCCGGACATGAGCACCTTGCCGTCATGAAGAATATAGGCGCGGTCGACGATCTCGAGTGTCTCGCGCACGTTGTGATCGGTGATGAGCACGCCGATGCCGCGTTTCTTGAGGTCTGCCACGAGATGGCGAATATCGCCGACCGAAATGGGGTCCACACCGGCAAAGGGCTCGTCGAGGAGAAGATAGCTCGGGTCGGCGGCGAGGCAGCGTGCGATTTCAACCCGGCGGCGCTCGCCGCCGGAGAGCGCGAGGGCAGGCGCGCGGCGCAGGTGCTCGATCGAGAATTCAGACAGAAGCTCTTCGAGGCGTTCACGTCGTTTGTGGCGATCTTTCTGCGTGATATCGAGAATGGCAGTGATGTTTTCCTCGACCGTGAGGCCACGGAAGATCGACATCTCTTGCGGAAGATAGCCGATGCCAAGCTTGGCGCGGCGATACATCGGGAGATGTGTGACATCGCGTCCGTCGAGCGTCACACGTCCGCCTTCCGGCATGATGAGGCCGGCGATGGCGTAGAACGTTGTGGTCTTACCGGAACCGTTGGGGCCGAGCAGGGCAACCACCTCGCCACGGTTCAGCACCATAGAGAAGTCGCGGATCACCGTGCGCTTGCGATAGCTCTTGCGCAGATTGTCGACCCGAAGGCCGGAGGCGCTCTCGGTCACAGTCAAATCGGGAGATGCCATCAATTATCCTCGGTCCGCATGATCGTTTTTACACGGCCTTCCATCTGGGCGGTGCCGGTCTCGAGATTGACGGTCATTCTCTGGGATTGGAGCGTGTTCGTGCCTTGGGTCACGAGGACATCGCCCGTCATGACAACGATGCTGTCCTCGACTCTATAGACGGCGTCTTTTGATTCCGCAGCATCCGGGCCATCGACGAGAAGCACGCCGCCAAAGCCTTCGAGCCGCGCAATGCCAGAGTTCGAATCGTTGTAGAAGACGTGCACCTCGGGGGCAGACATCCGCATGGTGCCCTGTTTGATCCGCACATTGCCTCGAAATATCGCCGTGCCGTTCTCCTGATCCACAGAGAGCGAGTCTGCATTTACCTCGACCGGAAGATCCGAATTTTCCTGCGAAGTCCCGAAGGCGACCTCGAACCCTTGGGCTAGGGTGGCGGAGGGGAGGGCAAGAGCAAGGGAAATGAAGAAAACTTTGATGAAAGACACGGGCGACCTCGATTAATCCACGGGCTCATATATCAATTTCACACCCTCGGAGAAAAACAAAGTGGTTTCTCCGGTGGCCTGGTCCTCTGTCACCTCAAGGCGACCAGCAGTTAGATCGCCGCCGGGGCCGGTGCTATGGACTGTGCCGGGCGAGAGGAGTCTGCCGTCGCGCATGTGCGCGATAAGCTCTTGAGAGCGGATATCATACCCTGCCGAGCTTTTGATCTGAACATCACCCAGCAGTGTGGCGATGTGATTTCCGTTGTCGATCTCGGCCGTTTCCGAGGTCATGTTGATGCGAGAGCCATCGGTAAAGTCGATACGGGCGTCCATCTTCGTGGCGGATGACCGGGTCGGGTCTTCGAGGTTGGGACGCGCGGACTCTGCTGCAAAAGCAACGAGATGCCCTGCTGTTGTGCGTCCGGAAAAGAACGGGGCGGTGATCTGTTGTTCGCGGGCGCGCTGAGCGAGATCGACCTCGGCAAATGGGATGGAGGCGGTGCTGTCGGTGATCCGGTTGGAGACGAGAAAGAGCGTCGAAAGCAAGCCGAGTGCGATCAGCGGCAGGGCGACCTTGAGGATGGCGACAAGCCGGGAGTATGTCATCCCAACGCGGACCATCTCAGCCAAGCCCAACCCTCAGGCAGTCATGGATATGCAAGAGGCCGAGCGGTGCGCCATCACTTTGCGGGTCAATCACGAAGACGCAGGTGATCTTGCGCGCGTTCATCAGGGCAACCGCCTCTTCGGCAAGTGCCTCTGGCGGAATGGTCTTTGGAGCGCGGGTCATGACTTCGCGCGCGCTGTGATCGAGAAGGCCGTCCATGTGACGACGCAAGTCACCGTCGGTGATAATTCCGGCGAGGGCGCCGTTTGCATCGGTGACGCCAACAACCCCAAAACCTTTCTGGCTAATCTCGAGAAGCGCGTCGGCCATCGATGTGTCCTCGGACACCAGCGGCAACGCGTTCTCCTTGTGCATCAGGTCACTGACACGGGAAAGCTGAGCGCCGAGTTTGCCACCAGGGTGGAACTCGCGAAAATGTTCGGGCGTGAAGCGGCGGTGCTCCATGAGGGCGATCGCGAGGGCATCGCCAAGCGCAAGTGTCATTGTGGTCGAGGACGTTGGCACGATCCCAGAACCGCAGGCTTCTTCGGCGGGCGGCAGGATCAGGCCCACGTCCGATTGCTTGATTAGGGTCGAGCCGGGCCGGCTTGCGACGCCGATCATCGGGATGTTGAAGCGGCGGGTATAGGCAATGACATCTGCGAGTTCCGGCGTTTCGCCCGAGTTCGACAAAACAAGCGCGACGTCGCCCTGGGCCATCATGCCAAGATCACCGTGCGAGGCTTCGGCAGGGTGCACGAAATGAGCGGGGGTGCCAGTCGAGGCAAGGGTTGCGGCGATCTTGCGGGCGATGTGGCCGGATTTCCCCATACCCGACACAATGATCCGGCCTTTGGCCGAGAGCATGGTTTCCACGGCCTTGTCGAAATCCCCGTCAAGACCTTCGCCGAGCTGGCGCAGGGCGTCTGCTTCGGTGGCGATCACGCGGCGGGCGGTGTCGAGGAATGCGTGCGAATGGGTCATCAGTGTGCGAAGATATCTTGCTCGGGCCAGCCCGCGAGATCGAGCTTCGCGCGCATGGGCAGGAAATCAAAACAGGCCTGCGCCATCTCTGTGCGGCCTTCGCGGTCGAGGCGCTTGTTCAACTCGTCGCGCAACTGGTGCAGGTAGAGCACGTCGGAGGCGGCGTAGTCGAGTTGTGCATTGGTCAGGGTTTCGGCTCCCCAGTCGCTCATCTGCTGCTGTTTGGAGATGTCGACGCCAATAAGTTCCTGAAGAAGGTTCTTGAGACCGTGGCGATCCGTGTAGGTGCGGATGAGCTTGGACGCGATCTTGGTGCAATAGACCGGCGCGGTGAGGGCGCCAAAGGCGTTATACATCGCGGCGATGTCAAAGCGGCCGAAGTGAAACAGCTTGAGCACGTTCGGATCTTCGAGCATGCGGCAGAGATTGGGCGCCTCGGTCTGGCCCTTGGCGACCTGCACAAGGTGGGCGTTCCCGTCACCGCCCGACATCTGGATCACGCAGAGCCTATCGCGATGGGGGTTGAGCCCCATCGTTTCGCAATCGATGGCCACAACAGGGCCAAGGTCGAGATCGTCGGGAAGATCGTTCTGATATAGGTGGTTCGCCATCTCAATGCCTCGGAATAACCGGATAGAGAGGACTTACGGGTTTCGTGTCGCCGTTTCAATGACAGATGGCGATACGGCAGCGCCGGACTTGCCGCGTCGCGAGAGAGAAAGACAGCGGATTCCTATGCGTTCTTGAGGTGTTGGCGGCGTTGGTGCTTGACGATTGTGGGATAGCAATGCGCGTGCCTCAGACCTCTGAAAGGGGCAGCCGGACAATGAAAGTTGTGCCGCGATCAGGGTTCTTGCGGTAGGAGATCGATCCACCGAGTGCCTCCATGATCCGCTTGGAGATATTCATCCCAAGCCCTGTGCCACCAATCTGTCGCGTGTCGGACGAGTCGATCTGGGTAAAGCGGTCAAAGACCTTGTCATAGTCTTCTTCGGATAGGCCGATGCCCTTGTCGCTAAAGAGAATGTCAACATGGCTTTGGCCGACTTCGGTGCGGACGTCGACCGTGCTATCTGCGGGTGAGAACTTAGCGGCGTTTGACAGGATGTTGGAGAAAACCTGTTGCAGGCGGGCGCGGTCGCTGTTGACCCAGACGGACCCTGCTGGCGCGGTGAAATCGACCTGCACGTTTAGCCGCGAGGCGAAGGGCTCGTTGTCGGACACGGATTGTTCGATGGTTTCGCCGAGGTCGAGCGTTTCCGTTTCAAAGGTCACACGGCCGCTTTCGACGCTTTGCAGGTCGAGGATTTCGTTGATCAGTGTGAGCAGGCGGGTGCAATTCCTCTGTGCCACCTTGAGGGTCTTACTCACTTGATCCGGTAGCTCTCCAAGAATGCCGGAGTTCACAAGGTCCACCGATCCTTTGATCGAGGTCAGGGGCGTGCGCAATTCATGGCTCATTGTCGAGACGAATTCCGTCTTGGCGCGATAGGCCATCTGTGAGTTTTCATGCTCGACACGCAGTTGCCGCATCTGGGCAACTTGCGTCCTGTAGAGCTGCAGGTAGTGGCGCGAGCTGTCGATGATGAAGAAGAGCACGAAAAGGCTCGTGAAGAGTTGTGCCCAGAGCTCCGATTTCAGCGGCGCATCGGTTAGCACGATGTCGCGGATCGGGATGTAGAGAAAAGTCGCGCCGTAAATCAGAAGGCGGATCGTCAGAACGGATTTGAGCTGATGGTTGTTCATTGCCGCGAACAGGGCGGCGGCGAATAGGAAGAACAATGGCATGAAGTGAGTCGTGTGCCCCTGAAGCACCGCAATACCGATCGCATAGCCTGAGATGACCGAAGCACTAAGAATGGTGCCGATATAAATCTGCCACATGAAACGCTTCTCGGTGGAGCGGTCCTTGCCGTTCCAATTCAAGGCGCGCTTAAAAACCCAGCAGTCATAGATTTCAGAAGTCAGCACGAAAACAAGCACGCCAAGCGCGAGCCAGACATCATAGTAGAAGGCCGCCAAAGCAAGGGCGGCGCCGAAGATGATCTGTCGCTGCCAGATCAGGTCAATGCCGACCTGACAATAGTCTTTGATCTGGCGCGCCAATAGTGCCTGGTCGCTGCTCGTCTGATCCATCACGTCCTCAGTTCTCGCCTGCTCACGAAGTCCCATCTAGTTGGGTTGACCTGTTGGTAAACAATTTGCGTGTCGCGAACTGCAACGGCAACACGTTTCTCGGGAAAGGGCATTCTTCACACACGTTTAAATTGCTAACTTGGCGACAATGTGTCAACTCTAAGGAGATTGTTGACGAAGTTGGGTGAGCGGCTGGGGCGTCAAATGGAGCGA
Organism: Shimia sp. FJ5; assembly: GCF_032918335.1. Lineage (NCBI taxonomy): Bacteria > Pseudomonadati > Pseudomonadota > Alphaproteobacteria > Rhodobacterales > Roseobacteraceae > Shimia > Shimia sp. FJ5. The sequence goes on along the minus strand of NZ_JAWJUV010000002.1, from coordinate 111,629 downwards.
GTGGTTGATTCTCGAAGTCGAAAGGCGAGTCGGGTCTTTCCTGAGCTTGTGCCGCAGCACGAGCTAGACCGCCGATCTTCGGCAGGTCTTTTAAAGAAATGGGTCAATAGCTATGGCTACCGCAAGAAGCGGGTCCGGAAGCCTGACGAGGTGCCCGAAGCGCACGACTCTCGGGAGTACACGACAACGATCCTCTCGATGAAGAATGTCCATAGATATGGCGATCTGCTCGTGAAGTATTTGCAGGCGCGCCGCGAGGTGTTCATCGTGCAGAAGGGCTGGCAGTTGCCCGAGACCGACGGGATGGAGTTCGATCAGTACGATACGCCGCTGGCCCGATGGATTGTTGTGCATGATCAGGACGTTATTCTTGGCGGCGCACGGATCTCACCGACCACCGCGGAGTGCGGAAACCATAGTTACATGCTGCGCGACGCCCAGCTTGGCCAACTCAAGGGGCTGCCGTTCGACATGCTCTATGACGAGGCCCCGGTGCGTGACGATGTATGGGAGGCGACGCGTCTATTCGTGACCGATAAAGTCCCGGCGAAAGATCGGGCGTTGGTGCAAAGTGCGCTGATGAAAGGGATGGCTGCGGCGGCGCGGTCGGTCGGCGCAACGCATGTGATCGGGATCGTGCCGGCCGTGTTCCGGCGTTGGCTCAAGCGGATCGATATGGAGGCGACGGCGGTCGGTCCAGTGATGAAGATCGAAGGGGACCGCGTTCAGGCCGCATTGATGAAAGTCTAGCGTCAGAACCGACCTGATCCATCTGCGATTAGAATACCCAAGGTTGTATTCAGCTTCTCGTTCTCTTTTGGCGAGGAGTGGATCGTACCTATTGCCGCAATCCTTCTCTTGAGCGCCCCATTTTGGGCCAATTTCGCCCCTAGGTTGTCCCTTGGCCAATTCAAGACGGAGGCGACATGAGGTTCCTCGCCGTAGACGACGACCCGAACTTTCTTGAGGTTCTAAAGAGCTTCATGAAACAGGACGCGCAGCATGAACTGCACACTGTGACTTCGGCCGCCGAGGCCTTGAAGATCGTGCGGGATACGCCGGGTTCTTTCGATGCGTTCTTCCTCGATATTCTCATGCCCGAGATGAACGGGGTCGCGCTATGTGCAGAGTTGCGCACCATGAAGCCGCTGCGCGATGTGCCGATGTTCATGCTGACGGCGGTCGCGGACCGACATCTCATCAATGACGCATTTGCCTCTGGCGCGACAGATTACATCACCAAACCGCTTGACCCCGAAGAGCTCCGTTCGCGGCTTTCCATGGCGGCCCGTATCCATGAGGAGATCCAGATCGCGGCGGCCGCCGAGCGTTTGCAAGAGGGCGAAAGATGCTATCCCCGGGTGATAGATTTTGATGCCCCTGTGCCACTTCGGGGCCAGAAAAACGCGATCGAATACCTCGCCCTTGAAAACTACCTTATGACGCTCGACAGGCGAGGGCTTATTGCGCACGCGGCCTTTGGTATTCACTTTGAGACCGCTTCGCAGATCTATGTTCGGTCCGAGTCCTCTGGCTTCTTTGAGGCGCTGGACGAGGTGGCGACAGCGATTGCCAAGGGGCTCGAGGCGCAGAGGTTCATGTTTACCTATGCTGGCGCGGGGGATTTCATCGTGGTGACCCTGCGGCGCGGGACGATCAACATGGCCGCTCTTGAGGCGGAGATCAATGCCACCCTTGCCAAGTCCTATATCCGCTATGCCGTAAAAGACCTTCCGACGCCGCGCGTGCGGGTTGGCAATCAGGTGCGCAATGGCCTTTTCGGAGAGCGGCGCGCCAATGTCATCCTGCAACAGGCCATTCGCAAAGCGCAGGTCGCAGGCACCCCGAGCCTTTCGGAGGAGAAACACCTCTTCCTGCTGCGCGAAGCGATGAAGCAGTAGGGCGCACACGATTGCATGCCAAGCGGTGTTCAGAGTGCAGGATATTCTAGGGAAGAAATGGTGCCCAGAAGAGGACTCGAACCTCCACGTCCATACGGACACTAGCACCTGAAGCTAGCGCGTCTACCAATTCCGCCATCTGGGCACGGGTTGGTGAGGCAGGCGTTTAGACCTGCTGCAAGGTACTGTCAACGGCGATTCTTCTGTTTCGAGCGATTTTTGGCCCCCTGTTTCTTGGGCTGAAACAGGGTTTGCGCCTTGCGTTTTGGGGGTCAAGAGGCGTATTTCTCTTGGCAGATTTCTGACCTCGGAGGGTTCCCATGCCGAAACTTGTGACCATCTATGGCGGTTCTGGCTTTGTCGGGCGGCACATCGCGCGGCGTATGGCGCAGGAAGGCTGGCTCGTGCGGGTGGCGGTGCGTCGTCCGAACGAGGCCATGTTCGTCAGACCCTATGGCGCGGTTGGGCAAGTGGAGCCGGTTCTTTGCAATATCCGTGACGATGCGTCCGTGGCCGCGGCGATGGCCGGGGCGGATGCGGTTGTGAACTGTGTCGGGGTGCTTGGCGAGCATCGCAAGAATACATTCGAAGCGGTTCAGGCCGAGGGCGCGGGCCGTGTGGCACGTCTCGCGGCGGAGGCCGGGATCGAGACGATGGTGCATGTGTCGGCAATTGGCGCAGATGCCGAATCCGACAGTGGCTATGCCCGCAGCAAGGCCGAGGGTGAGGCTAATGTTCTCGCGCATATGCCCAACGCGATGATTTTGCGCCCGTCGGTCCTGTTCGGGCCGGATGACAGTTTCTTCAATCGCTTTGCGTCGATGTCGCGGCTTGGTCCGATCCTGCCGCTCGTCGGGGCCGAGACGAAGTTTCAGCCGGTCTATGTCGATGACGTGGCCAAGGCGGCCGTGATGGGGATCAAGGGCGAGGCGACAGGCCTTTATGAGCTTGGCGGGCCGGATGTCGAAACGCTTCGGGATCTGATGAAAGAGATGCTCGAGGTGGTGCATCGTCGCCGTCTTATCCTCAATGTGCCGTTCTGGATTGCGCGCCTCATGGGGTTCGGGTTCGACATGGTGCAGGCGGTTCTCATGGGTCTCATCGAGAACAAGATCCTGACCCGCGATCAGGTCAAGCTCCTGCGCAAGGACAATGTTGTGTCGCAAGGGGCCAAGGGCTTTGTTGATCTCGGGATTGCCCCGGTCAATATGGGCGCGATCCTGCCGGATTACCTTTGGCGCTTCCGCCCATCAGGACAGTATGACGCGATCAAGGATTCGGCCCGGAACCTGCGCGCCTAAAGCACATACTCTCGAATGATTAAGGGGCGGATGCGAAAGTGTCCGCCCTATGTGTATGCGATGACGAGCAGCACAGCGCCGAGGATCACACGGTAGATCACGTAGGGCGTATAGCTCACCGATTTCAGAAGCCGCATCATGATGCCGAGGGCGAGCAGCGCGGCGACAAAGGCAAAAGCTGCGGCAATGGCGCCGTCGCGGGCGGTTGCCATGTCGGCATTGCCCGCGACCTCGATTCCGAGGAGCGTGCCGCTGGCGAGGATCGTCGGGATCGACATAAGCATGGCGATGCGGGCGGCCTCGCTCCGGCCATAGCCGAGGTAGCGCGCGCCGGTGATTGTGATGCCGGATCGGGAGGTGCCGGGAACAAGGGCCACGGCCTGCCAAAGGCCGAGAGTGATAGCATCGCGCAGGGACCAATCTTCGGTTGTTTTTTCGGATGCGCCCGTCTGATCGATCCACCACAGCACAAGACCGAAGCCGAGCATCGTCCAGCCGATCACCGTTATAGACCGCATAGCATCGCTCAGGCCCGTGAGCTTGAGGATAAGACCCGCGATGACGACCGGGATCGTCGCGATGATGAGAAGGAAGGCGAGGCGGCTTCCGGGTGTGTCGATCTTCCCAGTAAGAAGGCGCGGCAGGCCCGCGAGAGCGATCCGCACATCAGCCCAGAAAAAGAGCACGACGGCGCCCAAAGTGCCGACGTGAACCGCGACATCTATGGCCTGCCCCTGGTCGTCGAGGCCGGTGAGATTCGGCAAGAGAATCAGGTGCCCTGAGGAGCTTACAGGGAGAAACTCAGTCACGCCTTGGATAATGGCGACCAGTAGGATGTGAAAAAAGCTCATGGTGGGTGAGTCCTTTCGCCGTTTAACCTAGGGTATAAGCTATTGGAAATATTTAGAAAGTCCTAATTTATGTCCGAACCGGACATAAATGACGCCGGATTTCCGCCTATTGTTGCGGTGCAGCGACGATATTTCTTCATTTAGGTCAGCACATGTGACTTTATTCTTGTTTCGGCTTTATATAAAAGCGCGTGACCAAGATTATCAGGAGGCAGCTGTCGTGGCCAAGCAACCCATGCTGAAATTTGTGTCTGTTGAACGCACCATGCCGGAAAAGCGTGAGGCGGATGAGCGGGCAAAGGATTTCCACGAGATCTATGCGGAATACGCGGATGCGAAGGCGGCCGAACAGGCGAGCCGGTGCTCGCAATGTGGTGTGCCCTATTGCCAGTCGCATTGCCCTCTGCACAACAATATCCCGGATTGGCTTCGCATGACGGCGACTGGCCGTCTTGAAGAAGCCTACGCGATCAGCCAGGCGACCAACACCTTCCCGGAAATCTGTGGCCGTATCTGCCCGCAGGACCGTCTTTGCGAAGGCAACTGTGTGATCGAGCAATCGGGTCACGGCACGGTCACCATTGGTTCGGTCGAGAAATACATCACCGACACGGCATGGGAAAAAGGCTGGGTCAAGCCGATCTCCCCGGCGCAGGAGCGCCCCGAGAGCGTCGGGATCATCGGCGCGGGCCCCGGTGGTCTTGCGGCGGCGGACCGTCTGCGTCGCGCGGGCGTGCAGGTCACGGTCTATGACCGCTATGACCGTGCGGGCGGCCTTCTGACCTATGGTATTCCGGGCTTCAAGCTCGAGAAGGATATCGTCATGCGCCGCAATGCGCAGCTTGAAGAGGGCGGTGTCACCTTCAAGATGGACTGTAACGTGGGCGAGGACATCTCTTTCGATGAGATCCGCAAGGCACATGATGCAGTGATCATTGCGACGGGCGTCTACAAGACCCGCGATCTTAGCGGCCCCGGTTCGACCGCCAAGGGGATCGTGCGCGCGATTGATTACCTCACCTGTTCCAACCGTCTCAACTTTGGTGACACGGTCGCGGAATACGAGAGCGGCGAGCTTAATGCCGAGGGCAAAAAGGTTGTCGTCATCGGCGGCGGCGATACCGCGATGGACTGTGTGCGCACGGCGATCCGTCAAGGCGCGGAGAGCGTCAAATGTCTCTACCGTCGTGACCGCGCCAACATGCCCGGTTCGCAGCGCGAGACGCAGAACGCCGAGGAAGAGGGCGTCGTGTTCGAATGGCTTGCTGCGCCGAAGGGCTTTAGCGGCGATCCGGTCAACGGCGTGATGGTGCAGCGGATGCGCCTTGGTCTGCCGGATGTGACGGGCCGTCAATCGCCCGAAGTGATCGAGGGCGCGGATTACGTCGAAGAGGCCGATCTCGTCATCAAGGCGCTTGGCTTTGAGCCGGAAGACCTGCCGACCCTCTGGGATCAGCCGGAGCTTGAAGTGACCCGTTGGGGCACCGTCAAGGCCGAGTTCACCACAGGCGCGACCGCGATGGACGGGGTCTATGCCGTGGGCGACATCGTGCGCGGCGCGAGCCTTGTTGTTTGGGCGATCAAGGACGGGCGCGATTGCGCCGATGCGATCCTGGACCGCCTCAATGCGGGGGCCTCGGTGGCGGCAGAATAAGCGTTCTGTATCACGTCGGTATTACGTCGGTATTGCATCGGTGCGATTTAGAGAGCCGGAGAGACGGCCCCGCACCGAAGGTCAGCCAGCCTGACCAAAAGGATTGAGAAAGGGTTACACCATGACCAAGTATGATGAGAACTGGGTCCGCGAGGAAGAAGCCAAGCGCAAGTGGATGGCCGAGAACGGTCTCTATAGCGAAGAGGAAGAACATTCTTCCTGTGGCGTTGGCCTCGTCGTGTCGATTGATGGCAAACCGAGCCGCAAGGTTGTCGAGGCGGGGATCACCGCGCTCAAGGCGATCTGGCACCGGGGTGCGGTTGATGCTGATGGCAAGACCGGCGACGGCGCGGGCATCCACGTGCAGATCCCGGTTCCGTTCTTCTATGACCAGATTGAGCGCACCGGCCACAAGCCGCGCATGGACGAGCTTATTGCTGTTGGTCAGGTGTTCCTTCCGCGTACGGATTTCGGCGCACAGGAAGCCTGCCGGACGATCGTTGAGACCGAAGTCCTGCGGATGGGCTATCACATCTATGGCTGGCGCCACGTGCCGGTCGACACGACCTGCCTTGGTGAGAAGGCCAATGCAACGCGTCCCGAGATTGAGCAGATCCTGATCTCGAACGAGAAGGGTGTCGACGAAGAGACCTTTGAACGCGAGCTTTACGTGATCCGTCGTCGCATCGAGAAAGCGGCGCTGGCGGCGAATATCACCGGCCTCTACATTGCGTCTCTTTCCTGCCGGTCGATCATCTACAAGGGCATGATGCTCGCCGAACAGGTCGCGGTGTTCTACCCGGACCTCGAGGACGAGCGGTTCGAGTCGGCCTTTGCGCTTTATCACCAGCGCTATTCGACCAACACCTTCCCGCAGTGGTGGCTCGCCCAACCGTTCCGCATGTTGGCGCATAACGGCGAGATCAACACGCTCAAGGGCAACCTGAACTGGATGAAGAGCCATGAAATCCGCATGGCGAGCGCCTATTTCGGCGAGCTTGCGGATGACATCAAGCCGATCGTGCCGGGCGGTGCGTCGGATTCGGCCGCGCTTGACGGTGTGTTCGAGGTTTTCGTGCGCGCCGGACGGTCTGCGCCGATGGCCAAGACGATGCTTGTTCCGGAATCCTGGTCGCAGAGCGCGGTCGAACTGCCGGAAACGTGGCGCAACATGTATTCCTACTGCAACTCGGTCATGGAACCGTGGGACGGTCCGGCTGCGCTTGCGATGACGGACGGTCGCTGGGTCTGTGGCGGTCTTGATCGGAACGGCCTGCGCCCGATGCGCTATGTTGTGACGGGCGATGGCCTCCTGATCGCGGGCTCCGAGGTTGGCATGGTGCCGACCGATGAGGCGACGGTTGTGGAAAAAGGCGCGCTTGGTCCGGGGCAAATGATCGCCGTGGACATGAAAGAGGGCAAGCTGTTCCACGACAAGGAACTCAAGGACTGCCTTGCCAATGCGCGCCCCTATGACGAGTGGGTCGACAAGATCAAAGACCTTGAAGGCGACCTTGCCGACGTGCCGGAGAAGCCGATCTTCTCTGGGGCCGAACTGCGCAAGCGCCAGATCGCAGCGGGCTATACGATGGAAGAGCTCGAGCAGATCCTGTCGCCGATGGCAGAGGACGGGAAGGAATCGCTCGCTTCGATGGGTGATGACACCCCGAGCGCGGTTCTTTCGAAGAAATACCGCCCGCTGTCGCATTTCTTCCGCCAGAACTTTAGCCAGGTGACCAACCCGCCGATCGACAGCCTTCGCGAATACCGCGTGATGAGCCTCAAGACGCGGTTCGGCAACCTCAAGAACGTGCTCGACGAGGACGGCTCGCAGACGGAGATCGTCATGCTTGAGAGCCCGTTTGTCGGCAACGCGCAGTTCGACAAGCTTCTTGCGGCGTTTGACGACACGGTTGTACGGATCGACTGTACCTTTGGGGCGGGCGAGGGCGCGGGTGCGCTTCAGGCCGGACTCAAGCGGATCCGGGCCGAGGCCGAGGACGCGGTGCGCTCCGGCGCGGGCCACATCATCCTCAGCGACGAGGCACAGGGCGAGAGCCGCGTGGCGATGCCGATGATCCTTGCCACCAGCGCGGTGCATAGCCACCTGACGCGCAAGGGGCTTCGGACCTTCTGTTCGCTCAACGTGCGGTCGGCGGAATGTATCGACCCGCATTACTTTGCCGTGCTGATCGGCGCGGGTGCGACGGTCGTGAACCCCTATCTTGCAGAGGACAGCCTCGCCGACCGGATCGAGCGCGGGCTTCTCGAGATGGACCTGACCACCGCCGTTGCGAAATATCGTGAGGCGATTGACCAGGGTCTTCTCAAGATCATGGCGAAGATGGGTATTTCGGTCATCTCGTCCTATCGTGGCGGTCTCAACTTTGAGGCCGTGGGCCTGAGCCGTGCGATGTGTGCGGAATTCTTCCCCGGCATGACGAGCCGTATCTCCGGGATCGGGGTGAGCGGTATTCAGCGCAAGGTCGAGGAAATCCACGCGCAGGGCTTTGTCTCGGGGCAGGATGTGCTTCCGATTGGCGGCTTCTACAAGGCGCGGAAATCGGGCGAGACCCATGCTTGGGGCGCACAGACGATGCACCTCATGCAGGCGGCCTGTAACAAGGCGTCCTACGAGCTCTGGAAACAGTATTCGGGTGCGATGCGGAGCAATCCGCCGATCCACCTGCGCGACCTTCTCGACATCAAGCCCATCGGCAAGCCGATCCCGCTTGAAGAGGTCGAATCGATCACCGCGATCCGCAAGCGGTTCGTGACGCCGGGCATGTCGCTTGGGGCGCTTAGCCCGGAGGCGCATAAGACGCTCAACGTCGCGATGAACCGGATCGGGGCCAAGTCCGACTCGGGTGAGGGCGGGGAAGATCCGGCGCATTTCGTACCGGAGCCGAATGGCGACAACCCGTCGGCCAAGATCAAGCAGGTTGCGTCGGGGCGTTTCGGTGTCACCGCCGAATACCTCAACCAGTGTGAAGAGCTTGAGATCAAGGTCGCGCAGGGCGCCAAGCCCGGCGAGGGCGGTCAGCTTCCGGGGATGAAGGTCACCGACCTGATCGCGCGTCTGCGGCACTCGACGAAGGGCGTCACGCTCATCTCTCCGCCGCCGCACCACGATATTTACTCGATCGAAGACCTTGCGCAGCTGATCTATGACCTCAAGCAGATCAACCCGCGCTGTAAGGTGACGGTCAAGCTCGTCGCGTCGTCGGGTGTCGGCACGATTGCCGCCGGTGTGGCCAAGGCCAAGGCGGACGTGATCCTCATCTCGGGCCACAATGGCGGCACGGGTGCATCGCCGGCGACCTCGATCAAATATGCGGGTCTGCCGTGGGAGATGGGCCTTACCGAGGCGCATCAGGTTCTCGCAATGAACAACCTGCGCAGCCGTGTCACGCTTCGGACCGATGGCGGTCTGCGCACGGGTCGCGACATCGTCATGGCGGCGATGATGGGGGCCGAGGAATATGGCATCGGCACCGCGGCACTTATCGCGATGGGCTGTATCATGGTGCGTCAGTGCCAGTCGAACACCTGCCCGGTGGGCGTCTGCACGCAGGACCCGGAGCTTCGTGCGAAATATACCGGCAATGCCGATAAGGTCGTGAACCTCATCACCTTCTACGCGCAGGAAGTGCGCGAGATCCTCGCGTCGATCGGCGCGCGGACGCTGGACGAGGTGATCGGGCGCGCGGACCTTCTCGCGCAGGTGAGCCGGGGTGCCGCGCATCTCGATGATCTTGACCTGAACCCGCTCCTGATCACGGTCGATGGTGCGAAAGATATCGTCTATGACCGCAACAAAGAGCGTAACGCCGTGCCGGATACGCTCGATGCGGAGATCGTGCGCGATGCGCATCGCTTCCTCGAAGATGGCGAGAAGATGCAGCTTTCCTATGCGGTGCAGAACACGCACCGGACCGTGGGCACGCGCACCTCGAGCCATATCGTGCGCAACTTCGGTATGCGCAACGCGCTTCAGGACGATCACCTTACGGTCAAGCTTACCGGCTCTGCTGGTCAGTCGCTTGGTGCCTTTGCTGCGCCGGGCCTCAAGATCGAGGTTTCGGGCGATGCCAACGACTATGTCGGCAAGGGCCTTTCGGGCGGCACGGTTGTCGTGCGCCCGCCGCAGGTCAGCCCGCTCACGGCGTCGGACAACACGATTATCGGCAACACGGTGCTTTATGGCGCGACCGATGGGCATCTCTTTGCCGCGGGCCGCGCGGGCGAGCGTTTCGCCGTCCGTAACTCGGGCGCGAAAGTCGTGGTCGAGGGCTGTGGCTCGAACGGGTGTGAATACATGACAGGCGGCGTCGCCGTGATCCTTGGCGAGATTGGTGCGAACTTTGGCGCCGGCATGACCGGCGGCATGGCCTATCTTCATGATCCGGACGGCAAGGCGGAGAACGTCATGAACCTCGAGACGCTCGTCATCGGCCCGGTTGCAGTTCAGCATTGGGAAGACCAGCTCAAGGGCCTTATCGAACGCCATGTGCGCGAGACCGGAAGCCGCAAGGCCGCCGATATTCTTCAGCACTGGGACATCGAGAAGGCGAACTTCCTTCAGGTTTGCCCGAAAGAAATGCTGGCGCATCTGCCCGCACCGCTTACGCAAGAGCCAGAAGCGATGCCCGCAGAGTAGTCGCGGCACAGATCATCAGGATTGGCCCCGTCGAGAGCATCGGCGGGGCCTTTTCTTTGATGGGGGCGACATGGTGCCGGTTGCCTCGGCGCGCTGGGGGCCTTATTCCCGAGAGTATTTTGAGCAGCAGGGTTTCATGGCCAAGTCGAAGACCAAGAAAGCAAAGCGAATTGGCATTGGGGCACGTCTTTGGGGTCGCGTGCGCAGGCCGTTGCGGCAGATCGCTCTCTGGAGCGTGTCGATCCTGATTCTCTCGGTGCTTGTCTTCCGGATCATCAATCCGCCAACCACTATCACGATCCTGAGCGAGAAAGCCCGCCTTGGCGAGGTGGATCGCGAATGGGTCGCGATCGAGGAAGTGGCCCCGGTTCTCTTGCGGTCGGTCGTAGCAGCGGAAGACGCGAACTTCTGCCTGCATTGGGGATTCGACGTGCAGGCGATCAAGGCCGCGCTCGCCGAAGGTTCGGGGCGCGGGGCCTCGACCCTAAGCCAGCAGACGGTCAAGAATGTCTATCTCTGGCAAGGGCGGAGTTGGTTGCGTAAGGCGCTTGAGGCGCTGATCACACCCTTGGTCGAAATTGCATGGACCAAGAAGCGCATCCTAGAGGTCTATGTGAACGTGGCAGAGTTTGATGAGGGCGTGTTCGGGATCGAGGCGGCGGCACGGCATCACTTTGGGGTTGGGCCGGATGCCTTGACCCCGGTGCAGGCGGCGCGGCTCGCGGCGGTGCTGCCCTCGCCCAAGCGGTATTCCGCTGTCCGGCCGGGCAATGGTCTTCGGGCGCGGTCGGCGCAGATTCTCGATGGTGCAGAGACGATCCGCGTTGATGGCCGCGCAGATTGTTTCGCGGGCGGAGCCTAGGTTTTCGAGGATTGAAAACCGGACCCTGAACGGGCATTGAGGGAGGACCGTCCCAAAGCCTAGTGAAGTTTCGATGAATCGCCTGTTCCATTTCCCACTCTCACCGTTCTGCCGCAAAGTCCGCCTCACGCTGGCGGAGAAACGCATTGAGGTTGAACTTGTCGATGAACGGTATTGGGAACAGGATGCCGATTTCCTGCGCCGCAACCCGGCGGCAAAAGTCCCGGTTCTCAAGATCGACGGCAAGATGATGGCCGAGAGTATGGCGATCTGTGAGTATCTCGACGAGAAATACCCAGAGACGCCGCTCATGCCGAAAGATGTGGATGCACGCTATGAAGTGCGCCGCCTCGTGGCGTGGTTTGATGACAAGTTCCACCACGAGGTGACGTCGAAGCTCCTTTACGAGCGGGTCAACAAGAAGGTGATGGGCCTCGGCTATCCCGATAGCAAAAACGTCAAGGCGGGCGCGCAGAAGATCAAGTACCACCTCGATTACATGGCCTGGCTTCTCGATCATCGCCGCTGGCTTGCCGGGGATGCGATGAGCCTCGCAGATTTCGCTGCGGCCGCGCATCTGTCGTCGCTCGACTATATCTCGGACGTGGATTGGAACCGGTCGGCGGCGGTCAAAGATTGGTACGCCAAGATCAAGTCACGGCCTGCCTTCCGGTCGATCCTTGCCGACCAGATTCCGGGCTTCCCGCCGCCTGCGCACTATGCCGATCTCGACTTCTAAGGACGATCTCAAGGCGCGGCTTGTGGCCGAAGCCAAAGAGATCGGGTTCGATCTCTGCCGGATTTGCCGCCCCGACGCCGTGCCGCATGTGCCGGAAGGGTTGGCCGGGTTTCTGGGCAAAGGGTATCAGGGGCAGATGGGTTGGCTTGCCGACCGGGCGCATTGGCGGGGCGATCCGTCCGCGCTCTGGCCCGAGGCGCGGTCGGTCATCGTTCTTGGCGAAAGCTACACGCCCGCGCATGATCCCACGGCGGTGCATGGAGAGGCGGATCGCGGGGCGATCTCGGTTTATGCTCAGAACAAAGACTACCACGACCTCGTCAAAAAGCGGCTGAAGCGGCTTGCCCGATGGCTCATTGCCGAGACCGGGGACGCGACGCAGGTCAAGGTTTTTGTCGATACCGCGCCAGTGCCGGAAAAGCCCTTGGGACAGGCGGCGGGCTTAGGTTGGCAGGGGAAACATACCAACCTCGTGAGCCGCGATCTCGGGTCGTGGTTCTTTATCGGGTCGGTGTTCACGACGATAGAATTAGACCCTGATCCGGCGGAAATCGACCATTGTGGGTCTTGTCGTGCCTGTCTTGATGCCTGCCCGACCAACGCCTTTCCAGCACCGAACAAGATCGATGCGCGGCGCTGTATCTCTTACCTGACTATCGAACATCACGGACCGGTGGATCATGAATTCCGACCGCTGCTCGGGAATCGGATCTATGGCTGCGACGATTGTCTTGCCGCCTGTCCGTGGAACAAGTTCGCCGTCGAGGCGCGCGAGATGCGGTATCATGCGCGGGACGATCTGATTGCGCCAAAGCTCAGTGAGTTGGCGGCGCTTGATGATCCGGCGTTTCGGGCGAAGTTCTCGGGCAGTCCGATCAAGCGGATCGGGCGGAACAGGTTCGTGCGCAATGTGCTCTATGCCATCGGAAATAGCGGCGATCCGGCGTTTCTTGCCCAAGTGCGCAGATTGAAGGGCGACCCGGACGAGACGGTGGCCGATGCCGCGACTTGGGCGGAAGAGCGGCTTGCAAAGGTCGCAAACAGGCAGGATTAGAGCCTGATTTCAGGGCAGAACAAGCGCGCGAACAAGGGGACGATGCGATGACGGTAGCACTCGGCGTTGATACGGGCGGCACCTACACGGATGCGGTGTTGATCCGGGACGAGCGCGAGGTACTGGCCTCGGCCAAGGCGCTCACGACGCGCCACGACCTTGCCGAGGGGATCGGCAACGCGGTGGCGGCGGTTCTTGCAGAGGCCGGGATCGCGCCGGAGGAGATTTCCCTCGCCTCGCTTTCGACGACGCTTGCCACCAACGCTCTTGTCGAGGGACAGGGCGGGCGTGTGGCGTTGATCCTCATTGGTTTTGCCGAGAGTGACCTTGAAAAGCATGGTGTTCTGGACGCCTTGGCCGGTGATCCTGTGCTCATTCTACAGGGCGGGCATAATTACGCGGGCGAGCAGAAGACGCCGTTGGATGAGGAGAGCCTCGCAGCATGGCTTGCCGAACATGGTCAGGACGTATCGGGCTATGCGGTTGCGGCGCAGTTTGCGACGCGCAACCCGGCGCATGAGCAACGCGCCGCAGCGATGGTGCGCGAGATCACCAAGCGCCCCGTGAGCGCCTCGCATCACCTGTCTTCGAAACTCAACGGGCCGAAGCGGGCGCTGACGGCAGTGCTCAATGCCCGCCTGATCGGGATGATTGACCGGCTCATTTCGCGGGCCGAGGCGCGGCTGGGCGAACTTGGCGTGACCGCGCCCTTGATGGTGGTGCGGGGCGATGGGGCGCTTATCTCGGCGGAGTTCGCCCGGCGGCGTCCGATCGAAACGATCCTGAGCGGGCCGGCGGCGTCGATTGTCGGGGCGCGGTGGATGACGGGGGCAGTCGATGCGCTTGTGTCGGATATTGGCGGCACGACCACGGATATTGCCGTGCTGCGCGACGGGCGGCCCGCGATTGACCCAGACGGTGCACGGGTTGGTCCTTATCGCACGATGGTCGAGGCCGTGGCGATGCGGACCTTTGGGCTTGGCGGCGATAGCGAGGTACATTTCATCGGTGAGGGGCTCAAGGGCGGTGTGACGCTTGGGCCAAGGCGTCTTATGCCGGTGTCCCTTGTCGCGATGGAAGCGCCGGAGATCGTGCATCGCGCGCTGGACGCGCAACTTCGCCAGAGCGCTCCGGGGGAATATGACGGGCGGTTCGTGCGTGCCGTGCCGGGGATTGAGGCCGGGGGTCTCTCGCCGAAAGAGGCGGCGCTCCTTGAACGGATTGGCGCGGGTGTGAGGCCGGTGGGCGAGATCATTCGCACACGGATGGAGCAGAAGCCCCTGCGCCGCCTTGTCGAGCGCGGATTGGTGCAGATCGCGGGTGTCACGCCGTCGGACGCGAGCCATGTCCTCGGCACGGTTGCAGCGTGGGACAAGGAGGCGGCGGAAAAGGCGCTCTTGCTCTTTGGGCGGCGGCGCACGGGGTCGGGGAACCGGCTCGCGCCGGAGGCGGAAGACATGGCGCGGATCATCGTGGATCAGTTGACAGAACAGACCGTTCTGGCCTTGTTAGAGACTGCTTTTGCCGAGGAGGGGGAGGCCTTCGACCTCGCGCCAGAGGTGCTTGCGCGGCATGTGTTGATGCGGCGCGGTCTTGAGGGACACAAGGGGTTGGTGCGGATCGAGGCCGGGTTGAACCAGCCGGTGATCGGCCTTGGCGCCTCGGCGGGAAGCTATTACCCAGCGGTTGGTGCGCGGCTTGGCTGTGCGATGGAATTACCGCGCCATGCGGGGGTTGCGAACGCGATTGGCGCGGTCGTGGGGCGGGTGACGATCCGGCAAAGCGGCGAAGTCAGTGCGCCGGCCGAAGGGCGGTTCCGCGTGCATCTCGAGGCGGGGCCAGAAGATTTTGCAGAGTCAGAAAAGGCTCTAACTCGCCTTGAAACGCATCTTTCCGAGCTGGCCCGGCAAGAGGCCGAGGCAGCGGGAGCGGAAGGTATTCGCATCACCGTCACGCGCGATATCAAGACCGCCGAAACCGAAGGGCGCGAAGTTTTCATTCAGGCGAATATCTCGGTTGAGGCGTCGGGGCGGCCCCGGATCGCAGAAGGTTAAACCGGGTCGCCCCGGTCGAGTGCGCGCAGGAAGCGGGCGGCATCTTCGCGGTTGGCCGCGTGTTTCTCGTCGCTCATGTGCGATAGCGTTCGGTAGGGCATGGCAAGGCGCGGGTTTTGGCCGAGGGTTCCGGCGTTGCGGTCAAGGAAATCCCAGTAGAGATAGTTGAACGGACAGGCATCGGGGCCGTTCTTTTTCGTCGGGCTATAGCGGCAGGATTTGCAGTAGTCCGACATGCGATTGATATAGGCGCCGCTTGCGGCATAGGGCTTGGACGCGAGAAGCCCGCCATCGGCAAAGAGCACCATGCCCGTGACGTTCGGCATCTCGACCCATTCATAGGCATCGGCATAGACGATCAGATACCATTCGTTGACCTCTTCCGGCGACAGGCCCGCAAGGAGGGCGAAGTTGCCAAGTACCATGAGGCGTTGGATATGGTGGGCATAGGCCCATTTTCGGGTGTCTCCGACGCATTGCGCGAGGCAGTTCATCTGCGTCGGTGCGCCCCAGTAGAGCGGCGGCAGGGGGCGGTCGGCGTTGAGGGCATTCTCTGCGGCGTAGTCTGGCATCTCAAGCCAATAAATCCCGCGCACGAATTCGCGCCAGCCGAGGATTTGGCGGATGAAACCCTCGACCGCATTCAGGGGGGCGTGGCCTTTGTGATAGGCGCGTTCGGCGGCGCGGATGCATTCGATGGGCAGAAGCAGCCCACAGTTCAGGTAGAAGCCGAGATGGCTATGATACATCCACGGCTCGCCGGTGAGCATCGCATCCTGGTAGTCGCCAAACCGGGGAAGGCGGTGGGCGATGAAATGATCGAGCATCTTGCAGGCATCTGCGCGGGTCACGGCGAAATGAAACGGGCGTAGGTCGCCGAAGTGGTCCGGGAAGGCCTTGTCGACAAGGGAGAGGACGGCCTCTGTCATCTCGTCCGGTGCGATCTGATAGGGGTCGGGGATATTGAGCCCGTCCTTGGGTGGCTTGCGGTTCTCCGCGTCGTAGTTCCATTGCCCGCCGACAGGGTTCTTGCCGTCCATCAGAACGCCATGGCGCTTGCGCATCTCGCGATAGAAATACTCCATTCGCAGTTGCTTGCGCCCTTGGGCCCAGACGCGGAACGTCTCGTGGTCGCAGAGAAAGCGCGGATCTGGGAGGATATCGACGGCGAGGTTCAGGCGTTCAGACCATGTCTCGAACTCTGACGAAAGGCGGTATTCGCCTGGTTCAGTGACAGATACCGCGTCGAAATCCCCCTTGGAGAGTGTCTCGGCCACGGCGTCAAAGAGCGAGGCCACGGGCGCGGCGGGGTCATAGGCGATATAGGTCACGGTCCAGCCGAGGCTGCGCAATTCCTCGGCGAAATGGCGCATGGCAGAAAAGACCAGCGCGACCTTCTTCTTGTGGTGTTTGACATAAGTCGCCTCGCCAAGAACCTCGGCCATGAGGATCACATCGCGGGCGGGATCGCCCCCGGAAAGAACCGGGAGCGTGTGGGTGAGCTGATCCCCGAGGATCAGGCGCAGGGTTGATTTGCTCATGCCCGTGATACGCACGGGGAAGGGCGTTGGATCACCCGCGCTTGGGCAGAACCCAGTCGGGGCGCGGGAAATGGCAGGTATAGCCGTTGGGGTGTTTCTCGAGGTAGTCCTGATGTTCTTCCTCGGCCTGCCAGAAATCGCCGACCGGCGCGACCTCGGTCACGACTTTGCCGGGCCAGAGGCCGGAGGCTTCGACATCGGCAATGGTGTCGAGGGCCACGGCCTTCTGATCTTCGTTCACGTAGTAGATCGCCGAGCGGTAGGACATGCCGAGGTCATTGCCCTGACGGTTCTCTGTTGTGGGGTCGTGGATCTGAAAGAAAAACTCGAGGATCTCGCGATAGCTGATCTTGGCGGGATCAAAGAGGATCTCGATGCCTTCCGCATGGGTGCCGTGGTTGCGATAGGTCGCGTTGGGAACATCGCCGCCGGTATAGCCGACCCGGGTTCCCACGACGCCATTCATCTTGCGGATGAGGTCTTGCATCCCCCAGAAACAGCCCCCGGCGAGTACAGCGCGTTCAGTCATCTCAGATCTCCTCCACTTGCGGAATATAGGCGCCATAGCCCTCGGCCTCCATGTCGTCGCGATGCACAAAGCGCAGGCTTGCCGAGTTGATGCAATAGCGCAGGCCGCCCCGGTCGACGGGGCCGTCGGGGAAGACATGGCCAAGGTGGCTATCCCCATCACGCGAACGGACCTCGGTACGGATCATACCATGAGTCGCGTCGTGATGCTCGGTCACGTGGGTGGATTCGATGGGTTTGGTGAAACTTGGCCAGCCGCAGCCGGATTCGTATTTGTCGGACGACGCAAAGAGCGGTTCGCCAGAGACGATATCGACATAGATGCCCGGCTCCTTGTTATGCAGGTGTTCGCCGGTGCCGGGGCGTTCGGTGCCGCTCTGCTGGGTGACCCAGTATTGTTCCTCCGTGAGCGCAGCCACGGCTTCGGGGGTTTTTCGGTAGGTGGTCATCGCGGCCTCCATGTCCTGTTTTCGCCTGAATAGTAGATGGTGTGGCGGCGAGAAATACAAACGCCTTGTTACCAATCCTGACGCGAAGGTGATCTGATCGGGGCGGTGATGCGTATAGGCTTACAAAAAGGGAGTGTGTCATGCGCTATGTGGTTGCTTTTGTTTTCGCCCTCTTGGCCGCGCCGTTGAGCGCGCTTGAGCTCGACGCGCCGTTTCAGAATATCGATGGTGGTAGCCTTCGGATTTCCGACTGGGCCGGACAGCCTGTGCTTGTCGTGAACACGGCGTCGCGTTGTGGGTTCACGCCGCAATATGAGGGGCTTCAGGCGCTCTATGATCGCTATCGCGATGCGGGTCTTGTGGTGTTGGCCGTGCCGTCGGACGACTTTCGTCAGGAGCTTTCGAGCGACGAAGAGGTCAAGGCGTTTTGCGAGATGACCTATGGGATCGACATGCCGATGACCGGTGTCACCCATGTGAAGGGCAGCAAGGCGCATCCTTTCTTTGCCTCGCTCAAGAAGGAGGCCGGGTTCGCGCCGCGGTGGAACTTCAACAAGGTTCTGATCGCGCCGGACGGGTCGGTTGCGGCGACATATCGGTCCCGCACGCAGCCTCTTTCGGGCGCGATCACCAAGGAGGTCGAGGCGCTATTGGCGCAGTGACCTCCCTGTCTTCTTAGGCCATTGCCGCCTTGAGCGCGGTATCCATCAACGCCTTGATCCCGTCGCGCGAGGTTTCGGCGACGACGCGGCCAAGTTCTTCATCGCCACGCAGGACGACGAGAGTCGAGCGGCGCGGGATTTGCAGGCGGCGGGTCAGATCGTCCTTGGCGTAGTCGTCCCAATCCACATTGATGAAGGTGATGTTGGCCTCATACGCGGGGTCTTCGGCCTTGAGCGCGTTAATGACCTTTTCCTGTGCTTTACAGGTGCCGCACCAGCTTGCCTTGAAATCAAGGAAGACGGTTTCCCCGGCGGCGAGGCGCTCGTCGACGAGGCCGGGGGTATAGGCTGTGGCCGATGCGAGGGCGGCGCGGGGGAGCGCGAGGGTTGCGGCGGAGAGGGCAAGAAAGTCGCGACGTTTCATGGGCTTTTCCTTTTTGGTCAGAGGGAAACAGAGAGGTTGAGGAGCCAGTCCGGCATCACGCCAAGGAGCCATGCCTCGACCATGTGATGCAGGTTGAAGAGAAGGGCGAGGCCGACAGCGACAAAGACAACCCCCATCGCCGGGCGCGCGGCATGGGCGATGCGGCGCATGAGGGCTTGGCGGCGTTGCAGGGCCGATCGCGCGCCGTAGCCAAGGACGAGGATGATCGTCGAGACGCCGAGGGCGAAGGCGACCATGATAAGGCCGGCCCAGAAGAGATCATTGCCTTGGCTCGCCAGAGAAATCGCGCCGCCGAGGGTCGGGCCGACGCAGGGGCTCCAGACCGCGCCGAGCAGCATACCGCCAAGAAACTGCCCGCGCAGCGTTGAGCGATCGACGGTATCGAGGCCGCTATCGGCGGAGGCTGCGACGCCCGCCGTCGCCGTTGTGAAGGCGGCAGAAAAGCGCGGCACGAGAAGCACGAGGCCGAAGGCGACCATCAGAGCGGCGCCGCCCTTGGCGATGTCTTCTTGGGTCAGCCCGAGCGCATAGCCGAAGGCTGTGACGCCGAGGCCAAGCACCACGAAAGAGAGCGACATGCCGAGGGCAAGAAAGGCCGGGCCATGGCGCGATGCCTGTAGCGCGGTGGCCAACACGATGGGCAACACCGGCAGGACGCATGGGTTGATCAGGGTCAGCAGACCAGCGGCATAGGCAAAAACGAGTTCCATATAAAGGACATGCCGCGATGGGGCTGTCCTGTCATCTCAAAGCTTCTGACGCGGGATCACTTGGGCGTGTGGGTTTGTTTCGAAAGCTGCACGGCGAGGATCCCTGCCGAGATGATGGCGACGCCGATTACGTCCATGACCCCAAGGGCTTCGCCAAGGAGGAGCGCAGCGATGGCGACGCCGAAGAAGGGATTGAGGAAGTGGAAGGTTGCGGCCTTCACGGCCCCGATCCGGGCGACAAGCGCGAACCAGATGAAGGTCGCAAGCAGGCCCGGCGCGAAGATCGTGTAGGTCAGCGCGGTGATCATTTTCGGGTTCCAGTTGAACTCCCACGTCTCGAAGAGAAGCGAGGCGAAGAAGAGCACGATGGCGCCGACGAACATCTGTAGGCCGACGATCATCATCATATTGCCGCTCGCCGTGACGCCGCGCATGGTCAGGGTGGCGACGGCAAGGGCGACGGCGCCGATCAGGCAATAGGCGATGCCGAGCATATCGACCCCGGCGCTCATTCGGGAGCCCATGATGAGGATCACCCCGGCAAAGCCGAGGACGAGGCCGAGTGCGGCAAGTTTGGTCAGTCTTTCCGACAGGAAAGCCCAGCCTGCAAAGGCCACGATGAGCGGCATGGAGGAGGCGATGATCGAAGCGAGCGAGGCTTCGACCGTGGTCATGGCGAGGAAATTCAGGCCGAGATAGAGCGCGTTCTGGCAGAGGCCAAAGACGAAGGTTGCGCGCCATTGTTCGCGGGTCAGGTTCCAGTTCTGGCCCATGGCGCGGGCGATGAGGACGCCGATGATGCCGGCGATGGCGAAGCGGATGGCGGAGATCGCAAAGGGCGGGGCATCGGCGACGATGATGCGGGCAGAGGTGAAGGCCGAGGACCAAATGAGGGCAAAGAGGAGGCCCATGCCGATTGCGCGAATGTCCATGGGCTTTGCCTCACATGTTAATCTTGCCGGGATGTAAACGCATTGTGCGCCGGGCTGCAAGCAGCCGGGCGAATCACCCGCGCGTCGCCGTGGTTAACAAAGGCCCACATGGGAAAATCGCGGCTCGGTATCGCGTCGGTATCACGTCGGTATTGCGGTGGTGTGCGAGACGGTGAACCCCGTCCTTACCGCAACGTGCGATGGTAAATCAGCCGTGCGGACGCAACGCGAACTCGATCACCTGCACCTCGTCCGAGAGCGTGATTTCTGGGTAGTGC
The DNA here is from genome assembly GCF_032918335.1 of Shimia sp. FJ5. NCBI lineage: Bacteria > Pseudomonadati > Pseudomonadota > Alphaproteobacteria > Rhodobacterales > Roseobacteraceae > Shimia > Shimia sp. FJ5. Next base: position 91,008 of record NZ_JAWJUV010000002.1, on the reverse strand, counting down.
TCACGCATCCCTTCGAGCATGACGGGATCAGGCCAGTCTTTGGCTCGGCCGACAAAGGCGGCGGCCTTGGACAGCGGCATATCGGTGCAGCGCGTGGCGGTCACGTTGACGGTTTTCGAGGGGTCGCCCTCCATGACAAACCGCAGGGGGCCGGGAACGATCCGCGCCTCGCGCCAACGGATGGTCGAGGTCTTGGCGCCGCTCAGGATCTCGGGGAAGAGCCGGTCCACGACAAGGAGCGTCTGCGCCGGGATTGGCCCGGTCATGCCATATCGTCGGCGTGGGAGGAGGACATTTCGCGGAAGCGTTCGAACATCATCACGTATTCCGCCGGGATGTCGCGGAAGGAGAGCAGGCCAACCAAGCGGCCGTCTTCCAGTACCGGCAGATGGCGGAAGGCATCGCCAAGTTTCGCGGCGAGCGCGTCGGACACCTTGTCGTCAATCCCGACGGTGACGGGGTCGGGGGTCATGACCTCGGCGGCAGTCGCGGTATCGGAGGCAAGCCCGGCTGCCGTGCCTTTGAAAACGATGTCGCGTTCGGAGATGATCCCGACAAGCGCATTGCCGGAGAGAACAGCCACAGCGCCGACCCGTTTCTCGGCCATGAGCCGCGCCGTCTCGCGCAGCGTGGTGTCGGGGGTCACGGAATAGACGGGGCGCGTGCCAAGGATCTTGCGGAGGGTTGTTGTCATCGTGGGTCTCTTTCTTTTTGCCACTATGAGACGCGGAAAAGGACGCTGCAACACAAGAAAAAAGGGCCGCCGAAGCGACCCTTTTCGGAATATCCAGATCTTGAAGGGATCAGCCGTTGACGCTGTCCTTCAGGGCCTTCGCGATGGTCATTTTGACCACTTTGTCGGCGTCTTTCTTGATCTGCTCGCCGGTGGCGGGGTTGCGCACCATGCGCTCGGGGCGCTCGCGGCAGTAGATCTTGCCGACGCCCGGAAGGGTCACGGCACCGCCGCCCGACACTTCGCGGGTGATCACGGCGCACACGGCTTCGAGTGCGGCGTTAGCGGATTTTTTGTCTGCGCCCATTTCTTCGGCCAGAGCGGCAACGAGTTGGGTCTTGGTCATCGGTTTTGCCATATTACAGGTCTCCTGTTCTGCCCGAAGTTGGGCCTCGTGCCGGGCATTTAAGGGGATATGAACCGGGAACACAACGAATTGTCAGACGAAAAATTGCGAAAAACAGCGGTTATCCACCGATTTTTGACCAAAAGGGCTGAAAATTTGGGGTTTGCCGTCGCGACAGGGCCGAATAGGCGGGAAAATACGCGTTCTCGGAGAGGTTGCGCCGGGGGTGCTTCGCGCGGCGTTGACAGGGGAGACAGGTGCGATCAAGGCTTCGCTCGGTAGGATTGCAGGTTGTGGGAGGCCCCTATGGATTACGACGCCGTTGGCCCGGCAGAGTTCGGCGCGTCGCTGCGCGGGATTGGGTTGAACCTCTTGGTGCGGGATGTGACCGCCCATTGCACCCTTCTCAAGACGGTGTTCGGGATCGAGGCGTTTCAGCCGACGGCGGATTTCGCGATCCTGCGCTATGGGGATCAGGTCTTTCAGATTCATAGCGATGCCACCTATGCGACCAATCCGCTCCTCGGGCTTCTGCCGGAGGCCCCGCCACGCGGCGCGGGGATCGAGATTCGGCTCTATGATACGGACCCGGACGAGGCGGTGGTGCGGGGCGAAGAGGCCGGGATGCATGTGCTTCAACCGCCTACGGACAAGCCGCACGGGCTACGAGAAGCCTATCTCTTGTGCCCGGATGGCTATGCATGGGTGCCGTCGCGGGCCCTTTAGATTTCTCTTTGCAAAGCGCGGGCCGGGCGGGCAGGCTCGGACGGGTGAGAGCAAGGAGAGACGAGATGAGCGTGACCGACATTCGGCCCAACATGGATTTCTGGCAAGAGCGGGTCGACCTCGCGGCGGCGTTCCGTTGGACCGCGCGGCTTCATATGCATGAGGGCGTGGCGAACCACTTCAGCCTTGCGATCAACGAGGACGGCACAAAGTTCCTCATGAACCCCAACCAGATGCATTTCAGTCGTATCAAGGCGAGCGACCTGATCGTGGTCGATGCCAATGATCCCGAGACGCTTGAGGGGCCAGATGCACCGGACCCGACGGCCTGGGGGTTGCATGGGGGGATTCACCGCCATTGCCCGCATGCGCGTTGTGCGATGCATGTGCATTCAATCCATGCGACGGTCTTGGCGAGCCTTGCCGATAGCGCTCTGCCGCCGATCGACCAGAACTGTGCCACGTTTTTCAATCGCTATGTGATCGACGATGGCTATGGCGGGTTGGCGTTCGAGAGCGAGGGGGAGCGCTGTGCCGCGCTTCTCACCGATCCGAAGAAGAAGGTCATGATCATGGGCAACCACGGGATCATGATTATCGGCGAGACCGTCGCGGAGACCTTCAACCGGCTCTATTATTTCGAGCGCGCGGCGGAGACCTACATTCGCGCGTTGCAGACGGGGCGGCCCCTGCGGGTCTTGTCCGACGAGGTGGCGGAAAAGACGGCGCAAGAGCTTGAGGATTACCCCGAGCAGGACGCGCGCCATTTGGCCGAGTTGAAAGCGATCTTGGACGAAGAAGGGTCGAGCTACGCGCGCTGACGCAAGGCGCGCGGGGTTGTGGCGAATTCCGCCCGAAAAGCGCGGGTCATGGCGGCGGGGTCGTCATAGCCGCTCCGCAGGGCGATCTCGGCAATGGAGAGATCACTGTCGAGGGTCAGCTTGCGCGCAAGGTTGAGGCGCAGGCGGCGGTAGACCTTGGCCGGGGCGGCGCCGAGCGTGGCCCGCATCCGCGCCTCGAGAGATTTCTGCGACAGGCCTGCGCGCCGCGCGACTTCGGGGATGGGAAGGGGATCTTCGAGGTGATCCTGCATAAAAGCCAGCGCGCGATTGACCGCGCGGCTTGCGGGACGGGCGCTATGAGAGCGGGCGGAGTCGCGGGTCATGAAAAGCTGGGCCACCTCGAGGGCAAGAGCGTGGCCGTGATCGGCGGCGATCCTGTCCATCACAAGGTCAAACGCGGCCATAGCGCCGGAACATGTCACCCGCGCGCCGTCGATGACAAAGCGGGCGCGCTCCGTTGTGATCTCGGGGAACCGTTCGGAGAAGGCGGTCAGTTCTTCCCAGTGGATCGTGGCGCGCGACCCATTGAGAAGCCCGGCCTCGGCCAAGAGCCAGCTTCCGGTATCGAGCCCTGCGAGGGTCTTGAAGCGCGGCGCGGCGGCGCGCAGGGCCGCTCCGGTCTTCCAATCAGCATGGGCGCGAAAGCCGTAGGAGGGCATCACCACAAGCCAATCGCCCCGCGCCCCCGCCACACCACGATGCGGCGTCACGGGCAACCCGCTTGACGAGGCAACGGGCGCACCAGAGAGCGACAGGAACTCCCAGCTATAGAGCGCTCTGCGCGAGAGCGTGTTGGCGGCGCGCAGGGGTTCGACCGTGTTGGCAAGGCAATGGTTGGAGAAGCCCTCGAAAAGGAGGACGCCGAAATGCTGCGAAGCGGCGGATGTTTTTTCCCATTTCTGCATGATTGAAGGGTAATTCTGCATGAAGGTTTGCGGCAAGCGGTTTCTCATGGGGGGAACCAGAGGGAGAGCCGCATGCATTTCGCGATGACCGAGGAACAGGCGATGATCGTCGAGACGACACGCGCCTTTGTCGAGACCGAGCTATACCCGCACGAGGCAGAGATCGAGCGCACCGGGCATCTTGATATGGACGTGGTGCGCGAGGTTCAGGCCAAGGCGATGGAGGCAGGGCTATACGCCGCCAACATGCCCGAAGAAGTTGGCGGCGCGGGGCTCGATACGCTGAGCTGGCTTCTTTATGAAAAAGAGCTTGGGCGGGCGAATTACGCGCTGCATTGGACAGGAGTGGCGCGGCCGTCGAATATCCTTTTGGCCGGGACCGAGGCGCAGAAGGAGAAATACCTTTTCCCCTGTATGCGCGGCGAGAAATGGGACTGTCTTGCCATGACGGAGCCGGGGGCGGGGTCGGACCTGCGCGGTATGCGGGCAAGTGCGCGACGCGACGGCGGCGACTGGGTTCTCAACGGCACCAAGCATTTCATCAGCCATGCCGACATCGCCGATTTTGCCATCGTGTTCATGGCGACGGGCGAAGAAGAGACACCGCGTGGACCAAAGAAGAAGATCACGGCGTTCTTCGTCGACAAGGGCACGCCGGGGTTCACCGTCCGCGAAGGGTATCGGAATGTCTCGCACCGGGGCTATTCCAACGCGGTGATGGAGTTTGACGATTGCCGCCTGCCGGATGCGGCCGTGCTCGGCGAGGTCGATAAGGGATTCGAGGTCGCCAATACCTGGCTCGGCGCGACGCGGTTGCAGGTCGCGGCAACCTGTCTGGGCCGGGCCGACCGGGCGCTTGGCCATGCGGTCTCTTATGCTGCCGAGCGCAAACAGTTCGGCCAGCAAATCGGCAAGTTTCAGGGCGTGTCCTTTAAGCTCGCCGATATGGCGCTCGAGTTGAAGGCGGCGGAATTGCTCACATGGGAAGCCGGGTGGAAATTCGATCAGGGCACGGTCTCTGAGGCGGATATGGCGATGGCCAAGTTGAAGGCGACAGAGATGCTTGCCTTCGTGGCCGATGAGGCGATCCAGATTCACGGCGGGATGGGGCTGATGGACGAGCTGCCGCTTGAACGGATCTGGCGCGATGCGCGGGTCGAGAGGATCTGGGAAGGCACAAGCGAGATTCAGCGCCACATCATCAGCCGCGAGCTTTTGCGGCCACTGGGGGGATGAGATTTCATGCCTCCGGCGGGGATATTTCTGGCAAGAGGAAAAGGGGGTGCCGCGAAAGCACCCCCCACGGAAAAGGCGATGCCTCTTCCCCTTGCACGGCCATCGGCGTCCCCGCCTGTGCCGCAAGACCATCGTGGCGCATTAAGGTTAATGCTACGTGTCTTCCTCTTGCTGAAAATATCCCCGCCGGAGGCTCCGACATTTCCATCACAGACCGAGGTTTGAGGGAATGAGCCGGTTTTCGAGACTATTTCAGCCCAAAAGCGTCGCCGTGATCGGTGGCGGTGCGTGGTGCCGGGCGGTGATCGCGCAATGCCGGGGGATGGGATTCGCGGGAGAGATCTGGGCCGTGCATCCCAAGGCAGAGGTGGTCGCGGGCGTGCCGGCGGTGGCGCGGATCGAAGACCTGCCCGGCGTGCCGGATGCGGCGTTTATCGGGGTCAACCGGCATGCGACCGTCGACGCCGTGCGCCTTTTGGCCGAGCGGGGCGCGGGCGGCGCAGTCTGTTTCGCCAGCGGATTCCTTGAGGCAGAGGCCGAGGATGCGGCGGGCGCGGGGCTACAGGCAGCGCTTCTTGAGGCGGCGGGAGAGATGCCGATCCTTGGGCCGAATTGCTATGGCTTCATCAACTACCTTGACCGGGTACTGCTCTGGCCGGATCAGCATGGCGGCAAGCCGGTTGAGAGCGGTGTCGCGATCCTTACGCAGAGTTCGAATATCGCGCTCAACATGACGATGCAGGCGCGGGGCGTGCCGTTGGCCTATGTCGTTACGGCGGGCAATCAGGCGCAGGTGGGCGTTGCCGAGATCGGGCGGGTGCTTCTCGCCGATCCGCGGGTGACGGCGCTGGGCCTGCATCTTGAGGGGATTGGCGATTTGCGGGCCTTTGAGGCACTGGCCGCGGAGGCGCGCCGCGCAGGGAAAAGGATCGTCGCGCTCAAGGTCGGAAAATCAGATCAGGCGCAGGCGGCGACGGTGTCGCATACCGCTTCTCTTGCCGGGGGCGACGCGGGGGCGGATGCGCTCTTGCGACGGCTTGGCATGGCGCGGGTCGGCTCTGTTCCGGCGTTTCTCGAGACGTTGAAGCTCTTGCATGTGACGGGGGGCCTCGGGAGCAATCGGATTGCTTCGGTCAGTTGTTCGGGCGGCGAGGCGAGCCTCATGGCGGATATGGGCGAAGGGCGGGACGTGGTGTTTCCGCCGCTCAACGCGCGGCAGGAAGGCGCGTTGCGCGCCGTGCTTGGGCCGATGGTGGCGCTGGCCAATCCGCTCGACTACCACACCTATATCTGGCGCGACACGGAGGCGATGACGCGGGCCTTTGCGGCGGTCGCCGATCCGGGGCTTGGCATGGTGCTTGTCGTGGTGGATTTCCCGCGCGCGGATCGCTGTGATCCGGGCGATTGGGATTGCGCGATTGAGGCGGTGATCGGGGCGCGGGCGCGCAGTGGGCGGCCTGTCGCGATGGTGGCGAGTCTGCCGGAGTTGATGCCGGAGGCGGTTGCCGAGCGGCTCATGCAGGCCGGTGTGGTGCCGTTCTTTGGCTTTGACGAGGCGCTTGCGGCCTGTGCCGCGGGGGCGATTCCGATGCCGGGGGATGTGCAGCCGATATGCCTTCCAACAGAGACTATTTCAGCGGAACTCGTCCCTGAAGCAGAGGCCAAGGCGCGGCTTGCGGGCTATGGGCTGCGGGTGCCGGGGGCCGCGCGCGCAGCGAGCCCGGAGGCCGCAGGCGCGGCGGCGGACCGGATCGGAGTTCCTGTCGTTCTCAAGGGCGAAGGGGTGGCGCATAAAAGCGAGGCGGGGGCGGTTGTCCTTGGTCTTGAGAGCGCAGAGGCCGTGGAGGCGGCGGCGCGCGCGATGCCCTGCGAGGCGTTCCTTGTCGAAGAGATGGTGGCGGGAGTGGTGGCCGAATTGTTGATCGGGGTGGTGAAAGACCCGGCGCATGGGTTTGTCCTCACGATTGGCGCGGGGGGTGTCCTGACCGAGATCATGCAGGACAGCCAGAGCCTCCTCTTGCCCGTGACCGACGACATGATCGACGGGGCGCTTGATGCGCTGCGCATGGCGCCGATGCTTGCCGGGTTCCGGGGACAGAAGGCGGCGGACCGGCCCGCGATCCATGCGGCGATCCGCGCGGTGGAGGCCTATGTCCTTGCCAATGCGACGGGTCTTGAAGAGATTGAGATTAACCCGCTTCTCTGCACGCCCGGGGGGGCGATTGCAGCGGATGCGTTGATGCGACGAAAGGATAGGCAATGAGCGACAGCCCGGTAAAAACACGGCGCGAAGGCGCCATTCTCGAGGTGACGCTCGACCGGCCCAAGGCGAACGCGATCGACCTTGAGACGAGCAAGATCATGGGCGACGTGTTTGCGGATTTCCGAGATGATCCGGAATTGCGGGTCGCGATCATCACCGGGGGCGGCGAGAAGTTCTTTTGTCCCGGTTGGGATCTCAAGGCGGCGGCGGGCGGCGATGCGGTCGATGGCGATTATGGCGTCGGGGGCTTTGGCGGCCTTCAGGAAATGCGCGACATGAACAAGCCGATCATCGCGGCGGTCAATGGGATTGCCTGTGGCGGGGGGCTCGAATTGATGATTTCCGCCGATATCATCCTTGCCGCCGATCATGCGCAGTTTGCCTTGCCGGAGATCCGGTCGGGGACGGTTGCGGATGCGGCGACGGTCAAGCTTCCGAAGCGGATACCGTATCACGTTGCGATGGAGCTTCTCCTGACGGGGCGGTGGTTCGATGTGGAAGAAGCGCGGCACTGGGGGCTCGTGAACGAGATCGTGCCGGGCGAGAGGCTCATGGAGCGCGCTTGGGAGATGGCGCGGCTTTTGGAGAGCGGGCCGCCGCTTGTCTATGCGGCGATCAAGGAGATCGTGCGCGATGCCGAGGATTCGAAGTTCCAGGACGCGATGAACCGGATCACGGGGCGGCATTTGCGGACGGTGGATATCCTCTATGGGTCCGAGGACAATCTCGAAGGGGCAAAGGCCTTTGCCGAGAAGCGCGATCCGGTGTGGAAGGGCAAATGAGGGAAGGGCTAGAGCCTTTCCTCGCGCGGCAGGCGGAGACGCATGAAACCGCGCTGGCGGAGCTCTGCGCAGGGCGAAAGGTCACGCATTGGATCTGGTGGGAGTTGCCGCAGTTGCGGGGGCTTGGCCGGTCGCCGAGGGCGCATGACTACGGGTTGGAGGATTTGGCGGAGGCGGAGGCGTATCTTGCGCATCCGGTGCTCGGGCCACGCCTGATCGAGATGTGCGCGGCGTTGCTCGCACATGCCGACAAGTGCGCAGAGGATATCCTCGGGCCTGTGGATGCGATGAAGGTTCGGTCGACGGCGACGCTTTTTGCCCATGTGGAGGCCGCGCCGGATGTGTTTCGCCGTCTGCTCGAGACGTTTTATGGCGGGCAGGCATGCGCCGCCACGGAGGCAGAAATCAGTCTCTAACCCGCCTGAAAAGGGCAATATAGCCGGTGTCGTTCTTATGCGGACCGGTGGTGTTCGGGCCATAGAAGGCGCGTTCGGGGAGGGCGAGGTCGCTAATCCGGTCCGAAAGCGCGGCAAGCTTGGCTTCGAACCCGGCCGAGGCGAAATGTTTCTTGTTGATCGAGATCGCGAGGAGGCCGCCGGGTGCCGTGATGCGTAGCAGTTCGTCAAAGGCCTCGGGACCGACATGGCCGGTTGTGAAGGTGCCGGAGCTTATGATGCCGGCATAGGACTTGTCCGGGACGGGAAGCGTTGCGGTCAGGTCGCCGGTAAAGAGGGTGCGGTAGATGCCCTTGGTCGCGGCCACGTCGAGCATTTCCTGCGAGATATCCGTGGCGTCGATCGGGCCGATCCCATGCCCCGCGAGCGCCGCGCCGCAAAGGCCCGTCCCTGCACCAACATCGAGGACCGGGGCGGGGCCGCCCTGTTCGGCGTAGAGGTCCGCGACGACCTTGGGCAGGAGGTAGTCATGATTGACGGCAAAGTCGTTGTCGTAGCTCTCGGCCCAATCGGCATAGAGGCGTTTGGAATCTTCCGGGGTTTTGAGCGCGTAGGCCGCGTCGAGGCCGAGTTTGTCCTGATCTGTCATGGGGCCAGTGAAGCGCGCATGGACGCCGGGATCAAGTCTTGCCCTTGCAGAGGGGAGGCGCGCGCGGCAGGGTGCGCGCATGAAACGCACAGTTCTATGTCTTGGATACGGGTATTCGGCGCAGGCGTTGGCACGGCGGCTCTTGCCGCAGGGATGGCGCGTGATTGGGACGACACGATCCGCGGAGAAGGCCGAGGCGCTTCGGGCGGATGGGGTCGAGCCGCTTTTGTGGCCCTGCGATCTTGGTGCCGCCTTGGAGGGGGTGAGCCATGTGCTTTCCTCCATCGGGCCGGATGCAGAGGGCGATCCGGTCCTGCGCGAAGGGCGCGAGGCGCTCGCCAAGGCGAGGCTCGATTGGGTCGGGTATCTCTCGACCACGGGCGTTTATGGCGACCATGATGGCGGCTGGGTCGATGAAGAGACAGAGACCGGCGCGGCGACGGAGCGCGGGCAGAGGCGGGTTCTTGCAGAGCAAGACTGGCTCGGGATCGACGGCTTGCCGGTGCATGTGTTCCGGCTTGCCGGGATCTATGGCCCCGGGCGCGGGCCGTTTGCGAAACTGCGCCGGGGGGTGGCGCAGCGGATCATCAAGAAGAACCAGGTGTTCAGCCGCATTCATGTCGAGGATATCGCGCGGGTGCTTGAGGCGTCGATCGCGCGGCCCGATCCGGGGCGGGTCTATAACGTCTGTGACGACGATCCGCAGCCGCCCGAGGTTGTCCTTGAACATGCCGCCGAGATGCTCGGGATCGCGCCGCCGCCAGCCGTTCCGTTTGAAGAGGCCGAAATGTCGCCCATGGCGCGCAGCTTCTATGCCGATAGCAAGCGGGTCCGGAACGACCGGATCAAGGATGAACTTGGGGTCAAACTGGCCTACCCGACTCATATGGACGGGTTAAGGGCGATCTTGAAGGTGGAAAGCGCCTAAGCGCGTTTGCTTCCGATCTGGGCGATGCCGAGCGTGTCGAGCACCTTGGCCTCGATATGTTCGGCGTTCATCTTGGCGTCGGCATACATGGCGGTGGGGCTGCCGTGGTCGATGAAGGTATCGGGCAGGACCATGGAGCGGTATTTCAGCCCGGTATCAAAGACACCGTTTTCCGCCAGAAGCTGGGCCACGTGTGAGCCGAAACCGCCGATGGCGCCTTCCTCGATGGTGATGAGCGCCTCGTGATTGGCGGCGAGGGTGAGGATCATTTCCTCATCAAGCGGCTTGGCGAAACGGGCGTCGGCGATGGTCGGCGTGATGCCGCGCGCGGCGAGGGCCTCGGCAGCCTTGCGCACCTCTTCGAGGCGGGTGCCGAAAGACAGGATGGCGACGCGCGAGCCTTCCTGGATCATGCGGCCCTTGCCGATCTCGAGCGGCGTGCCGCGTTCGGGCAGATCGACACCGACACCTTCGCCACGCGGGTAGCGGAAGGCGATGGGGCCGTCGTCATGGGCCACGGCGGTGGCGACCATATGCATCAGCTCGGCCTCGTCGGCGGCGGCCATCACGGTCATGCCGGGGAGGTTGGCCATATAGGCGATGTCAAAGCTGCCAGCGTGGGTCGCGCCGTCGGCGCCGACAAGGCCCGCACGGTCGATGGCGAAACGCACGGGCAGGCGTTGCACGGCGACATCATGCACGACCTGATCGTAGCCCCGCTGTAGGAAGGTCGAATACATGGTGCAGAAGGGTTTCATCCCGCCCGCGGCGAGCGCGGCAGAGAAGGTCACGCCATGTTGTTCGGCAATCGCCACGTCGAAACAGCGGCTTGGGTAGCGTTCGGCAAAGAGGTTGAGGCCGGTGCCGTCAGGCATGGCGGCGGTCACGGCGCAGATGCGGCTATCGCGAGCGGCCTCGTCGACAAGCGCCTTGCCGAAGACCGAGGTATAGGAGGGCGCGTTGGAGGGCGCTTTGCGCTGTTTGCCGGTCGGCACATCGAATTGCGCCGTGGCGTGGCCCCGGTCACGGGCGGTCTCAGCCGGGGCATAGCCCTTGCCCTTTTTGGTGATGATATGGAGCATCACAGGCCCGGTGGCGCGCTGGTGGATGGTGCGCAGGACGGGGAGGAGCTGATCCATGTCGTGGCCATCAATGGGGCCGACATAGGAAAAGCCAAGTTCCTCGAAGAGGGTTCCGCCGACGGTCATGCCCTTGAGCATTTCCTTGGCGCGTTTGGCACCTTCGCGGAAGGGTTCAGGCAGAAGCGAGACCGCGCCCTTGGCGGCGGCCTTGAGTTCTTGGAACGGTTCGCCCGCATAGAGGCGCGAGAGGTAGTTGGACATGGCGCCCACCGGGGGTGCGATGGACATCTCGTTGTCGTTGAGGACAACGAAGAGGCGTTTGCCGAGGTGGCCCGCGTTGTTCATCGCCTCATAGGCCATGCCCGCCGAGATCGCGCCATCACCGATCACCGCCACGGCATCGCCAAGCCCGCCTTCGCAGGAGCCGCCAAGATCGCGCGCCACGGCAAAGCCGAGGGCGGCGGAAATCGAGGTCGAGCTATGGCCCGCACCAAAGGGATCGTGGATATTCTCGCTCCGCTTGGTGAAACCCGAGAGGCCGTCCCGTTGGCGCAGGGTGCGGATACGGTCGCGACGACCGGTGAGAATCTTATGCGGGTAGCATTGGTGGCCCACATCCCAGATCAGCTTGTCCTTGGGTGTGTCAAAGATGGCATGCAGCGCGACGGTCAGTTCCACGACACCAAGCCCCGCCCCGAGATGGCCACCCGTTTCCGACACGGCCGAGATCGTCTCGTTGCGCAGCTCACCGGCGAGCTGGGTCAGCTCGGCATCGGACAGTTTCTTGAGGTCCGCGGGGCTTTGCACACGGTCAAGAAGCGGGGTTTCGGGTCTGGCAGACATGCGCCATGCCTTTCTGTGTTAGCTATCGCGCGCAATAACGAAACGGGCGGCTTCCCGCAAGGTTTCGGCCTCGTCTCCATAAGAAGATAGGGCGTCACAAGCGTCCGTCACGAGGTCGGCTGCGCGGCGTTTTGCCCCGTCGAGGCCAAGGAGCGAGACGAAGGTCGCCTTGCCCGCGTCGGCATCTTTGCCGACGGCCTTGCCGACGGTGGCGGCGTCGCCTTCGATGTCGAGGATATCATCTGCGATCTGAAACGCGAGGCCGAGATCGGCGGCATAGCGCGCAAGCGGCGCCATATCGGCGCGCGCCATGCAAGCACCGGCGGTTGCGGCCCATGTGATAAGCGCGCCGGTCTTGCCAGCCTGAAGATGGGTGATCTCGTCGAGGGAGAGCGGCGTTGCGGCGGTTTCGGCGGCAATATCGAGTGCCTGACCAAGCACCATGCCCTTGGCCCCGGCGGCGCGGGCGAGGCTTAGCACCAGATCGGCGCGCACCAGCGGGTCCGGGTGACAGTCGGGGCGGCTCACACATTCAAACCCAAAGGTCTGAAGCGCGTCCCCGGCGAGGACGGCGGTTGTCTCGTCCCATTTGACATGCACCGTCGGCAGGCCACGGCGCAGATCGTCGTCATCCATACAGGGCAGATCGTCATGAACGAGGGAATAGGCGTGGATCGCCTCGATCGCCGTGGCGGGCCAGATCGCGTTGTCCGGCGCGACGCCATGCAGGCGGGCGCTTTCCAGAACGAGGAAGGCGCGCAGGCGTTTGCCCCCGGCGCTCGCGTAGCGCATCGCCTCGTGCACGGGCAAGTTTCCGAGCGGCGAGAGCGTCGCGTCGAGATGCGCCTGCACCATGGCGGCACTCTCTTTTAGGCGAGATGGAAACACGGGTTACTGCCCTTCGACGGGTGTCAGGCCGTTGGGGGTGCCGTCGCTATCAGTGGTGATCGCGGCGACCTTTTCCTCGGCTTCCTTGAGCTTGGTCTCGCAGCGTTTCTTGAGCGCCGCGCCGCGTTCGTAAAGCGCGATGGATTCCTCGAGCGCCACGTCGCCGCGCTCGAGCTTGCCGACCACCTGTTCCAGTTCGGCCATGGCCTGTTCAAAGCTCAGGCTGTCTACGGGCGTCTCAGTCATCCGGCATTCTCCCTCAATCGGCATGTGTTTGGGCAAAAGCATATCTGCCCGCGCATGTCGAGACAACGCGGGCGATTTCGCGCCTTAGGCGCCTTTCTCCAGAAGCACGCCGACATGGGCGGCGACGGATTTAGCAAGGGCGGTCAGGTCATAGCCGCCTTCCAGCGTCGAGACGAGACGGCGGTTGCAGTGTTTCTCGGCCAAGGCGCAGAACTTCTCGGTCAGCCAGACGAAATCCTCGATGGCCCAGTTGAGTTGAGCCAGGGGGTCATCGGCATGGGCGTCGAAACCGGCGGAGAGGATGATGAGTTCGGGTTTCACACGCTCGATCACCGGAAAGACCTCGGCCTCGTAGGCGGCACGCATGGTCGCGCCGTTGGTCTCGGGGGCGAATTGGATGTTGTGGATGTTGTTCGCAGCGCCCGTCTCTTCGGGAAAGCCGGTCCCGGGCCAGAGCGGGTGTTGATGTGAGGAGAAGAAGGTCACGCGGGATTCGTTCCACAGAAGCGCCTGTGTGCCGTTGCCGTGATGCACGTCGAAATCCACGATGACGACGCGCGAGAGGCCATGACGCTCCATCGCGTGCCGGGCGGCGATGGCGGCGTTGCCAAAGAGACAAAAGCCCATCGGAGTTTCCGTCTCGGCGTGGTGCCCCGGCGGGCGACAGGCGACAAAAGCGTTTGTCACATCGCCAGAAAGCACCGCATCGACCGCCGCCATGCTGCCGCCAACGCCACGGCGTGCGGCCTGCACCGAACCGGGGGACATGTGGGTGTCTTCATCGAGAGCGCGGATACCGTCCTTGGGTTCCGAGGCGATGATGGCGTCGAGATGGGATTGCGGATGGCACAGGAGAATGTCCTCGTCCGCACAAAGCGGCGCCTCGCGACGGTCGAGCGCCTCAAAACCTGGCGCAGCAAGGGCGGTCTTGATCGAGTCCATGCGCGCGACCTGTTCGGGGTGGCCCGGCGGGGTGCGGTGGTGAAGGCAATCATCGTGGGTAAAAAGCGCCGTGCTCATCGCGGTCTCCGTTGGTTGTTCGGGGGGACCGTAGCGGCGCGGATCGGGAGAGACCAGCCCCCGCGATCGGGTCAATCGGGGACGAGCATATAGCCCGCGCCGCGCACCGTCTGGAGGTAGCGGGGTTGCTTGGGGTCGGCCTCGATTTTGCGGCGCAGGCGGGTGATCTGCACGTCAACGGCGCGCTCCTGTGCCTGTCCCCGGTCGCGACCCAGATCCTCGACCAGCTTGGCGCGGGAGATTGGCTCGCCCGGTGTGGCCGAGAAGATTTTCATCAATTGGCTTTCGGTCGCAGTCAGCCGCAGGATGGCATCGCCCTGCCACATCTCGCCGCGCTCGATATCATAGCGCACCGGGCCGAGGTTAAGCATCTTGGGTGCGGTGTCGGCCTCTTGCGTTTCGGGCATCCGGCGCAGGATCGCGTTGATCCGCAGCAGAAGCTCTTTGGGTTCGAAGGGTTTGGGGAGGTAATCGTCCGCCCCGGCCTCGAGCCCCATGATGCGGTCCTCGGTCTCGCCCTTGGCGGTCAAGAGAAGCACCGGCGTCGCCTTGTCCTCGCGGATGGCGCGGGTGAGGCTCATGCCGTCCTCGCCGGGCATCATCACATCAAGCACGATCAGGTCGAAATCGAGGCCAGAGAGGATACGCCGGGCCTGAGCCGCGTCGCGGGCAGAGGTCACGAGGAAGCCGTTGCGTTTGAGGAATTTCTTCAGCAGGTCGCGGATGCGTTCGTCGTCATCCACGATCAGGAGATGGGGGGCAACGTCGCTCATTGGCCGCTCTCCCGCAGGCGGGCATAGCGACGGCGCATTTCCGGGTCCATCATCGCCTCGAGCACGCGGCGAAAGCCGGCCACGGCCTCGGGACCGGCCTCACGGTAGGCGGCGCGCATGCGCGTGCGCTGGGCATCGGACAGTCGGTTCTCAAGGGCGATCCCGGCGTCGGTCAGGTAAAGGTTCCTCTCGCGCCGGTCGGAAGAGCCGACGCGGCTTTCGACGAGGCCATCCTCGATCAACGTGCGCAGCACCCGGTTGAGCGATTGCTTTGTCACCCCGAGGATTGCGAGCAGGTTTGTTACTGTCGTGCCCGGCGCGCGGTTGATAAAGTGGATCGCACGGTGATGCGCGCGGCCATAGGCCATGGTGGCGAGAATGCGGTCGGGATCGGCGGTAAAACCACGATAGGCAAAGAAAACAGCCTCGATTCCCTGTCTGAGTTGTTCGTCTGTCAGAAAGAGAAGGCTTTCGCCGCTGCTATGAGAGTCTGGCATTGCTCTCCCCGTCGTTCACAATTTGCCGTCTTAAACGTCACAATACGTCAGCTTTGTTGACACTCCAAGAGCGGAATGATAGCGAATCGCAGATTTTGCGC
This sequence comes from Shimia sp. FJ5, assembly GCF_032918335.1. Classification (NCBI taxonomy): domain Bacteria; kingdom Pseudomonadati; phylum Pseudomonadota; class Alphaproteobacteria; order Rhodobacterales; family Roseobacteraceae; genus Shimia; species Shimia sp. FJ5. Next base: position 75,753 of record NZ_JAWJUV010000002.1, on the reverse strand, counting down.
AATTTTGTGACCGGATCGGTCATAAGGCGCGCAATAAATGCAAAACTAAGTAGCTGGAGGAAAGGCCATGGCTGGGTCTTATGATGATCGTGACGGCAAGATCTGGATGGATGGGAAACTCGTCGAATGGCGCGATGCCAACGTCCACATCCTGACCCACGCGTTGCACTATGCGAGCTCGGTATTCGAAGGGGAGCGTTGCTATAATGGCAAGATCTTCAAGAGCCGCGAACATTCGGAACGTCTTTTGAACTCGGGTGCGTTGATCGACATGCCGATCCCCTACACCGTCGATGAGATCGAGGCGGCGAAGGAAGAGGTGCTCAAGGCCAACGGCCTCAAGGATGCCTATGTGCGTGCGGTGGCATGGCGCGGGTCGGGCGAAGACATGGGTGTCGCGTCGTCGAAGAACCCGGTGCGCATGGCGGTCGCCTGTTGGGAATGGGGCGCCTATTATGGCGATGCCAAGATGAAGGGCGCCAAGCTCGACATCGCTCAGTGGAAGCGCCCCTCGCCCGAGACGATCCCGACCGCGGCCAAGGCGGCAGGTCTCTACATGATCTGCACCATCTCCAAGCATGCGGCGGAGGCCAAGGGATGTTCTGACGCGCTCTTCATGGACTATCGCGGCTACGTGGCCGAGGCGACCGGCGCCAACGTGTTCTTCGTCAAGGACGGCGAAGTGCATACGCCGATCCCCGACGCGATCCTCAACGGCATCACGCGCCAGACGGTGATTGGCATGCTCAAGGACAAGGGCGTTACGGTGCATGAGCGCCGGATCATGCCGGAAGAGCTCGCGGATTTCGAACAGTGTTTCCTCACCGGTACGGCGGCCGAGGTGACCCCGGTTGGCCAGATCGGCGACTACATGTTCGAAGTCGGCGCGCTGACCCGGCAGATCGCCGAAGACTACGAGGCGCTTGTGCGTGCCTGAGACCACGCGCCGCGCGATCCGTGCGGCGATTGAAACGGCAGATGTGAAGGACGGTGCGACGCTGTCCTTCCATCACCACCTGCGCAATGGCGACGATGTCATGCGACAGGTGCTGGCGGACTGTGCCGTGCTGGGGCTGCGCGATCTGCATATCGCGCCCTCGTCGCTTTTCCCGTGTCACGAAGCACTGATCCCTTTCCTGCGCGATGGCGTGGTGACGCGGATCACCACCTCCTACATGACCGGCCCGCTTGCGGAGGCCGTGCGCGCGGGCGTGTTGCCCCATCCGGTGCAGTTGCAGAGCCATGGCGGGCGCGCGGCGGCGATTGCCTCGGGGCGGTTGCCGATTGATGCCGCGTTCATCGCGGCGCCTGCGGTCGATGCGGCGGGCAACCTGTCCGGAGCGGTCGGGCCATCGGCCTGTGGTCCCTTGGGCTATGCGATGGTCGACGCAGAACATGCCCGGCACGTGGTGGCGGTGACGGATCATCGTTGCGAGGCGGTGCCGCGGGTTTGTATCCCGGCGGCACAGGTCGACCAGGTGGTCGAGGTCGCGCAGATCGGCGACGCGGGACAGATCGCCTCGGGCACAACAGGCCGCGCGCCCTCGGACAAGGGCCGCGTGATTGCCGAGTTGACCGCACGGCTTATCGCGGTTTCGGGCCTGCTTAGAGACGGTTTCCGGTTCCAGACCGGGGCGGGCGCGACCTCGCTTGCCGTGGCCCATGCACTCGCACCCGAGATGGCGGCGCGGGGCATCGTTGGGGATTTCGCGGCGGGCGGCATCACTGGCGCGCTGGTTGATATGTTCCGCGCCGGGCTCTTCCGGGGCTTGCGTGATGTGCAGGCCTTCGACCTTGCCGCTGTGCGCTCCTACGCGGAGGATGCGGCCCATCTCGCCATGTCGGCGGAGGAGTATGCCAGCCCGGAGCGCCCGGATTGCATCGCGAAACAGCTTGATGTGATGATCCTCGGCGCGGCGGAGATCGACGCGGACTTCAACGTCAATGTGACCTGCGCAAGCGATGGGCGGATCATTGGCGGCTCGGGCGGGCATGCGGATACGGCGGCGGGGGCGAGCCTGCCCATCGTGACGACGCCCTTGCAGGCGGCGGGGCGGCCCAAGCTGGTTGAGGCGCTGACCTGCCTGACGACGCCGGGCAAGACGATTGGCGCGCTGGTGACAGAGGCGGGAATCGCCATACATCCGTCGCGTCCTGATCTCATCAAAGCGGCGCAAAAGGCGGGCCTGCCGCTCAAGAGTTTCGAAGATCTGCGCCGGATTGCGGGACCGTGTGACACCTCGGGCCGGGGCCAAGGCCGGGTCATTGCCGAGAGCCTGTCGCCTACGGGACATGTGCTCGATCAGGTGCGCATTCCCTGATCTCTTCCTCTTGCCGGAAATATCCCAGGGGGGCTGGGGGGCTGGCCCCCCAGTTGAAACTGGGGTCTGGGGGGCTGGCCCCCCAGCCATGCCAAACGCTTTGACGGTGCGGGCCTTGGCCCGCGTCTCAAAGGGGCGGGAGTGCCCCCGTCAACCTTGCGGTGTCAGGGTCTGACGTGAGCCACGTTTGAGGCCGAGCTGTCTTTCGCGCCAGATGATGAAGATCCCGGCGGTGATGATGAGGCTCACCCCGGCGAGCATGATCCCCGTCGGCACCTCTTCGAAGATGAAATAGCCAATGGCGATGGCAAAGAGCATCGAGGCATAGTCGAACGGCGCAACCGTCGAAGCGTCGGCAAAGCGGTAGGCCGAGGTCAGAAAGATCTGCGCGATACCGCCAATGAGGCCGGCGGACACGAGGAGCACCGCCTCGGTGCTTGTCGGGATGACCCAGCCGAAGGGCAGCGTCAGGAGCGACAGTCCGGTGGCGGTCAGGGAGAAATAGAACACGATGGCCGAGGTCTGATCCGTCTGCACCAGCTTGCGGATATGGATCTGTGCCAAAGCCCGGAACGCCGCCGAGCCAAGCGCGAGGAACGCGCCGAGTGTGGCGACGGAATAAGGGTCCGCGCCGCCAAGGATCGTCAGGCGCGGGTAGAGCACAATGATGACCCCGACAAGCCCGATCCCCACCGCCGTTAGCCGGAAAAGCCGCACCCGTTCGCCAAGGAACATCGCCGCGAAGATCACGGTCAGGAGCGGTGCGGCATAGCCGATGGCTGTCACCTCGGGCAGGGGCAACAGGCCGAGCGCGGCAAAGCCCATCGCCATGGCCGATGTCCCGATGAGGCCGCGCCAGAAATGGCCCATCGGGTTCTTGACCTTGAGACCGGTGCGCAATTCGCCGCGATGCGCGAGCCACATGAAGATGATCGGCATGGCAAAAAGCGAGCGGAAGAACACGGCCTGTCCGGGCGGGACATGCTCAGCAGCGGCCTTGATGCAGGCGGCCATGATGGAAAACAGGAAAATCGATACGAGTTTGAGGGCGATGCCTCGGAACGGTGTCATGGGATGGGCCTGTGCGTGCGTGAAGGTGTATCGTGCAACTAGATTGTCGGATTGGCAAGGCGGGGCTTGATCTTGGTCGGGGGGCAGGGGAGAACGGGACAAATCCTTTTTGGAGGCCCTGCCATGTATGACGACAACTACCTTATTTCGCGCCTGCATGCGTCCTCGGTCGGGCAGGAGACGCGGAATTTCGCTCGTATCCCGCAGCGGGCCAGCATGACCTTTGGCGAGTTGTTCGCGGGGGCCGAGCGGATGGCGGGGGCGTTGGTCGCGCTTGGGGTAGAGCCCGGCGACCGGGTCGCGGTGCAGGTCGACAAGACCATCGAGGCGATTCAGCTCTACCTCGGCACGGTGATGGCGGGGGGCGTGTTCCTGCCGCTCAACACGGCCTACACGGTCTCGGAAGTGGCGTATTTCCTTGGTGATGCCGCGCCGCGCGTCGTCGTCTGTGATCCGGCGCGGGCCGAGGCGATCGAAGAGATCGCCGGGGATGCCAAGGTTAAGACGCTCGACGCCAAGGGGCGCGGCACGATGGAAGAGGCCGTGGTGGGGCGCGGCGCGTTCGAGCCGGTTGCGCGGGGCGCGGAGGATCTTGCGGCGATCCTTTACACCTCGGGCACTACGGGGCGCTCCAAGGGGGCGATGCTCAGCCATAAGAACCTTGCCAGCAATTCCGAAATGCTGCGCGACTATTGGCAGTTCACCAAGTCCGACACTCTCATCCACGCGCTGCCGATCTTTCACACGCATGGGCTTTTCGTGGCGACCAACGTGGCGCTTTTGGCGGGGGCGTCGGTCGAGTTCCTGGCGAAGTTCGATGCCGACCAGATCCTTGAGGCGATGCCGCGGGCGACGGCGATGATGGGGGTGCCGACCTTCTATACCCGCCTCCTTGATGACCCGCGCCTGACCAAGGAGCGGGCGGCGAATATGCGGCTTTTCATCTCCGGCTCTGCGCCGCTTCTCGTTGATACGCATGAGAAATGGGAGGCGCGCACGAGGCACCGGATTCTCGAGCGTTACGGCATGACAGAGACGAATATGAGCACGTCGAACCCGTATGAAGGCGAGCGGCGCGCCGGGACGGTGGGCTTTCCCTTGCCCGGTGTCGAGGCGCGGATTCGCAAGGATGGCGAAGAGGTACCGACGGGCGAGATCGGGGTGCTTGAAGTGCGCGGCGACAACGTGTTTCAGGGCTATTGGCAGATGCCGGAGAAGACGGCGGAAGAACTTTTGCCGGATGGGTGGTTCATCACGGGCGACCTCGCGAAGTTTGATGAGGACGGCTATGTGACCATCGTGGGCCGGTCCAAGGATCTGGTCATTACCGGCGGGTTCAACGTCTATCCGAAAGAGATCGAATCGATCATCGACGATCTTGACGGTGTGCTTGAAAGCGCGGTCATCGGCGTGCCGCATCCCGATTTCGGCGAGGCGGTCGTGGCCGTGGTCGTGCCCGAGGGCGAGGGGACGAGCGAGGCGGCGATCATGGGCGCCTTGTCCGAGACGGTGGCCAAGTTCAAGCAGCCCAAGAAGGTCATCCTCCTGCCTGAGTTGCCGCGCAACACGATGGGCAAGGTGCAGAAAAAGGCGCTGCGCGAGGACTATGCGGGGCTATTTTCCTGACCTTGCGGTCAGGGCCTGCGGCGCGAGTATTTTGACAGAGAAGAAGAGCCCGGTTGCGCGAAGGCGGGGCCGGTCGCAGAGTAGGGCATGGGTTTCAAGGGAGGAAAACCATGTCTACTGCACCCGTCTTCGAGATCGACCCGAAAGCGTTCTGGGATGATCCCTATCCGACTCTCGCCAAGATGCGGGCCGAGGCGCCGATTGCCTATGTGCCGCAATTAGGCGCGACGCTTCTGACCAAGCGGGATTCGATCTTTGAGAACGAGAAGAAGATCGAGATTTTTTCGTCCGATCAGCCGGAGGGCCTTATGACGGTGCTCATGGGGCAGAACATGATGCGCAAGGACGGGGCCGCGCATCTTGCCGAACGCAAGGCGGTCTTCCCGACCGTATCGCCCAAGACGGTGCGCGATGTCTGGAAGGCGCAATTCGAGGCGGCCACGGCGGAGGTTCTTGACCGGGTCGGGCCGGAGGGGGGCGTCGACATGGTTGCCGAGATCGCGCGTCCGATTTCGGGCGAGGCGCTCAAGGCGATTACCGGGCTTACCAATATGACGTGGCAGGAGATGGACCGCGTGAGTCAGGGGATGATCGACGGTTGTGCGAATTATGCGGGCGATCCGGAGGTCGAGGCGCATTGCCATGATTGCACCGCCTCCATCGACCGCCATATCGACGCGCGCATCCCGGCGCTACGGGAACAGCCCGATCATTCGCTTCTTTCGGTGCAGATGCAGGCGGGGCTTTCGGATGAACAGATGCGCGCCAATGTGAAGCTTGCCATTTCGGGCGGGCAGAACGAGCCGCGGGATGCGATTGCTGGGGCGGTTTGGGCCCTGCTTCAACACCCCGCACAGCTCGCCAAGGTGCGGGGCGGCGAGGCGAGTTGGCTACAGGCGTTTGAGGAATACGCGCGCTGGGTCTCGCCCATCGGCATGTCGCCGCGCCGCGTTGCGCAGCGGGCTGAGGTCGAGGGGGTGGTATTTGAGCCGGAGGACCGGGTGTTCCTTATGTTCGGGTCGGGCAACCGCGATGAGGATGTGTTCGAGCGCCCTGAGATTTTCGACATCACGCGCGACCTTGCGCCGTCGATCAGTTTCGGAGCGGGGCCGCATTTCTGTGCCGGGGCGTGGGCGTCGAAATGTCTTATCGCGGAGGTGGCCTTGCCGATGATTTTCGAACGTCTCGAGGGCCTACGCCTTGTAGGCGAGACGCGGTTTGGCGGTTGGGCGTTTCGCGGGCCGCTGACCATGCCAGTGGCGTGGGATCAGGTCAGGTAGAAGAGCAGCGCCGAGAGGGTCACAAAGGCGGCTGAGGTTGCCATAAGCATGGCGATGGAGGCGACGCCCTGAAGCCCGTGTTCTTGTGCGAACACCGTGTAGAGGCCAAACATCGGGATGGCGGCGGAGAGGATCACGGCGGCGAAGAGGTCGGGGGGCAGGGCAAAGAGGCCGAGGCCTGCCAGCCCCGTAGCGGCAAGCGCGACCATGGCCGGATGCAGGATCAGCTTGGCGCCCGAAATCTGTGCGGCGAGGCGCCAGTTTCCCTTGAGCGGCAGACCGACCAGTGTTCCCCCGATCACCACGAGCGAGAGCGCAGAGGCGGAGGCGGCGAGCATCTGGAACAGGCGGGTGAGTGGCTCCGGGATCGGCAGCGACAGGACAGAGGCGGCGAGGCCGAGTAGGAGTCCGATGACCATCGGACGCTTGAGGACGCCAAGGAGGATCGCGCCGATGCGGCGGGCGAGGGCCATGTCCGAGCCACCGCGCGCCATGTCGAGCAGGATCAGGCAGATCGGGATCAAGAGCACATTCTCCACAAGCATGTTGAGCGCGAGGATCACGGCGGCATGGTCTGGAAAGACAAGGAGCATCAGCGGAAAGCCGATAAAGCCGGAGTTGGGACAGGTCGATCCCATGACGGCGATGGCGCGGCGGCCTTTGTCCGGCGCGGTGGCCGAAAACCAGAGGAAGGCGATTGTAATCGTGGCCAACCCGCCAAGCGCGAAGGCGGCCATATAGCCGGGGTTCAGCACCTCTGCGAAATCGCGGCTTGCCACTGCATGAAACAGAAGCGCCGGGAGCGCGATGTCCATCACGTAGCGGCCCAGAACCTGTAGATCCGCCGGTTTGAACCAGCCGCGCCGCACGGTGACGTAGCCGATGGCGATGGCGGCGTAGATCGGGAAGGTGATGGAAAGGATCGCGCCCAAGGCTTAGCCGATCTTGCCGCGATTCTCGCCGACCTGACCGCGATGCAGCAGAAGGTGATCGAGGATCACGCAGGCCATCATCGCCTCGCCCACGGGCACGGCACGGATGCCGACGCAGGGGTCGTGGCGGCCTTTGGTGATGACTTCGATCGGCGTGCCATCCTTGCGGATCGAGCGGCGGGGCGAGAGGATCGAGGAGGTCGGCTTGACGGCGAAACGCACGGTGATGTCCTGACCGGTGGAAATGCCGCCGAGGATGCCGCCCGCATGGTTCGAGCCGTATTCGGGACCGTCCTCGCCCATGAAGATCTCGTCCGCATTGTCCGTACCCGTGAGCCGGGCGGCGGCCATGCCTTCGCCGATCTCGACGCCTTTCACGGCGTTGATCGACATCATCGCGGCGGCAAGGTCGGTGTCGAGCTTGCCATAGACCGGCGCGCCAAGGCCCGCAGGCACGTTGCGGGCGACCACTTCGATGATCGCGCCGACAGAGTTGTGAGCTTTGCGCAGTTTCTGGAGGTAATCCTCCCAGTCTTGCGCGACCTCCGGCCCTTGCGGAATCCAGAACGGATTCTGGTCGATCTGATCCCAATCGAATTTGGCGCGGTCGATATCGAGCTCGCCCATGGCGGTCATGTAACCCTTGATCTCGATCCCCGGCAGGAGCGCATTGAGCGCCTCGCGCGCCACGCCACCAGCGGCGACACGCGCAGCGGTTTCACGGGCCGAGGAGCGGCCACCGCCGCGATAATCGCGGATGCCATATTTCTGCCAATAGGTGATATCGGCGTGGCCCGGGCGGAAGGTCTCGGAGATGTCGCCGTAGTCGCGGCTACGCTGATCGGTGTTTTCGATCATAAGCTGGATCGGGGTGCCGGTCGATTGGCCCTCGAACACGCCCGAGAGGATCTTCACCGCGTCGGGCTCATTGCGTTGCGTCGTGTTCTTGTTCTGGCCGGGGCGGCGCTTGTCGAGCCAGTGTTGCAGCATCTCCGCCTCGATTGGCACACCGGGAGGGCAGCCATCGACCGTCGCGCCAAGAGCGGGCCCGTGGCTCTCGCCCCAGGTGGTGACGCGGAAGAGATGTCCGAAACTGTTCATCGACATGAGAAACGCTCCTTTGTTCCCGGTCGCAATAGCCGCCGGGGGGCGGTTTCTCAAGGTTTATCGCGGCTGGAGAAGGGTTTGAAGATTTCATGCCTCCGGCGGGAGTATTTGCCACAGAGAAGAAAGCATGGACGGTTTTGTCTTCTTCTCTGGAGAAATGCCTCCGGGGGGCTTGGGGGGCTGGCCCCCCAATTGGAAATGGGGTCTGGGGGCTTGCCCCCAGCCACGCCCAACGCTTGCGAGGCGCGGCTTGCCGCGCGTCGAAGGGGCGGGAGCACCCCCTCTCCGGGAATTCGCTTGTCATCAGAATACACGCTGTTAGGGTCGCGCTCACCTCGGGGTGCCTGTTTCGTGAGGGAACAGGCTGAGATGCGATGCATGCGAACCCGTTGAACCTGAACCGGTTAAGACCGGCGGAGGGAAGGTATGGCTCGCTCCAGAACTTGCCCCGCCCGTCGCATTTTGGAGGATGCCATGAAGTATCTTGCGCTTGCAGCGGGAACCTTGATGTCCACGGCCGCATGGGCCGAGACACCTGTTCTCACCGTATACACCTATGACAGTTTCGTCGCCGATTGGGGCCCCGGCCCACAGATCGAGGCGGCGTTTGAAGAGACCTGTGACTGTGATCTGAAATTCGTGGCCGCGGGCGATGGCGCGGCGCTTCTGGCGCGGTTGCGTCTCGAAGGCGCGCGCAGCGACGCCGATATCGTGCTTGGCCTCGACACGAACCTAACCGGCGCTGCGGCCGAATCGGGCCTTTTTGCGCCGCATGGTCAAAGCGTTGCGCCGGATGTGCCGAATCCGTCCGGTGAGGCCGGTGCATGGGAAGACCCGCTTTTCCTGCCGTATGACTGGGGCTATTTCGCGTTTATCTATGATACGGAAAAGCTCGCCGATGTGCCGGGGAGCTTTGAAGAGCTGGCGGCGTCGGATGTCTCCATCGTGATCCAGGATCCGCGGTCTTCGACGCCGGGGCTTGGCCTTCTGCTCTGGGTTAAGGAGCAGTATGGCGACGAGGCGGGTGCGATCTGGGAAGGGCTTGCCGACAATGTCGTGACGGTCACCAAGGGCTGGTCCGAGGCGTATGGCCTCTTCCTTGAGGGCGAAGCGGACATGGTGCTCTCTTACACGACCTCGCCCGCCTATCACATCGTGGCCGAAGAGGACGAGAGCAAGGCCGCCGCGCCGTTCCCCTCGCATTACATGCAGATCGAGGTGGCCGGGAAGCTCGCCAATTCGGATCAGCCCGAGCTGGCCGACAAGTTCCTTGCCTTCATGACCACGGACGCGTTCCAATCGGTCATTCCGACGACCAACTGGATGTACCCGGCCTTTACGCCGGATGAGCCGCTGCCGGATGCCTTTGCCAAGCCCATCGGGCCGGAGCAGGCACGGCTTATCCCGGCGGGAGATGTCGCGGCGATCCGCGAAAAAGCGATGGCGGAATGGCGCGCGGCGCTCTCCAAGTAAGGCGGTGGCCAGGCGGCGTGGCGGCGGTATGTGTCGCCACGCTGATCCTTGGTACGCTTCTGGCTGTCGTCCTGCGCGCCGAGGCAGGGCGGGGGCTTGGGCCGTCCGATTGGGCGGCGATCCGTTTTACCGTCTGGCAAGCGCTGCTGTCGGCGGTGCTGAGCGTGTTGCTCGCCATTCCGGTGGCGCGGGCCTTGGCGCGGCGGGCCTTTCCGGGGCGACGGGCGATCATTGGGTTTCTTGGCGCGCCATTCATCCTTCCGGTGATTGTGGCGGTGCTTGGCCTATTGTCGGTCTTTGGTCGGGGCGGGATTCTCAATGTCGCGCTGCGCTGGGTCGGGCTTCCGGAGGTACAAATCTACGGGCTGCATGGCGTCGTCCTTGCGCATGTGTTCTTCAATGTGCCGCTGGCGACGCGGTTGATCCTTCAGGGCTGGCAGGAGATCCCGGCAGAGCGGTTCCGCCTCGCCGCGCAGCTTGGCTTTGGTCCGCGGGAGATGGCGCGGCTGATCGAGCGGCCGATGCTGCGCCGGGCGGTGCCGCTCGCGGCGGTGGTGATCTTCGCGCTCTGCATCTCGAGCTTTACCGTCGCGCTGACGCTTGGCGGCGGGCCGAGGGCGACGACCGTGGAGTTGGCCATCTACGAGGCGTTTCATTTCGAGTTTGACCTTGGGCGCGCGGCGCTCTTGGCGACGGTACAGATCGTGCTTGTCGGGGTGGCGGCGCTTTTGGCGCTCAGGGCTTCGGTCGCGGAAGGGTTCGGCGCGGGGTTGGACCGGGTTGTGACGCGTTGGGATTCGGGCGGATTGGGCAAGGTTAGTCTCGATTTCGTCTCTATCACGGCGGCGTCCCTGTTCCTTCTGGTGCCGATAGTCATGGTCGCGGTTGAGGGTGCGGCGGGGCTTTGGAAGATGCCTGCACAGGTCTGGACGGCGGCCGTTGTGTCCTTCTGCGTGGCGCTGGCCTCGACGGGGATCATGCTCGCGCTGGCGCTGCCAATCGCGATTGCGGCGGCGTCCTGGCGCGGGTTCGAGGCGGTCGGGCTTTTCGGGATTGCCGCCTCGCCACTGGTCATCGGGGTGGGGCTTTTCGTGGTGATTTTTCCGATTGCCGATCCGTTCGCGCTTGCCCTGCCGGTCACTGCGCTGGTCAATGCGGTGATGGCGCTTCCGTTTGCTTTGCGTATTCTCGTGGGGCCGGTGCGCGACGTGGTTGAGAGCTATGGGAGGCTTTCCGCGACGCTTGGAATCGGGGGATGGGCTTGGATGCGCCTGATCCTGTTGCCGCGTCTCAAGGGGCCGCTTGGCTTTGCGTCGGGCCTCGCGGCGGCGCTCTCGATGGGAGACCTTGGCGTGATCGCGCTATTCGCGGATTCGGAGACGGCGACCTTGCCGCTCCAGATGTATCGCCTCATGGGCAGTTACCAGATGGAGGCGGCGGCGGGGGCGGCTGTGGTGCTTTTGGTGACGAGTTTCGGCCTGTTCTGGGCTTTTGACAGGGGAGGGCGCAGCCATGTTGATGCTTGAGGACGTGAGGCTCCGGCAGGGGGATTTCGCGCTGCGGGCCGATCTCGCGGTCGAGACGGGCGCGCGGGTGGCCGTCATCGGGCCATCGGGGGCGGGGAAATCCACGCTTTTGTCGCTTGTCGCGGGGTTCATTGCGCCGGATCGCGGGCGCATCCTATGGGACGGGCAAGATATGACAGGCGCGGCACCGGGCAAGCGGCCTGTGGCGATGCTTTTTCAGGACAACAACCTTTTCCCACATCTCACGGTGGCGGAGAACGTGGGGCTTGGCTTGCGGCCCGACCTACGCCTGACGGAGGCCGAGCGGGACCGGGTTGAGACAGCGCTTGGGCGCGTCGGTCTTGAGGGATATGGCACGCGCAAGCCGGCGGCGCTCTCTGGCGGACAACAGAGCCGCGCGGCGCTGGCGCGGGTGTTGGTGCAGGACCGGGCCTTTGTCCTTTTGGATGAGCCGTTCGCGGCGCTTGGTCCGGCGCTCAAGGCAGAGATGCTCGACCTTGTGGAAGAGGTGCTTGAGGAGACGGGCGCGGGGCTCTTGATCGTGAGCCACGAGCCGGAAGATGCGCGCCGGATCGCGCCGCAGACGATCCTTGTCGCCGATGGGCGGGCGGAACCGCCGGTCACGACGCAGGACTTGCTCGACAATCCGCCGCCCGCACTCCGGGCGTATCTCGGTTAAAGCGCGGCGAGGGCGTCCACGGCGTCGGCAATCGGGTAGTGGTGGTTGCCGACGAAGAGGCCATTGGCGTCGATGTAGTCGGCGTTCTTTAACTCTGCGTGGATGGAATAGTCGAAGTATTGCATCACGTCGTTCTTGGCAAAGTTGCCGCCGACGATGGGGCGACATTCAAAGCCTGTCTCGATCAATTCCTTGACCAGATCGGCGCGTTTCAGGCCTGCCTCGGGACGGATCACGAGGGAGAAGCCGAACCAGCTTGAGTTGCCGATTTCCTTCTGGATCATGAATTTCGGATGGCCGGAAAGGCGCTGTTGCACGAGGGCGCCATTGGCGCGGCGGCCTTCGATCAGGGCGGGGAGCTTTTCAAGCTGGGCAATGCCGAGCGCGCCTGACATCTCGAGCGGGCGCAGGTTGTAGCCGGGCAGGACGAAGCGGAAGCTCTCCTCGAAGGGATCGTCGGATTTCTCGCCGGTGACGTGGTTGAACTTGGGGAGGTTGCGGGTCCAGCCGTGGGCGCGCAGGACGAGCATGACGTGGTAAAGCTCCTCGTCATCCGTCACGACCATGCCGCCTTCCATGGTCGAGATATGGTGCGAGAAGAAGCAGGAATAGGTGCCCATGACGCCGAAGGTTCCGGCCTGTTTGCCACCGAGCGTCGCGCCCATGGATTCACAGTTGTCCTCGATCACGACGATGTCGCGCCCGTCGATGATCCGGGAGATGGCGTCGAAATCATTCGGGTTGCCAAGCAGGTTCACGACCATGATGGCGCGGGTCTTGTCGGTGACCGCCTCTTCGAGCGCGGCAAGATCGTAGTTCAGCGTCTCGAGGTCGATATCGACGAATTTGAGGTGCAGCCCGTATTGGTTGAGCGGGTAGTAGGTCGTCGGCCAGCTTACGGCGGGGACGATGATTTCGTCGCCGGGCGCGAGCTTGAGCGCGGGGTTCTTGGTATAGGCCAGCGCAGCCGTCATCAGCAGGTTCGCGGAGGAGCCGGAATTGACCATAACCGCATATTTAGAGCCGAAATACGTGGCAAATCGGCGTTCGAACTCGGCCACCTCATCACCCATGGAATAGCGATCGGAGGCGATCACACGTTGCAGCGCGTCGAGCTCTTTCTGGTCCCAGGAAGAGGTGGCAAGCGGGAAGCGAAAGCTCATTTCGTGGCCTCGTTCAGATAGAAATCATAGGTGGTCTTGATGCCGTCGCGGAGCGAGGTCGGCGCGCTCCAGCCCCATCCGTCCTGTCGGTCGGTGGCGCAGAGTTTCTGCTTCATGCCGACGGGTTTGGAGAGATCATGGGTGAACGCGCCGTCCCAGCCGATCACATCGGCGACGGTCTCGTAATAGGCGTTGATCGTGTGGTCGTGGCCAAGGCCGCAATTCATCAGCTCGGGCAGGGCGTCGATATCGGCGGCGGCCTTCATCACCGCGTCGGCCAGATCGCCCGCATACATGAATTCGCGCCGCGCCGTGCCATCGCCCCAGATTTCGACGGTCTTTTCGCCGTTCTGCTTGGCGAGGTGGACCTTGTGGATGATGGCGGGCAGGAGGTGCGAGTGTTTCGGGTCGAACTTGTCGTGGCGACCATAGAGGTTGCAGGGGATGAGCGTCTTGTATTGCGCGGTTTCATCCTCGCGGCGGATATATTGGCAGAGGCGTGTCGCCATGATCTTGGCCAGCGCATAGCCCTCGTTGGTCGGCTCCAGCTCGCCCGTGAGGATCATCTCTTCGCGCAGCGGGTTTGCGGCGGCGCGGGGATACATACAGGTCGAGGCGAGGTTCAGAAGGTTGCGCACACCGGATTGGTAGGCGGCCATGATGATATTGCGGCCCATCGCCGTGTTGCGTTCGAGAAAGGCGACGGGGTGGGCCATGTTGGCCTGAATCCCACCGACCTGACCAGCGGCGTGGATCACGAGGTCGGGTTTATGTGTCTCTACATAGGCGGAAACGGCCCCGGCATCCGTCAGGTCCAGCTCGCGCGAGGCAGGGGCGAGGATCGTCCACTCTGATGCCGAGGGATGTTCGAGAATGTTGCGCCCGACCATGCCGGAACCGCCCGTAAGGAGCAGGGTTTGCTTGGCCATGGTGATCAGCTTTCCGTTGAGACCGGGAGTTCGAGGCCGTGCTCGCGCAGAAGGCGGGTGCGGCGGGCGTTCTTGAGATCATGGGCGACCATCTCGGCGCACATTTCCTGCACGGTGATTTCCGGGGTCCAGCCAAGTTTGGCCTTGGCCTTGGAGGGGTCTCCGAGAAGGGTCTCGACCTCTGCGGGACGGAAATAGCGCGGGTCGATGCGCAGGATCACGTCGCCGACGGAGAGCGCGGGGGCGTCGTCGCCCTCGATCGCTTCGACGATGCCGATTTCCTCAAGCCCTTCGCCTTCGAAGCGGACTTTGATGCCAAGCTCGGCCGCCGTCCATTCGATGAACTGGCGGACGGAATATTGCACGCCCGTGGCGATCACGAAGTCGTCCGGTGTCTCCTGTTGCAGCATCATCCACTGCATGCGGACGTAATCCTTGGCGTGGCCCCAATCGCGCAGGGCGTCGATATTGCCCATGTAGAGGCAAGGCTCCAACCCTTGGGCGATGTTGGCGAGGCCGCGGGTGATCTTGCGGGTCACGAAAGTCTCGCCGCGGCGGGGGGACTCGTGATTGAAGAGGATGCCGTTGCAGGCATACATGCCATAGGCCTCGCGGTAGTTCACCGTGATCCAATAGGCATACATCTTGGCCACTGCGTAGGGGCTACGTGGGTGGAAGGGGGTGGTTTCGGTCTGTGGGATTTCCTGCACGAGACCGTAGAGTTCGGAGGTCGAGGCCTGATAGAAGCGGGTCTTTTTCTCGAGACCGAGAAAGCGGATCGCTTCGAGTAGGCGCAGCGTGCCGGTGGCGTCCACGTCGGCGGTATATTCGGGGCTCTCAAAGCTCACGGCGACGTGGCTCTGGGCGGCGAGGTTATAGACCTCGTCTGGCTGCACCTCTTGCAGGATGCGGGTCAGGTTCGAGCTATCGGTGAGGTCGCCGTAATGCAGCTTGAGCCGGGCATTGGTCGTGTGCGGGTCTTGGAAGATGTGGTCGATCCGCTGGGTGTTGAACGAGGAGGCGCGGCGCTTGATCCCGTGGACCTCGTAGCCTTTCTCGAGCAGGAATTCGGCAAGGTAAGAGCCATCCTGACCTGTGACGCCGGTTATCAGGGCTTTTTTCATCGTCTGCGTCCTCATTCACGGCCCGTAAGGGGGCGATATTTCGGGTCTCGTCTACGCTTTTGGGGCCTTGTTTGAAAGCAAAAAGGGCTTCAGGCGAAGGGCAGGTCGGCCAGTGTCACCGTTCGAGGGCCTTCTGCAAGCGCGACGGAGAGGCCGGTTGTGCCCGTGGGCAGATCAACAGCGACGAGGCCAACGCCGATATTCTTGCCGAGGCGTTTGGAGAAGGCGATTTCGGCGGCAAAGCCGACCTCCTTGCCCTCGTGAAAGAGCGGCAGGGGGTGTTCATTGCCTGCGACCGGCGCGCCGTCGAGGACAAGACCGGTGCGGCGGCGGGTCTGGCCGCTTTCGCGCAAGGCGCGTAAGGCCGGTTTGCCGACGAACTCATGCGGGCCATCGAGGTCGAGCATCTTGCCAAAGCCCATCTCGAAAGGTGTGACGGGGTGGGTCTGATGGCGCATGTCGGCGCCGTAGGAGATCAGCCCGCTTTCGAGGCGTTCGATGTCGTTTGGGGCGCCGGGGCCGATGCCAAAGGGCGCGCCAGCCTCCTTCACGCGGTCCCAAAGAGCGGTGCCAAAGCGGGCGTCGCGCAGGTAAAGCTCGAACCCGCCCTGTTTTGACCAGCCAGAGCGGGCGACGAGGAGCGGCATGTCGTCGAGCATCACTTCGCGGAACCAAAAATACTTGAGGTCGCGCACCCAGTCGCCAAGAAGCGCGGCGGTCACGTCCTCGGCCTTTGGACCTTGGATCGCGAGGGGGGAAACGTCCGGCTCTTGCACAGCGACGTTCAGGCCGCGTTCATGAGCGATGGCCTTGGTCCAAAGGAGGAGGTCACTGTCGGCGATGGAGAGCCAATAGCGATCCTCGGAAAGCTTTTGCAGGACTGGGTCGTTGATCAGGTGGCCGTCATGGTCGCAGATCGGGACATAGCGGCCTTGGCCGACCTTAGTCGCGTCGAGATTGCGGGGTGTGAGATATTGCGCGAGGGCACCTGCGTCGGGGCCGTGAAGCTCGACCTGTCTCTGGGCGGCGACGTCCCACATGGCGACACCGTTCAGGAGGCGGTCATATTCGGCCTCCGGGTCGCCGAAATTGCCGGGGATGAACATGTGATTGTAGACCGAGAAGGTCGCCACCCCGTCGCGCACGGTCGCGTCGAAATAGGGGGATTTGCGGATGTTCGGGCCGATATGGAGGCGGTAGCTCATCGGGCGTTCCTTTTCATGAAAAACGCGGCGCCGGGGGACCGACGCCGCGCTTGGAAAACAAGGCTGAGTCGCGGGCTCAGAAGTCGAGGTTTTCCACGCTGAGCGCGTTCTTCTGGATGAATTCGCGGCGCGGCTCGACCACGTCGCCCATCAGCTTGGTAAAGAGGTCGTCGGCCTCGGCCATGTCCTCGATTTTGACCTGTAGAAGGGTGCGCGCATCCGGGTCGAGCGTGGTTTCCCAAAGCTGATCCGGGTTCATCTCGCCAAGGCCCTTGTAGCGTTGCAGGGTCAGACCCTTTTCACCCTCGCTCAGGATCGCGTCGAGGAGGTCGAGCGGGCCGTAGATAAGCTGCGAGCGATCCTTGCGATGCAGGGTCGCGGGGGTGTTGTAGATGTCCTGAAGGCTCTGGGTGAAGCTGCCGGTCTTGCGGGCTTCGCCAGAACGCAGCATCGGGCCATCGAGGGTGCGCACTTCTTCGACGCCGCGCAGGATGCGGGCGAGGCGGATGCCGTGATCCTGCGTGATGCGCCCGGTCCAGCCGCGCTCATATTCAAGCGCGATCAGGTCGAGGCGGGCGGCGACCTTGTCGGCCACGCCTTGCAGGTCGGCATCGACCGCGCCGGGCACGAAGGCCCCGGCGATGGCGGCCTGTTCGAGGATATGGCGCGGGTAATGCGTCGGGAAGGCATCAAGCACGCGCTTGAGCTGCCGCGCTTCGCCGACCACGCGGGTGAGGTCTTGTCCGACGATATCTTCGCCAGAGCCAAGGCGCAGCGTCGCGCCATCAACGCCCATATCGATCAGGTAATCGTCAAGCGCCGCCTGGTCCTTGAGGTAGACCTCGGATTTGCCGCGCGCGACCTTGTAGAGCGGCGGCTGGGCGATGAAGAGATGGCCCTTCTCGATCAGTTCCGGCATCTGGCGGTAGAAGAAGGTCAGGAGCAGCGTGCGGATGTGCGCGCCGTCCACGTCGGCGTCGGTCATGATGACGATCTTGTGGTAGCGCAGTTTCTCGAGGTTGAATTCGTCGCGGCCAATGCCGGTCCCGAGCGCCATGACGAGGTTGCCGATTTCCTGCGACGAGAGCATCCGGTCAAACCGCGCGCGTTCTACGTTGAGGATCTTACCGCGCAGAGGCAGGATCGCTTGCGTGCGCCGATCGCGGCCCGTTTGGGCCGAGCCACCAGCGGAGTCCCCCTCGACGAGGAAAACTTCGGTTTGGGACGGATCCTTTTCCGAGCAATCCTTGAGCTTGCCTGCGAGGAAGTTCACGTCCATCGCCGATTTGCGCCGGGTCAGTTCACGCGCCTTACGGGCGGCTTCGCGGGCATGGGCGGCCTCGAGGATCTTGGTCACGATCATCTTGGCGATGTTGGGGTTTTCCTCGAACCACTCGGAGAGCTTTTCGTTCATCAGACCCTCGACCGCGGGGCGCACCTCGGAGGAGACGAGCTTGTCCTTGGTCTGGGACGAGAATTTCGGGTCCGGCACCTTGACGGACAGGACACAGGTCAGGCCCTCGCGCGCGTCGTCGCCTGTAAAGGTGATTTTCTCTTTCTTGGCGATGCCGCTTTCCTGCGCATACTTCTGCAGGGTGCGGGTCAGCGCGCCTCGGAAGCCCGCCATATGGGTGCCGCCATCGCGCTGGGGAATGTTGTTGGTAAAGGGCAGGACGGTTTCGTGGTAGCTGTCGTTCCACCACATCGCGACCTCGACGCCGATATCGTCACGCTCGCCGTTGACGTAGATCGGCGCGTCCATAAGCGCGGTCTTGTGACGGTCGACGTATTTGACGAATTCTTTCACCCCACCATCGTAGAAAAGCTCGGAGTGAAGCGGCTCGGCAGGGCGTTCATCCTCGAGGATGATGCGGACACCGGAATTGAGGAAGGCCAGTTCGCGTAGGCGTTTCTCGAGCGTCTCGAAGGAATACTCGAGGTTCGAAAACGTGTCGGTCGAGGCGAGGAAGCGGACCTCGGTCCCGGTGCGGTCGCCGCAATCACCGACGACCTTGAGGTGTTCGGCGGTCTCACCACGCTCAAAACGGGCGACATGTTCCTTGCCGTTGCGCCAGATGCGCAGCTCGAGCCAATCGGAGAGGGCGTTCACAACCGAGACACCCACGCCGTGCAGGCCGCCGGAGACCTTGTAGGAGTTGGAGTCAAACTTACCGCCAGCGTGCAGCTGGGTCATGATGACTTCGGCCGCGGAGACGCCTTCTTCCTTGTGGATATCGACGGGAATCCCGCGCCCGTTGTCGGAGACAGACACAGAGGAATCGGCGTGGATCTTGACGGTGACGGCGTCGGCGTGACCGGCCAATGCCTCGTCAATGCCGTTATCCACGACCTCATAGACCATGTGGTGCAGGCCGGAGCCGTCGTCGGTATCGCCGATATACATCCCCGGACGTTTGCGCACGGCTTCCAAGCCTTTGAGAACCTTAATAGATTCCGCGCCATACTCCGGATTGTTCTGTGTCTCTTCGGACATGTGGTTTTTCCCCTACTCAGTCCGGTCAAAATATGGGTTTTGGCGGGGAATGTCACGCAAATGAGACAAGATTTTTTACCGATTCGGCGAGCCTGAAAACTGCCTTCAACCTGAGAGAGTCAGCCTCCGTCACCAGTTTCCGAAACCGCGAGTTCAAACTCCGCAAGACAGGTCATAAGCGTTTCGGCAAGATCGGCAAATCTGGGATCACCCGAAAGCGACTGAGCGCATTCCTTTACGAGATAGTAGTCCACCTCATCCTTGATCCGCCCGCGTTTTGCTATTGCCTTGAGCTTGCGCATTGGCGGCTTGACCACCGAAAACAGATCCTCGCCGGCGCGCTCCCTGAAAAACCTTCTCAAACCTTCCGAATAGGCCGCTACATCGGGACCGGACATCGAGAACGCTGCCAGATGGTCGTTAATCGCCATTTCATAGCCACTCAATATTTGTGACCAGGTCGCACCCTGAGACCGCAGGCCAGATATCCATTGCTCCTTATCCGGAAGCCGCATATTCGGGTCATGCTCAGGGAAGTCCGCCGGATATCGACGTCGTTGATATTCTTCAAAAATACGCAAAACCGCATCTGCCTGATCTATTTCAACCCGTATGTCCTCTTCAGATCGTCGAGCCATTTGGTGATTGCCCCCCATTATTCCAAGGAAAGGTTTCGTATCTTACTGAGTCCGCCCTCTTCCGTAACCTCCAGATGCTGCGCCCGCTCGCCGAGTTCTGCAAACAGTTCCGGCCCGGTCCCCGTCATCCAGGCCTGCGCACCGAGGGCGCAGATTTCATCGTAGAGCGCGGCGCGGCGGGTGGCGTCGAGATGGGCGGCGACCTCGTCGAGAAGGAGGATTGGCGGCGCGCCGAATTCTGCGGCGAGCGCCCGCCCATTGGCGAGGATCAGCGAGATCAGGAGAGCCTTCTGCTCACCAGTGGAACAATCGCGGGCCGGGACACCCTTGGCCGCGAATGTGGCGTCAAGGTCGCTGCGATGCGGGCCGATGAGCGTCCGACCGGCCATGAGATCGCGGGGGCGGCTTTCGGCAAAGGCGGCGCGCAGGGCAGCGGCGGTGTCGGGCATATCGCCCTCGGCATGGATCAGGCTCAGGTCAGCGACGGGAAAAGCGGTCTCGGCATTGGCCTGTGCGGAGGCGAGATAGGCGATGGTCGCGAGGCGATTTGCGTGAATAACCTCGGCGGCGTCGGCCATCTGCGATTCAAGCGCACCGTACCAAGCGGCATCGCGGACCTGATCCTTGAGGAGGCGATTGCGCTCGCGCATGGATTTCTCATAGGCGAGCGCGGCCTCGGCATGGGCCGGAAAGAAGGAGAGCGCCATGCGGTCGAGGAAACGGCGGCGTCCCTCGGCTCCTTCGTTCCAGAGCCGGTCCATCGCGGGGATGAGCCAGAGGACGCGGGCGATGCGGCCAAGGGCGGTTTGCGGGGCGGTCTTGCCGTCGATGCGCAATTGCCGGGCCGCGCCGCTTTCGGACCAGATCTCGATCTCGTGCAGGCGGTCGAGGGAGTGAAGATGTCCCGTCAACTTCCATCCCAAGGCTTCAGGGCGGCGGGTCATGTCCTCGGCGCTGGCGCGGCGCAGGCCGCGACCGGGCGAAAACAGCGAAATCGCCTCGAGGATATTGGTCTTGCCCGCGCCGTTCGGCCCGTAGATCGCGACGGGCCGCGCATCACAATCGATCGCGCCTTTGCGGTGCGAGCGGAAATGCGACAGCGTCAGATGGGTGATCGCGAGGCGGGTCATGGGCGCGTCCGTTTTCTTTCAAAGAAAACGGGCCGGAATTCTGGGAAAATTCCGCGCCCCGTCACACGCGCATCGGCATGACGACATAAACCGCGCTGGTGTCGTTGCCTTCGCGCATGAGCGTCGGGTCACCGGCAGAGTTGAACATGAAGACAGCGTTCTCGCGGTCGACCTGGCTCGCGATTTCGAGCAGGTACTTGGCGTTGAAGCCGATCTCGAGGCGCTCGTCGCTATAGGCCACGGCAAGTTCTTCCTCTGCCGCGCCGCTATCGGGGGCATTGACGGAGAGGACGAGGCGGTCTTCATCGAGTTGCAGTTTCACCGCGCGAGAGCGTTCGGACGAAACCGTCGCGACACGGTCCACGGCCTGCGCGAATTCGGCGGCGTCTACCTCGAGCTTGCGGGTGTTGCCCTGCGGAATGACGCGGGTGTAGTCGGGGAAGGTGCCGTCGATGACCTTGGACGTCAGGGTGATGTCGGGGGTCGCGAAACGGATCTTGGTTTCGGAGACAGAAACAGCGATCTGCATCTCGTCATCTTCGAGAAGCTTGCGCAGCTCGCCAACGGTCTTGCGCGGCACGATCACGCCGGGCATGTCGGCGGCCCCATCGGGCAGGTCGGCATCAATGCGGGCGAGGCGGTGGCCATCGGTCGCGACGCAGCGCAGCACCTTGCCGCCTTCACCGTCGGAGACATGCATGTAGACGCCGTTCAGGTAATAGCGGGTTTCCTCGGTCGAGATAGCGAATTTCGATTTGTCGAAGAGGCGGCGCAGCACCGGCGCGGGAGCCGAGAAGTTCGACGCATATTCCGACGAGGCCATGACCGGGAAATCTTCTTTGGGCAGAGTGGCCAGCGAGAAGTTGGAGCGGCCCGCCTCGACGGTCAGACGACCGGACGCGCCATCGTCGGTCAGCGTCACAAGTGCGCCATCGGGCAGTTTGCGGACGATTTCATGCAGCGTCGTTGCGGCCACAGTGGTCGCCCCGGCGCGTTCGACCATGGCGGGCGCCTTGTCGACCACTTCGATGTCGAGGTCGGTGGCGCGGAACTGCACCGTGTTGCCTTCGGCCTCGATCAGGACGTTGGCAAGAATCGGGATGGTGTTGCGTCGTTCCACGACGGATTGCGCCTGGCTGACAGCCTTGAGCAGGATGGCGCGTTCGATGCTGATTTTCATACCGATATCCTCCGGTTGCCGGGAGGGGCAAACTAGCTGTTTCCCCTTCTGACGCAAGCTTTTTTGCTTTTGTCGGCTTAATCGTCGGGGGCGTCAAGGTGGATGGCGCCTCTGGCGGGAGTATTTGGGCCAAGATCAAGGGGACAGGGGCCGAAACGGCGAAAGCCACGCCGTTTACGGGCGTGGCTTTCGCGTGTTTGTATCGGGACGTTGCTCAGGCTTCGAGCGTCCGGCGCAGCATCTCGAGGTCTTCTGCAATCTGGCCGTCCTGCGTGCGCAGCTCTTCGATGCGCTTCACGCCGTGCATGACCGTTGTATGATCGCGCCCACCAAAGCGGCGGCCGATCTCGGGCAGAGAGCGCGAGGTCAGTTGCTTGCTCAGGTACATCGCGACCTGACGCGGGCGGGCCAACGTGCGAACGCGCTTGGGGCCGATCATGTCGGACAGGCGGATATTGTAGTGCTCGGAGACCTGACGCTGGATCTCTTCGACGGTGATCTTGCGCTCGGAGGCCCGCAAGACATCAGACAGACAGTCCTGAGTCAGATCCATGGTGATTTCACGGCCGACAAGCGAGGCGAAGGCGAAGAGACGGGTCAAAGCGCCTTCAAGCACACGCACGTTGGTCGAGATGCGATGAGCGAGGAATTCGAGCACGCCGTCCTGAAGCACGAGTTCGGGATACTGCGCGCGATATTGATCGACTTTGGATTGCAGGATGCCGAGGCGGAGTTCGTAATCCGTCGGGTGCAGATCGACGACGAGGCCGCATTGCAGGCGCGATTTGATCCGGTCCTCAAGATCCTTGATCTCGCCCGGTGCGCGGTCGGCGGAGATAATGATCTGTTTGTTCTGATCCACGAGGGCGTTGAACGTGTGGAAGAATTCTTCCTGTGTCGAATCCTTGCCCGAGATGAATTGCACGTCATCCACCATGAGAACATCGACCGAACGGAAAAGCTCTTTGAAGTCCATCATCTTGCGATCGCGCAGGGCCTGAACAAAGCGGTACATGAACTGTTCCGCAGAGAGGTAAAGCACGTTGAGATCCGGACGGCGCGATTGCAGCTCCCATGCGATTGCGTGCATGAGGTGCGTTTTACCAAGGCCGACGCCGCCATAGAGAAAGAGCGGGTTGAACGTCACCGGACCGCCCTCGGCAACGCGGCGCGCGGCGGCGTTGGCAAGCTCGTTCGGTTTGCCGACCACGAAGGTCTCGAAGGTAAAGCGCGGATCGAGCGGTGCGCCCGGCAAATCCCCCCGCTTTGCGGCAGGTGCCGGTGTCTTGGAGTCCTCGGACGGGGCCGCGGAGGACACGACACGGGGGCCCGGACGCGCGGTCGAGTTGGCGGCGACGGTGAAATGGATGCGTTGAACCTGCTCGCCAAGGCTGGTCAGGCGATGCAGGATCAAATCCCCGAAATTCTGTGAGACGTAATTGCCGATGAAGTTGGTCGGAACATGGAACGTCGCGACGCCCTCGCTCACTTCGGCAAACTCAATCGGTGCGATCCATGTCTTGTAGTTGTTCTCGCCCACCGTCTTGAGAAGATCCTGTTGCAGTGCACCCCATTGTTCTTTCGTCATCTGTCCCCGTTCCCAGGCCTTAAGCCCTATATATACATGGGCCGCAGAAGCCCCGCGTGGTTGCCCACGATACCAGCAATTCCCGCGTGTCACGGTCTTGGGGCCTTCAACGTTTCAACCTGCACAGGCAAAGCCTTCTTGACCCCGTCCATGTCCCCACATGGCGGGTAGGCTTAGCGTGCGCGCAGGTTGCGCTTGATGAAGAGAAGACAGACATGACGCCGATGGCGTCGCACAACAAGAACCTCTTGATCCGACTCGAAACTCCGAAGCAGGCATCGGTGCCGTATCGAATAGAGCGGTCTAAATCGACCGTTGTGTGAACCTGTCCCCCCAGGGCGAAGTGACTCGCAGGTCTGAAATTAGCAACTGGATTACGGCTCGGGCAACCGATCTTCGAACTTGACTCTGTGTTTTGTGGAAAAGAATCTCTCGCGCCCTGAAGATGCCTAAAAGATGCAAAAAAGGCGTCCCATGCAGGACGCCTTTTCTATCAACGAGTTGGCCGTAAAATCCGGCCGAACGCCTTAGCCGAGCGCTTTGACGCGCGCTGCGAGGCGCGAGATTTTACGCGACGCGGTGTTCTTGTGGTAAACGCCTTTGGAGACGCCACGCATCAGTTCGGGCTGAGCTGCGCGCAGAGCTGCGGTCGCTGCTTCCTTGTCGCCGGATGCGATGGCTTCTTCAACGCCGCGCAGGAAAGTACGGATGCGCGAGCGGCGAGCTTTGTTGACGGCGAAGCGGCGTTCGTTCTGACGCGCGCGTTTCTTTGCCTGGGGCGAATTTGCCATGAATCTAAGATCCTTGTCGTTTGTTCAGTTCGTTAAATGCGTGCCACGACCCGAACGGGATCTCTCCGTCTGGGGAGAATCGATTCAAGCCTGAGCGGGCTGCACGCGCATGTATGACGGCGGTCTATAGAGGTTTTTGCCAAGGATGCAAACAGGAAACTGTGGCGGCCCTAGTGGTCTGCATCACGGCTATAGAAGACATAGCGTTTGCCGAGACCGCTTAGAATCAGGCTGCGGGCGGTGGCAAAGTCCTTTCGGGCCTGAACAAGGTGCCAATAGCCGGTTGGGATGAGGAGCAGGTGATAGAGGCCGAAGGCAGTTTTTCGAGACGCGCGGGCCAAGATTCGTTGCCACATGCGCAGGGGCGAGACGCCACGGAAACGCATGGCGGCGACCGCGGTGGCGCCTTGGCGCAGGCCGTTGCGTACATAGCGGCTTGGGTGAAGTCGACTTGGCGGCACGTGTTCATAGACGAGGGCCGCCTCGCAGTAGACAAACCGGGCACCTTTTGCGCGAATACGGCGGATCATCTCGTCATCCTCGCCACCGACGAGATTGCAATGATCGGAAAACCATTCTCCGCGCGGCGGCAGCGCGGCGGTCTCGATCAGGAGATTGTAGGTGCCGTAGTTGTCCGGTCCCTTGGCGAGATAATCGCCCTCATGAAGCCATTGCGGAATGGTGGCGTTCGGATCGGGCAGGGCCGGGCCACCGACGAGCTGGGCCTTTTGGCGTGTTGCGGTTTCAAGGAGCGCGGCGAGCCAGCCCGGCGCGGGCCATTCATCATCGTCGATAAAGGCAATATAGGCGTGCCCGCCAGATACAGCCATGTCGAGCGCCGCATTGCGGGACACCGAGATGCCCGGTGCGTCGATGCGACGGTATTGTACGCCGAACTCGGCAGCGATCTCTTGCATCGAAGCATGGCCATTGTCGGCGACGTAGATGGCGATCTCGGGGCTGGTTGGATCGTTTTGCAGGGTTGCGAGCAAGTGGCGCAGATAGGCGGGTCTGTCACATGTGCTTAGGGCGACGCCGACGGATATGCGGGGGGGCGATTCCATTCAGGAGCGCGTCCGCTCACGGCCATAGAAGGCAAAGCTCTGTCCAAGCAGGGCCGGGAGAATCGCGGCGGCGGCAGAGAAATCCATGCCTGCGCGCACAAGGTGCCAGCGCGCGGTCGGAGAGAGGGCGATGTGATACAGCCCGAACCCGATCTTGCGCAGCATCTCGCGTAGGGACAGCAACACAGGGCGCAGTCTGCCCTTGTTTTGCAGGCGGGCGGCTTTGACGAAGGTGGTGCCTTCGCGCACACCGAGCGATAGGAAATAGCGGATCGTCTTACGCCGTGCGGGCACATGTTCGTGCACCAGCGCATCAGGCGCATAGGCCAGCCGGGCGCCGGCCTTTGCCATCCGCGTAATGAATTCCCAATCCCCGCCGCCGCTATGGGCGAACTCATCCTTGAACCAGTCCGTCTCGGAGGGGGGCATGACGGCGGCGCTTAGCAGGATGTTATGGGTGCCGAACAAGAGGCCATAGCGGTCGAGCAGCGCACCGTCGATGATCCAGCTTGGATCGTTCTGTTGCAGGTCGGCCTTGGACGGGCCAATGACGATATCGGCCTGCCCTGCAAGGCCGGGGGCGCTTAGGCTGGTGAGCCATTGCGGCGTTGGCCATTCGTCATCGTCGATGCAGGCGACAAAGGCATAGCCCGCATCAAAGGCGGCGCGCAGGACGGCGTTTCGGGCCGGTGAAACCCCGGATTGCGCGACGCGAAGATAGTGAATGTCGAACCGATCGCGGAACGGGTCGAGGGTCTTGGCGGCGCTGGCATTGCCGTTGTCGGCGACAAAGATCGTGACCTGCTGACCTTCGAAGCTGTGCGGCATATGCGACAGGAGTTTGTGCAGGTGGGCATGTCGATCACAGGTGCAAATCGCGACGCAGGTCGAGGACGGGGGGGTGCGATTTGGGGAAGGACTCATTGAGCGGTTCCGACGACGACGATGACAGGACGGCCCGGCACGCGCCTGCATAGCGAGGTCGTTTCTTCATTCTTACGAGTTTGAAAGCGCGAAAAACAAGGGTCTGTATCGCGTCGGTATCACGTCGGTATTGCGGTGGTGCGGGTTTTCGGCACCGGATCGGACCGAACCCGGAGGTTGCAAGGCCCTCCCGCCAACAAAAAGGGCAGGCCGAAGCCTGCCCTCATGATGGGTTAGTCGCGCTTTGAGTTACTTGTCGCGGAACTGCGCGGTGCGCTTTTCCATGAAGGCGGCCATGCCTTCTTTCTGATCGTCGGTCGCGAACAGAGAATGGAAGAGGCGGCGCTCAAACAAGAGACCCTCGGCGAGCGTGGTCTCGTAGGAGCGGTTCACGGCTTCCTTGGCGGCGCGGGTCGCGATCATGGATTTCTCGGCGATCTTCTGGGCGGCGCCCATCGCTTCGTCCATCAGCTTTTTGGCGGGCACAACGCGGCTCACGAGACCTGCACGCTCGGCCTCTTCGGCGTCCATGAAGCGGCCGGTGAGGTTCATATCCATCGCCTTGGATTTGCCAACAAGGCGGGTCAGGCGCTGGGTGCCGCCAATCCCGGCGATCACACCGAGATTGACCTCGGGCTGGCCGAACTTGGCCGTGTCGGAGGCGATGATGAAATCGCACGCCATGGCCAGTTCGCATCCACCGCCCAGCGCATAGCCGGAGACAGCGGCGATGATCGGCTTGCGGATCGCCACGATCCGATCATTGGTCGAGGCAAAGAGGTTCGAAGCGTTCACCTCGGCGTAGGTCATCGAGGACATTTCCTTGATGTCCGCGCCAGCGGCGAAGGCCTTGTCCGACCCGGTCAGAACGATACAGCGCACCTTGTCATTGGCGTCTGCCTCTTCGAGCGCCGTCGCCAGTTCGGTAATGAGCTGTTGGTTGAGCGCGTTCAGAGCGTTCGGGCGGTTCAGTTTGATGAGGGCCACGTGGTCCTCAATTTCGACGATGATCGTCTCAAAAGCCATGAGTGAAGCTTTCCTTTGTTCCGGTCAGGGACGATTCCTTACCATTGTTGCTTCGTGGTTCAAGCTATCTTTGGCATTGCGGGCAGTAGAAGGACGACCGGCCCGATTGGGTGATTCGGGCGATCGTGCCGCCGCATCCCGACCGGTGACAGGGCGCGCCTTCGCGACCGTACACATCGAAACTATGCTGAAAATATCCAAGCTCTCCATCGGCTTGGCGGAAATCGCGCAGGGAAGAACCGCCCGCCTCGATGGCGTCCGAAAGCACCTCACGGATGATCGGGACGAGGGTGCGAATGCGCTTTTCCGAGAGGTTCGCGGCCTTGCGACGTGGCGACACGCCGCCCCTGTAGAGGGTCTCGCAGACGTAGATATTGCCAAGACCGGCGACGATATGTTGATCCAGAAGGGCGGTTTTGATCGGCGTGCGCCGGTTCTTGAGTCGCTGGACGAGGTACTCTTCGTCGAATGCATTGCCGAGCGGCTCTGGCCCGAGCGACGCAAGAAGCGCGTGGGTGTCGGCCTCGGCGGTTGTCAGGAGATCCATCGCGCCGAAACGACGGGGATCGTTGAACGTCACCCGGGCGCCGTTCTCCATGTCAAAGATCACGTGGTCATGTTTCTCTTGCGCGGGGTGGTCATGGACGAACTGGCCCAAGGGATCGCCCGAGACCGTCATCCGCCCGGACATGCCGAGATGGATCAGGAGGGTTTCGCCCGTGTCGAGATCCGCGAGGATATATTTCGACCGTCGCCGCAGCATCAGCACCCGCGCCCCGGTCAGGCGCTCGGCCATGCGCTCCGGAAAGGGCCAGCGCAGATCGGGGCGATTGACCTGCGCCCGCGCAATCACCGCGCCTTCCATCGAAGGGGCAAGGCCGCGGCGGACGGTTTCAACTTCGGGCAGTTCGGGCATGAGGGCCTCGTGAGGATGAATTTCGAAAGGGTTTAGCGGCTTTTGAGCGCGCAGGGTAGAGCGGCGCATTGTATGCCTTTGTCCTGCGCTATATGTAGGGCGCGACAAAAGAAGGCGTCTGTCATGAGTGATCCCTCCTCCAACACAACCCATTTCGGTTTCGAGACTGTCCGCGAGGACGAGAAGGCAGGGCGCGTGCAGGGCGTGTTCGGCTCGGTGGCCTCGAAATATGACATCATGAACGATGTGATGAGCGTCGGAATTCACCGCATCTGGAAAGACGCGATGATGGATTGGCTCGCGCCGCGCCCGGGGCAGAGGTTGCTCGATGTGGCGGGCGGCACGGGCGATATTTCCTTCCGCTTTCTCGACCGTGCGGGAACCGGGCATGCCACGGTGCTCGACCTCACGGAGCCGATGCTTGTCGAGGGGCGCAAACGCGCCGAAGCGGAGCAGATGGCCTCGAGCCTCGATTGGGTCGTGGGCGATGCGATGGCGCTCCCGTTCGAGGACAATACGTTTGATGTCTACACGATCTCCTTTGGCATTCGGAACGTGACGCGACCGCAGGAGGCTCTCAACGAGGCGTATCGCGTGCTGCGCCCCGGCGGGCGGCTCATGGTGCTCGAGTTTAGCCAGATCCCCAATGACATGATGCAGAAGGCCTATGATCTCTACTCCTTCAACATCATCCCGCGCATGGGGCAGGCGATTGCCGGGGATCGCGACAGCTATCAGTATCTCGTGGAATCGATCCGCAAGTTCCCTGATCAGGAGACCTTCCTCGACATGGTGAAGGCGGCGGGCTTTGAGAACGCCAAGTATCGCAACCTCTCGATGGGGATCGCGGCGCTGCATTCGGGGTGGAAGATTTGAAGGGGCCGCATAATCTCTGGCGATTGATCCGGACGGGCGCAACGCTCGAGCGCACAGGCGCGATGCGCGCCGTCCTTGATGCGTTCGAAGCGCCCAAGTTGATCCGTATCGCGGCGCGCACATTGGTCTGGCCGTTTCGTTGGCTCGGGATCAAGGGCGACCCGGCCATGCCGCCAATCACCCGCGCGCTGACGGCGCTTGGCCCCGCTTATATCAAGTTCGGTCAGGTGCTCTCGACACGGCCCGATGTGGTTGGCACGGAGCTTGCGACGCAGCTGCGCGTGCTGCAGGATCGCCTGCCGCCCTTCCCGGTTGCCACAGCCAAGCGCGCCGTCGAGGATGAGCTTGGCCGCCCGGTCGACGAGGTGTTCTCGGCGTTTTCCGAACCGGTTGCCGCCGCCTCCATCGCGCAGGTGCATAAGGCGCAGCTTGCCGAGACCGGCGAAGAGGTCGCGGTCAAGGTTCTGCGTCCGGGGATCGAGCGCGCCTTTCGCAAGGATGTCGATGCGTTCTATTTCGCGGCGGATGTGATCGAGTTTCTCTCTCCCGCCTCGCGCCGCTTGCGCCCTCGCGACGTGATCGAACATTTCGACGGGGTGGTGACGGGCGAGTTGGACTTGCGCCTCGAAAGTGCGAGTGCGAGCGAGTTTTCCGACAATACCGCCGGCGATCCCGGCTTTCAGGTGCCCCGGATTCAATGGGATCTTTCGGGCCGTCGGGTGATGACCATGAGCTGGGCCGAGGGCGTGTCGCTTGGTGACAAC
This sequence comes from Shimia sp. FJ5, assembly GCF_032918335.1. Classification (NCBI taxonomy): domain Bacteria; kingdom Pseudomonadati; phylum Pseudomonadota; class Alphaproteobacteria; order Rhodobacterales; family Roseobacteraceae; genus Shimia; species Shimia sp. FJ5. The sequence continues at coordinate 45,926 of NZ_JAWJUV010000002.1, read as the reverse complement.
GCGGCGCTTGATGCAGCAGGGCATGACCGGCACGCCCTTGGGAGCCGTGTTCTGTCGCTTTTCCTGCGCCACGCGCTGCGCGACGGGTTCTTCCACGCCGACATGCACCAGGGCAATCTCAAGGTCGCGGCCAATGGCGATATCATCGCCTATGACTTCGGGATCATGGGCTATATCGACGAATATACCCGCCGGGTCTATGCCGAGATCCTGTTCGGCTTTATCCAGCGTGATTACCAACGCGTTGCTGAGGTGCATTTCGAGGCGGGCTATGTCCCGGCGGATCGCGATGTGGATGCCTTTGCCCGCGCGTTGCGTGCGGTTGGAGAACCGATCTTCGGCATGGATGCCACGCGGATTTCCATGGGGCGGCTGCTCTCCTACCTGTTCGAGGTGACAGAACGCTTTGGCATGGAGACGCGCACCGAGCTGATCCTCCTGCAACGCACGATGGTCGTGGTCGAAGGCGTGGCACGCTCGCTCGATCCGAGCCTCAACATCTGGGATGTCGCCAAGCCCGAGGTCGAGGCGTACATCAAGAAGAGCCTCGGCCCGCGCGCCCTTGCGCGCGATCTCCTGAAGACAGGAAGGGTCTTGGCCCGGTTCGGTCCGCGCCTTCCGGATCTCGTCGAATCCGCGCTCATCGCACAGGCGAGCCCGCCGCAGGATGAAAAGCGCCGCCTCTGGCCATGGATCACGCTTGGCGCGGCAGGGGGTGTTGCGGCCTCGGGGGTTGCGGTGGCGGTTGCGCTCTTGCTCCTTTGATCTTCCCCTTTGTGAAAATACTCCGGAGCGCGAGGCAGCGCCTCGCCAGGTCGCGTTGTCGTGAGCCTGCTTTGCAGGGTCACGGCGTTGCGACCATCGCAGGCCCCGGCAGGGCCTGCTAAACCTGTGCGCGCCCTAGGGCGCGCTCCGCTTGAGACCAGCGTTAGACGAGGCCCTCGGCCTTGAACATCTCGAGCAGGTCCGCCTCGGGCCGCGCACCGTAATGCGAGATCACCTCGGCGGCGCAGAGACAGCCCATGCGCCCGGCAACCTCGAGGGTCTTCCCCGTGGCCACCCCATAGAGAAACCCGGCAGCGAATTGATCGCCTGCGCCGGTGGCATCGACCGGGGTGATCTCTGTCACAGGCACCACGGCCTCTTCGTCGCCCTGCACGAGGACAACATCGTGACCCGAGCGCGTGCAGACGACGATACCCACCTCGGCCGCCGCCTGTTCCAGCGCGCTGGAGAGGTCTGTTTCATAGAGCGACTGCCATTCATGTTCGTTGCCGATCACGAAATCGAGCTCTTTCACGAGGCGGCGGAAATCGGCGCGGTGACGCTCGACACAGAACGGATCGGAGAGCGCGATGCCGGCCTTGCCGCCGCCTGCGCGACAGGCGCGGGCCGCGGCCTCGAAGGCATCCTTGCCCTTGGGCTTGTCATAGAGATAACCCTCGAGGAACAGGAGGTCGGCTTGGCCCGCCACATCGTCCGGCACATCCTCGGGGCCAAGTTCGGCGGAAATGCCGAGATAGGTATTCATCGACCGCTCGCCATCGGGCGAGACAAAGATCATCGAGCGCGAAGTCGGCAGTTCGCCGCCCGGCACCGGCGGATTGACGAACACGGTGCCGTCCTCGGCCATGCCGTCGGCGTAAAACCGGCCAAGCTCATCGTCATGCACGCGGCCGATAAAACCGGTGGAGAGGCCGAGGCTGCCAAGCCCCGCGATGGTATTGGCGACCGAGCCGCCGGGCGATTGCGTGCGGTTGGTCATCGCGTCATAGAGCATCTCGCCGCGCTCCTGCTCGATGAGCTGCATGACCCCTTTTTGAATGCCGTTGCGGCTTAGGAAGGCGTCGTCGGATTGCGAGATGACATCGACAACGGCGTTGCCGATGCCGACAACCTGGTACTTGCTCATAGGGTTTTTTCCTCGAATAGGCAGAGATCGCGGATGAGGCAGGTGCTGCACAAGGGTTTGCGTGCCTTACAGACATAGCGCCCGTGCAGGATCATCCAGTGATGGGCGTGGAGTTGGAAATCCACCGGAATATGGTCTTCGATGGCGCGCTCGACGGCGACGACATCCTTACCGGGGCAGACGCCGGAGCGGTTGCCAAAGCGAAAGATGTGGGTATCGACAGCCTGGGCCGGATAACGCCACCACATGTTGAGCACGACATTGGCCGTCTTGCGGCCAACACCCGGAAGCCCCTCGAGCGCGGCGCGAGAACAGGGCACCTCGCCATCATACTCCTCGACAAGGATGCGTGAGAGCTTGATGACGTTCTTGGCCTTGTTGCGGTAAAGGCCGATGGTCTTGATATGTTCGATCAGTTGCTCTTCGCCAAGGTCGAGCATCTTCTGCGGTGTGTCGGCAATCTTGAAGAGGTCCTTGGTCGCCTTGTTGACGCCCGCATCGGTCGCCTGCGCCGAAAGCGCCACGGCCACGACGAGCGTATAGGCGTTGACGTGGTCGAGTTCTCCCTTGGGTTCCTGCTCGGCGGCGTGGAAGCGGGTAAAGATCTCGCGGATCGTGTGGTAATCAAGTTGCTTGGCCATGCGCACTTACATGCACGGGGCGACACGGGCGCACAAGCCCCGCAATGCCGCAGCTTTGCGCAATATTCGGGTCGAACCGTCGGGGGGAGGCGCGTATTGTCGATAGACACATGCCAGCAAGAGGACCGGACCATGAGCGACATGGAGCAGGGCTATCATTTCAATGTCATGCGCCGCGCGATCGAGAGTATCGATGCAGGTGACGAGGCGAAATCGCTCGAGGATCTTGCGGGGGAAATGGGGATGAGCCCGGCGCATTTCCAACGGCTCTTTACCAAATGGGCCGGGGTGTCGCCGAAGCGGTTTCAGCAATACCTAACGCTTGGCCACGCCAAGGCGCTTTTGCATGATCATTTCACCACGCTCGACACGTCAAACGCCGTGGGGCTTTCGGGGTCGGGGCGGTTGCATGATCTTTTTTTGCGCTGGGAGGCGATGAGTCCGGGCGAGTTCGCGCGCAAGGGCGCGGGGCTCGTGATCTACTGGGGCTGGTTCCCGAGCCCGTTTGGCCTGTCGCTTGTCATGGGTACGGAGAAGGGCATTTGCGGCATCGGCTTTGCCGCCGAGGTGGGCGAGGCCGAAGCAATGCAGGATTTGACGTCACGCTGGCCGGAGGCGGCATTCGTCGAGGCACCGGAGCGGCTTCGGCCTTGGGTTGAGAGCGCTTATGCGGGCAAGGCCGGTGCGGAGGGCAAGACGCCGCTGCACATGATCGGCTCGCCGTTGCAGATCAAGGTTTGGGAGGCGCTCATGCGGATTCCCTCGGGCGAGGTCACGACCTATTCGGAAATCGCCCGGGCGATCGGCAAGCCCGCAGCGGTGCGCGCGGTTGGTACGGCGGTCGGGCGCAACCCGGTGAGCTGGCTCATCCCGTGCCACCGGGCGATGCGCAAATCCGGCGGCTTGGGCGGCTATCACTGGGGTCTGCCGGTCAAGCGCGCGCTGCTCGCCTATGAGACCGCACAGGCCGAGGCGGGGTAGGCTAGGCACCTTCCTGCCGACCAGTTCAGGCTTGCCTCTTGGGAGTTGGCGGGGATTTGCTTATATTGGGCCAAAACCACCGCAATGGTGGGCAAAACGAGCATATGAGGCCCTGTCATGAAGAAATCCATCCTGTCGATTTGTGCGCTGTCGCTTGCCGGTGTCACAGCCTGTACCGATCCGGCCTATGTGACCGGGGATGGCGAGGCGCGGGACGAATACCGCCAAGCCAAGCAGGGCGCGATCTTTGGCGGCATCCTTGGTGCCGGGATAGCGGCTGTCACCGATAGCAACGTCGCGGTGGGTGCAGCGGTTGGTGCCGGGGCCGGGGCGCTTGTCGGGAGTGCGCTCGACAAGCAGGAAGCGGAGCTGCGCGAAGACCTTGATGACGATGTGCAGATTGAGAACACGGGCGACCGCCTTATCGTGACCCTGCCGCAGGATATCCTTTTTGCCTCGGACAGCTACGCGGTGCAGCCGGGTCTGACAGATGACCTTCGCGTGGTGGCGCAGAGCCTGCAGAAATATCCGAACTCTATCGTGCAGGTCATTGGCCATACCGACAACACCGCTTCGGCCGAGTATAACCAGAACCTCTCGGAGCTTCGTGCCGAGGCGGTGGCGGACAAGCTCATGGATGCGGGCGTTGCCTTTGACCGGATCGAGACGATCGGGCGCGGCGAGAGCGATCCGGTGGCGTCTAACCTTTCGGAAGCAGGCAAGGCGCAGAATCGTCGGGTCGAGATCGTGATCCTGCCTCAGGGCTAATCTGCATATTTGCACAGGCACCCCTCATTTTGCGAAGTTGTGTTCGCAGGACGGGGGTCTATTTTGGTATCAAAGCTAGGACACGCAGATCAGGATGACCAAAATGACCAAGATTGTTGGCCTCTCAGGGGCGCTTCGCAAAAGCTCGACCAACCGCAAACTCCTGCGCGAGGCGGTGCGGATTTACGGCGACGTGGACTTCGTCGAAGCGGACCTCGCGCTGCCGCTCTATGACGGGGATCTCGAGGACGCAGAGGGGTTGCCCGAAAGCGTGAAGACTCTCGTTGCCGAGATCGCTTCGGCGGATGCGGTACTCATTTCGACACCGGAATATAACGGCGGTATTCCCGGCGTGCTCAAGAACGCGCTCGATTGGATCAGCCGTTCGGATGTGAAACCTTGGGCGGGCAAGCCGGTTGCCATCATGAGTGCCGCTGCGGGCCGGGCCGGGGGGGCACGCGCGCTCCACAACCTGCGCCTTGCCATGGCACCATTCCCGGCGCGGATTGTGCATGGGCCGGAGATCATGGTCGCGGCCGCGATGGATCAGTTCAATGGCGAGGGCCGTATTGCGGACAATTATGAGGTGCTTCTCAAGCCGCTCATGGAGAACCTGCGCGATGAGGTGCACCGCAACGCGGTTGCCAAGGCGACAGCCGCCTAAGTCACGTTGCTGATCTCGATGAGATTGCCGTCGGGATCACGAATATAGATCGACAGGATCGGCCCGGTTGCACCTGTGCGTGTGATCGGGCCGTCTTCTATCGGGATGTCCTTGGCTGCGAGGTGGTCTTGCCACTCGGAAACCGGCGTCTTGGAGAGGAAACAGAGATCGGCCGAGCCGGGCGTCGGAAAGGCGGCTTTGGGGTCGAATTCCGCCCCGGCCCTATGCAGGTTGATTTTCTGTGCCCCAAAGGAAAGAGCCCAGCGCGTACTGCCATCGGCGGGGGAAAAGCGCGTTGCGGTCATGCCAAGCACGTCTTCGTAGAACCGGCAAGTGGCCGGGATATCCGCGACGGTCAGGACGAGGTGATCAAGGGAGGCGAGAGAGGGTGTCATCCGGTCTTGTGCCTCCTGTGGGGCTGACTTAGCGTCTGGCTATGCACAATGCCGAGACTTCAATGCACCGTCAAACCGATCCCATGGATCCCGCCCGCGCGGCGGCCTGCCTGACCGCGCTTGACCTGCCCGCAGAGGTGGGGACGGGCGACGCCCTGCCACCGTTTTTTCACTATCTCTATTTCTGGGATGCACAGCCGCCCGGCGCGCTTGGCCGGGATGGGCATCCAAAGGTTGGCGGGATCATCCCCGACATGGGATTGCCGCGCCGCATGTGGGCGGGTGGGCAGCTTGAGTTTCACACGCCGCTGAAGGCCGGGATCGAGGCGGTGAAAACGACCACGGTTGCCTCTGCCGAGCACAAGGAAGGGCGCACAGGGCCGCTTGGGTTTGTCAAACTACGTCATGATGTGGAGCAGGCGGGGGCGCTTTGCGTGACCGAGTTCCAAGACCTTGTATATCGCGAAGACCCGATGCCCGGCGCGCCAAAGCCCGTGCCACCCAGGGCGCGGAGAGACGAGATCCATGTTGAGGAGAGGGGGTTCGATTCGACCCTGTTGTTCCGCTACTCGGCGCTCACCTTTAACGGCCATCGCATCCACTATGACCTCGATTATGCGCGCGATGTCGAAGGCTATGAGGGGCTGGTGGTGCATGGGCCGCTCTTGGCGCAGCTTTTGATGCTCCTGGCCGAAAAGCGGCTTGGCGGGCTGCGGCGGTTCTCTTTCCGTGCGACCGCGCCGCTCATGCATTTCGAGAGGGCCGAATTCTGTTGGGGCGATGACAATGCGGCCTGGGTTCGGGGGCCGGATGGACGGCAGTGCGTGATCGCCGAGGCGGGTTAGGGTCAGGACTCTAGAGCGACGCCTCGGGTTTGAAGGGCTCGGGGATATTGTCCTCTCCGTCGAGGATCAGGTCAGCCATGACCTCTCCAACCTTGGGTGCCATGCCAAAGCCGATCTTGAAGCCGCCATTGGCGATGAACTGCCCCGGTTTGGTCGGGTGCGCCCCAAGCATCGGCGCACGACTCTTGGCGCGGGGGCGGACCCCGGCCCAACGCTCGATGACTTCGGCCCCCTCGAGGGCAGGCACGGCGGCGAAGGCGCGGGCGATCACCTCGTCGAGTAGCGCGTCGGTCGTGTCCGGTGCGTCGAAGTCGCGCTCGGAGGTGGAGCCGATGGCGACGGTGCCATCCACATGCGGGATGATATGCACGGCGTCGGCGTAGAGTTGTGGTGCGTCAGGGCGCGAGAGGCGCAGAAGGGCGGATTGCCCTTTGACACCATTGCCGACCATGCGGCCCATCTCCTCGGAAAGATCGACCAACCCGCGCCAGCCGGTCGCCCAGACCACTTTTCCATTTTCAGCCGTGTTAGAGACGATTTCAGTGTCTTTCGCCCGCAGCGCCGCCGCCAGAGCGGTGCAGGCCATACGCGGGCTCATGCGGGCGGAGAGCGTGTCGTGGATGAGGTAGCCTGTCGGCGTCAGGGGTGCCCAGTCGCCGGCTTCCGCAGCCTCGATCACGCGCCATGCCGCCTTGCCGCGCCAAAGGTCGCGGGCGGTGTCTTCGCGGGCGTGGGCCAGCTCGAGGCCACGCGCGTTCATGACTGGCTGAAGCCGCCCAACGCGGCCATAGCCCGAGCGCAGGCCGCTCACGTCTTCGATCTCGGACCAGTAGTCTTCGGCCATGATGAGGCTCTGGAACTGAAACTCTTTCTTGTCGTTCCAGTTCTCGGGCGTGTGCGGAGAAAGCGCGCCGACTGTGCCACCGGACGAGCCGGAGCCGAGGCCATAGCGGTCCACCACGCGCACCGAGGCGCCGCGTTTGACACAGGACCACGCGACCGAGAGGCCAAACGCCCCGGCGCCCATTACGGTCACATCCACCATTGCCAAACCCCTCGCCTTGGACCAATGCTCATCGCGGACGGTTTAAGGCATCCCGACATGAGCGACCAGAGAGCAAATCTGGAATGGCGCGATGGCGCTATCCCTGTATCGACGCGGTTTGACGACCCGTATTTCAGCCTCGACAACGGGCTTGCGGAAACGCGGCATGTGTTTCTTCAGGGCAATGATCTGCCGGAACGCTTCGTGCCGGGATTTCATATTGCAGAATTGGGCTTTGGCACGGGGCTGAACTTTCTGACCACTTGGGCGGCTTGGGAGGGTGCGGGCGTTGACGGGCCGCTTCGGTTCACGAGTTTCGAGGGCTTTCCGATGAGCGCCGATGAGATGGCGCGCGCGCTGGAGGCCTTTCCCGAGCTTGCGCCCTATGCCGCGCGCCTCGTGTCTGCGTGGGGGGAGGACCCGACGCTTGCCACGCTTGAGGGCGTCGAGGCGCGGGTTGTGATCGGGGATGCGCGCGAAACGCTGGCGAAACAGGATTTTGTCGCGGATGCATGGTTTCTTGACGGGTTTTCCCCGGCCAAGAACCCGGAACTCTGGGACGCTGACCTCATGGCAGAGGTGGGGCGACATACCAAACCGGGCGGCAGCGCGGCGACCTATACGGCGGCGGGGTTTGTGCGGCGCGGGCTCGACGCGGCGGGGTTCGATGTCACGCGCGTTCCCGGCTTTGGCCGCAAGCGCCATATGAGCGTTGCGAGGAAGCGCGGATGAGCGGCATGAACAACCGCCTCGGCATCCTGTTGATGTGCCTGACGACCTTTGTCTTTGCGATGCAGGATGGCATCTCGCGCTATATGGCGAGCGAGTATAACGCCTATCTCGTGGTGATGATCCGCTATTGGTTCTTTGCCGCCTTTGTCGTTGCGCTTTCGGCGCGGCGTCCGGGGGGATTAAAGAAGGCGGTCAAGACCAAGCATCTCTGGCTTCAGGTGTTTCGCGGTGCGCTACTGGCGGCGGAGATCGTCGTCACGGTGGTGTCTTTCACGCTTTTGGGTCTTACCGAGACCCATGCGATCTTTATCTGTTACCCGCTGATGATTGCCGCGCTTTCGGGGCCGATCCTTGGAGAAAGTGTCGGCTGGCGGCGTTGGGCGGCGATCGGGGTCGGGCTTATCGGGGTGCTCATCATCCTGCAGCCCGGCTATGGCGTCTTTTCGCCCGCGGCCATCGTGCCCATCGTCGGCGCGCTCATGTTTGCGGTTTACGGGTTGGCGACGCGCTATGTCGCGACGGATGACGGCTCGGCTGTGAGCTTTTTCTATACGGGTACCGTCGGCATGGTCTGCATGACCGCCGTGGGCGTGTTCTTTTGGGAGCCGATCATCGGCACGGATTGGTATTGGATGATCACGCTCTGTATTACCGGGGTGCTTGGGCATTGGCTCTTGATCAAGACCTATGACCATGCCGAGGCCAGCGCGGTGCAGCCCTTTGCCTATCTGCAACTGCCCTTTGCCTCGGCGCTCGGGATCTTTGCCTTTGGCGAGACGCTGCGCACCAACGTGGCCATCGGCGCGGCGATCATCGTGGCGGCAGGGCTATTTACCCTCTGGCGGGAGCGGCAGGCGGGGTAGGGCTACCGGGTGGCGCGGATGGTGCTTCCGACGAGTTCCTGGCTGAACGGCACGGGATGGGGGTTGCGCCCCAAACGCGCGCGGTAGACCGGCAGGCTCTCGGCGACGCGCATGACGTAGTTGCGGGTTTCCGAGAAGGGGATGTGTTCGATCCAGTCGATTATATCGACGCCGCGTCGGCGGGGATCGCCACGCTCACGCATCCAGCGTTCCGGACGGCTTGGTCCGGCGTTGTAGCCCGCAGAGATCAGGATCACGTTGCCATCGAATTCCCGCGCCAGCCCGGCGAGATAGGACGTGCCGAGGGTCACGTTATACTCTGGGTTCGAGGTCAGCCACGCGTGGCTATAGGGCTGGCCAATGGCGGCGGCGACCTGTCGTGCGGTGCCGGGCATCACCTGCATCAACCCGCGCGCCCCTGCGCCGCTGACAACGGAAGGGTCGAATTCGCTCTCACGGCGGGCGATGGCGAGGGCCATTTCAGGAGGCACGGGAAGGCGGGCGTTCACCAGCGGGTGTAGCGCATAGTAGGGCCCCGGAAGGACGATGCCGCGCTGGGCCATCTTCTTGCCAAGCATGACGGCGACGTGCGGTGCGCCGAGCTCTTGCGCCATGGTGCCCATCTGGCCAAGCGTTTCGCGGTCCTGTGTCTCGGAAAGGTGGAGCCAGAACCGCTCTGCCAGAGCAAGCTCGCCCCCCTCAAGGAGCAGGCGCGCGGCCTCATGGACCGAGCTTTGGGTGAAGGCGGCGGTTTTCCAATCGGGGAAAACCTCGTCTCCGCGCAGATCGCTGCTTGGGGGCATGCCGGCCTTCTCGGCGGCGAGGAGGCCGTAAAAGCTCGTTTGGTGTTCACCGCCTTCGCGGTAGGCGCGCTGGGCCGCTTCGGCGTCGCCCATCGCCTCATAGGCGCGGCCAAGCCAATACCCCGCGCGTCCAAGCGAGATCGGGGTTTCGACGGACTGTTTGAAGCGGACGAAATGTTGGGCCGCGATGCCGGGCTTGTTGAGGAAGCGCAGGGCGATATAGCCCGCGATCCATTCGCAATCGGAATAGGCATAGCCCACGTCCGGCGAAAGCCCATGCGTTGCGGCGATGCGATAGGCCGTGCCATAGGCACCGTCGCGCATCTTTTCGCGGGCGAGGCCTCGGCGGCGTCCGGCCCATTCCTCAGCGCGGCCAAGTTTCCCGGCTTCGCTTTCGGAGAGGAGAAGCTCGATGGCTGAGGCGTCGCGATTCTTGCGCGCGCGCCACAGGAAGCGTTCGTAGTTCAGCCCCGGATGATCGCGCAGATTCGCGGGGACGGCGGCGATCAGATCATCAACGCCATTGACCTGCTGGCGCAGGCCGAGCCGCGCCTTGGCGAGGCGTTTCCAGCCGTCATTCACCAGCGGCATCATGCGACTGGTGTTGTTCTCCCAGCCTTGCCAGAGGACGAAATCCATCCGGTCCTCATGATGGGCGCGCAAGAGGCGGCCATAGCGATCGAGAAAGGCATCATGTGCACCGGGTCCGACGGCCATGCTTGTCCAGGCCTTGATGACAAGCGCCTTGGCCTCGTCTTCGCGGTTCTGTCGCTCAAGGAAACGCGCCTGCAAGAGCACGCCCTCGGCGGTCTGGGCCGGGCCATAGGCAAAGAGCGCGGCGAGGTCATTGGTACTTGCCGAGGCGAAAGCGTCTTCCGATTTCTCGCGCAAATAGGGAAGCCCGGGCCAGCTCGGACGGCGGGCAAGGAAGGCGAGCACCTCCTTCGGGCGGCCTTGTCCGGTGCGCAGGCGGTGCCATTCGACGATGTCGCGCGCGACCGGTCCAGCGCCCTTCACTTCTTCGGCTGCGGCGGGCCAATCTCTGGCGCGCACGGCGTCCAGCGCACGCGCAATCGGGGTCTCGGCGCTGAGCGCAACGGGGATTGCGGTCAGGAAGGTCACGAAAACAACGGGAAGAAGGCGCAACATGTCTTGCATTTTCCAATGTGACAAAGGATAGAACCGAACCATAAATCTGCGCGGGTCGTGCCACAAATCACAAACTTGGCAAGACCACCCCCTAGGGGTAGGGTCCGCGCGGTTTGAAATCAACCGGGCGTTTCGCCAGTACACCGCAGAAAAGGAGCGTGTCATGTTCAAAGGGTCTATTCCCGCACTCGTCACGCCGTTCACGAACGGCGAGCTGGATATTGAGACGCTCAAGAAACTCGTGGAATGGCATATCGGTGAAGGCACGAGCGGATTCGTGCCGGTCGGCACCACTGGCGAGAGCCCGACGCTCACGCACCGCGAGCACGAGCAGGTGGTCGAGGAAGTCGTGCGCGCCGCAGCGGGCCGGGTGCCGGTCATTGCCGGGGCAGGATCGAACAACACGCTTGAGTCGATCCGCCTTGCTCAACACGCGGAAAAGGTTGGTGCGGACGCGATTCTTGTCGTGACGCCCTATTACAACAAGCCGACGCAGCAGGGCCTCATCGCGCATTTCACCGCGGTGCATGATTGCTGTGAACTGCCGATCATCATTTACAACATCCCCGGCCGGTCGGTCATTGACATGAGTCCCGAGACGATGGGCAAGCTTGCCGAGCTGCCGCGCATTGTCGGCGTCAAGGATGCGACGGGCGATCTTGCCCGCGTACCGCAACAGCGGATCACCTGTGGCAAAGATTTCATCCAGCTTTCGGGCGAGGATGCGACTGCGCTTGGCTTTAACGCGCATGGCGGTGTGGGCTGTATTTCTGTGACCGCGAATGTTGCGCCGCGCCTCTGTGCCGAGTTCCAGGCGGCGACGCTTGCGGGCGACTATGCCAAGGCGCTTGAGTATCAGGACCGCCTGATGCCGCTCCATATCGCGATCTTCGCCGAGCCGGGGCTTGTCGGGGCGAAATACGCCATGTCGAAGCTTGGTCTTTGCAACGAGGAAGTACGCCTTCCGCTTGTTGGGCTTTCCGACGCGGTGCGCGCGCAGGTCGATGCCGCGATGGCGCATGCCGGCCTGATCTGAGGATTTCCGAGATCGAAGAGAAAGGCCGCGTCCCTAAGGGGCGCGGCTTTGTCGTTCAGTCGCCAAGCTTGGCGTGGATCTCGTCGAGGTCGATCTCGCCGATGGGCATCTTGTTGGACGGGTCTTCGAAATCGTATTTGAAGAGCTGGAAGTCGCGCTTGTAGATTTCATAGACGAGATGCATCGACAGGTCGTCGAAATAGTCTTCGACCGGGTGCGCGCGCTTGGGGCCGTGGCCCTCGGATTCGTTGAAGCGCGGGATCTGCTCGAGATCGACGGAATGCGGCGTCTCGATCGCGTCGAGGACGGATTGCATGCCTTCGTTGAACTTCTCGGTCCAGAAGATGTTGTTGTAGCGTCCGCCATTGACGATGAAGGTCGAGACATGGCCCGACATGGCGGACCAATGAATGTCCGGATCCATCGGGCGGCGCCAGCGGATGGTGTCGCGGGCGAAGAGAAGGAAGCGGCGGAAGCTCTTGATCTGGTCGAACTCCTGCTTGCCATCGTCGCCGCCAACCTCGATCCCGTATTTCTGCACCAGCGTCGGCACGAGGTTGCCGCGATAGCGGCGGCCGTTGCGCTGAATGCCGCAGATCTTGTCGAAGAAGGAGGACAGGATGCGCGTGTAGGGATTGCGCACGCAGGTGAAAGCGTAGGATTCATGCCCCACGACGTTCCGCGTGATCGGCTCCTGACTCGCCTCGATTGCCCACTTGTGGATACCACCCTCGGCATCGTGGATATCGCCATCAAAGAATTCGCCATGATCGGAGTAGTACATGATCTGGCCGATGGTCGAGCAGGCGCATTTGGGAACGACCCGATACACGACGGTTTCGCTCTCGGTCATCCAAGTCCCGGGAAAGCCCATATAGATTGTCTCCGATTATCCTGTCGTCCGACAAAGCGGCCACAGTTTGATTTGGGGATAAAAAAGCAAAGAAATCCTGTTTATTCAACGTCCGTTCAGCATTATTGAGGTAAACAATCAATGTAAATCCAGGGTGCAGGTTTCCGTTATGGCAAAAATCGCCTTCATTCTACTCTGTCACAAAGACCCGGAGGCGATTGTCAAACAGGCCCAGATGCTCACATCGAAGGGCGACTATATCTCGATCCATTTCGATGCGCGGGCCAAGCGCGAGGCGTTTGAGACGATCCGCGAGGGGCTCAAGGACAATCCCAATGTCGCCTTTGCCAAGCGGCGGATCAAATGCGGTTGGGGCGAGTGGTCCCTCGTCGAGGCGACGCTTTACGCCGTTGAGGCCGCTGTCGAGACCTTTCCGCGGGCAACGCATTTCTACATGCTGTCGGGCGATTGCCAGCCGATCAAGACCGCTGACTACATCCATAGCTATCTCGACGAGAACGATTGCGATTGGATCGAGAGTTTCGATTTCTTCGAAAGCGACTGGATCAAGACGGGGATGAAGAAAGACCGCCTGATCTATCGGCATTGGTTCAACGAACGGACCCAGAAATGGCGGTTCTACACCACCTATAATTTCCAGAAACGCTTTGGCCTGACTCGCGAGATTCCGGCAGATATCCAAGTGCAGATTGGATCGCAATGGTGGTGTCTGCGGCGGGAAACCATTGAAAAGGTTCTTGATTTCAAACGTGCGCGCCGAGATGTGATGCGGTTCTTTCGGACCACGTGGATCCCGGACGAAACGTTCTTTCAGACCATCGTGCGCCATCTTGTGCCGGAAAAGGAAATCCGCACCCGGACGCTCACTTTCCTGATGTTTACCGACTACGGGATGCCGCTTACCTTTTACAACGATCACTATGATCTGCTTTTGAGTCAGGATTTCCTTTTCGCCCGCAAGATCAGCTCTGAAGCGGTCGAGTTGAAAGAGCGGCTTGGGACGCTGTTTGGTGAAACTGGTGTGTCGTTCCAGATTTCGGCGGAGGGGCCGAGCCTGTTCCGCTTTTTGACCGGGCGCGGGCGGATCGGGAGACGGTTTGCAACGCGCTTCTGGGAGACGGAATCGACGCTCGGGCGCGACCGCGAGCTGATGATCATCGTGTGCAAGAAATGGCACGTCGCCAAGCGTCTTCTAGAGAGCATCCACGCCCAGACCGGCGTGCCGTCGATTGCCTATCTCTTCAACGAAGAAAGCACGCCGCTGCCCGATCTCGGCGGCATTCAGGGCACGCTTGGCAAACGCACACGACATCGCCGTGCCCTCATGCGGATGCTGTTTGACTATTACGATACGAACCGGCTCGTGGTCTGCCTCGATCCGTCCTCGCTTGACCTGTTGTACGATTTCTTTGGAGACCGGTCGCGCACGCGGCTTCTCGAGATTCAGTGCAAGTTCTCGGATGATTACCTCATCGGTCACGCAACGCGGATCGGGCTTGCCGGGTCACAGACGCCGCAGGAAACGATCGAACGCATCCTGCCGACGATCCGTCAGGACATGGTGCTCGAGAGCGACCGAATCCGCGATGCGAACTTCGAGAATCACGTGCGCATGCGCGAGATCGACAGCACCGACGATCACATCGGTGTTCTGATGGATTTCCTATCGGTTGATCGCGACAGCGCCGAAGCCATCGCCAGCACGCAACACCTTTTCGAGGATTAGTGCGAGGCGGTCAGCGACAGGAAGACATCTTCGAGGTCGGCCTGTTCGGTGCGGATATCGCGAATGCGCACCCCTGCCTCGCGCAACATCTCAAGCACATCGCCCGCGTTCTTTTCCTTGGCGTGGTAGGTCAGGGCCAATGTGCCGTCGCCTCGGGTCTCGACCGTGATTCCGGCAAGCTCCGGCAAGGCCGGAAGCGGCGCGGCGGGGTCAATCAGAAGCGTGCGCTGGTCGAGACGTCCTAGAAGGTTCGAGGTGCTGTCGCGCGCCACAAGCTCGCCGTGGTTGATGATCGCGATCTCGTCACACATCTCCTCGGCTTCTTCGAGGTAATGCGTTGTCAGGATGATGGTCATGCCGCGTTCTTCGTTGAGGCGACGGATATTGCTCCAGAGCATCTGGCGCAGTTCGATATCGACGCCCGCGGTTGGCTCATCAAGGACGAGGATATGCGGCTCGTGGACCAAGGCCTTGCCAAGCAGGAGACGGCGGCGCATCCCGCCTGAAAGCGTACGGGCGTAGGCCTCGGCCTTGTCTGAGAGGCCTACCATCTCGAGGATGGCGTCGCTTTGGCGCTGGGCTTTGGGAACGCCATAAAGACCGGCCTGCACCTCGAGCGTACCACGCGGGGTAAAGAACGGATCAAGGTTGAGTTCCTGCGGCATGACCCCGATCGCGGCGCGAGACTGGCGCGGGTTCTGATCCTGATCGAAGCCCCATATACGCACCGCCCCAGAGGATTTCACAACAAGGCCGGCAAGAATGTTGATCATCGTGGATTTGCCTGCCCCGTTGGGACCGAGCAGGCCAAAGATCGAGCCTTTTGGGATGTCGAGGTCGACACCTTTGAGGGCCTCTTTGGGAGGTGTGCCCTTGTTGCCCCGATAGGTTTTGCGCAGGTTGCGAATTTCGATGGCATTCTGTGACATGGCTGCTCTTGCTCCGACGCTGTGCTTGCCGCATATTTGCGCATATCCAAGCCAGAGCGGAACGACAACCGGAAGGATCCAGCAAAGATGACAACCGAAGCCCCCGAGACCAAGATCGTAGACAGCTACAAGGTGGCCTGTGATGGCGGTGAAGGCGCGCTTGGGCATCCGCGCGTCTACCTGCAGATTCCGCGCGAACAAGGCTGGGTCGAATGCCCCTATTGCGACTGCAAGTTCATCCACACGAGCATTGCCGACGACGCAGCGGCCTAATCCTCGCCAAGCGCCGTCGAAGGCGCGTCTGACGTGATTTCGACATCGCGTGAAAGGGCTTTCGCAGGCCCTTTTTTCTTTGTCAAAGATGCGTTTGCGCGTGGTGGCGATCTGGCGTCTCGAGATGCGGGACGCCGTTGAATTGCACCAGAAGCGGCTTATCAAGAACCATCTGCCAGCGATGCACCGAGGTGTTCATGATCGCGAGGCACATAGAGGCCCAGCCCGTCACATCAAGCGAAAGCGTCTGCCGCAATACCGTGCCAATAAGCCCGCCCGAGGTCACGACAAGCGCGCGGCCTTCTCCGGCGGCGATTTCTGCCATGGCGTCACGGATGCGGCCATAAAACGAATCAAAGCTCTCCGGCGCGCCCTCGATCTCGCCCCGTTCCCATGCGCCAAGCACCGCAGGCAGGTGGCGCACGAACTCTTCGCGCTCGGACGGGACTGAGAGGCCGTGTTGCTCTTCCATGAGCTGTGAAAGGGTGAAATAGGCGAACTCGTTGAGGCGTGGATCGCGGATGATCGCGGCCTCGGGGGCGACATTCATGCCCTGCGCCGTTTCTTCGTGGCGTCGCATGGTGCCGCAATAGACACGCTGAAACCGATCCCCCGTCGCATCCATATGCGCGCCGAGCCAGCGGGCCTGCTGATGGCCGAGATCAGAGAGCCTGTCATAGCTGATTTCGTCGCGGGCCGCGGTATTGGCTTGGCCGTGGCGCACAAGGGTGATGTGGGGCATCGGGAACCTCTCAACTTGCCGCTTTTGCCTACTGTTTCGGGGCGTGAAGCGGAAGGGGGAAAACCTGTTCCGTCGCGTGCGCCTTGGCGCAAATCGGCATTGGCTTGTCGGATTGGACGACTCGCGTTCCGGCTATGCTAGGATAGAGTGGCCGCGAATAGGGAGTTTGTCATGTCCAAGACCATCACCTTCACGCTGGATGGAGAAACCGTCGAGGCTCAGGCCGGCGAGACCATCTGGGAAGTCGCCAATGGCCGCGGTCTCGTGATTCCGCATCTGTGCCACAAGCCCGCACCGGGCTATCGCCCCGATGGCAATTGCCGGGCTTGCATGGTCGAGATCGAGGGTGAGCGCACGCTGGCTGCGTCCTGCATTCGCGAACCCGCCGAGGGCATGGTTGTCACCACCAATTCCAGCCGCGCCGAAAGCGCGCGCAAGATGGTGGTCGAGATGCTTGTCGCGGATCAGCCGCCGCGCGAGGACGCACATGACAAATCCGCCCATCTTTGGGACATGGCCGATCTCAACGGCGTCACCGAGAGCCGATTCCCCAAGATCGAAGAGGGGCGCATCCCGCTCTTGGACGATTCGCACGTGGCAATGAGCGTCAATCTCGACGCCTGTATCTCTTGTGGTCTTTGCGTGCGGGCCTGTCGCGAAGTGCAGGTCAATGACGTGATCGGCATGGCAGGCCGTGGACATGACGCCTATCCCACCTTCGACATCAGCGATCCGATGGGCGCTTCGACCTGTGTGGCTTGCGGTGAATGTGTGCAGGCCTGTCCGACGGGCGCGCTCATGCCCGCGACCGTGGTGGACGAGAATCAGGTCGGGGATCGCGCCGATTTCGATAGCGAGACCGAAAGCGTCTGTCCGTTCTGTGGTGTGGGCTGCAAGGTCAGCCTCAAGGTCAAGGACGGGAAGGTCAAATACGTTGAGGGCATCAACGGCCCGGCGAACGAAGGCCGTCTCTGCGTCAAGGGGCGGTTCGGGTTCGACTATATCCACCACCCACATCGCCTCACCAAGCCGCTTATCCGGCGCGAGGATGCCCCGGCGAAGGGGCTCAACGTCGATCCCGGTGATCTCTCGACCCATTTCCGCGAGGCGACCTGGGACGAGGCGCTTGATCTCGCGGCCAAAGGGTTCATGGACCTGCGTGACGAGAACCCGCGCAACGTCGCCGGGTTCGGTTCGGCGAAATGCACCAACGAAGAGGCCTATCTCTTCCAGAAGTTCATCCGACAGGGCTTTGGCCATAACAACGTCGACCACTGCACGCGTCTTTGTCACGCGTCGTCGGTTGCGGCGCTGATGGAAAACGTCGGGTCGGGCGCTGTGACCGCGACGTTCAACGAGATCGAGAACGCGGATGTGGCGATCATCATCGGGGCCAACCCGATCGAGAACCACCCCGTCGCCGCGACCTATTTCAAACAGTTCACCAAGCGCGGCGGCAAGCTCATCGTGATGGACCCGCGCGGCGTTGGCTTGCGTCGGTTCGCGACCGAGATGGTGCAGTTCCGCCCCGGCGCGGATGTGTCGATGCTCAACGCGATCATGCATGTGATCGTCGAAGAGGGCCTTTACGATAGCCAGTATATCCACCGCTGGACCGAGAATTGGGACGCGGAGCGCGAGCACCTCAAGGGCTTCAGCCCCGAGGCGATGAGCGAGATCTGCGGCGTTTCCCCAGAGCAACTCCGCCGAGTCGCGCGGACCTTTGCGGAAGGCAAGGCCGGGATGATCTTCTGGGGCATGGGTGTGTCGCAGCATATCCACGGCACGGACAATTCGCGTTGCCTCATTTCGCTGGCGCTTATGACGGGCAATGTTGGCAAGCCGGGCGCAGGCCTGCACCCGCTGCGCGGTCAGAACAACGTGCAGGGCGCGTCGGATGCGGGGCTTATCCCGATGTTCCTGCCCGACTACAAATCGGTCACCGATGATGATGCGCGTGCGCTGGCCTCCGAGGTCTGGGGCATGGGGGATTTCTCGAACGAGAAGGGCCTGACCGTGACCGAGATCGTGGATCAGGTCTATGCGGGCAACATCAAGGGCATGTATATCCAAGGCGAAAACCCGGCCATGTCCGACCCCGATGTCGAACATGCGCGCGATGCCTTTGCCAAGCTCGACCTCCTTGTTGTGCAGGATATCTTCCTTACTGAGACGGCGAACTTTGCCGATATCATCCTGCCGGCCTCGGCGCTTTATGAGAAGAACGGCACGGTCTCCAACACCAATCGTCAGGTCCAGCGTGTGCGCCCTGCCGTCACGCCGCCGGGTGAGGCGCGCGAAGACTGGGCGATCACGGTCGAGCTTGCCCGCCGCATTGGTCTTGATTGGCCCTATGCGGACGTGAGCGAAGTCTTTGCCGAGATGAAGCGCACCATGCCGTCGCTCAACAATATCACGTGGGAGCGCCTCAAGACCGAGACCGTTACCTATCCGTCGTTGAGCCCGGAAGATCCCGGTCAGGCGATTGTGTTCGGCGATGGATTCCCGCGCACCGAGGGCAAAGCGCGGTTCACACCCGCCGCCGTTATCCCACCGGACGAGGCGCCAGACGCGGAATTCCCGATGGTCATGACCACGGGGCGGCAGCTTGAGCATTGGCACACCGGGTCGATGACGCGGCGCTCGATGGTGCTCGACGCGGTCGAGCCGGAGGCCAACTGTTCCCTGCATCCCAAGACGCTGCGCCGTCTTGGGGTCGAGCCGGGCGGCATGGTGCGCCTGACAACGCGGCGCGGATCCATCGAGATCATGGCGCGGGCCGACCGGGCTGTGGCCGAGGACATGGTGTTCGTACCCTTCGCCTATGTCGAGGCGGCGGCCAACGTGCTTACCAACCCGGCCATCGACCCCTATGGCAAGATCCCCGAGTTCAAGTTCTCAGCGGTGCGGGTTGAGGCGGCAGAACAGATCGCGGCGGAGTAAGCCTTTTTGCAATTCGCCATCCGCGGGTGGTAAGGGAGTCGTATCCGTTCGGATGCGACTCCCGCTTCTTTTGGGGGCGTCTTCGTCGGGCGTATTTTCACAGAGTAGAAGGCAGGGGTGCTATGAAGATCAACGCAGAGCGGTTTCTCGCAGAGTTGCACGAATTGCGGAGCTTTGGTGCGGCGGGCGTTGGCAAAGGGGTCGTGCGCCCGGCCTATTCCGACGCGGACATCGCCGCGCGCAAATGGCTCATGGAGAGGATGGAGGCTGCGGGGCTTTCGGTACATGTCGATCCTGTCGGCTCTGTCTGGGGGCTGGCCGAGGGGCCGTCGCTTCTTCTCGGGTCGCATTCTGATAGCCAGCCCGAGGGCGGTTGGCTCGACGGGGCGCTGGGTGTGATGGCTGCGCTTGAGGTCGCCCGCGCGGCACAGGAGGCGGGCGGACCTGCGGTGTCTGTTGTATCGTTTCAAGACGAAGAAGGCCGGTTCGGCGTCACCACGGGAAGCACGGTTTGGTCCGGGAAGGTGCCGCTTGCCGAGGCGGATGGCTTTATCGACCACGCCGGGATCAGTTTTGCCGATGCCCGCGCGAAGATGGCCGATATGGCGGGCGATTTTGTCGACCCAAACCGGTTCACCGGATTCATCGAGATGCATATCGAACAAGGCCCCTGGCTCGACAAGGCGGGCGAGGCGGTTGGCGTGGTGACGGATATCGTCGGTATCCGCGACATGCGCGTCACGCTCACGGGCGAACAGAACCATGCCGGGACGACGCCGATGCACTTGCGCAAGGATGCGTTCCAAGGGCTGGCCGAGATCGCGACGCGGCTCAATGAGGCGCTGGCCGAGGTGGTGACGCCCGAGACCGTCTGGACCATCGGGCACGTGGCGTTGCGGCCCAATGCGAGCTCGATCGTGCCGGGCGAGGCGGTGTTCTCTATGCAGTGGCGCGATGGGAGTTCAGAGCGGCTTGGCAAGATGGAAGAGATCATCCGCAGCACCATCGCAGAGGTGGCCGAGGCGCGCGGTCTTGCGCTTTCTTATGGTCCGATGCTCGGGCTTGAACCTGTGGCGATGGATCCCCGCCTGCGTGGTGCGCTGGCCGAAAGCGCCGGATCGGTTGCCGGAGAACGTTGGCGCGAGATGCCCTCGGGCGCGCTTCATGACGCGACGAACGTGGCGGTGCATCTGCCGGTTGCGATGCTTTTCGTGCCCTCGATCAACGGAATCAGCCATGCGTTTGAGGAAGACACGGACGAAGCGGATCTCGTCACCGGGCTTGAGGTCTTGGCCGGGGCAGTGGCGCGGCTGACGAACTAGACAGGGACAAGCGCGCGGTCGGTGCGGGAATAGCCGCGCCGCTGCGCGCGTGAACGATAGCGGTCGGCGGCGCTCGAGGCCTCGCGCAGGTTGCCGAAAAGGTCGATCCGCGTGCGGCCCTTGCCGCCGCTCACACCCCATTCGCGCAACACGGAAATCTCTTCGAAAAGGTTCATGGCGATCTCAACGCGGTAGTATCGCGGGCGGCGTTCGCCGGTCTTTCGATAGAGGATGCAGACAGCCATAAACAGAGACTAATCCACCACGATTCGCGCCGCAATAGGCTCTTAGGCGGTCTCGTTGGTGGGGGGTGAGTCCTCCATCAGGCTGTCGATCAGAAGGCTTAGAACCTCGCCGCGATTGTGGGTGCCCGACTTGCGATAGATCGCGTGCATATGTGCTTTGATCGTGCCTTCGGCGCTGCCGCGTAGGGCGGCGATTTCGGAGATGCTCATTCCCTTGACCATGAAGGTCGCGACATCCTGCTCCGAAGGTGTCAGACCCCAGCTTTCGAAATGCGCCTCGATCACGTCATGCATGGCGGCCTGTGCGATGGAGAGGCTCGATTCAAGATGCGCCGTGCGGCGCAGCAGGCCGAAGAACAGGCGGATTTCGAACAGGATCGCCATCCAGAGCAAAACCGCCGAGGCGCTCTCGATCAGGATATGCGTGTCGTACAGGGCCGTCACGCCATAGCCGCGGAAATCGTCGATCACGTCGCTGAGGAAGAACACGGCGCAGATGATCTGTGCCGCGATCAGGAGCAGCACGCCTTTCGGAGTTTTCGATTTGGGGGTCAGGCGCATGGTGTGGGTCCGTCACATGTTTTTATAGCCAGTGACCATCGCGCGCGCGAGGTTCACGCCGAGCCGCCGGGTTTCGAAGAAGACCGCGGCGATATGGGCGACCACGGAAATCTGGGCCCAGGCCACGGCAACCTCGTGCAGTTCTTCGGGCCATTCCGTTCCCCAGAACATATTGGTGGTCATCAGGTAGCCAGAGAGCGAAATAACAAGAAGCGTCAGGATCAGGTTATAGATCATGAGAGCGCCGAGCGGGCTATGCCCGGCATGGGCATGTTTGCGCCGCGTGGCCATCTCTGAAAGTTGCGCCATACCGCCCGTGAGGGACGGGGGAAAATCGGCAAAGCGGGCATGGGGCGTGCCGACAAACCCCCAGACGATCCGCAGGCCGACAAGGGCGAGTATCGCGTAGCCGACCCAGATGTGCAGCGTGCTGTCGTCATCGACGAAAAGGGAATTCGCCGCAAAGAGGATCACAAGCGACCAGTGAAACAGGCGGATAAACGGATCCCAGACCTTGATACGTGCCATGATGTGCCTCAGTCGTCGGACTTAGTTTTGACGATCTTCAGATCCTTGTCGAGGTAGATCTCCAGGCGTGCGCCGTCCTTCAGGGCGTAGGCTTCGTAGTAGCCGTCATCCATCTTGATCTTGCGCACCTCATAGCCCTTTTCGGTAAGCTGGGCGCGGATCTGGGCCTTGGTTTCGGGCGTCAGGCGGGCATAGTCATAGCTGTCGTCCGACGAGGCCTGAACGCTGATCGGTGCGGCGAGTGCCATGCAGGCGGCGAGCGTGAGCGGTTTGAGCATGAGGTGTCCTTTCGTTGTCATGTTGCGGCAGGCGACAGGTGTGTCGTTGCTCAAGCGAACATGCGGCGGAAGGACGGGTCGCGCTATTGGACCAAGGTTTGGGGCGGGGCCTCTGAACCCGAGTTTGGGGGGCTAAACCGTGGTTGGGACCGTTTCAGGCCCAGTTCACATCCCCGAGAAAGATATATCCGGCGCCGTAGATCGTTTTGATAAGGCGGGGGTTCTTCGGATCTTCGCGCAGCTTCGTGCGCAGGCGAGAGATACGCACGTCCATGGCCCGGTCAAAACTCTCGCCCGCCGCGCCACCGAGGATTTCCTGCATCTGGGACCGGCTGATAAGGCGCTTGGGGCTTTCGAGGAAAAGGCGCAGGACTTCGCCTTCGGCATGGCTGAACGGGGTTTCCGTGCCGGTTTCATCCTCGAGCACATAGCGATCGAAATAGGCCGTCCAACCATTGAACCGCGCGACCATGCCCGTCGCAGGCGTTGTCGTGGCTCCCTTGCGCAGGCGGGCGCGGACGCGGGCAACGACCTCGGCGGGATCGAAGGGCTTGATGATATAGTCATCGGCCCCAAGTTCGAGCCCCGTTACGCGATCCTTCACATGGGCGCGGCCAGATATGATGATGACGGCAGCGCCCTGTTCGAGGGCGAGGCGATGCACAAGGGTGAGACCGTCCTTATCCGGCAGGCCGAGATCGACGAGGCAGACATCCGGCACCGTGGTCTTGAGCATGGCTTCGAACTCTGTGGCGCGGCCAAAGCCCATGGTGCGAAAGCCCGCATCCTCAAGCGCATCGGCGAGCATCGAGCGGATTTCCGGTTCATCGTCCAGAATGGTCACAAGCGGGGCGGTCATCGCGTTACCTCGGATGCAGGAAAGCGGCCAAGCGGCCGGAATCGAAGGGTTTGGATAGCACCGGAGCCCGGGCCGCGCCCTCGATATAGAGCGGGTGCGTCTTCGGCAAGGACGTCATCAGGAATGCCGGAACGCCGTCGGCGGGCAAGGCTCGGATGAGATCGACGCCCGTAGCGGCGCCTTCGAGAGAGATATCCGACAGCACAAGAGAGATATCGGGCAGGTCGGCGATAAGCGTTTGGGCCTCGTCCACCGATGTGGCCTCGATCACGGAATGACCCATCCCGGTCAGCATTTCGCGGATCAACCCGCGCAGGTCGGCATTGTCTTCGACAAGGAGGACGAGGCCGGGGGTGCTATCGGTCTTGCCACGCCGGAGCGGCAGGCGCAGCGTCACGCAGCCCCCGGTCTCGGTATTGCCGATACGGACCTCGCCGCCTGCAAGCTTGGTCATGTCATAGACCATGGCGAGGCCAAGTCCGGAGCCTTCGGCGCCCTTGGTGGTAAAGAAGGGGTCGAGCGCATGTTTCAACGCTTCTTCGCCAAAGCCGGTGCCGGTATCGAAAATCTGAAACTGGACCCATGTATCCTGCACGGTGCAGGCCGAGATGCGAATTTCGCCCTCACCGTCACAGGCATCGCGGGCGTTGAGGATCAGGTTGACGAGCGAATCCTGCAACATACCGGGATCGACGAGGATCGGCGTGGAGGCGATCGTGTTGTCTATCTCGAGTGAAATGCCCGGTGGCAGGGTCGAATGGGCGAGCGTGTGCAAGTCGGTGAGGAATTGCGTGATGTCTGTTGGTTGCACCTCTGGCGCGCGATGGCCGGTCATGTCGGCGATCTGATCGAGGAGCGTTCCGCCGCGTCGCGCCGCGGCAAGCGTCGCCTCGATCAACTCGCCTGCTTCTTTGTTGCGGTTGAGGCGCTGCAATTTGCTTTGAAGACCGAGGATCACGGTCAGCAGATTTGAGAAATCATGCGCGAGGCCGCTTGTCATTTGCGCCGCAATCTCGCGACGGCGGGTCTGTTGCAGGGCGACGCGGGCCTGAGTTTCCTCGGTCACATCCATCGACAGGATATAGACGCCGCGGTCCTGTCCGGTGTTGCCATCGGGGGTAAAGGCCCCGCGGATTCGGCGGGTCGATTCGTGATCGGTAAACTCGAACACCGATTGCCGCCCGCTGAATGCTTCGTCGAGGTGGGGGCGAATGGCGCGGTAGGTGATCTCGCCGAGCACCTCACGGATCGGGCGACCGATGATATCGGACCCGCGCCCCGGCATCACAGCAGAGAGGCGGCGGTTCGAGTAGGTATAGTGCCGGTCTGGCCCGACATGAGCGATATGGGCGGGCATCATTTCCGCCGTGAGCCGGGTGCGGGCCTCTGATTCGGAAATCTGCCGCTTTGCTTCTTCGAGCGCCGTCACTGTTGATTCGAGCTGGCGGTTGGTAGCTGAGAGCTCTTCTGCGTAAAGCAAAAGCTGATCCGACAACTCCTCAGAGCGCGAGCGCAGGAGTTGTTCTTGTCGCTTGGTGCGGGTGATGTCGGTATAGACCGCGACCCAGCCGCCTTCGGGCAAGGGCGAGCCTTCGACACTGATCCAGCGGCCGTTCTTCATCCGACGCTCAAGGTAGTGCGGCTCAAAGGCCATCGCCTGATCAACGCGGGACTGCACAAAGGCATCGATATCAGAGATATCGCCATATTCGCCTTGTTCCGCGAGATAACGGATCGTGGCGCCGAAATCGGCACCCGGCGTATTGAACGGGTCGGGCAGGCGAAACATGTCGCGGAAGCGGCGGTTCGCAACCACGAGCTTTAGATCGCTGTCATAGATGGTCAACGCTTGCTGGATCAGGTTCAGACCCGCGTTGATCATCGTCTGTCGGCTTGCGGAGCTGGCCTCCATGGAACGTCCTCCCTCTTATTCGCTAGCACCCGGCGCGGGGGGCGGAAAGTCTCAAATCGATCCTGTTACAATTCGTAAGATTTGGGAAATGTTCAGGAAAAAGTTGACGACCAGTGTGATTCCCGCACCTTATTGGTCATAGGAATCGCTTCGGCGATTTGGCCCGTGGAGGCGGGCTTAAGGGAGGAATATAATTTGGCACAGTCGTCACAGGCGACCGGGGGACTTGCGTCCATTCCGGCGCTTTTGCAGCGGAACGCCACCCTCTATGCGGAGAAGTCCGCATATCGGGAGAAGGAGTTCGGGATCTGGCAGACCTGGACCTGGGCGGAAACCGAGAAAGAGGTCGAAGCTCTGGCCCTCGGTCTCATCAACCTTGGGGTAAACGAAGGCGATTTCATCGCCATCATCGGGCGCAACCGCCCGCATTTCTATTTCGCAATGACCGCGGCCCAATCCGTGGGCGCGGTTCCGGTTCCTGTCTACAACGACAGCGCGGCGGAAGAGATGGAATATATCCTTGGTCATTGCGGCGCGCGCTTCGCGATCGTCGAGGACCAAGAGCAGGTCGACAAGATCATCGAGATCCAGGAGCACCTGCACCAGTTCGAGCACATGATCTATATCGATCCGCGCGGCATGCGGAAATACGATCACCATGCGCTCCATGAATATAGCCATATTCAGAACCAGGGCCGTGCCGCCTATGACGAGTTCATCACCGATCTCAAGGCACGCCGTGAAAAGCTGACCTATGACGACACCTGTGTGATGCTCTACACCTCGGGCACCACGGGCAAGCCGAAGGGTGTGGTTCTGTCGAACCGCAACGTGATCGAAAGCGCCAAGAACTCGGCCGAGTTCGACAATCTTGGCGCGGGCGAAGAAATCCTTTCGTACCTGCCAATGGCATGGGTCGGGGACTTCATCTTCTCGCTCGGTCAGGCCTATTGGTGCGGGTTCTGCGTCAACTGTCCCGAAAGCGCGGACACGATGATGACCGACCTGCGCGAGATCGGGCCGACCTATTACTTCGCGCCGCCGCGGATTTTCGAGACGCAGCTGACCAACGTCATGATCCGCATGGAAGATGCAGGCAACTTCAAGCGCAAGATGTTCCATTACTTCATGGCCCACGCCAAGAAGGTTGGTGGCAAGATCCTCGACGGCAAACCCGTCGGCGCGATGGATCGCCTGAAATACGCACTGGGCAATGCGCTCGTCTATGGGCCGCTCAAGGACACGCTCGGCTTTGGCCGTGTGCGTGTCGGCTATACTGCTGGTGAGGCGATCGGGCCGGAAATCTTTGAGTTCTACCGCTCGCTCGGCATCAACCTCAAACAGCTCTACGGCCAGACTGAGGCGACCGTGTTCATCACGGTGCAGCCCGATGGCGAAGTGCGCGCCGATACTGTCGGTGTGCCTGCGCCGGACGTGGAAATCCGTATCGAGGACAACGGCGAGATCTACTACCGCTCGCCGGGCGTTTTTGTCGAATATTACAACAACCCCGAATCCACGGCATCGACCAAGGATGCAGAGGGTTGGGTCGCGACAGGCGATGCCGGTTTCTTCGAGGAAGAGACAGGCCACCTGCGCATCATCGACCGCGCGAAAGATGTGGGCAAAATGGCCGATGGGTCTATGTTCGCTCCGAAATATGTCGAGAACAAACTCAAGTTCTATCCCGACATTCTCGAGGCGGTGCTGTTCGGCAATGGTAAGGACAAATGCGTTGCCTTCATCAACATCGACCTGACGGCGGTCGGCAACTGGGCCGAGCGCAACAACGTCGCCTATGCATCGTATCAAGAGCTTGCCGGTCACCCGCGTGTGCTCGAGTCGATTCAGCAGCACGTGGAAGCCGTGAATGAATCGGTCGCGCAAGACCCGATGCTTTCGGGCTGCCAGATCCATCGCTTCCTCGTTCTGCACAAGGAACTCGATGCCGATGACGGCGAGATGACCCGGACCCGCAAGGTGCGCCGTGTCATCGTGGCGGAGAAGTTCAAAGACCTCGTGGAAGGGCTCTATGACGGGTCCACGACCGTCTCGACCAAAACCGAAGTCACCTATGAGGATGGCCGCAAGGGCAGCATCAGCGCCACGCTCGAGCTGCGCGACGCCAAGGTCTTCCCCACCGCCAGCAAGGTAGCCGCAGAATGAGTACGCAGGAAAGCTACGTCACCGAGGACGGCCGCACCATCGGCCCGACCGTGATGGAAATGAAGAACATCACGCTGCGTTTTGGCGGTGTGAAGGCAATCACAGACATCTCCTTTGATATTCGCGAAGGCGAAATTCGTGCGATCATCGGCCCGAACGGTGCCGGGAAATCGTCGATGCTCAACGTGATCTCGGGGTTCTATGTCCCGCAGGAAGGCGAGGTTTGGTACAAGGGCAAGAAGCGCCCGCCGATGAAACCCTATCAGGTCGCGCAGCAGGGCATCGCCCGGACCTTCCAGAACATCGCGCTTTTCGAAGGCATGTCCGTGCTCGATAACGTGATGACAGGGCGTTTGCGCCAGATGAACGCCGGGCTTCTGTCTCAGGCGCTCTGGAAGGGTAAGGCCGAGAAGGAAGAGGTCGAGAACCGCGAGTTCGTCGAGAAGATCATCGACTTCCTCGAAATCCAGGCCATCCGGAAAACCCCTGTGGGCCGTCTGCCCTATGGTCTCAAGAAGCGTGTGGAACTTGCGCGTGCGCTTGCAGCGGAGCCTTCGATTCTGCTTCTCGATGAGCCGATGGCCGGCATGAACGTCGAGGAAAAGGAAGACATGTCGCGCTTCATTCTCGACATGAACGACGAATTCGGAACCACGATCGCGCTTATCGAACACGATATGGGCGTGGTGATGGACCTTTCCGACCGTGTCGTGGTCATGGACTACGGCAAGAAGATCGGTGACGGCACCCCCGACGAGGTGCGCAACAATCAGGAAGTAATCGACGCCTATCTCGGCGTGGCGCACGACTAAGGAGGACAGGCAATATGCCCGTAGCATTTCTAAACTTCATGGAAGTGACGATGAACGGCCTCATGGCTGGCGTCCTCTATGCACTCGTCGCTCTGGGCTTCGTGCTCATCTACAAGGCGTCGGGAATCTTCAACTACGCACAGGGCGTCATGGCGCTCTTCTCGGCTCTGACGCTTGTGGGGATCATGGAAGGGCAAGTCCCTTTCAGTCACCTCATCAACGCTGTTCTGGGCACTGAGATTCACCACTTTGGGTGGCATATCAATGCCTTCTTCGGCATCCTATTCACCATGGTGGTGATGGTGGCGCTGGCCTATTGTGTGCAGCGCTTCGTGTTCCGGCATCTCGTCGGGCAGGAGCCAATCATCCTTTTCATGGCGACCATCGGTCTGGCCTATTTCATGGAAGGTCTTGGTGACCTGATGTGGGGCTCGGACATCAAGACGCTCGATGTTGGTCTGCCGCAGGGTGGCTCCTTTGCCATCGAAGACCTGACGGCGGGTTGGGCTGCCGAAGGTGCGCGCTACTATGGGATGTATATCGATAACCTCGATATGGTGGCGACCGTTGTTGCGGCCATCCTCGTGATCGCGCTCGTCCTTTTCGCGCAATATACCAAGCAGGGCCGCGCCATGCGCGCCGTGGCTGACGATCACCAGGCCGCGCTGTCGGTCGGCATCTCGCTGAACTTCATCTGGGTTCTGGTGTGGTCGCTCGCAGGCTTCGTTGCCATCGTCGCCGGCGTCATGTGGGGTGCCAAGTCCGGGGTGCAGTTCTCGCTCTCCCTGATCGCTCTCAAGGCGCTTCCGGTGCTGATGCTTGGCGGCTTTACCTCGATCCCCGGCGCGATTGTCGGCGGGCTTATCATCGGGGTGGGCGAAAAGCTCTTCGAATATCAATTCGGCCCGATGCTCGGCGGTGCAACCGAAAACTGGTTCGCCTACGTGCTCGCGCTCCTCTTCCTCGTCTTCCGTCCGCAAGGTCTGTTCGGCGAGAAGATCATCGAGAGGGTGTAGCATCATGAGCAAGCTGATTGCCGTTCTCAACGTGGTCGCGTGGTCTGGGTTTTGGGCCTTCGGATACATCGCCCTCACATCGGGTGATCTTGGCTCCGCCCAGATGACCACCGCTGCAATCCTGGCCTTTGTCGGCCTGATCGTTGGGATGCTTGCCTATTTCCGTCTTGTGCGCGCGGCAGAAGCCACCGGCTATGCCCGCCGCACCAACCAACTCAGCGCGGAAGAACGCAACCGCGCACACGAAATAAACGCCGAAGCGGTTGCCGAGGTCGAGGGGAGATAAGAAACAATGTTCTATCGTGAAGCGGGCGATTTCAAAACGTCCTATGCTGCTGACAACCAGACATTCCCGATCCGTTTCGACCGGTATCGCTATTACTTCGTGCTGCTGGTCTCGTTCCTGGTCATCCCGTTCATCATCAATGATTACTGGGCCAGCGCGATCTTCCTGCCGTTCCTGATCTACGCCATTGCGGCGATTGGTCTGAACATCCTCGTGGGCTACTGCGGGCAGGTGTCTCTCGGGACCGGGGGGTTCATGGCTGTGGGGGCCTATGCCTGCTACAAGTTCATGACCGGCTTCCCCGAGATCAATATCTTCTTCCACGTCATCTTTTCGGGGGGGATCACGGCGATTGTCTGTGTTCTGTTCGGTCTGCCGTCGCTGCGCATCAAGGGGTTCTACCTCGCGGTGGCGACGCTCGCGGCGCAGTTCTTCCTCGTCTGGCTCTTCAACCGGGTGCCGTGGTTCTACAACTACTCTGCCTCGGGTCAGATCAACGCGCCGGAACGCACGGTGTTCGGCATCGAGGTCACCGGTCCCAACACCGAAGCTTGGGCGGTTTACCTGTTCTGCCTTGTCTTCCTGGTCGGGAGCGCCATCATTGCCCGTAACCTGACGCGTGGCATGACGGGCCGGAAATGGATGGCCATTCGCGACATGGACATCGCCGCCGAGATCATCGGGGTGAACCCGCTGACCGCCAAGCTAAGCGCCTTTGCCGTCTCCGGTTTCTTTATCGGGATTTCCGGTGCGCTGTTCTTCTCGGTCTATCTTGGGGCCGTGGAAGTTGGCGAAGCCTTTGGCATCAACAAATCGTTCCTCGTGCTGTTTATGATCATCATCGGCGGCCTTGGATCGATCTTCGGGAGCTTTGCCGGTGCGGCGTTCCTCGTCCTGCTGCCGGTGTTCCTGAAGAACGTGCTCGTCGGGAGCCTCGGCTGGCCGACGGATACGGCGGCGCATTTCGAATTCCTGATCGTGGGGGCGCTTATTATCGTCTTCCTGATCGCGGAACCCCATGGTCTCGCCCAGCTCTGGCGCGTGGCTAAGGAGAAACTTCGGCTGTGGCCCTTCCCGCACTAAGGCGGGGCCGCGACCATACCATTCGGGGCAGGAGGAGGCCCCGGACCACAACATCGGACAAACCAAAGGGAGGATTAACCCGATGAAAAAGACAATTATCACTGCAGTTGCCGCCGTTATGGCCGCAGCCCCTGCGCTGGCTGACCTGACGTTCACGTCGCTTAGCTACCGCACCGGCCCCTACGCCGCGGGTGGTATCCCGTTTGCAGACGGGTATGCCGACTATTTCACCCTGCTCAACGAGCGTGATGGCGGCATCAACGGTGTGCCGACCCGCATGGTCGAGTGTGAAACCGGCTACAACACCGAAAAAGGCGTTGAGTGCTACGAATCGACCAAGGGCGAAGGCGCTCTGGTGTATCAGCCGCTTTCGACCGGCATCACCTATCAGCTGATCCCGAAAACCACCGCAGACGACATCCCGATGCACACCATGGGCTATGGTCGGACCTCGGCGGCAAACGGCGACGTGTTCAGCCACACCTTCAACTATCCGGCGAACTACTGGAACGGTGCTTCGGGCGCGATCAACTACCTGCTCGAAACCAACGATGGCAACATCGAAGGCAAGCGCATCGCGCTGGTCTATCACAACTCGGCCTATGGTAAGGAACCGATCCGTACCCTCGAAGAGCTCCAGAAGAAGCACGGCTTCGAGCTGAGCCTTCTGCCGGTCGACCACCCCGGTCAGGAACAGAAGTCGCAGTGGCTTCAGATCCGCCGCGAGCGTCCCGACTATGTCGTGATGTGGGGCTGGGGCGTGATGAACCAGGTTGCCATTCAGGAAGCCGCGAACATCCGTTTCCCGATGGAAAACTTCATCGGTATCTGGTGGTCCGGTGCCGAGCATGACGTGCTGCCCTCGGGCGCTGCGTCGGATGGCTACAAGGCTCTGACCTTCCACAACGTTGGCCGCGACTTCCCGGTCTTCGACGACATCCAGAAGCATGTTGTCGATACGGGTAAAGCAGCCGGTGCTGGCGATCAGATCGGTAACGTCCTCTACAACCGTGGTCTCTATGCCGCGATGCTCGCAGCAGAAGCCGCGAAAACTGCGATGGACATCCACGGCACCAAGGACATCACCCCGGCGATGATGCGCGACGGTATGGAAGCCCTCGAGATCACCGAAGAGAAAATGGCGGCCCTCGGCATGCCGAACTTTGGTCCGGCGTTCAACGTTTCCTGCGAAAACCACGGTGGCCCCGGCCTCGTTGGTGTGACCCAGTGGGACGCGGACACCAAGACCTGGTCGCTGATCTCTGACTTCAAACCGACCGACACCGAAGTCATCGGTGGCCTGATCGAAGCCGACTCGGCCTCGTATGCCTCCGAGAACAACATCGAGCCGCAGTGCAAGTAAGCACACGGTAGTGACTTTTCCCCGGCCGGGCCTGATCCGGCCGGGGGATCCCAAACGCGACAGGAAAGACAAGGCACATGCTCGACGCTGGTCACACTGAAGAGACCCTTCTCGAGGTCAACAACATCGAGGTGATCTACAACCACGTGATCCTCGTGCTGAAAGGTGTCAGCCTTTCGGTCCCCAAGGGCGGCATCACCGCGCTTCTCGGCGGCAACGGCGCCGGCAAGACCACGACGCTCAAAGCCATCTCCAGCCTGCTTCAATCGGAGCGTGGTGAGGTGACGAAGGGCTCGATCCAATATCGAGGTGAAAAGCTCGAGGGTTTTGACCCGGCTGGGCTTGTGAAGAAAGGCGTGATCCAGGTCATGGAAGGGCGCCATTGCTTCGAACACCTGACCGTTGAAGAAAACCTGCTGACCGGGGCCTATACCCGCTCCGGCGCCGAGGTCGCCCGCGATCTTGAGATGGTTTATGACTATTTCCCCCGCCTGCGCGAACGCCGCAAATCGCAGGCTGGCTATACCTCGGGCGGTGAGCAGCAGATGGTTGCCATTGGCCGCGCGCTCATGTCCCGCCCCGAGACGATCCTTCTTGACGAACCGTCGATGGGTCTCGCGCCGCAGCTCGTGGAAGAGATCTTTGGTATCGTCAAAAGCCTCAACGAGAACGAGGGCGTGACCTTCCTTCTCGCCGAGCAGAACACCAACGTCGCGCTGCGCTATGCGCATTATGGCTACATTCTTGAAAGTGGTCGTATCGTGATGGACGGCCCCGCTGCCGAACTGCGCGAGAACCCGGACGTGAAAGAATTCTACCTCGGCATGTCCGACGAGGGCCGCAAGTCGTTCCGCGATGTGCGTTCCTATCGTCGCCGCAAGCGTTGGCTGAGCTAAGCACGGGACCGCGGGTTGCCGGATGACCGCCTGACATATCCGGCCCAAGGTCTGACACGACCAAAGATATCACCGAGCAGGGCGATCCCGCCCTGTTCCCGAGACAGCTACGCCCAAAGGGCATAGAGCGACCCGCGTGATTGGGTCCGCGCAGATGAAGAGGACGGCCTGATGAGCCAGTATTTCGACACCCTGGAAACGCGCTCCGCGCAAGACCGCGCGGCGGATATCGCCAAGAAGCTTCCCGAGCAGATCGCCCGCGCCAAGGCGCTTCCGGGCTATGCCGAAGCCTTCGCCGACGTGGATCCCGCCAAGATCACGAGCGTGGAAGATCTTGTCGCGCTTCCGGTTCTGCGCAAGTCCGAAATCGGCGCGGCGCAGAAGGCGCATCCTCCGCTCGGGGGATATGCCGACATGACTCGCGAGAGCATTTCCCACGTCTTCCAATCCCCCGGTCCGATCTACGAACCCGGCAGCAACGGCGGCGATTGGTTCCGCTTTGGCCGTGCACTTCATGCTGCGGGGATCGGCAAAGACGATATTGTGCACAACTGCTTCGCCTATCACCTGACCCCGGCGGGGATCATGTTTGAAAGCGGTGCACGCGCTGTCGGCGCCAAGGTGCTTCCCGCGGGCATTGGCCAGACCGAGCTTCAGGTGCGCGCCGCCGCCGATATCGGTACGACCGCCTACGCCGGGACGCCCGACTACCTCAAGATCATCCTCGATAAGGCCGACGAGATGGGCGAGACGCTCAAGATCACCAAGGCCATCGTCGGCGGCGGGGCGCTCTTTCCCTCTCTGCGTCAGGAATACGCCGATCGCGGCATTCAGTGTCTTCAGGGCTATGGTACGGCCGATCTCGGGTCGGTTGCCTACGAATCTGAAGCCATGGAAGGCATGATCGTCGACGAGGGTGTGCTGATCGAGATCGTCACCCCCGGCACCGGCACCCCGGTCGCACCGGGCGAAGTTGGCGAGGTTCTGGTCACGACATTCAACCCCGATTACCCGCTGATCCGTTTCGCGACGGGCGATCTTTCGGCGGTGATGGAAGGCGAAAGCCCCTGTGGCCGGACCAACATGCGTATCAAGGGCTGGATGGGCCGCGCGGACCAGACCGCCAAGATTAAGGGCATGTTCGTGCGCCCCGAGCAGGTCGCGCAATTCGTGGCCAAGCATGACGAAGTCTCGAAAGCGCGTGTGATTGCCACCCGCGACGGCGAGATGGATGTGATGACCGTCCAGATCGAGACAACGGCGGACGACGCCACCGCCTATGGCGCCTCTGTGGCGGACACGCTCAAGCTCAAGGGCAAGATCGAGATCGTCGCGCCAGATAGTCTTCCCAAGGATGGCATCGTCATCGAAGATCAACGAAAATACGACTAAAGCGTTTCACATTATACTTGAGGCACGAAGATAAGGTGAAACGCGCGCGACCTTCATATGTTGCACGCGTTTCGCGAAAAGCTGTGCCTCAGGTTTTTCTCGAAACGCTTTAACCACCTCTCCTCCAATGAGAAAACCCGCCCGCTGACCTCCCGGCGCGGCGGGTTTTTTCATGGCCGGTGATCGGCAGCAGACAAGAAAAAAGCCGCCTCGAGGGGCGGCTTTGATCGGGTCGCTAAGGCGTCTGGGCTTAGCCCTGACGTGCCTTGAAGCGGCGCTGCGTCTTGTTGATGACATAAACGCGGCCCTTGCGGCGCACAACACGGCAGTCGCGGTGACGCTGCTTGAGCGAGCGGAGCGAGTTCTTGACCTTCATGGCCTTTCTCCTCAATTGGGCGCGACATGCGCCGGGTTGAACGGGCACCCCCAAACATGGGAGCGGTGAATAAGAATGGTGGGCGATACAAGGATCGAACTTGTGACCCCTTCGATGTCAACGAAGTGCTCTACCGCTGAGCTAATCGCCCACTCTAACCAACTGAAAAACTTGCCCCCGAACAAACAGGGGCGCGGAATTCCGCGCCGGTAGCGGGGTCTTTAAAAGGAATCGCGGCAGGGTTCAAGGGCTTTTGGTTCCTTTCTTTTTCAGGCTATATATTTTTTTAACAAAGCGTCCCACCCAAAGCCTGAGACATGGCGTCTGGCGGGATGCGGAGACACTGAAGAGCGTTGCATGCGCCCCGCCATGAGCCCGCTATCACTGGGCAAGCGCCGGTCGCATCAGGAGAACCGATGCCGAAGCGCCCGTTTACACTTCTGCGCCCGTCCGAGAGGACTTCTGCGGTGGTTTTTGCGTCGCCTCATAGTGCTTGTGACTATCCGGAATGGTTCGTGCGCCGCTCGCTTCTTGATGCTCATACGATCCGAAGCTCTGAAGATGCCTTTGTCGACAAGCTCTTCGAGAGTGCACCGCAATACGGTGCGCCCTTTCTTGTTGCCGGGGCGCCGCGGGCCTTCCTTGATCTCAACCGCGATTCCAACGAACTCGACCCGGCCCTGATCCGGGGGGTTTCCAAGGCACCACACAATCCGCGCGTCGCCTCCGGGCTCGGCGTGATTCCCCGCGTGGTCTCGAACGGGCGGCCGATCTACGAGGGCAAGATGCCCCTCTCCGAGGCCGAGGCGCGAATCGAGAAATACTGGCGCCCCTACCACACGCAGCTTCAGGCGCTTCTCGATGAATCGCGCGAAACGTTCGGGCGGGCGATTCTCATTGATTGTCATTCCATGCCGCACGAGGCGGTGAACAGTGTCGCGCGCTCGGGCCTGTCGCGCCCGGAGATCGTCCTTGGGGATCGCTTTGGCGCGTCTGCCGAGTCGGAGATCGTGGACCAGATCGAGGCGATCTTTGCCGGGGCGGGCCTGCGGGTCGCGCGCAATGCACCTTTTGCCGGGGCCTATGTGACGCGCCATTATGGGCGTCCCGCCCGCAAGCAGCACGCGATCCAGATCGAGATCGACCGCGCGCTGTATCTCGATGAGAAAGAGATTCTCCCCAATGGCAACTTCGACAGCTTCAAGGCTCTCATCGACACGGTGGTGTCCGAGCTTGTGGGACTCGGCCTTCCGCGCCAAAGTCTCGCGGCGGAGTAGCGTTAGCGCATGGAGCGCCCCTTGAGGATTGCGTCGCTTCCAAACCTTTTGCGAATCTCGTCCGTGGCGCGTTCGGCCTTGCGCCGTTGTGCGGCCTTCGGGTCGAGAAGGTCGCCATAGAGGTCTGCCGCCTCCGCCGACACAAGATCGGAGAGGCCAACACCGAGAAGGCGATAGGGCCCTTGATCGCCCACATGGTCAAAGAGCGCACGTGCCTCGTGATACACGGTGTCGGCCATTTGCGTCGCGTCCCTGAGGGCAATGCGGCGCGAGATCAGGCTATGATCGGCGCGCTTGAGTTTGAGCGTGACAACCCGGCCGGCCTTGCCTTTGGCCTTGGCCCGGTCCGAGACTTTTTCCGCCATCCGCCAGAGATGCCCGTCGAGGATATCGAGGTTGCCGGTATCCTCGAAAAAGGTGGTCTCGTTGGAGATAGATTTCATCGGTGCGTTGGCCGAGACGCGGCGCCGGTCCTCGCCCCGCGCCAAATGCCAGAGCCGGGTTCCCATCGAGCCGAACCGCGCCGTCAGGTCGCGTTCGTCCCAGCGCAGGAGATCAGCAAAGGTATGGATGCCTGCGCGGTCAAGAGAGGCCTGCGTTGCGGCCCCCACGCCCCAGATCATGCGCACCGGTTTGTCATGTAGGAAATCCGCGGTTTCCGTCTTGCCAATAACAGAGAACCCGCGTGGCTTTTCGAGGTCCGAGGCCACTTTGGCGAGGAACTTGTTGTGGCTGAGACCGATCGAGCCGGTGAGGCCGAGCTCGTCCTTCATGCGCTTGGTCAGTCGCGCAAGCATGACCGCCGGTGGCGCACCGTGGAGTTTCGCCGTGCCAGAGAGGTCCATGAATGCTTCATCGAGCGAGAGAGGCTCTATGATCGGGGTCATCTCGTCCATCATCGCGCGGATCTTGCGCGAGATATCGGCATAGACTTCCATGCGCGGACGGATCACCACGGCATCAGGGCAGAGCTTGAGCGCCTGAAACATCGGCATGGCCGAGCGCACGCCTCGGATACGCGCCACATAGCAGGCGGTTGAGACGACGCCGCGCCGCCCGCCGCCGATGATGACGGGTTTGTCGCGGAGGTCGGGATTGTCGCGTTTCTCGACGCTCGCATAGA
The DNA here is from genome assembly GCF_032918335.1 of Shimia sp. FJ5. Taxonomy (NCBI): domain Bacteria; kingdom Pseudomonadati; phylum Pseudomonadota; class Alphaproteobacteria; order Rhodobacterales; family Roseobacteraceae; genus Shimia; species Shimia sp. FJ5. Next base: position 9,110 of record NZ_JAWJUV010000002.1, on the reverse strand, counting down.
ACGCATCGCAATCCATATGCGCGATGGAGAGGTCGAATAGTTCTGGGTGACGCACGACGCGCAGGCTACCGCAGGAGGGGCAGCGCCCCTCCGTGTCAAACGAGGTCAGGCAATCGCGGCAAAGTGCTTGCATGAACACAGCCTAGCACAGGGCAGCGCCTTAGAGAGCAGCCAACTCATCGACAATCGCGCGGGCGGCGTCGCGCGGGCTCGGGGCTTGCCAGACCGGGCGGCCCACGACGATATGGTCCGCGCCATCCGAAATCGCGCTTGCCGGGGTGGCGACGCGTTTCTGATCGCCAAGCGCCGCGCCGGTCGGGCGCACGCCGGGGGTCACGATGAGGCGGCCTTCTGCTTCGGGCAGGGCACGGATGAGTGCGGCTTCTTGCGGCGAGGCGATGACACCATCGGCCCCGGCTTCGAATGCCTTTCCCGCGCGTTCCTGCACGAGGTCGCGGATATCGCCATCCTTGATAAGCGCGCCATCAAGGTCAATCCGGTCAAGCGAGGTCAGGATGGTCACGCCAAGGATTTTCAAATCCTTGCCCGCCGCGCCTTCCTTGGCGGCCTTCACGACATAAGGGTCGCCATGCACGGTCAGGAAATCGAGATCAAACTGCGCCAGTCCGCGCACCGCGTTTTCCACCGTCGCGCCGATATCGAAGAGCTTCATGTCGAGGAAGATGCGCTTGCCATGATCCTGCTTGAGTTCGTTGGCGAGCGCGAGGCCCCCGCCGGTCAGCATGCCAAGGCCGATCTTGTAGAAGGACACGGCATCGCCGATCGTCTCGGCAAGCTTCAAGCCCTCAAGCGCGTTGGGCACGTCGAGGGCGACAATCAGGCGGTCATCTGCGGTCATGGGAAGGCTCCTGTGGCTCGCCGTTGCTTAGCCCTGTTCCGATTCCGCTTCAACCCTGTCTCCATAGATCCACGCCATGTCGGGGCCTTCGACCGTATACATATGCACCCAGATATAAGCGTGTTGAAACGCGGCGAGGATGAGGGCGTTCCAAGACCCGAAGAGAAGCGCGATTCCCCATAGCCCAAGGAAGACGACCCCGTACATTGCATTGTCCACGTAGCGGAACACGCCCTTGCTCACGAGCGGTAGGGCGGCGATCTCGTCACGAAAGTGATCCCCGCCAAAGGCGCGAGGGATGGTGAAATGCACCAGAACCGAATGCATCCCCCAGATCGCCGGGGCAAGGAGCGCGAGGCCAAGCGCGATCTCGACGCCACGCGACTCGGTGATCGGGACGGAATCGGTCCATCCGACCAGACTGACAAAGACCGGTCGCGCCACAAGAAGCGGCATGAACAGGGCCGCCCAGATCGCCATGTCCCAGCGCCCGAAAAGCCGCGACAGCAGGTTGCAATGTAGTTGAAGACGAAAGCCAATCGCCACGATCACCTGATGCAGGATCGCGAAGGCAATGCCGATCATCGCCCATCGCGCCGCATCGAGGCCGAGCGGGGTGTATTGATCCGGGCCAAACCCTTCGCGCAGAAGAAACACCGCGCCACAGGCCATGAAGACCGCCATGCCGATATGCTGCGGCTGGCCCTCGAGGATGTCACGAAGACGGCTCTTGGCTCGGATATCAGCTAGACGGGACATAAGGATTAGTCTGCGTCCACGCCCCGGCGCTTGTCTAGTGGGACGGTTTTGTCGCATAGGCCTTGAACCCACGTGACGCATTGCCCAAATGAGATACGAGGCCCAAACAGGGGCGTGCCGCAAAGCGGGCGCTTCAGGACGCGGGCGCTTGTAAAAAGGAGAGAGACCATGGACTTGAGCAAGTTCACGGAACGGTCGCGCGGGTTTATTCAGGCAGCGCAGACCATTGCAATGCGGGAAAGCCATCAGCGGCTTGCACCCGAGCATATTCTAAAAGCACTGATGGACGACGAGCAGGGGCTCGCGGCCAACCTTATCAAACGCGCTGGCGGTGCGCCCGAGAGGGTTCGCGAAGCGGTTGACCTTGCCATTGGGAAGATCCCGCAGGTGAGCGGCGATGCCGGGCAAACCTATCTCGACAACACAACCGCCAAGGTGCTTGCCGAGGCCGAGACCCTCGCCAAGAAAGCGGGCGACAGTTTCGTGCCGGTGGAGCGTATCCTCATGGCGCTCGTCATGGTCAAATCCAAGGCCAAGGACGCGCTTGAGACGGGCGCGGTGAACGCACAGGCGCTCAACTCTGCGATCAACGATATTCGCAAGGGCCGCACCGCCGACTCGGCCAGCGCCGAAGAGGGCTATGATGCGCTCAAGAAATACGCGCGTGACCTGACCGAGGCTGCCGAACAGGGCAAGATCGACCCGATCATCGGCCGCGACGACGAGATTCGCCGCGCCATGCAGGTTCTGTCGCGCCGGACCAAGAACAACCCAGTCCTCATTGGTGAACCGGGCGTCGGTAAGACCGCGATTGCCGAAGGTATGGCGCTTCGGATCATCAATGGCGACGTGCCCGAATCCCTGCGCAACAAGAAACTCCTCGCGCTTGATATGGGCGCGCTCATCGCTGGTGCGAAATACCGCGGTGAATTCGAGGAACGCCTCAAGGCCGTCCTCACCGAAGTGACCGAGGCCGCGGGCCAGATCATCCTCTTCATCGACGAGATGCACACGCTTGTGGGCGCAGGCAAATCCGATGGTGCGATGGATGCGGCCAACCTCATCAAACCGGCGCTTGCGCGGGGGGAATTGCATTGTATCGGTGCGACGACGCTCGACGAGTATCGCAAATATGTCGAGAAAGACGCCGCCCTTGCCCGCCGCTTCCAACCGGTGATGATCGCCGAGCCGACGGTCGAGGACACGATCTCGATCCTGCGCGGCATCAAAGAGAAGTACGAGCTTCACCACGGTGTGCGCATCTCCGACTCGGCGCTTGTGTCGGCGGCGACGCTCTCGCACCGCTATATCACCGACCGTTTCCTGCCGGATAAGGCGATCGACCTCGTGGACGAGGCCTCGTCGCGCCTGCGCATGGAGGTGGATTCCAAGCCGGAAGAACTCGACGCGCTGGACCGCGAAATCCTGCAAAAGCAGATCGAGGCTGAGGCGCTTCGGGTCGAGGACGACACCGCGTCGAAAGACCGTCTCGAAAAGCTCGAGAAAGACCTCGCCGATCTTCAGGACAAATCCGCCGAGATGACGGCACAATGGCAGGCCGGGCGCGATAAGCTCGCCTCCGCGCGTGATCTCAAGGAAAAACTCGACCAGGCGCGCGCCGAACTCGACATCGCCAAGCGCGAAGGCAATCTCGGCAAGGCGGGGGAGCTGTCCTATGGCGTGATCCCCGAGCTTGAGAAACAGCTTTCCGAGGCCGAGGCGCAGGAAGATGGCGTCACGGTCGAAGAGGCCGTGCGCCCCGAGCAGATCGCTGCCGTGGTCGAGCGTTGGACGGGTATCCCGACCTCCAAGATGCTCGAAGGTGAGCGCGAGAAACTCCTGCGCATGGAAGACGACCTGCATGCCCGCGTGATCGGCCAAAATGCCGCCGTGACCGCCGTCGCCAATGCCGTGCGCCGCGCACGGGCCGGGCTTAACGACGAGAACCGCCCGCTTGGGAGCTTCCTGTTCCTCGGGCCGACGGGTGTTGGCAAGACCGAGCTGACCAAAGCCGTGGCCGAGTTCCTCTTTGACGACGACAACGCGATGGTGCGTATCGACATGTCCGAGTTCATGGAGAAACATTCGGTTGCCCGCCTGATCGGCGCGCCGCCGGGCTATGTCGGCTATGACGAGGGTGGGGTGCTCACCGAAGCGGTGCGCCGTCGTCCCTATCAGGTCGTCCTTTTTGATGAGGTCGAGAAAGCGCATCCGGACGTGTTCAACGTGCTGTTGCAGGTCCTGGACGATGGTGTGCTGACCGATGGTCAGGGCCGCACGGTCGATTTCAAGCAGACGCTCATCATCCTGACCTCGAACCTCGGGGCACAGGCGCTGTCGCGGCTGCCGGATGGGGCCGATGCGAGCGAGGCCAAGCGCGATGTGATGGACGCCGTGCGCGCCCATTTCCGCCCGGAATTCCTCAACCGCCTCGACGAGACGATCATCTTCGACCGTCTTGGCCGTGGGGATATGGACGGGATCGTGGATATTCAGCTTGCCCGCCTCAAGAAGCGTCTCGCATCGCGCAAGATCGAGATCTCCCTCGACGCGGACGCGCGCAAATGGCTTGCCGATGAGGGCTATGACCCGGTCTTCGGTGCCCGCCCGCTCAAGCGCGTGATCCAAAGCGCCTTGCAGAACCCGCTGGCCGAAATGCTCCTCGGCGGCGAGATCCTCGACGGCGACACCGTCCCCGTCAGCGTCGGCGCCGACGGCCTCATCATCGGCGACCGCATCGGCGCGAGCAACCGGCCCAAGCCGGATGACGCCGTGGTGCATTAAAGGAAAGGGGACGGCTTTGTGCTGACCTCAAAACACCCCCGCAGGGTCCTGCGGGGGTGTTTTTGTTTGGGGGGTGGCTGAATTCCTAGGTGCTTTTCTTGGTGGTTTTGGAAGTAAAGGATTACGCATATGCTAGGATGGGTTCGAGGCCGCGAAGTTGGCGCTGGCTAGGGAGATCATCGAGCGGCTGTGGATTGAATACTCATGAAGAAAGGAAGCACATCGAAACTGGGAGGCGAAACTCCTCTCGATCTGGAGAAAATTCGCAAGCTGTTTCCCCCCGATACGTTTCGAGTTTCGTACAGGGTGCTGTCTTCAGGTGATGTCGATTGGATGAACGGCTCAGGCCCGTTCGGTTCTATGGCTCCATGTCGCTGCTTCGTTCTTAGAGGCGCGATCGCCTATCAATTTGGAGATCAGAAAGTCGAGATCTGTGCGGGAGAGTGTAAACTGCTGGATGGCGGAGAGTATTCGTTTTCGCTTCACGAACAGGAAGTGGAACTGGTCCAAGTCTGGGAACTGCCGAAAGAGAACGGAAACTGGTAGACTCTGAGACGCTCCGGAAACCAAACCAAAAAAACGCCGCTGATCGTCTCCGACCAACGGCGCTTTCTAACGGGCCTACTCCCCCGCCTCACATCTCAATCGCGCCCTGCACGATCTTTTCAAGCAGAGCCTCGACCTCTTTCATCGGCCCTTCCGGCATGATGCGGTAGCCGATGGTGGTTTGCTCGGGGTTTTCCGGGGTCTGCATGACGAAGATGCCATAGGGGCAGAACTGGAGGTTCATCGGGTCCGCTTCCATGACTTTCCGCGAGAGCGTGGCCGAGCAGAAGCTAAAGACCTCTGCCTTGAGGAACACGGTCTGTGTTCCCCCGACATCCTCCTTAGTCCGTTCGAGCATCGCGCCGACATGGTTCACGGCGTCGATCAGAAGCCCCTCATCGGTGATCGCGCTTTCAAGGCCGAAGATGACGTCGTCATAGTCTTGGTCGACCGTATAGGTCACCGCGGTCTCCTCCGCCGTAGCAAGCGTCGCGCCAATGGCCAGCGCGATGGCCAGGAAAAATGTCTTCATGTGGTCCTCCCGAAATACTTTCCCTTGCGGCGCGCCAATAGACACCGCACTCTTAACACATACAGGTTTGCGCCCTTGATACATGGGACAGGGCTGCGGATCAAACAAAACATCAGGAGTTTTGAATATGTCTGTCGGCGGCGCCTTTCATATCGTCGAGTTTCTCGGTCTGATTTTTGTGGGTCTGGTTGGGCTGCTGCTGATGGTGGCGCTGGCGCTCTTCATCATCGACCGGGTCCAGAAAGGCGACGCGATCCGCCGCAACTACCCGCTCATCGGGCGCTTCCGACATTGGTTCTCGACGCTCGGGGAATTCTTCCGTCAGTACTTCTTTGCCATGGACCGTGAGGAACTCCCCTTCAACCGGGCACAGCGCGACTGGGTCACGCGGGCGGGCGAGGGCAAGGGCAATACCGTGGCTTTTGGCTCGACCCGCAACCTGAGCGTCGTGGGTACGACGATCTTCGTCAACGACCCCTTTCCGCCGCTCGACGATCAATTCGCTTCGACCGAACCGCTTTTGATCGGGCCGACCGCGCGCGCGCCTTTCCTCGCGCCGTCCTTCTTCAATATCTCCGGCATGTCTTATGGGGCGATCTCGCGCCCCGCTGTCGAGGCGCTGGCCCAAGGCGCGAAAGAGGCGGGCGTCTGGCTCAATACGGGCGAGGGTGGGGTGTCACCGTTTCACCTCGCTGCGGGCTGTGACCTCGTGTTTCAAATCGGCACCGCGAAATTCGGCGTGCGCGATGAACACGGCGGCCTTTCGGATGAGAAGCTGCGCGCCGTCGCGGCCCATCCGCAAATCCGCATGTTCGAGATCAAGCTCGCGCAAGGGGCCAAGCCCGGCAAGGGCGGTATCCTGCCTGGCGCCAAGGTGACCGAAGAGATCGCCGAGATCCGCGGCCTGCGCGTTGGACAGGACGGTATCTCGCCAAACCGCCACAAGGAGATCGACACCTTCGATCACCTGCTCGACATGATCGCCCATATTCGCGAGGTCACAGGCAAGCCGGTCGGCATCAAGACGGTCGCGGGTTCCGAAGACGCCATGCGTGGATTGTTCGAGACGATTGACCGGCGTGGCTCGGATATGGCGCCGGACTTTATTACCATTGATGGCGGCGAAGGCGGCACCGGCGCTGCGCCCATGCCGCTGATTGATCTGGTGGGGATGCCCGTGCGAGAGGCGCTGCCGCTGATCGTCGATCTGCGCGATGAATTCCACCTGCATGACCGCATCCGCGTCATCGCCTCGGGCAAGCTGGTTAATCCCGGCGATGTGGCATGGGCCATCGCGGCGGGGGCGGATTTCGTGACCTCGGCGCGTGGTTTCATGTTTTCTCTCGGCTGTATCCAGGCGCTCAAGTGCAACAAGAACACCTGCCCGACGGGGATCACCACGCATGACGAACGTCTGCAAAAGGGGCTCGTGGTCGAACGTAAATACAAGCGGGTCGCGCGCTATGCCAAGGCGGTCATCAAGGAAGTGGAGACCATCGCTCATTCCGTTGGCGTATCCGAACCGCGCCAGATGCGCCGCCGCCACGTGCGCCTCGTGCAGCCGAATGGTCGGTCCGTGCCGATGAACAAGATCTATCCAAGTTACAATTCCCTCCCGCCAACGTGAGAACCTGTGCTTTGGCTTTGGCGGGCAGGGGCGATACTTCTTCTAGAAACCAAAGAGGATAGACCATGGCCAAACGCTGGACCCCCGACCTGACCCAAGAGGATGTGACGCCCGAGTCGCTCTTCATGAATCGACGCCAAATCATCGCCGGGCTGGCCGGTGTCGGGCTTGCCGGTCTGGCCGCCCCAGCTGCGCGCGCCGAAACGCTCGAGCCGTCGGACGAAAAAGCAATTACGAGCTACAACAACTTCTATGAGTTCGGCACCGGCAAGGGCGACCCGCTCAAATATGCCGACCGCCTGACCACAGAGCCGTGGAGCATTGAGATCGACGGCATGGTGGAGCGGCCCGGTTCGTATGCCTTGGGTGACATTCTCGCGAAGATGACGATCGAGGAACGCATCTACCGCTTCCGCTGTGTCGAGGCGTGGTCGATGGTCGTGCCGTGGAACGGGTTCGAGCTTGCCGATCTTCTCGATATGGCCGGGGTCAAAGAGGGGGCAAAGTATGTAGCCTTTGAAACCCTCGTGCGCCCCGAGGAAATGCCGGGCCAACGCTTCCCGGTTCTTGAATGGCCTTATGTCGAGGGATTGCGCCTTGATGAGGCAATGCACCCGTTGACCCTCATGGCGACGGGTATCTATGGCAAACCGATCCCGAACCAGAATGGCGCGCCGATCCGTCTCGTGGTGCCGTGGAAATATGGTTTCAAGTCGATCAAGTCGATTGTGCGTATCACCCTGACGGATAGCGAACCGCCGACAAGCTGGAACAAGGCGAACGCCGCCGAGTATGGCTTCTATAGTAATGTGAACCCGGAGGTGGATCACCCGCGTTGGTCGCAGGCAACGGAACGGCCCATCGGCGGCGGCTTCTTTGCCAAGCGCAAACCGACCCTCATGTTCAATGGCTACGAGAAAGAGGTCGCATCTCTCTATAGTGGCATGGACCTGACCAAGAACTTCTGAGCCATGATTGACCACCTGAATCTCTGGCTGAGGCGCGTGCCGACATGGCCTCTCTATATACTCGGTGTGCTTTATCCGGTCTGGCTTCTCTATCAGGGGATGACCGGGGCGCTTGGCGTTGATCCGGTCAAGGCGCTGGAGCACGCAATCGGTAAAGCCGGGCTTCAGCTCCTGTTGGTGACGCTGCTGGTGACGCCGCTACGCCGTTTCGTCGGTTTGAACCTCCTGAAGTTCCGCCGCGCGCTCGGTCTGCTGACCTTCTTCTATATCGCGCTGCATCTGCTCGTGTGGTTCGTCCTCGATGTGCAGATCGCCTCGCAGGTCTGGGCCGACATCGTGAAGCGTCCCTATATCACCATTGGCATGGCCGGGTTCCTCCTCATGGTGCCGCTTGCAATCACGTCAAACAACACATCCGTCCGGCGGTTGGGGCGAAAGTGGATCACGCTGCACAAACTGACCTACCTCGTCGCGATCCTAGGGGCGGTGCATTACGTGATGCTGGTGAAGGGCTTTCAGATCGAGCCGCTCCTCTATCTCGGCGCGGTGCTTCTTCTTCTGTCGCTGCGCCGTATTCCCCGACGCCGGCGCATTCGCGCTGCCTGACTCGGTCCGTGGGGCCCTTGATCGGGGCGCCCACCCGAGTCGCCCCGATCTGTCGCCCCGAATCCGCCACCAACGCGATACAGACGCAATACCGACGTGATACCGACACGCGATTCCGGCGGATTCTCGGTCTGACTCGGGCGTCTGAGGCGCTCATTCCCGAGCAACCCTGTGGATAACTGCACCTGCAGCATTTCTGGCCCATGATGGGCGGTAACATTCTTGCGTGATGGCGACCTGTTTTGAAACGCATTGCGTGCAACCCCCTCAAAACATGGGAAAAATCAGAAAATTCAAAAAAAGATGACGAAATTGCGAAAAAGGGGTTGCGGGTGTTTGGTGTTATCCGTAAATACCCCCTCACCGGCGGCGCTGAGGCGCACAACGGGACGCCAGACGGGGCGACGGACTGAGGTTCGGGAGTTTCGG
>NZ_JAWJUV010000019.1:0-971 GCF_032918335.1 Shimia sp. FJ5 | reverse complement strand
GTCGTGCGGAAGTAGAACTGCGGACGGTAGTTCGCGAAGAACGGCGTGTGACGGCCACCTTCATCCTTGGTCAGGATGTAGGCTTCGGCTTCGAACTTGGTGTGCGGGTTCACGGAGCCCGGCTTGCAGAGAACCTGACCACGCTCAACCGCTTCACGGTCCACACCGCGCAGCAGCGCGCCGATGTTGTCGCCTGCTTCACCGCGGTCAAGCAGCTTGCGGAACATTTCAACGCCGGTACAGGTCGTCTTCTGGGTGTCCTTGATGCCGACGATTTCGATCTCGTCGCCCACGTTGATCACACCACGCTCAACACGGCCGGTCACAACCGTACCACGACCCGAGATCGAGAACACGTCTTCGATCGGCATCAGGAACGGCTGGTCGGTGGCGCGCGGCGGCTGCGGGATGTACTCGTCAACAGCGGCCATCAGCTCAGCAATCTTCTGCTCGCCGATTTCCGGGTCGCGACCTTCGAGAGCGGCCAGAGCCGAACCCGCGATGATCGGAATATCGTCGCCCGGGAAGTCGTACTCGGAGAGAAGTTCACGCACTTCCATCTCGACGAGCTCGAGGAGCTCTTCGTCGTCGACCTGGTCAACTTTGTTGAGGAACACGACCATCGCCGGGATGCCGACCTGACGGCCAAGCAGGATGTGCTCGCGGGTCTGCGGCATCGGGCCGTCAGCAGCGTTCACAACCAGGATCGCGCCGTCCATCTGGGCCGCACCGGTGATCATGTTTTTCACGTAGTCGGCGTGGCCGGGGCAGTCGACGTGGGCGTAGTGACGCGCGTCGGTCTCGTATTCCACGTGCGCGGTCGAGATGGTGATGCCGCGGGCTTTCTCTTCCGGCGCGCCGTCAATCTCGTCATAGGCTTTGAAGTCACCAAATTGCTTGGTGATCGCTGCCGTCAGGGTCGTCTTGCCGTGGTCAACGTGACCAATCGTGCCGATGTTGCAGTGCGGTTT
>NZ_JAWJUV010000018.1:0-1225 GCF_032918335.1 Shimia sp. FJ5 | reverse complement strand
CGCTGGAACGACACGATCACCGGTCTGTTGCCCACCGTCGTAGCAGTTAGAAACCTGGACGATCTCGCCGACTGACGACACATGAGGTGTCTCGTATGAATAGTATTTTGGTTGTGTGCATCGGAAATGTGTGTCGCTCGCCAGTTGGTGAACGGATCCTGAGGGCTAAATTGCCAGGTTTACGAGTGGAATCGGCCGGGCTCGGCGCTCTGGTCGATCATGCTGCTGACGAAACGGCGGCGGCGGTGGCCGAACGCCACGGTGTTTCACTGGAGGGCCATAAGGCGCGCCAGTTCGATGCCGCCCTCGGGGAAGGGTATGATCTGATCCTCGTTATGGAACCAGAGCATAAACAGAAGATTGCGAATACCAACCCGCACCTGTCGGGGAAGGTGATGCTCTTCGACCAATGGACGGAGCGCAAAGGAATACCCGACCCGTTCCGCCGCTCCGAGGACCTTCATGAGCTTGTCTTCGGAATGATAGAAGCTGGTGCGGAAAGCTGGGCACAGAAGCTCGCCCCGAACGGAAAGTAGAGACATGTCGAACCTGAACAAGAGCCTTGGCGCGCAGGGAAATGACGACGAAATCGACCTCTCTGCCCTGATCATGAGCCTCTGGGCCGGAAAGGTCTGGATCGCGGTCATCACGGTGTTCTCGATCGCAGTTGGGGTCTTCTACCTCCTGATGACACCGCCCACCTATCAAGCCGACGCCCTGCTACAGCTTGAGGAAAAGAGCGGGCAGCTCTCCCTTCCGGATGGCCTTTCCGATCTCGTCGAAAACGCACCAGAGAGCGTTACCGAGATTGAGATCATGCGCTCGAGAATGGTGCTTGGAAAAGCTGTCGCCGATCTGAACCTCGACTGGCGTGCCTATCCCAAATACCTCCCCGTGGTGGGCTATGGCCTGACACGTGTTGGATTCCCGTTGCCTGATGTTGGCGTCCTGCGGAGCTATGCGCGTGGTGGGGAGCGTCTGCGCCTAGACCTGTTGCAAGTGCCGCCTCGCTGGTTGAATGCCGATATCACCCTGGTCAAAGGTGCCGGTACGGCGTTTGATGTTCTGCTGCCGGATGGAGAAGTTTTGTCTGGGCGCACGGGCGCAGTGGTGCGCGACGCGGAGGCAGGGTTCGCAGTCAAGGTGGGAGAGATCGTAGCAGAGGCCGGACGGCATTTCATTCTTCGGCAAGTTTCGGAGAATGCTGCGATCAGGCGCCTGCGAG
>NZ_JAWJUV010000017.1:0-3071 GCF_032918335.1 Shimia sp. FJ5 | reverse complement strand
GGGGTCTGATGCCGGAGAGTGCAGAATCCTACGCTAAGGCTATTTGGTCATCTTTTGGGCCACCTGTATTCGCCGGTGAGAAGGATGTGCGCCCACCCGAGGGGTGAGATATGCGCTAGCAGGTCTGCTGAGCAGTCCAAACCATCACTGTGGCGACTATCGACAGCGCGACCGAGATGCTTTGTGTTCCAATAGATGATGATTGCGGCGAGGAGGTTCAGCCCGGCCATTCGGAAGTGCTGGCCTTGGGCTGTTCGATCACGGATCTCACCCTGGCGACCGATGCGCAGGGCGTTTTTCAGCGCATGATGCGCTTCGCCCTTATTCAGGCCGATTTGGGCTCGGCGTTGCATGTCGGCATCCAGCAGCCAATCGATGATAAAGAGTGTCCGTTCGATCCGGCCGATTTCGCGCAATGCGACCGCTAGTTCATGCTGTCGGGGATAGGATGCAAACTTCCGCAAGAGTTGGCTTGGGGCCATTGCGCCCGCTACCATCGTGGCCGCGCTGCGCAGTATGTTTGGCCAGTTTGAGCTGATGACGGGTTCCCTGACCTTGCCGCCGATCAGGCCCTTCAGTTCTTTTGGGCAGGATGCCGGATCGAAGAGGTAAAGGCGCTTGGAAGGTAGATCCCGGATGCGGGGGATGAACTGAAAGCCCAGAAGGGCGGTGACGGCGAAGACGTGGTCGGTGAAGCCGCCCGTGTCGGCATACTGTTCGCGGATTTTCTGGCCTGCGTCTGTCATCAACAGGCCGTCCAGGATGTAAGGGGCCTCGTTCACCGTGGCCGGGATGGTCTGGGTGGCGAAAGGGCCGAACTGGTCGGAGACATGGGTATAGGCTTTTAGACCGGGTTCATGGCCGTATTTGGCGTTGATCAGGTTCATCGCCTCGCCCTGGCGCGTGGTCGGGAAGAACTGCCCGTCACTGGACGCGGTGACGCCGCCACCCCAGAACCGGGCCATCGGCAAGGCGGATTGACCTTCGATTACCATGGCCAAGGCGCGTGCCATCGCGTCGCTTTCGACATGCCAGCGCGACAAGCGCGAGAGCTGGAAATAATCATGGGTGTTCGTGGCCCCAGCCATTTTGCTGAGGCCAAGGTTCAGCCCTTCAGCCAGCAGCACGTTCAACATGCCGACCCTGTCTTTGCATGGAACGCCGGTGCGCAGATGGGTGAAGGCCTCGGTAAAGCCGATCTCGTCATCCACTTCGAGCAGGAGGTCTGTGATCCTGATCTCCGGCAGACGGTTGTAGAGATCGAGCACCATGGCATCGGCCTCTTCGGGGACAGCGGCCGTCAGCCGGTCGATCTTGAGCACGCCATCTTCGATAGAACCTCCCGGAATGGCACCCGCCCTGGCGGCGCGGGCCAGTCGTTCCAAGCCATCTGCTATGCGAGATTTTCGATCCGCGAGCCAGAGCTCCGGTTCAAACGGCATGGCCAGTTTTGGCGTGGCCCTGGCAACTTCCATCGGAACCAGCGCGTCCTTGAGATCACCATACCGGTGGGAATGTGCGAGCCAGATGTCGCCGGCACGGAATGCGTCGCGTAGGTGGCACAGGACCGCCACCTCCCAAAGCCGGTTCCCATCGTCGTGATTCAAGTGTCGATGCCATTTCGAAGCCCGGCGCAGAAAGGTCAGTGGCCGGGTAGTCGTCGTTTCCGTACCCGCGACGATGTCGGCGGCGGCAAGCAACGGTTCGGCCACCGGGGCCGCCTGAATATCGAGCGCCCGGAGCATGCGCGGCGCATAGCGTCGGAAGCGATGATACCCGTGAACAACATGTGCCAGTGGATCAGCCGCCAATGTGTCGGTCAGTTGGGCGGCGGTGGAAACAAGCCCCCTCAGCGATGACCAGCCTCCGGCGTTTTGGACGGCCTCCATCAGGGAGGCCTGATCTTCATGTGCTTCCAGCAGAGCTGATCCAAAATTTGAGAAGCCCTGCAAGGTGTCTTTCAAAGCAGCCTTGGCGTCATCTGCCCGAGCATCGCATACGCGTTTCGCCTCACGCCACGTCTTCCCCACAATCCGGTCATGGCTTTCGACCACTGCATCGGCAATGGCACTGCGCCATTCCAAAGCGCAAACTGCGAGGATGGCAAGGCGGCGGTCGCCTGAAATATCCCGCAGATCTCCTGCGAAATATCGTTCCCCTTGCCTTCGGAGGCGCGCGATACGGTGGGGTGGCACACCCGACAGGATGCTTCTGTCCACGGCCATGGCCTGCAAGAATTCCAACCGGTCGAGCAACCGGTTCATGTCGGCCGAGTTCTGGCCCAGCTCAAACTGGCGCAGCCAGACAAAGCGGGTGACAGAACCGTCCGCCGTTTCCGTCAGCAAGGCGTCAAGTCGGCTGCACATCTCATCATCCAGCCGGTCGGCAATCCGAGCGTCGATCCGTCGCTCTGCAGCAACGAGTGCATCCGCGCAAAGGCGTTCGATAACCGTGATCCCTGGTAGTATGGTCTTGGTCGCCCGGCATTGTTCCACGAAACGCCGCGCCAAATCCTCGTTCGATCGGGCGGTTTCGGCTGTTCTCTCCAGCCAGGCCTTCAGGTCGCGCGATCCTCGGCCAGTGAACATCTTGTAGCCATAGAGATCCCGCAGGGCCGCCAGGTGTTCATGACGCGTTTCTTCGCGGCTTGCATATCCAGCCAGATCGTCTGACTTCAGCCCAAGCTGCGCTGCCAGGAAGCGCGTGATCTCCATTGGAATGACCTCGCCCGGGGTCAACAACCGACCGGGATAGCGCAATGCGCAAAGCTGGAGAGCAAACCCAAAACGATTGTGGGGGCGGCGGCGGGCGCGGATGATTTCCAGATCGTCGTCCGCAAGGGTGTAGTGGCGCAACATCGCCGTTTCATCGGTCGGAAGATCAAAAAGTACCGAGCGCTGACGCTCGGTGAGGATAGTACGATGCGCCATGTTTTTGAACTCTGTGAGGAACTGGGGATCAAACCGGTCACACTCTACCGGCATGTCGTTTCCAACGGCAATCTATGCGATCTCGGAAAACGAGCTCTCGAAGCTTAGCGTAGGATTCTGCACTCTACGGCATCAGACCCC
>NZ_JAWJUV010000016.1:0-3700 GCF_032918335.1 Shimia sp. FJ5 | reverse complement strand
GGGGTCTGCTCCGGCTGAGTGCAGAATGACACCTTAAGCGTCGAGCACGCGTTTTCCATATTCGCGCAGGTTGCCTTTAGGGTCGACGTACCGGTACAGCGTGACGGGTTTCACGCCCAGTTCGTTGCATAGCTCTGAAACGGATGTGTCCCGGTTGGCCATTGCGGCCTGTGCCATACGGACCTGGGCTTTGGTGAGTGAGAACTTTCGCCCACCTTTGCGACCTCGAGCGCGGGCGGCTTGCAGTCCAGCCATTGTGCGTTCCCGGATCAACTCGCTTTCGAATTCCGCGAGCGCGGCAAAGATGCCAAATGACAATCGACCGGCTGCGGTGGTGGTGTCGATCTGTGCCCCTTGGCCTGTAAGCACTTTCAGGCCGACCCCACGCTCTGACAGCAGGGTCGTCGTTTTAACCAGATGGTTCAGGCTGCGGCCCATTCTGTCCAGCTTCCAGATGACAAGGACATCGCCTTCGCGCAGAGCCTTCAGGCAAGCTTCGAGGCCCGGGCGGTCGTCTTTCTTACCCGAGGCCTGATCGGAGTAGATTTGCTTTTCATCGACGCCCGCCTCAACAAGAGCGTCCTTTTGTAGGTCAAGCGACTGGCTGCCATCGGCTTTTGAGACGCGCGCGTATCCGATCAGCATGTTTCACAAACGATCGTTTGTGGTGTGTGGAGGAATTCCCCGCTTTCGGCCATCTCGATTATTCCTTATCCCATATCATAATCATCAATAAATAAACCCCAACAAGAAAGCAAAAGAAACATGGCGCATCGCACCATTCTGACCGAGCGCCAGCGTTCGGCGCTTTTCGATCTGCCGACTGACGAAACCTTAATGTTGCGGCATTACACGCTGGCAGACGACGATATCGAGCACATCAACGAACGGCGGCGGCCGGAGAACAAGATCGGCTTTGCCCTTCAGCTCTGTGCCCTACGCTATCCCGGGCGGCTGTTGTCGTCTGGTGAGGTCATCCCGGAAAAGGTCTTGCGCTTCATCGCGGCCCAGCTGGGCCTGACGGGTGATGACATTTTGCCTTACGCTGCGCGCCGTCAAACCCGCCAGCAACATTTGCAGGCCCTGCGCCAGATTTACGGCTTCAAGATGTTCTCTGGCCAAGGCGCTCGCAGCCTCAAGACTTGGCTCGAGAATGAGGCTGAAACGGCCCGATCCAACGAAGACCTGGCGCGCCGATTTGTCGAAGAATGCCGCCGGTCGCAGGTGATCCTGCCCGGTATCTCTGTCATCGAACGGCTGTGCGCCGATGCTCTGGTGTCGGCAGAACGCCGGATTGAAAGCCGGATCGCGGCCAAGCTTGATGGTCAGACAAAGGACCAGCTGGACGCTTTGCTGACCGAGATCGTGGATGGCAATGTCACCCGGTTCATCTGGCTTCGCCGTTTCGAGGCGGGCAGCAATTCGGCTGGAGCATCGCGACTTCTGGACCGGTTGGAGTTTTTGCGAGACTTGTGCCTTTCACCGGACATTCTGGCCGACGTACCGCCACATCGGGTCACCCGCCTGCGCCGCCAGGGCGAGCGCTACTTTGCCGACGGGTTGCGCGACATCACGAGTGACCGGCGCCTGGCGATCCTCGCTGTCTGCGCGGTCGAGTGGAAGGCAGCCATTGCCGATGCCGTGATCGAAACCCACGACCGGATTGTTGGCAAGACCTGGCGGGATGCAAAGAGGCTGTCCGACGCGCGTATCGCGGATGCCAGATCATCGCTGCGTGAGACATTACGTTCCTTCAAGGATCTCGGTGCTGCCCTACTGGAGGCAAAGGCAGATGGCGCGTCCCTTGATGCCGCCGTCGAAGTTGCGTGTGGCTGGTCTCACCTCGAAAGCATGGTGACAACTGCAGCCGAGTTGACTGACACGATGGCGGCTGACGCCCTGTCTCATGTCGTTCATGGATATCACCGGTTCCGGCGCTATGCCCCAAGAATGCTGCGAGCGCTTGATATCTGCGCCGCCCCGGTGGCGGCGCCTTTGATACAGGCAACAAAAGTCATCGCCCAGGATCAAACTGATGCGCCCCGCCAGGTTGGCTTCTTGCGCCGAACCTCGAAATGGCATCGACACCTCAATGCTCAGGACCCAAGTGACAATCGGCTCTGGGAGGTCGCCGCCTTGTTCCAGGTGCGCGAAGCCTTCCGATCCGGCGATATCTGGCTACCCCATTCCCGGCGTTACGCTGATCTGA
Source organism: Shimia sp. FJ5 (assembly GCF_032918335.1). NCBI lineage: Bacteria > Pseudomonadati > Pseudomonadota > Alphaproteobacteria > Rhodobacterales > Roseobacteraceae > Shimia > Shimia sp. FJ5. The sequence goes on along the minus strand of NZ_JAWJUV010000016.1, from coordinate 1,491 downwards.
AACAGGCTTTGGTACCGATAGAAACAGCCAAGGCGTGCCCTCGCCTGACGATGCCATTCGAACCTGAGATCTGGCTCGATGATCGCAAGGCAAGGTTGGTAGAGGGTATGAAGCGTTTGGCCAAGGCTGCCAGAGCTGGCGCGATCCCGGGCGGCTCAATCGAAAACGGCGTTCTCAAGGTTGATCGTTTGACGGCAGCAATCCCGGCAGATGCTGATGGCATGGTGCTTGATCTCTATGGCCGCCTGCCTGCCGTGCGGATCACCGATTTGCTGCAGGAAGTTGATGACGATATCGGCTTCACCGAAGCCTTTACACACCTGCGCACCGGTGTTCCCTGCAAGGATCGCATCGGGTTGTTGAGCGTGCTACTGGCCGAGGGATTGAACCTTGGCCTCAGCAAGATGGCCGAGGCGACCAGTTCACATGACTACTTCCAACTCTCGCGCTTGTCCCGGTGGCATGTTGAAAGCGATGCCATCAACAGGGCGCTTGCAAAGGTGATCGAGGCGCAGACCAATTTGCCGATGGCGCGGTTCTGGGGCGGTGGTACGACCGCTTCAAGCGACGGTCAGTTCTTTCCAACAACGCGGCATGGCGAGGCGATGAACCTCATAAACGCAAAGTATGGACAGGAGCCCGGCTTGAAGGCCTACACCCATGTCTCCGACCAGTTCGGCCCGTTTGCCACACAGAATATCCCTGCGACCGTCAACGAGGCCCCATACATTCTGGACGGGTTGCTGATGAACGAGGTTGGGAAGAAGATCAAAGAGCAATACGCCGACACCGGCGGCTTCACGGATCATGTCTTCGCCGCAACCGCACTCCTGTCTTATCGCTTCGTTCCCCGCATCCGCGATCTGCCGTCAAGGCGGCTCTATCTCTTCGACCCTACCGCTGCGCCGAAGGAAGTCCGCGGGCTGGTCGGCGGTAAGATCAGAGAAAAGCTGATCACGGAAAACTGGCCTGACATCTTACGCGCCGTAGCCACAATGGCGGCAGGTGTCATGCCACCCAGTCAGCTCCTGCGGAAGTTCGCCTCATACCCGCGCCAGCATGAACTGGCGCTTGCCCTACGAGAGATCGGGCGGATCGAGCGCACCCTGTTCATTATTGACTGGTTGCTGGACGCCGACATGCAGCGCCGTGCACAGATCGGCCTGAACAAAGGTGAGGCACATCATGCGCTGAAAAACGCCCTACGCATCGGGCGTCAGGGCGAAATCCGAGACCGAACTTCTGAAGGGCAGCACTATCGCATGGCCGGGCTGAACCTGCTGGCAGCCATCATCATTTATTGGAACACAAAGCACCTTGGCCATGCCGTCACCGCGCGAAAGCGTGCTGGTCTCGACTGTTCACCCCAACTCCTGGCGCATATCTCGCCCCTCGGATGGGCGCATATCCTGCTCACAGGCGAATACAGGTGGAAAACCAGGTGATCTACGGGCTTCGGGTGTCATTCTGCACTCAGCCGGAGCAGACCCC
>NZ_JAWJUV010000015.1:0-18631 GCF_032918335.1 Shimia sp. FJ5 | reverse complement strand
ACGAACTGGGCGTGAAACCCGTCACGCTGTACCGGTACGTCGACCCTAAAGGCAACCTGCGCGAATATGGAAAACGCGTGCTCGACGCTTAAGGTGTCATTCTGCACTCAGCCGGAGCAGACCCCAGAAAGTCAATGTCGCATCGGCGCACAACTGATTGTCACCAATCTCATCAAGATAAATTTTCGCAGCGCAGAACAGGGTTCTGTTACCGCCGTGGACAAGATTGGAAACACAGATGAGCTCCTTAGCAGCGCCAGGTCGAAAGAAACTAGTTTTAAATTCGATCGTTGCCATATCATCGTACATCGCCTCAACATCAAGCGAGGCTAGCGCCGTGTAGCCGGCTGTAGCATCAGCGATCATTGCGATGATACCACCTTGGACCGCTCCACGATGGTGATGCAGATCATTGGATACTGTCGTCACCGTCGCGCAAAATCCTCTGCGAAGATCACGAAGCTTGAGCCCAATATAACGGTAAGCAGGTTCTCGCGCGAATTGTGCACTGAGGTGCTGAAACTGCTTCTCTGGCAAATGTTCATAGAGCGTTAGATTGTCGAGCATACATACAGATCCTTCTGTTGGTTACGCAGGATGAGATTGGGAGTTTTCCGCGATCCAATTGGCCTATTACACGCGGGGCATTGACCTCCACTTCCTCAACGAAGGAGCTTTAAAGAACCAGTCAACGACTTAACGGCTTTTGCTGGACCACACAGGCCAACTCCGCTCAGAGCTTCGTTAGACAGGGAGCGTTGTGGAAACTCATCCTTGTAATCTTTGAAAGAATGGAGTTTTCGAGCAAACTCTGGGAAGGCCACCAGCGTCAGGCCGGTTGAATGCTTGTGAGCGCTTTCCGCTATGGTCAGCATCTGAGCGGAGTCCGCTTGCAAAATTGGAACTGGACGGTCCGCAGAATTCATTATCGAAACGCCCTCACTGTCCGTAAGCGTTACATTTCCTATGCCAGGATGCACCGCCCCTATCCCAGCAGCAATTGTCGCAACTGTGTTTGCGAGATAACCGATTGATTGATCGGGTGAAACGACAATGGCCAATCGAAGATCACCCTCACCATGCAGGGGAGCATTGTGAACATTTGTCGTAGGAGAGGTTACGTTTTCTGTTGGCATAAGTTCTTCCAGGATTCCGCAAGCATGTGTGTATCTTGAAGTGAACTAAGCACATTTCACTCGAACGAATTGGTTCTATTTTGCTTGAATTTCCCAATTTCAAGGCATATTCTTCCTCACAAATTTGGGATTCAGGTAGATCATACCCAAGCGGTGAAATATGAAAAGTGTTGAAACCAAACTCCTTGATGAAGCGGATCGCCGTATTCTGCTGGCCCTTCAGTCCAATGGCCGACTTAGCAATGCGGAACTCGCCGAAGCAACCGGCATGTCCACATCCCCATGCTGGCGGCGCACTCGCCGCCTAGAAGAAGATGGCTACATTCAAGGCTATCGGGCCGTGATTGATCGCAATCGGCTCGGTTTAGGCGTTTTGGTGTATGTTTCTGTCCAAATCGATACTCATTCAGCAGAAGAGGCCAACTCCTTTGAAAAGGCTGTCGCTGACTACCCACAAATCGTCTCCTGCCATTCCGTCGGCGGCAGCGCCGACTTTCTCCTACAAGTTGTATGTCGCGATCTCGACGATTACGCAGAATTCTCAATGAATCGTCTGCGGCGGATGCCGGGAATCAAAGCAATGACAAGCAGCTTTGCACTCAAGGAAATCAAACCGTTTGAAGGATGGCCAATTCTCTAGACATCAATCAGAGCGGTTAGCGCCTAACGGTTCTTGAACTCATTTTGTTGAATTTGGGTAAGCGTATCGTTTTCGAGCTTCATGCTAGCATCCGAAATTTGCCCGGGGTTAGTCCAGTAGCTTTTCGGAAAGAACGGCTAAAGTGACTTTGATCTGAAAACCCGCAATCCAGTGCGACCACTTTCAGAGGAACATCTCCTTGTCGCAACATTTCTTTCGCTCTTGAAATGCGTCTGCGCAACACATAGGCGTGCGGTGCGTATCCGAACTCTGTCTTGAACTGTCGCGAAAAGTGGAACTGACTGAGACCAACAGTGTCGGCCATATCCTTGATGTTCAAGTTTTCATCAAGAGAGCTTTCCACCAAATCGATGATGCGTCGCCGCTGGCTGGGATTAAATTTACAGGTGGCGTCACTGTCCAAGGTAACTTGGGCATATTGGCGAAGCAAATGAACAGCGATCTGGTTGCGCAAAGCGTCTATCATTAACTTTTGACCAAGCCCACCATTCTTCAATTCGCCCTCCAAGAGGCGAACGCAGTTCACTATCACCGGATCCTCGGAAGATAGTCGGTCATTAATCTCAATAGATTGCGGATCACGATCAAAAACAGACAGTGCCGTTGTTTCGATCTCATCATGAGTGAGGTAGACGTGTCTGACGGAAATCGGATCAACCCAACGCCATGTCGACTTCTCTCCACGCGTCAGCAAAGACACTCGGCCTTTGCCCACGCGCGCGTGCTCCCAAGAGCCCCCGTCAGATCGGGACATCGTTGTTGCCGCGCAATCGTAGGCAACAATCATGTAATCACGCATAGGTGGGATATCAGCATCTTGCCCATCGTAGTTGTAACCCTTTAGGGTCAGGCCTCGCCATCCACTACCAGAACTGTCAAGCGTAGTCTCACCTGGAATCCATTCAGGTATACCGTTCGGCGTAATGAGTGCGTTATTCATCTTCACCTCCCCAAGCTGTATTCTGCTTGTCCTCTTCTAGCACAACTCCAATCTAAGCCAGCCCTCCGACTTATTGTTCAGCGCGAACGATATCCTTGCTAACCAGCTCGCCTATTTCGTCTTCCGTCAGTTTGGCTTCGCGCAGTAGCTCTATCGAGTGTTGCCCGAAACGAGGTGGCGCCGAACGTACTGTTCCAGGGGTACGCGACAATCGCGCTGGCACACCTGTGCCTCGGTACCCTTCTTTAGAAACAACCATATCGCGGTGCCGTGTGTGCGGATGGGCAAGGGCTTCATTGACATCACGGACAACACCCGCAGGAACGCCTGCATTTAATAGCACGGGTTCCAATTCGAAGGCATCATGACACCGTAAACACTCAGAGAGAAGATGCGTAATCTCTGCCCGATGGGTCAAACGGGCAGCATTGTCGACAAACCGAACGTCTCTAGGCACTTCTGGAATTCCGAGCACATCACAGAGAATCGCAAATTGCCGGTTGTTCCCAACTGCCAAATATAGTTTGCCGGTGCTTGTCTCAAACATGTCATATGGCACGATATTAGGGTGTCCATTGCCCGTCGCCTTCGGGATCTGCCCAGACATCAAGGAATTGGCCGCTTGCGGGTGCATCATGCTGATTGCGGAATCATAGAGCGGCACCTCAATGGCTTGCCCCAATCCGGATCGACCACGTTCCAGAAGGGAGGCGAGAATGGCATTACAGGCAATCATGCCAGTCCCAATGTCCACGATTGGTGTACCCATCCGAGTTGGGCCATTAGCTGGATTACCATTGATACTCATTAGCCCAGTCATGGCCTGCACAACAGCGTCATACCCCGGAAATCCGCCAAGCGGCCCATCTGCGCCAAAGCCGGTGACGTGGCAAAACACAAGCTTTGGGAACTTGATTGACAACACTTCCTCATAACCAAGCCCCCATTTTTCCAGTGCGCCAGGTTTGAAATTGTGAACCAAAACGTCCGCATCTTCTAACAGCCTCAAGACCAGGTTACGCCCTTCCGGTTGGCGCAGGTCAATGGCTATGGATCTTTTGTTGCGATTTGCTCCTGAAAAATACGCGCTAAGCTCGTCTTTGAAGGGCGGCCCCCAGCCTCGTGTTTCATCACCCTGAGGCGGCTCAACTTTGATCACCTCCGCGCCGTGGTCGGCAAGCATCTGCGTGCAATACGGCCCCCCAAGCACACGACTTAGATCGACCACCTTGATTCCTTCCAATGCTCCACTCATCAGAGCACCTCATGGTAAAGACGAGAGACATCTTCGGCCGTCATATCACGCGGGTTAGTCTCAAGCAGTCGCTTGATGCCAGTGACGACCTCATTCGCCATGCTCGGAATCGCGTCCTTGGTGACACCCAATGCAGACAGCCGTGTTTCCAACCCGCTGTCAGACAAGATTTGTTCCATCTCATCGATCAAAGCATTGGCGGCGGCAGCATTTGATTTGAAGGGCCGCGCTGGCAGAAGCAACCGTGACAGGCGGGCATATTCTTTTTCTGCGGCAGGCAAATTGTAACGCATCACAGGGCCTGCAACCAATGCGTTTCCGTGCCCATGAGGTACGTGAAATCCGGTTCCCAGCGGATAAGACAAAGCATGAATTGCTCCCACGCTGGCATTGATGAACGCCATTCCAGCCAGCGTTGCCCCCAATAACATTGCTTCGCGCGCTGCAAGGTCCGAAGGCATGTCCAAAACTCTCCTGAGATTTTGACCCAGTAGAGTAAGAGCTTTGTCGGCAAGCGCATCCGAGACTGGGTTCTTGCGCGTCCGGCTGGTTGCGGCCTCTATGGCGTGCACCATGGCGTCCAATCCCGTTGCCGCCGTTATGGACCGCGGCATGCCCAATGTGAGCTTAGCGTCGAGCAAGGCAATATCAGGCAGTAGCTGTGGAGCGTAGACCGCTTGTTTCTCATGCGTTTCCGAAGTCAAAACTGACACCCAAGTGACCTCGGAGCCGGTTCCTGNTTTCTCATGCGTTTCCGAAGTCAAAACTGACACCCAAGTGACCTCGGAGCCGGTTCCTGCGGTTGTCGGCACTTGAACGAGCGGCAAACGTTTTCCAGTGACGCGGTCAACACCAATCATTTCCGCGACAGGTTGTTTGTTGGGCAACGCCGCTGCAACGACCTTTGCGGTATCCAGCGAACTGCCGCCCCCTAGTCCAATTACCCCATCTGCTCCAAAATCTCGAGCACATTCGATAGCGGTCTCAACAACAGAAATCGGTGGATCGGCGGCGACCTGATCAAAAACTTTGGCCTCAAGACCCTCAGCCTTGAGCGCATTGACCGTATCCCCAGAAAAACCACAAGCAACAATGCCAGGATCAGTCACGATCAACACGCGTGTGCAGGACAACCCCTGCATGAGATTTCCGATCTGCGAGAGCCCGCCGCTTTTGCAAACAATCTTTGGTGTGGAAAGAAAATTGAAGTCCATTGTATTCCCCAATTCTTTTAAGCCGCAGCGTCGCGGATCATGTTTCGCGCGATCAGTACTTGTTGAATTTGAGTTGTGCCCTCGTAAATACGGAAGAGACGCACATCACGATAAAAGCGTTCGACAGAGTATTCGGCCATATAGCCCGCTCCACCGTGAATCTGCACCGCGCGATCCGCCACTCGGCCCACCATTTCGCTTGCATACATTTTGCAGCAGGCTGCGTCGGTTGATACGTTCTGGCCGGCGTCCTTGCGGCGCGCGGTTTCTTCGATCATGCAGCGCGCAGCGAAGGACTCGGCCCTGCTATCAGCTAGCATCGCTTGGATCAGTTGCTTATCTGCAATTGGAGCACCGAATTGCTTACGCTCTGTTGCGAAAGTCAGGCTCTCCTTGATCAGACGCTCAGCGGCACCCACACAAACGGCGGAAATATGCAGTCGCCCCCGGTCTAGAACTTTCATTGCCGTTTTGAAGCCCTTGTTCAGCCGCTCCGGGCCGCCGATAATGCTGGCTGCTGGAACCCGAACGTTGTCCAGAATAACGTCACAGGTGTGAGAACCTTTCTGCCCCATTTTGCGGTCAGGCGGACCTAGCGTTAACCCGGGAGTCCCCGCTTCGATGAGGAAAGCGCTAACGCCAGCAGCTCCCTTTTCGTCAGGGTTGGTGCGAGCAAAAACCGTGAAAAGGTCTGCGCGAGGAGCGTTGGTAATGTAGCGTTTTGTACCGTTTAGGATGAAATCGCTTCCGTCACGGCGAGCAGTAGTACGCACACTACCCGCATCCGATCCTGCATCGGGTTCGGTCAACGCAAAGGAGGCAATCATCTCGCCGGAGGCAAGCGAAGGCAGATATCGGTCCTTCTGCGCATCGGTTCCATCAATAATTATCCCCTGTGAACCAATTCCGTTATTGGTACCAACAAGAGACCGAAATGCCGGAGAAGTTTGGCCCAATACAAAAGCCGCCTTCACTTCCTCCGCCATTGAAAGGCCAAGACCGCCGAATTCCTCGGGGATCGACATGCCGAACAAGCCCATCATACGAATTTCGTCCACCAACTCAGATGGAATCATATCCTGATCGGCTATTTGCTCTTCTTTGGGTATCAGCCGTTCCTTGACGAAGCGATCGAGCGCGTCGAGAAATTGCGAAAGGGTGTCTGTATCTAGGGCCATGATGCTCTCAGCGTAGTTAGGGGGCGACCGTCGAAAGGCGACGGACAAGTTCGACAAGACGGGGGGCGACATCGTTTTCAATCCAGTCGCGCGTCAATGTTTGAGAAGGGCCACCGCAGTTGAACGCAATGACGGGTGAGCCATCTTTGGGAATATAGGGCACGGCTACTGCATTTACGTTGTTCTTCCACTCCGTGAACGAAGTGCAGTATCCGAGCCTCTCGTAGCTTTCGATGGCCGTTTCAATGCCGGGCAGTACTTTCGACCAGTTTTCGCCTTCATGTTCCTTCAAGACGGAGAGGATTTTTGCTTGCTCTTCCGGCTCTTGCGACGCGATGTATGCGCGGCCCACAGCCGATGTCGCCAGTTTGATATGGGCACCGACTTCTATTGCCAGCGTCACAGCATTGGTTCCTTTGCAGCGTTCCAGGTAAACCATCGAATGCCTGTCACGACTGGCCATAGCCACGGGCATGCCGGTGTAGTCCGCCAGTTCTTGCATATAAGGTTTTGCCAACTGCCGTACTGGCATCCCGGCGAGACAAGAATAGCCCAGCGACAGCACAGGCGGTGCCAAGCGATAGCGAGCAGTATCCGGGTCGTAGCTAAGGTACTCGAGTTTATTCAACGTGTAGACCAATCTTGAGATCGTCGATCTGCTAAGACCTGTCCGTTTGGCCAAATCACCGTTCCCGAGAGCCTCGCCTTCGCGTCGGAATGCCCGCAGTACTTCGAGGCCACGCGCCAGCGCAGTCACGAAATCTCGATCTGGTCCTTCCGTGTCGTCAGTACGGTTCTTTCTTGGCCTCAATGTGTCTCTCCTACCTCTAACGCTGCGTCTTGAATCGCATCTAAACGTTCGTTAACGTCCCAGTCAATAGTGCGGTAAAGTTTTCCGCTGTGCGGAATATATGCAAACCCAGCACTTCGCCTCCGTGTTTGAACACACGAAAAAGCCAGAGACAGAAAGGGCTCAACACAATGAAATCTTTGAAATATCCCGTAATACAACACCTGATAGGACGAGAGTGGAGCGGCGCTCAAACACAAGAAGACCGCGTTGTCCTAAATCCAGCGAGTGGTGAAAAAATTGGACAGATACCCCAGGCAAGCGCTTCGGATTTGGATCTCGCCGTTCGTTCCGCCGAATCAGCTTTCCAACTCTGGAGAGACACGTCGCCCATGGATCGAAGTGGAATTCTACGGAAGTTCGCAGACCTTCTGAGGGCCAATGACACGCTGATATCTGGCTGGATCACGCTTGATGAAGGAAAACCCCTGGCCGAAGCCTTAGCCGAGGTACATTCCTCCGCCGATCACGTGGATTGGCACGCTGAAGAGTGCAGACGCATCTATGGTCGAATCGTGCCCTCGCGTAGCCCACAGGTTCAACAGCTTGTTGTTCGCGAACCCATTGGCGTGTGCCTTGCCATTACTCCCTGGAATTTCCCGCTGAGCCAGGCGGTTCGAAAAGTGGCGGCGGCGCTAGCTTCAGGCTGCACCATGATCCTCAAAGCGCCGGCAGAGGCGCCGGCAGGCTGTATGGCAATAGCACGATTCCTCCAAGAGGCGGGCCTGCCAGAAGGTTGCCTTAATTTGGTTTGGGGTAATTCGGGTTTCATCTCGGAGACGCTTATTGCACGCCCCGAAGTGCGCAAAATCACATTCACTGGATCGGTGGGAGTGGGCAAGCACCTAGCCGAACTGGCCGGACGCCACATGAAGCGCGCGACAATGGAACTTGGTGGCCACGCCCCAGTCTTGGTATTTGACGATGCCGACGCTGAAGCAGCGGCACGCGCCCTTGCGACCAACAAATTGCGCAACGCTGGCCAAGTTTGCATCGCACCAACCCGCTTTTTTGTTCAACAAGGGATCTACGACCACTTCATGGCGGAACTGGTTTCGGCCTTTGAGAGCGTAAAGGTAGGTGATGGGTTGCACGATCGCATTGATATGGGGCCGCTGTGTCACCCCGGCCGCGTTAACGCGATGGAGCAGCTTGTTGAGGATGCGCGACAGAATGGTGCGCATATCCTGACCGGAGGCAGTCGCATCGGCAATGTTGGAAACTTCTTTGCGCCAACCATTGTTGACACGCCCAACGACAGCATTGCTTTGATGCGAGAGGAACCATTCGGTCCTATTGCGGCGGTATCTCCATTCAAGAGCATCGAAGATGGCCTATCGCGCGCGAATGGATTGCCATTCGGTCTCGCATCCTACGTGTTCACCAATTCCTTGGAACGAGCGGACCAAGCCGCCCAAAATCTGCATGCGGGAATGGTCAGCATCAACCAATTCGGCCTCGCTTTACCGGAGACCCCGTTCGGCGGCGTCAGAGACAGCGGATATGGAAGCGAAGGGGGAACAGAGACCTTTGATGGTTACCTCATGACCAAATTCATTTCGCGCAACCGCGCTCCTGTAGAATGAGATTGCAGATGCCTGTCGAATTTAGCATCGTGAATGGTTCCGCCATCCTAACTATCAACAACCCGCCCCTTAACCTGATCAATGCGGAGGTTCGAGCCGGTATCGAACGCGGAATTAGCCGAGCACACGACTCTGGCGCTAGTCGCCTGATTATCACCGGTGCGGGGACAACTTTCGTCGCGGGTGCGGACGCAAATGAATTCGGAAAGCCTCCGCATGATCCTCAGCTGAACGATGTGCTGTTAAAGCTGGCACAACTTTCAATCCCAACCATCGCGGCGATCAACGGCGTAGCACTTGGCGGAGGATTGGAAATAGCCCTAGCGTGCCGCTTCCGTATCGCTGCTCCGGCAGCCAGATTGGGTCTGCCCGAAGTCATCCTGGGAATGGTGCCCGGAGCTGGCGGGACACAGCGATTGCCTCGGCTTATCGGCATAGAATCCGCACTTGATATGATTGTCAGCGGACAGGCAGTTTCCGCCACCCGGGCCATAAACTTGGGGATGATCCAACAATTGGCCGAAGATCCATTGGAGGCAGCTCTAGCGCTTGACGCTGCTGATCTAGCGAAGGCAAGGGCTCCAGACAATCTGCCAGCACCTTTGCCGGATGACGCGGCATTGGCCGCCGCGCACACGCGTGCCAAGCGACGGATGGCGGGCCAAGATGCTCCACTGATCGCAGTTGACCTGGTTAAAGCCAGTGCCTCAATGCAATTCGCAGAAGCGTTGCAAAACGAACGATCTACTTTTCTGACCTTGCGCACTTCGGATCAAGCTCGCGCCCTTCGCCACGTCTTCTTTTCCGAGCGTGCGGCGGCAAACAAGGCACGCATTTTCCCATGTTCTTCAAAGAAAATTGAAACCGCGGTTGTAGTTGGTGGCGGCAATATGGGGGCCGCCATTGCCTATACACTAGCATCCGCAGGGATTTCTGTGACGGTCGTAGAACGCGATACTGCATCGGCTGAATGGGCTTCCAACAACCTTCATGAGCTCGTAAACCAAGGCGTCAAGCGAGGGGTGTTGCAGGATGAGGCCGCACAGGCCATTGTCTCTCGTCTGGCCACAGCAGTTGGCTATGCAAATCTTCCTCAGGCCACTCTAGCTATTGAGGCCGCATTCGAAAACTTCGATGTAAAATGCGCAATTCTGAACGAACTGGAAGCCGTGTTGCCACATGATGCCGTGCTTGCGACCAATACATCTTACCTTGATGTCAATCGACTAGCGGAAGGCCTCAAGAATCCTGATCGTTTCGTCGGTCTACATTTCTTTAGCCCCGCTCACATTATGAAGCTTTTGGAAATTGTCCGGGGCAATCAAACCTCGGACAACACCTTAGGCATTGCATTTGACCTGGCTAGCCGACTTAATAAAGTCCCCGTTCTATCCGGCGTATGCGACGGCTTTATCGGGAACCGGATCTTATCGAGCTACCGGCAAGCCGCCATTCGCCTTCTAGTAGAAGGCGCCTCGGTCGAACAAATTGATACCGCAATGCGTGACTTTGGCATGGCAATGGGTCCATTTTCAGCGCAGGACATGTCAGGCTTGGACATTGCCTATGCGAATATTCAGAGGAGGTCCGCCAACAAAGGACTAGACGAGGATCACGTTCCACTGGTTGAACAGATGGTTGAGGAACATAATCGCCTAGGACGCAAATCTGGCGCAGGGTGGTATGACTATGACGCAGAAGGTCGGTCTTCAGCTTCAAGCACAGTCGCAGCGGAAATTTCCCAAATTTCAGAAGACCTGACCATTCCACTTCAGACATTTCGCTCTGAGGAGATTGTTGACCGGCTTGTGCTAACAATGCTGACAGAAGCTTGCGACATCCTTGAGGAAGGCATTGCAGAGCAACCACGGGACATCGATCTGGTGATGATCCACGGCTACGGTTTCCCTCGCTGGCGAGGTGGTTTGATGCACTACGCTCAGAACGTCGGCGAGGCTCGAGTAAGGGCGCTTTATGATGCGTGCGCAGAAAAGACCACGTTCAGTTGGAAAACGCCACGCAACCTAGATCTGGTTTTCGCTTCCGCCTAACTCATAAACACTTCTCATCAAAACTGAAGGCAGGCAATTTAGCCCGTTATCACACTGTGTTTGCCTGCCTTTGCATCGACTGAGCAAGAAATGACAATACCCAAAGCACGACTGTTCAATACATAAGACTCCTGCCCGTTTACTCAGAAACTCGAGGCAATCTCAGCTGTTCGTGCAGCCAGGTTGGACTTGAAAGACAACAGGCGGCGTCTGAGCCGCATGAGTAAACTGGGAGGAAGACAATGCAAGTCAGCAAAGAAGCAGACACGCTCCGAGCGCTTTATCAGAACTGGACAGACCAGATGGTCGAGAACCCAGACCTGACGATCGCAAATCTGCGCAGCATGTTCGACGAATGGGGTCAGCCCGCGCTTGAGCCCGAAAATGTAAGCTACAAAAGCGACCATGTGGGAGGGGTCGAAGCTATTTGGGCGCTACCTGAAGGCGCTGATAAATCTCGCGTGATCGTTTATACGCATGGTGGCGGCTTTGCCGTAGGATCTGCGGACAGCCACAGAAAAATGGCAGGTCACCTTGCCAAGGAACTGGGCGTAATTTCCGTGATCTTGCATTATCGCCGAGCGCCTGAACATCCGTTCCCGGCTCAGCTTGAAGACGCAGTCGCAGCGTACAAGGCACTTTTGGAGCAAGGCTATGAACCAGCAAAGATTCTGACGGCAGGTGACAGTGCGGGTGGCAATCTTGCCGTCGCAAGCGTACTCAAGATGCGTGAACTTGGCCTGCCGCTGCCTGGGGGTGTTATCGCGTACTCGCCTTGGCTCGACATGGCGATGCGTGGCCCATCACTGGAAACTAACGCCGAAACCGACGCCCTGGTTGGAAAGCCAATCCTTGAAGCAATGGCGGGCATGTTCCTGGGAGAAGAGACAAACCCGTTGAACCCACTCGCCAACCCGTTGGAGAATGATTTCTCGGGCTACCCACCACTCTATATCAATGCTGGCGGCGCAGAAACTTTGCTCAGCGACTCTGAGCGCCTTTACAAAAAGGCAAAAGAACAGGGTGTTAATGCGACGCTCTCTGTTGTTGACGGTATGCAGCACGTTTTCCCCGCCCTGTCGGGACGCGCACCAGAAGCGACAGAGGAACTTGGTCGGATCGCGGCCTGGTACAAGGGCCTCTGACCATTTTTGGCCCGCCTGATATGCAGCGCGGGCCAGTTTCCAAAAACAATCATCAACCGACTTGTCACTCGCATAGCGCGAGATCGAGAGGTCATGCTCTGGGAGGAGTGAAATGAACGTACAGACAGAGATTACCAAAACAACAGGCGCCGACTACGATGCGGTTGTAATTGGTGCAGGTTTCGGCGGGCTTTATGCCGTCCACAAGCTTCGCAACGAACAAGGAATGAACGTACGAGGTTTTGACAGCGCCAGCGATGTTGGTGGCACATGGTGGCACAACCGCTATCCGGGCGCACTTTCAGACACGGAAAGCTATGTCTACCGATACTCCTTTGACAAAGAACTTCTGAAACGTGGTCGCTGGAAAACCCGCTACCTGACGCAACCCGAAATTTTGGACTACATGAATGAAGTGGCAGACCATCTGGATCTGCGACGCAGCTATAAGTTCAACACGAAGGTTGACGGTGCGCAATACAATGAAGAAACGGGGCTGTGGAGCATCACGACAGACTCCGGCGAGACTGTCACCGCAAAATATCTGGTGACCGGCCTCGGTCTGCTGTCCGCAACAAACGTTCCAGCCTTCAAAGGTGTTGATGATTTCAAGGGGCGCATTTTGCACACAGGCGCCTGGCCGGAAGATGTCGATTTGTCGAACAAACGTGTCGGCATCATCGGCACTGGTTCGACTGGCGTTCAGGTCATCACTGCGACGGCCCCTGTTGCGAAACACCTGACGGTTTTCCAACGGTCTGCTCAATATGTAGTCCCTATCGGCAACACGCCCCAGGACGAAGCAACTATTTCCGAGCAAAAGGCAAACTACGACCAAATCTGGGATCAAGTAAAGAACTCAGCCGTGGCATTTGGCTTCGAAGAAAGCACTATCCCAGCGGAAACGGCGACTCAGGAAGAGCGTGAGCGCGTGTTTGAAGCTGCATGGCAGCGCGGTGGCGGCTTTTACTTCATGTTCGGGACCTTCTGCGACATTGCAACGAGTCAGGTTGCCAATGACGCAGCAGCCGACTTCATCAAAGGCAAGATCCGCAAGATCGTAAAAGATCCTCAGATTGCTGAAATGCTAATCCCAAATGACCTCTATGCCAAACGCCCGCTCTGCGGAAATGACTATTTCGACGTCTACAACCGGGACAATGTGACACTCGCAGATGTAAAGTCCGATCCGATTACAGAGTTCACCCCGAACGGTATTCGCTTGGAGAGCGGAGAGGAGCATGAACTTGACGTCGTAATCTTCGCCACCGGTTTTGACGCTGTTGACGGCAACTACGTGAAAATGGATCTCCGAGGCCGCGGCGGTGTGACCATGCGCGACACATGGAAGGAAGGCCCCCTGGGTTATCTTGGAATGATGGAAGTCGACTTCCCGAACTTCTTTATGATCCTTGGCCCAAATGGCCCATTCACAAACCTACCCCCAAGTATTGAAACCCAAGTCGAGTGGATCTCTGAGACGATCAGCACGATGGAAGAATCGGGCGTCAAGAGTGTCGAGCCAACCGTGGAAGCACGGGATGCCTGGGTTGGCACGTGTCGAGAAATCGCTGATATGACCCTCTTCCCTAAGGCAGAAAGCTGGATCTTCGGCGCGAACATCCCCGGCAAAAAGAACGCGGTCATGTTCTACATGGCTGGGATCGGGAACTATCGCGCGGCCATCGGTGCGGTAAAGGAGGAAGGCTATCCGTCTCTGATCCGCGACCGAGAAACCGCCGAAGCATAAGTAAATTGCCGGGGCTTCTTCGATGCCCCGGCAATCGCTGATTAGCAATCAAAAAAGGGAGAAAGAGAATGGGACGTATTTCAGGTAAAATTGCCCTGGTAACAGGTGGTGCGATGGGCATGGGCAAAGCCCACAGCGAATTGCTAGCTCGCGAAGGCGCTCAGGTCTTTGTAACTGACCGTGATGCGGAAGCGGGTGAAACCGTAGTTAAGAATATTGTAGCGTCCGGTGGCCAAGCCGAATTCATCCAACATGACGTAACACAGGAAGCCGAGTGGGCCAAAGTCATTTCCGCGGTACAATCCAAAACAGGTCGTTTGGATATTCTAGTGAACAACGCAGGCATTCTCATTCTGAAGCCTCTTCACGAGACTACACCTGAAGAGTTTGACATGACCTTCGACGTTAATGTTCGCGGTGTATATCTGGGCATTCGCGCCGCTGTGCCGTTGATGAAAAAATCTGGAAACGCTTCGATTATCAACATTTCATCAATTTATGGAATTGTCGGCGCCGCATCCGCAGGAGCTTACATTGGCTCAAAAGGCGCGGTTCGGTTACTGACCAAATCCTGTGCCGTCGATCTGGCAGACAGTGGGATTCGTGTGAACTCTATCCACCCCGGCGTTATCGACACCCCGATGACCAAGGATCTGCTGCACAGCGACGAAGCAACGCGTGAAGCTATTCTTGGTGCAACCCTACTGAAACGTCCAAGCAAGCCGGAAGAGGTTTCTAACGCCGTGCTGTTCCTGGCGTCTGATGACTCATCCTTCGTTCACGGCGCAGAAATTGTCGTCGATGGCGGATACACAGCGAATTGAATTCACTGTTGCTTTCCCCCGCAAGGCTTGGTCCTTGCGGGGGCACTTGTGCAACCCTGCAAAAAAGAAGCCGAAGAATTTCGATGAACCACACCGCAGGTGCTTTCAGCTAGTTCAAGGCAGATCAGGAAGTCCACAAATGACTGATGCTTTCATTTGCGATTACATCCGCACACCAATTGGCCGGTATGGTGGTACTCTTTCGTCTGTACGCGCAGATGACTTGGGCGCAATTCCGCTTAAGGCGCTGGCCAATCGTAACTCTTACCTTGATTTAGAGGCCATCGACGAGGTGATCTACGGTTGCGCCAATCAGGCGGGCGAAGACAATCGCAACGTGGCGCGCATGTCGCTTTTGTTGGCGGGCTACCCGGAAACCGTTCCTGGAACAACGATGAATCGTCTATGCGGATCAGGTATGGATGCGGTGATCACTGCGGCGCGAGCAATCAAATCTGGCGAAGCCGAAATGATAATTGCTGGCGGCGTCGAAAGCATGTCTCGCGCGCCGTTCGTGATTCCAAAGGCACCTGCCGCCTTTACAAGGGCAAACGAGGTGCATGACACAACCATCGGGTGGCGTTTCGTCAACAAGCTTATGAAAGACCAATACGGCGTCGACAGTATGCCCGAAACCGCCGAGAACGTGGCGGAAGACTTCAACGTCAATCGCGCGGATCAAGACAAGTTTGCGCTTTACTCGCAGCAGAAGGCAGCAAAAGCGCAAGCCAATGGTCGCCTCGCCAAAGAAATTGTACCAGTAACTATTCCTCAACGCAAAGGCGATCCGATTGTCGTTAATACCGATGAGCACCCGAGAGCTTCAACCACATTTGAAGGACTACAGAAGTTGGGTGCCATTGCAAAGGCGGGAGGAACTGTAACAGCGGGCAATGCTTCTGGAGTCAACGACGGTGCAGCTGCACTGATCCTCGCCAGCAAAGAAGCCGCAAAGAAGCACGGCCTCAGGCCCATTGCGAAGGTGCTCGGCGGAGCGACCGCGGGCGTGCCACCACGCATAATGGGTTATGGCCCGGCGCCAGCGTCGATCAAACTCATGGATAGCTTGGGTTTGAACCAAACCGACTTCGCGAGAATCGAATTAAACGAAGCATTTGCCTCTCAAAGTTTGGCAGCGCTGCGCGCGCTCGGAATTACAGATAACGACCCCCGCATCAACCCACACGGTGGCGCAATCGCTTTGGGCCACCCGCTCGGCATGTCAGGAGCGCGAATAACAGGAACTGCCAGCTTGGATCTTAAGGCCGGGGAAAGAGCATTGTCGGCTATGTGCATCGGTGTGGGTCAGGGCATAGCCATAGCTTTAGAGGGCATTTGAACGAAAGATGAAAAGACAGATTTGTCAGCGTTTGGAACTACAATTAGTTGGTTTGAAACATGTTATCTAACAGAGATCGCCCACCCACCTCCCCACGGGCGATCAACTCGCGGCACCAGCAGTGCTGGTGCCGCTCTTATGACCAAGACTTGAGAACACACTGAGAGCTCAACGGCCTACAACCCCAACACCATCGGCCTCAAGATCGATGTCATCGATTTCATTGCAGCCTCTACAGGATAGAATTTGGTTAAGCGCGACCTCATCCTCAACAATTTGGACAATGACAATGGAAACCTGCATCCAGATTTCGCTCTACACCAAGGGCCAAGCCATCGACGCCTCATTGGGAAGCCGGACCAACGCAAAGAACGTATTCGTCGAACTGGATAGAAAATGAAAATGGAAGAGGAGTCCAACGCCCATGAAGGTGCTCGTACCTGTCAAGCGCGTGATTGACTATAACGTGAAAGTCCGCGTGAAAGCGGATGGCAGCGGAGTTGATCTCGCCAACGTGAAAATGTCGATGAACCCGTTTGACGAGATTGCGGTCGAACAGGCCATCCGTCTGAAAGAAGCCGGCAAGGCCGACGAGATCGTCGTCGTGTCGATCGGCGTCAAGCAGGCCCAGGAAACCCTGCGCACCGCGCTGGCCATGGGCGCCGACCGCGCCATTCTGGTCAATGCTGCCGATGACGTGCACACCGACATCGAGCCGCTGGCCGTCGCCAAGATCCTGGCGAAAGTCGTCGAAGAAGAGCAGCCGGGCCTGGTCCTGGCCGGCAAGCAGGCGATCGACAACGACATGAACGCCACCGGTCAGATGCTGTCGGCGCTGCTGGGCTGGTCCCAGGGCACCTTCGCCTCGGAACTGGACATCGACGGCGACAAGGCCGTTGTGACCCGCGAAGTGGACGGCGGCCTGCAGACCATCAAGGTCAATATGCCCGCCATCGTTACCGTGGACCTGCGCCTGAACGAACCGCGCTATGCTTCGCTGCCGAACATCATGAAGGCGAAGAAGAAGCCGCTGGACGAGAAAACCGCCGCCGACTACGGCGTCGACGTCGCTCCGCGTCTTGAAATCGTCGAAACCAAAGAGCCCGAAGCCCGCGCCGCCGGCATCGTGGTGGGGTCGGTCGACGAGCTGGTAGAGAAACTCAAAGAAGCGGGGGCTGTGTAATGGCTGTTCTTCTTCTCGCAGAAGTTACCAACGGCGAACTGGCGCTGGACGCCACCGCCAAGGCTGTCACCGCCGCCAAGGCGCTGGGTGACGTGACCGTTCTGGCCGCAGGCGGTTCCGCCGCAGCCGCTGGCGAAGCCGCCGCGAAAATCGACGGCGTCGCCAAAGTTCTGGTCGCCGAAGACGCGTCCTTGGGCCACCGTCTGGCGGAATCGACCGCAGCGCTGATCGTGTCGCTGGCCGATGGCTTCGAGCACATCGTCGCTCCGGCCACCACCGACGCGAAAAACGTGATGCCGCGCGTCGCAGCCCTGCTGGACGTGATGGTGATCTCGGACGCGACCGCAGTGGTTGACGGCAACACCTTCGAACGCCCGATCTACGCCGGCAACGCCAACCAGGTTGTGCGTTCGTCGGATGCGAAAAAGGTCATCACCTTCCGCACCTCGACCTTCGACGCCGCTGGCGAAGGTGGCTCTGCCTCGGTCGAAACCGTGTCGGCAGCCGCCGATCCCGGCCTGTCGAGCTGGGTTGAAGACAAGGTTGCCGAAAGCGACCGCCCCGAGCTGACCTCGGCTGGCGTTGTTGTTTCGGGCGGCCGTGGTGTTGGCTCGGAAGAGGACTTTGCCCTGATCGAAGGTCTGGCAGACAAGCTGGGCGCCGCCGTTGGCGCCTCGCGTGCCGCCGTTGACTCGGGCTACGCCCCGAACGACTGGCAGGTTGGTCAAACCGGTAAAGTTGTTGCGCCTGACCTGTATGTCGCTATCGGTATCTCGGGCGCCATCCAGCACCTTGCTGGTATGAAAGACTCGAAAGTCATCGTCGCGATCAACAAGGACGAAGAAGCACCGATCTTCCAGGTTGCTGACTTCGGACTGGTTGTCGACCTGTTCCAGGCTGTACCGGAACTCACCGAGAAACTGTGAATCCTCCCTGACTGGGTCGGCCAGCCGAAATGTTGTGCCGACCCGCTTTTTTTGGAGACATTGGACTGACAGAGCGATTCAAACACCAAATTGCATTTCTTATCAAAGTTGCCTTCGCTCCAGAATGTATAGTATATCGCGTGGTTAAATACTGCCCTTCATGTCCGTTTTCTGGGCATGAAGCTACGCGACCGAGTTGCCCTCAACATCCAGGATTTACGCCGCGCGCGTGGGCTGAGCCAAGAAGAACTCGCCCTGCGCGCGGGTGTGAATCGTGGCTACATGGGCAAGCTCGAAAACGCCAAATACGCGGCATCTTTGGACATATTGGAAAAGATTGCTGCAGCTCTCTCTGTCGACCCATCAGCGCTGGTCGCCCCGCGACGCTGATCCTGTCAATAGCTTTCGATCCAAACTTCAGATAGTTCATTAATTTATTCACGGGAGTTATGCCCGATGCCCCCTCCTGGGGTCTGATGCCGTAGAGTGCAGAATCCTACGCTAAGCTTCGAGAGCTCGTTTTCCGAGATCGCATAGATTGCCGTTGGAAACGACATGCCGGTAGAGTGTGACCGGTTTGATCCCCAGTTCCT
>NZ_JAWJUV010000014.1:0-18876 GCF_032918335.1 Shimia sp. FJ5 | reverse complement strand
CCAACTCCTGGCGCATATCTCGCCCCTCGGATGGGCGCATATCCTGCTCACAGGCGAATACAGGTGGAAAACCAGGTGATCTACGGGCTTCGGGTGTCATTCTGCACTCAGCCGGAGCAGACCCCAATCACATGCGCGCGCAAACCCTTCAAGCGGATCAGCTTCCGCCGTCGCGCACGCCTGGTATCTGCCGTCCGCTGTGCATTTACGCCGTAGTACCCATTCAGATACGACAGCTCTTCGTCTTGGAATCCGTTGCGCTTGATCTCGCGATAGACAGTCGAGCGATGTCTGCCGATCACTGCCGCGATCTTGCTCACCGGGATCTTTGCATTCAACATATCCTCGATTGCGCGCCGCTCACGCAAATCCAGTTCTGTGTGGGCCATGTCCGTTCTCCTTGCTTTTCAGCAAGATAGGGGATTTGTCGCAAGCCAGTTTAGAATGTGCCCCTACACTCCAACTGGGCTGATAAGGTTTATTATGTAAAAAGTTTGGAAGTATCAGCCAACTTTCCTTGGCAATCAAAATATCCTGACTTGGGTTCCCACTTCTGCCAGAGCAAAAAGTTCAGCAATGTGCTCGTTGTAGAGTCCAATACAGCCGTTTGATGATTGCCGACCGATTTTGCGCGTGTCACCGGTTCCGTGCACCCGGTAATACTGCCACGACAGATAAAGTGCGTGTGTTCCAAGCGGGTTGTCAGGACCCGGCGGCCAATAGTCAGGCCACTCGGGGTTACGCTCTTTCATTGATGGAGTGGGCCGCCAACTCGGCCCCTCCACCTTCCTTATAACCTCTGTATATCCTCGGCGGGTCAACTCTTCCGATGCAGGGACACTCGACGGGTAGAGTTTGTAGACACTTTCGTCTTCCGACCAATACTGGACTGCACGCGAGTCGATGTCGCACAAAATTGCACCGTGCTGAAGGTTATCGAAGTGGTCTTGCCAGGGATCCGCACTAAAGGACGAAATATTTCTGCGTACCGCCGAGGGCTCCTGCTCCTGAGCACGGAGAAGGGAAGGTGCTGCCAGAAGTCCGATCATAGTTGTCGAGACGAACTGGCGTCGTGTTTTCAGTGTTTTTGTCATATGCCTTGCCTCACTCTTTTGTTGGCTGACGGATACGACCTCTAGAAGCTAGAGGTTCAACTGAAAAACGATGACGTTCTCGTGAGGTCGCGAGTTTACAGGTAACGACGCGTTTCAGCGCAATAATCGCGATACTTGGAGCCGTATTGTTCATTCAGCCACGGCTCTTCTGCGAGCGGGGCAAGGGCCAGCGCGGCAACTCCAACGATGACGATAGCCCAAACCCAAGGTGAGGC
Organism: Shimia sp. FJ5; assembly: GCF_032918335.1. Lineage (NCBI taxonomy): Bacteria > Pseudomonadati > Pseudomonadota > Alphaproteobacteria > Rhodobacterales > Roseobacteraceae > Shimia > Shimia sp. FJ5. The sequence goes on along the minus strand of NZ_JAWJUV010000014.1, from coordinate 17,546 downwards.
GAAGAGAAGACCAAAGCCTATCAGGATGGCCATGTCGGCAAGGTATTGCGGATGCCGAGAGAAACGGTAGAGACCCGAAGTGATCAGCTCGTCTTTCGCACCGCTGGTGGCTTTCAGTCCAATGCTGAATGCCCCCCACCAGACAATCAGATTTCCGGTTGCGATCAAGAACGGCCCGACCGCCCAACGGAGCGCGTTGGTCATAGAAGCGGATTTCCAATCCAAAATGCCCAAACCGATCACCGCCCCAAACACGGCCAATGTGAGTCCCCATGCAATGTTTGGTATGACTGAATGCTCTCTGTTTGGAGGCCAGATGCGCTTGGACGGGCGGGCGATCGACCAAAGGAGCGCACCAATCAAAACCAGACCGGACAGCAGGCCAACGACTACTAGTATGCCTTGGGCAATCGTCATGAGCGGTGTCCGAACACCTGCGCCTCCTGATGCGCATTGTCGCTCGCTTCGAATTCAAGCGTGGAATGCTCGATTGAGAAACGTTCATGCAGCACCGATTTGACGTTTTCTTTAATCTTGTCGGCCTCACCCATCCGTTCGCGTTCGACGACAATATGGCAGTCCAATGCCGCAGCGTGCTCCTGCATTTGCCACAGGTGGACATGATGCACGTCCACAACGCCATCGACACTCTGGATCGCTCTGACCACGTCATTTCCATCAATATCTGGTGGGCTCCCAAGCATCAGGGTTCGAATTGGGCCCCCTATTTCGGTGAAAGACAAATACAGGATGTAGAGCGCGATGCCGATGGTGATGGCCGGATCAACCCAACGCATATCATAGAGTATTATGAGCGTCCCGCCGACTATGACGGCCACTGAAGCCAACGCATCCGAAAGGTTGTGGAGAAAAAGCGCACGAATGTTCACGCTCCCCTTCTGCATCGAATAGGTCAGCATTGCGGTCAGCGTGTCGACTACAAGCGCGATTCCACCGAGAATGACGACGGTCCACCCCATGACTTCGGGTGGATCAATCATACGCATGCTACCCTCGTAGATCAGGTAGAAGCCGATCACGATCAGGGTGGTATAGTTGATCAGGGCCGCCACGATTTCGACCCGGCCATAGCCGAAGGTCATGCGCTCATCGGCCGGGCGGCGCGCGATCTTGCGTGCGGCGAAGGCAATGACAAGCGAGGCCATATCGGAAAAGTTGTGCAGCGCATCGGCGATCAGTGCCAGACTGCCCGAGAATATGCCCCCGACGACTTGCGCAACGGTAAGTAGCCCGTTTGCCCAGATGGCGATGGCAACCCGCCGGTCCCCAGAATTCGGATCGATATGCGCGTGCCCGTGGTCATGTGGCATTGGCAGACTCCGCGTGCGCGTGTGTCGCGCGTCGGTCAGTCTTCAGGCGGCCGCTGCGGAAACCACGTACGCGCGCATTCATCCAGTGGCGTATTATATGACGGTAAAGGGCGCCACGCAGCCATCCAAAGGATTGCTCATGGGACAAATAGAAGGCGTCCGGCGTATCGTACACGCCAAAATCTTGCACAATGCCGGTTTTCTGAATGTAGGTATCTTCTCCGTTCCAGGCGACGGGAGGCGCGCCAAGACAATCCGTGCCCGCGCCATAACCGCAGAGACTGTCCGTGTCCGAGAAAGACGTTTGCAGGACTTTGAGGAAAGCGTCATCCAGGATGAAGCCTTCGAAATTGATCCAAGCACCTTGATATTCGATCTCAACCCATGAGTGGAGAATTTCCTGCGGAGCAAGCGGATACACCAACTCTGGGACAACACCGCGCTGCAAGCCTTTGTGGATCGTAAACCCATGCAACCGGCAACGAATGCCAACACCACGCAGCAGCGCCATCAAGAGCGTCCCTTTGGTATTGCACTGCCCATAGCCGTCGGAAAGCACATCCGACGCGGGGATGTCGTCGGCTCGATTGTATCCGAACGCGATTTCATTCCGAACGAAATCATAGGTAGCTCCGATCCGATCGTATTCGGATAAGCCGCGCCAGCCGCGGGTCTCAATTAGATGCGCAAGAGGCGCGGCATCAAAATCCAGTAGTTTGGTGGGTGCAAGTAGGGGGTCGGTCATCTGCAACGGAGTCGCTCCTCGAATCGTCTTGGAACAAGACTAATTGCTATAGTCACTGTAGCTTCAACCCTTTGCTCAAAGATTTCCACCTTTGCCCCAACTTTTGACTTATGCCCCGATTTCCTCGTGCTCGGTCAGGCATTCCGAATGGTCCCGCAACACCTCAAGCACCTTGCAATCTCCCGTCCGCCCGCCGCTGCATTCGTGAACCATGCGTTTCAGTTCCGTGCGCAGCGCCTTCAGGCGGGCCATGCGCTGCTCCACCTGTTTGAGCTGGCGACGCGCGATGGCATCTGCCTCGTCGCAGGGGCGGTTGGGATGGTCGCTGAGGTCGAGCAGCTCGCGGATCGCATCGAGCGAGAAACCGAGTTGCCGCGAATGGCGGATGAAGGACAGTCGGTCGAGCTGTGCATTGTCGTAGCGCCTCTGTCCGCCTTCGGTCCTGCCAGGTTCGGGCATGAGCCCAATCTGTTCGTAGTACCGGATGGTCTGCACCTTTGTGCCAGTCTTCTTTGACAGAGTACCGATCGTGAGCATTTTCGCCTCCATGAAAAAGATACAGTTTGTGTAGGTTTTGCCGTCGGAATAAACAAGTGTCGGATTCACAGACGCGTGAGTTCAAGCTATACCATGATTTCGTGCTTGAACCTCTAGCGGCTAGAGGATGTATCCGCACATGCATTAAGAATCAAAAACAGGCGAACAGGATTGTCCCTTACATCGGCACAGAAATTTCTTTGGGTTTTGGCAGGCGTGGCAGCGCTTGCCTTCGTATGGCTTTTGCTATGGTCCGATTATCGTGCCGATAGCGCCCGAACCGACGCCGAGCCGCCTTTTTTCGCTGAGTTCGAACTGACGGACCACCAGGGTATGGTTCAAACCGAGGAGGACTTTGCGGGGCGCTGGATGCTGGTTTTTTTCGGGTTTACCAACTGCCCCGACGTCTGCCCGACGACCCTATCTGAGGTCGCGGCGGTGATGGACGGTCTGGGCGACGATGCCGCCAAGGTCCAGCCGATTTTCATAACAATCGACCCTGAACGAGACACGCCCCCAGCACTCGCCGAATACGTCCCGCTGTTCGATGCGGGCATCATCGGGCTGACGGGCACGCCGGAACAGATCGCCGCCACGTCCGAGACGTTTCCAATCTTCTTTGAGCGCGTCGAAGAGGCCGCAGCGCCGGATGGGTACACCATGGGCCACACGTCGCATCTGTTCCTCTTCGACCCCGAGGCAGGCTTTGCCGACTCCTGGCCCTACGGCACCTCCGCCGAAGAGATCCTCGCCGATCTGGAAGAGAGGATCTGACCGACATGAACCGTATGTCCGGAGAAACAGCCCTCGGGCTGGCGTGGATCATCGCGCTCGTTGCCTCACTTGCCGTGCTTTTTATCGGCGAGGTGCTGGGGCAGACGCCCTGTGTGCTGTGCTGGTTCCAGCGCGCCTTCATGTTCCCCTTGGCCATTATCCTCGGGCTGGGCCTGTGGTGGCGGGACGGCCGTGTGGGGCGCTACGGCATCGCATTGGCGCTTGGCGGCGGCGCAGTCGCCCTGTGGCACATGGGGCTGTACGTCGGTCTTGTTCCCGAACGCATCCAGCCTTGCACAGCCACCGGCCCCTCTTGCACCGATGACAACCAACTGGTCTTCGGCGTCCCTATCCCGCTGATGGCGCTCGTCGCCTTCGCGCTGATCGGGGCGCTGTCGGCCCTTTCATTGAAGGACACACGAACATGAACCGACGCGGCCTGATCCTGTCCGTTCTCGCCCTCGGCGTCGCCGGTTTCGGCGGAGCCACCTGGTTTGCAACCCGCCCCGGCCCGGTGGCCGAAGCGGAGCCTGTTGCTCCGGAACTTGCTGAGGCGATGATCCGCCCCTACTCGCCCATCCTCGGACCTGCGGAGGCGCCCGTCACGATCGTCGAATTCTTCGATCCGGCCTGCGAGGCCTGTCGCGCCTTTCATCCCATCGTGAAGGACATCATGGCCGAGCATGGGGATGCTGTCCGCGTCGTGATCCGCTACACGCCCTTCCACGGCGCGGCATCCGAGGAAGCGATCCGCGTGCTCGAAGCGGCGCGCATGCAGGACGTTTACGTGCCGGTGCTTGAGGCCGTTCTGCGGGAACAGCCGAGATGGGCGTCGCACGGTGCCCCGGCGCCTGGCCTGATCCTTCAGATCGCCGCCACGGCCGGACTCGATGCCGAGGCCGCGCGCACGCAAATGCTGGCACCCGATGTCGTGGCGATCCTGAACCAGGATCGTGCTGACGTCGAGACCGTGGGAATTCGCCAGACGCCCACATTCTTCGTGAACGGCATGCCGCTCGATCCATTCGGAGAGGCAGAATTGCGTCGTCTGGTGGCTGCCGAAGTCGCTGCCGCGCAAAGCTGAATGGAAAGGGCAGGATCAGAACGATGAAAAAGTATATTTTGACCAGCACACTGGCGGCGCTTTTGACCCTTGGAGGGTTCTCAGCGCCCGCGCTGGCCGGACCCGAGGATGTTGTCGTCGAGAACGCGTGGTCCCGCGCCTCCATCGGGATGAACCGTCCCGGGGCCGCTTACATGACGATCCGCAACACTGGCGACGAGCCAGTGACGCTGATCGGCCTTGCAACACCGCTCGCGATGATGCCCGAAATTCACGAGACGAAGACAAATGCCGAAGGTGTGAGTTCCATGAGCCCGGCGGGGGAGCTCGCGATCGCCCCGGGCGAGAGCGTCGCGCTCGAACCGGGGGGCCTGCACGCAATGCTGATGCGGCTGCAAGAACCGATGACGGAAGGGGACACCTTTCCGCTGACCCTGCTTTTCGAAGACGGAGGCGAAGTGACGGTCGAGGTGCCGATCCTCGGAATCGCCGCGCGGGGGCCAGAGGACTGATGCGGCGACGGGCGATCCTGGGGTACGGCGCGGCTGGTGTCGGGGCGGTCGCCCTGATGCTCTTCGTCGGTTGGTGGCAGGTCGATGGATTCGGTGGACCCGAACCTGTCGGGCAGCGGCCTGTGGCCCTGACCGAGATGGATTTCCGTCTGACGGATCATGAGGGCAACGCGGTCGGGCCAGAAACCCTGATCGGCCGCCCGACGATGGCGTTCTTCGGCTTCACCTACTGTCCCGATGTCTGCCCGACCACGCTCTCGGACATTTCGGGATGGCTCGACGATCTGGGAGACGAGGCCGAAGAAATGAACGTGGTTTTCATCACGGTCGATCCCGAGCGCGACACTGTAGAGGCGATGGCCGAATATGTCGGCTACTTCCATCCTGAGATACGTGGCTGGACGGGACCGGAGGAGCAGATCGCGCGCGTCGCGGACGGCTTCCGCGCTACCTACGTGCGGGTGCCGACGGAAAGCGGCGATTACACGATGAACCACACCGCGAGCGTCTTCCTGTTCGCAGCCTCTGGGCGGTTCGTCACCATGATCGACTATCACGAACCCAGAGAATTCGCGGTGCCGAAAATTCGCCGCGCGCTGGCAGAAGAAATGGAGGGGGCGACATGAGGCTCAGAACTTTGGCGGCGGGTGTCGCAATTGCGGGGACGGTTTCGGGAGCGGCTATCGCCATCTCTGATTTCATGTCGAAAGAACCCGTGCCGCCGGAACTTGCCCAGGCAGGTAGCTGGATGCCCCAAGGTCCTGAAGCCCCCCAGAACGTTGACATCCTCGTGACGCTGCCCGCGACGGCATGGGCAGAGGATGCACCCGACCTCGGCCCCCTGCCCCTTCTGCAGGTCGCGTTTGCCGACAGGCCGGTAAGGGCGATCGAGCCACCGCTGTCGACGTGGTCGCGCGACATTGCACCTGGCGAGACGCTCGATTTCTTGCTGTCCGAAGCTGGACTTGCGGCACCTGACAGAGCCGAAGTTGCCCTCGCGCTTGGCGCGGAATACGATCTGCGACGGCTGCGGCCGGGGCACTCGGTCACTGTCGCTTTCACCGTGGACGGCAGCCCCCGCACCGTCTCACTCGCCGTCGAGGACGGGGTTCGGATCGAGGTGGTTTTCGGCGAGCAGTTGTCTACGCAGGTCGTGGCTCCGGATCCGGAGATCGTAACCCTTGCCGGCGAAGCGGTGATCGACAGTTCAATCTTCGCGGCACTCGACGAAGCCGGCATACCCGCCCGTTTTTCCGTGGACCTTGCGCAGATGCTGGGTGGGACCGTGGATTTCCGCCGCGAGATGGCCGGTGGCGAAACACTAAGGCTTCTCTGGCGTGAGGCGCGGGTCGGCGAGGACAGGATCGGACAGCCCGAACTCGCCTTCGCCGCACTGGAGATCGGCGGTTCGCTTTACGAGATCGTATGGCCGGACGACGGCAGCGGTCAGGCGACGATCTACGTCGATGGCGAGGTGCTGCGCGTCTTCGCACAGCCGGTCGAGGGTGCGCGCCTCAGCTCGGTGTTCGGACGCCGCACGCATCCGGTCTTTGGCAACGTCCGGATGCACACCGGCGTCGATTTCGCAGCGGCACGTGGGACACCGGTTCAATCGACGGCACCGGGGCGGGTCAGTTTCATCGGCTGGCGGGGCGGCTATGGTCGCGTGGTCGAAATCTCGCACGGCTCCGACACCATGACGCGCTACGCGCATCTGAGCGCCGTGCCGGATGGCCTGGCACAAGGCCAACGCGTTGCGGCGGGAGATGTGATCGGCCGCGTCGGCGCGACCGGCACGGCGACAGGTCCGAACCTACACTACGAAGTCCTCGTGGATGGGCGCCCGACTGACCCCCTCTCTGACGACCGGCTCGCCGAAGCGGCCGAGAGCGAAGCGGATGATACCACCGCGCTCTCGCGTCTGGCCGAGGCGCGCGCGCTTCTGAATCAAAACCTCGGCAGCGAGATTGCCGAAACGACAACCGAAAGGCTCTGACCCATGAAACGCATGACCCAAGCTCTGGCAATCACCCTCGCCCTGTTACCAGCGGCCCAGGTCCTCGCAGAGGCAACGGCGATCGAGGTCCGCAAGACGAACGGTTGCGGCTGCTGCCTCTCGTGGATGAAACATCTCGAAGAGAACGGGTTTGTGCCGACCGGCCAGGACATGTTCGGCGGGCTTCTCGTGCGCTTCAAGCTAGACAACGGCGTGCCGCAGCGCATGGTCTCCTGCCACACCGCGCTCATTGACGGCTACGTGATCGAGGGCCATGTACCGGCCGCTGACATCCGCCGCCTTCTTGATGAGCGCCCGGACGCCGTCGGCCTCGCCGTTCCGGGGATGCCCTATGGCTCACCCGGCATGGGGCCAGAAGACGACCGCGAGGCCTATGATGTCTTCCTCATCCGCAAGGACGGGTCGACGGAAGTCTTTTCGAGCTACGCCGAAGGATAATCTGGCCCGCCCATGGAAAATCTGTCTCCGATAATGCTCGGCTTTCTCGGAAGTCTCGCCGCCGGATCGCTCACAGCAGTCGGAGCAGTTCCCGTGCTGTTCGGGCGCATCCCGTCTCGGGCCACACGCGATCTGTCGCTCGGCTTCGCTGCCGGTGTGATGCTCGCCGCTTCTTTCTTTTCGCTGATCATCCCGGCATTGGATGCGGCAGAACCAATGTTCGAAAACGGCGCGATGCCTGCGGCCATCGTATGCGTCTCGATCCTTCTGGGCATGGGGGCTGTCGCCCTGATGAACGAAAAGCTGCCGCACGAACACTTCAGGACGGGACGCGAAGGGCCCGAAGCGGCGTCATTGCGGCGGGTCTGGCTGTTCATCATCGCGATCACGATCCACAACTTCCCCGAAGGCCTCGCGGTCGGGGTCGGCTTCGGATCCGGAGGTATGGAGGGCGGTCTGCCGCTCGCCATCGGCATCGGGCTTCAGAATGCGCCCGAAGGACTGGCCGTCGCGGTGTCCCTGTTGGGCGAGGGATATCCGAAGCTGCGCGCCTGGGGCATCGCGGCGCTGACGGGCATGGTCGAGCCGATTGGCGGTTTGCTCGGGGCCGGCATCATCACACTGTCGGAACCGCTGCTGCCATGGGGACTGGCCTTTGCCGCGGGCGCAATGCTCTACGTCATCAGCCACGAAATCATCCCCGAAACCCATCGCAGCGGCCATCAGAACAGGGCGACGCTCGGTCTCGCAGTCGGGCTCGTTCTGATGCTGTTTCTCGATGTCTGGTTGGGGTGAGGCAATGTCACTCAACAAGGTATCTCCGATGATCGGCGTCTTCGCAGCGCTTACTGCTTTCGCGATTGATCAGATCACCAAAGCCATTGTCGTTGCGAATGCCGCCAGTTTAAGCGCTGGGATTTCCATGTTTGCCGGATTCAACCTCGTCTTTTATCGTAATGACGGCGTGACTTTCGGGATGCTGGGCGGCGCGCCGTGGTGGAGCCTCATCGCTCTTGCTCTTGCCATTTGTATCTGGCTGGGGGTTATGCTGTTTCGCGCCGAAAATGCGGTCGAAACGCTTGCCTATGGCGCGATCATTGGAGGAGCCCTGGGCAATGTCATCGACCGTGTGCGGTATCGGGCTGTAACAGACTTCTTGGATTTCTACATTGGCACAACACATTGGCCTGCCTTCAACATGGCCGATGTATTTGTCGTCGGTGGCGTGGGGCTCTTGCTCGCCGCGCCATGGATCAGCGCGCGACGTCCGATCAAGTCGTGAAGCCGGAAATTCTGAACCGCATCGCTCTACGCCCCCGTTTGCTTTCGCGTATGACGCTTGGTTTCGCCGCCGGGGCGCTGACCGTTCTGACTTTCCCGCCTTTCTCGCTTCTCCTGCTCGTTCCCGTTGCCTATTCCGCGTTCTTTGTCGGTCTTCGCGATCTCTCCCTCGGGCGTGCTTTCCTCGTCGGCTGGGCGTTTGGTCTTGGCCAGTTCGGTTTCGGGATTTCGTGGATTGCAGAGAGTTTCTACGTCGAGGCCGAGCGGTTCGGGGCGATGGCGATCCCGGCCGTCGCGGGATTGTCCGCAGGTCTCGCGATTTTCCCGGCCATTGCCGCCGTGCTCTTCGCCGAAATCGCGCGGCGCGGAGCCCTGGGCAATCTCCTGGCCTGCCTCCTGTTCGCGACCTTCTGGACCGTGGCCGAGTGGTTGCGTGGTCACGTTCTGACAGGTTTTCCGTGGATCCTCGCCAGCTACGCTCTGGTCGATTACGCCGCTTTGCGCCAGCCCGCCGCCTGGGTCGGAAGCTATGGGCTAAGCTTTCTCACCGTGTTCGTCGCGGCACTTCCCGTCGCGGCTGTCATGGCGTCCGGGCGGCAACGACTGACCATCTCGCTCATGGCGCTGGCCGGCATCGCGACGATGTGGGCCGTCGGCACACTTCGCCTCCAGTCGGATACAGAACAGCCACCCGGTGTGGAGCTGCGCATCGTCCAGGGCAACGTTCCCCAAGAGGAGAAATGGGCGCCCGAGAACCGCGAGGCAACCTTCGCGCGTTATCTTGAGCTTTCAACCCAGCCCGGCGATTTCGACGTTCTTCTCTGGCCGGAAACCGCCTTTCCGGGTTTCCTCGATGAGGATACGGAGGCACGGGCCCGCATTGCCGCAGCGCTACCAGACGGCAGGGTGCTGCTTACCGGTGTGCCGGACCGTGTACCGAGCGAGGATGGCACCCGATATTTCAACACGGTTCAGGCATTTGACGAGACCGGCGAGATCCTGACCGGATACGCGAAACACCATCTCGTACCCTTCGGCGAATACGTGCCATTCCGTGGCTGGTTGCCCATCGAGCGGCTCACGGCGGGTCTGGGCGATTTTACGCCCGGACCGGGCCCGCGAACGCTTGCGCTTCCGGGTGTGCCGCTGGTCGCCGTGGCGATCTGCTATGAGATCATCTTCCCAAGCCATGTGGTCGACGACCTGTTCAGGCCAGACTGGATCTTCAACGCCACCAACGACGCCTGGTTTGGCACCAGCATCGGACCTGAGCAGCATCTGGCTTCCGCACGTATGCGCGCCATAGAGGAAGGCCTTCCTGTAATTCGAGCCGCAAATACGGGCATCTCTGCGGTCATCGACGCGAGCGGAGAGATCGTTGCGCGGCTCGATACCGGCGAAACGGGCATCATCGACGCTAGCCTGCCCTCCGCGCGACCGCCGACACTCTACGCGAGCTCCGGGGACTGGATGCTGTTGGCGCTCATCTTGGCTTCGTGGGGCTGGGCAATGGCGGCCAATGCGACGGCTCACTACCGCCGCATGAGAAAGACCGTCATGCAAAGATGTGGATAGGTGTTCCGTCTTTCACCATTGCATAGATGTCCTCGATCTGCCGATCTGTGACCGCGATGCAGCCAGCTGTCCAGTCGCGGACGTCCGTTGGGTCGATGCCTGGGCGTGGACCACCATGGATGAAGATGTCGCCGCCAGGGGAAAGGCCCTGCGCTTCAGCAAAGGCGATGTCGGCCTCATTCGGATAGGAGATGCCAACCGAAAGATGATACGTACTGTCGGGGTTGCGCTTATCGACTACGTAAGCGCCCTCAGGGGTCCGGCCGTCTCCCTCGAATTGCTTGTGACCCTCAGGAGCGAAACCCAGCCCGACCGGATAGGTTTGCAATACGCGATCGGCTCCGTCGAGAACAAGCAAGCGCTGTCCCTTGTAAAGCCGAACACGGGTCACCTCGGGTCCGCCATAGCTGCGGAACTTGCTGGCACAGCCGGACAAGAACGCTGCCAACCCGCCCAACAGGACGGCGCGGCGGGGAAATCGGATGGTTTTCACTGCTCGATGCCTCTTTCGTGAGGTCTGATATGGACATTACGTTACCTTGCAAATGCTGCGTGATCAATGTCCGTGGGCCAGCGCGGCCTTTGCCATCTGTGGACCAACCTGTTCACCGCCGGACGGCGGTGCCTTGGCCACTTGGCTGTTCAGCAGGCGCAAGGCGTTGGCCACCACCAGCAATGACACTCCTACATCGGCTGCAATAGCGCCCCACATCGATGCCACTCCGAAAGCGGTAGCGACAACGAAAACGCCCTTGGTCGCCAAGGAAATACCGATGTTCTGATGGATAATCGACATTGTCCGGCGCGAATGACCGATCAGCCAAGGCACCTTCCCGAGGTCGTCGGTCATCAGGGCAATATCAGCCGTCTCGATTGCCGCGTCCGAACCAACAGCACCCATCGCGATGGCGTAATGCGCACGTGCCATGGCGGGGGCGTCGTTCACCCCGTCGCCGATCATGGCCACCATGTCATGCGTTTCGACCAGTTCTTCGATAGCTGTCACCTTGTCTTCGGGCAGAAGCTCGGCGCGGACCTCGTCGATGCCGACCTCGGCTGCAACGGCGCGCGCTGTCCGCTCGTTGTCGCCCGTCAACATGACGATGGTCTTCACGCCCTGCGCGTGGAGCTGTGCCACGATGCCCTTGGCGTCGGGGCGAATACGGTCGCGCAATTCCAGAATGCCCGTCACACCGGATTCATCGCCCACGGCAACAAGGGTGCTGCCGGCCCCTTCGATGCGGTCGCGCAAATCCTTCGGAATGGCGCCGCCGAAACCCTTCTCCTCGGCAAACCGGTCCGACCCTAGCCAGATCGACCGGCCGTCAGTGCGTCCTTCAAGTCCCCTACCGGGAACGGTTCGGGTATCTTCCGCGGCGGACACCTTGATGCCGTCGGATTCTGCCCGCGCGAGAATGGCGCGCGCCAAGGGATGCGAGGAACGTGCCTCCAGCCCAGCGGCGAGGGTCATCAGATCTTGCGCCGATGCTTTGCCCAGCGGATGCACCGCCGCCACCTCCGGCTCGCCCATGGTGATCGTGCCGGTCTTGTCCATGGCCAGTGCAGTGGTCTTGCCCGGTGCCTCAACATATGCACCGCCCTTGATCAGCACCCCAGCCCGCGCTGAGGCGGTGAGTGCGGCGACGATGGAGACCGGTGTCGAGATGACCAGAGCACACGGGCAGGCGATCACCAGCAGCACGAGTGCATTGTAGAACCAATAATCCCAGGCCCCACCGAAAATGAGCGGCGGCAGCAGGGCAATTGCAATGGCGAGAGCCATGACGATAGGCGTGTAGATGCGGGCGAACTTCGCCACCCACTGCTCCACCGGCGCGCGGCGGGCATGGGCGTCACCGACCATGCGGATGATCTTGGCCAACACGGTATCCGAGGCGGCCTTCGTGGCGCGCACCGTCAGTGTGCCTTCGCCGTTGATCGTACCGGCATAGACTTCGTCGCCCCGTTCCTTTGGGACCAGCGCACTCTCTCCGGTGATTGGCGCCTGATCGACGGCCCCTACCCCATCGACAACCTCACCATCCAATGGGATGCGGTCTCCGCCGCGCACGACGAAACGTGCGTTGATAGCAACCGCAGAAGCCGGAACGTCCGCTTCCGAACCGTCATCATAAAGAACTCTTGCCGTCGGCGGCGCGAGGTCGAGCAGAGCTGAAACCGCATTCCTCGCACGCCCGACGCTCCAGCTTTCGAGGTAGAGCGAGAGCGAGAAGAAGAACGCGACCGTCGCCGCCTCGAAAAATTCGCCGAGGCCAATTGCACCCGCGACTGCGACGACCATCAGCAGGTTCATGTCTGGCGACAGCCGCCGTGCGGACGACCATGCCTTGGGTGCCACGAGCCAGACACCGAACAGGATCGCAACCGCGAATAGCCCTGCCTCGACCAGTGGCATCGGCGCTTCGCCGTGCCCTGCGAAAAGGCCGAGTGCCCCGCCCATGCCGGTCTCGATGATGTGCCACAGGAAACCCGCAGCCCAGAAGCCGCCACTGAGCGCCGTAAACAGCCGCTGGCGTGCAAGATGGGCCGCTTGGTCGACCGACGCGTTTTCGGCATCCCAGGGCTTGGCGGTCATGCCGGTGCTTGCGACCAGTTCTGCAATTTCGCCGTCCGATACGCTCTTGGCGCTGTCGAGAATAGTCATCCGTCCATTGATCACGTCGAACGCGAGATGCTCGGCCCCGCCGATCTTCGGGCCGACCACCTTGTTCAGGATTGCTACCTCCTCGGCGCAATCGAGGCCGGACACCTGAAAACTGCGCCCGCCCGCTGGCGCGGGCGTCGTTGGAACGATGTCGCCGCACGTTCCGGCGCTCCCGCAGCAGCTGCCGCCGCTTGTCTGGGCATCTTCGGCGTGATCGTGATCGTGACGGTGGGTGTCGGACGGCATGAACGGACCTCTGGATTCGGGTGCTTTGCCATGACATAGCCCCTACAGTAGCTAGAGCTTCAAGAGCAAAATACGGTGGTATTTCAGTTTGTTTTATTGCTAGAGGGTGCAGTGACCGGCTCTATCAATCCTTGAGGCATGAAAAGCCGATGCAAAGAAAAACAGACACGAAAGGAAGCTTGATGCGGGTTTTGATGCTGAAGCAAAAAATAATGTTTGCAGTGGCGCTGTCGCTTACGGCCGGGTGCGCAATCCAGCCGACTGGACCGGGCGACTCGGCAGACCAGCCGGGCAACGTTCCCGAAGCTGTGATTGCAATGGCTGCCCCGGATCAGGATGTTGCAACCGCGCGCTTGGTGCCGGAAGACGGGTGCTACTGGTACGAACACAGCGGCCCCGTTGAAACGACCTTGCTACCGCTGCGCACGGCGAACGGCAATCCGATCTGCGTCGCGCGGGAAGCGTGACGACGACCCGCACGTCACATCATTTCGCTCAAAGCTAATTACCCCATTCAACTTCTCGCGGTAACACTGTCCTCAGCCGAATAAAGATGTGCTGTCGACCCAATCTCGACGTTCGGATAAAGCTCGTTGATGTGTGCCATAACCATCCGCACGCAACCCGAACTCGCGCGACCGCCGATGCTTCTCGGATAGGGTGTGCCGTGTATCCGAAGATAGGTGTCGCGATCTCCGACATAGAGATAGAGCGCCCGCGATCCCAAGGCGTTTTGAGGGCCGGGTTCCATCCCGTCGGCCCATCTTGCATTTTCGGGATCCCGCTCGATCATATTCTGTGTCGGTGTCCAGTGCGGCCACCTGACCTTGCGCCTGATGGTATAGACTCCCGGCTCGTAGAGGTTGCCCCGCGCGATCGCCACGCCGTAGCGCATCGCGGTCCCACCCTCCTCAATGTGGTAGAGATACCGCGCGACCGCATCGACATGGATGTCTCCCGGCACGAGGCCGTACTTCGCGTCGACACGCTGAGGCAAGAAACGTGGGTGTAGTCCCCAAGGGTTTGACGTGGCCGGATCGAAGCCGGGCGGGCTGACTTGCGCGTCCCATTCAGCCTTCTGCGCTTCGGTGGGCCAGCTATCGGCAAACACAGGGTTGGCCACAGTCGCCGAAAAGAGCGCTGTTGTCGTTTGAATAAAGTGTCGTCTTGTCAGCATGTCATACCCTTTCGGTTCCCACCGGCGATCAATGGCAAGAACGATATACATTCTCGTCGACTAGATAGGACTTCTAGTGGCTAGAGGTTCAAGGGCAAATTTTCGTGAACGCATGCACGCGACCCTGGTAGCACATGCTTGCCTTGCGGTCGGGTTAACGGCCAACTAGGTCAGGTCCGAATTAGCCTGGTAAAGCGGGAGTCTGGGGGCGGAGTAGGACAGATATGTCGAATTGGTCCCCCGGTGGATCGGCTTTCGTCGAAAGATACTATCCTGACACCCTGTCGATCTTCACCCGCCCGTGTCATTGGTTGACACTTCGGCTTGGAACTCACGTTGTCGCTCAGGCCAGGTGCTCTTGATGTAGACGAGGATCGCCGCGATCTCTGCGTCTGTCAGATCCTCTCCGAAGGCCGGCATGTCGCTCTCGTATCCCGGCACGACGGCCCCGACCCCGCCTTTGGTGATCTGAAAAAGCATGCGGTCTGAATGGTGCCAAGTGTGGCCGGTTTCGTCATGCGGTGGGGCCGGCATTCTTCCCGTGTCAAGACGCCGACGCCAATCGGGCTGGCCTTCGAGGTTCGCACCATGGCAAATGGCGCAGTTCTCAGCATAGAGCTGTTCACCCGCAGCGACTTCGGCTGCGAAGACGGGTTCTCCTAGAAACCTGAGTCCCTCGACAAGCGGATCCGCCGGTTCCGATTGGGCCAGCACCACAAGGCCGGTGGTTGCGAGCGCGGACACAATAACAGCCAGTTGCACTGACCGCCTGATCGCACCCTTCGCCAATCGGTTTTTCGGCCCCTTATTCATCGGCATAGACTGAAACTCCCTCTGGGCCAAAGGCGTAGGTCCTGAGCGTGCCTGTCTTGGCCGCAGACATCCCGGGTGCGTTCGCGGGCATTCCCGGCAAGGTGATACCCGTTATCGCCGGACGGGTTTCCAGCAGCCGATCAATGATGTCGACGGGGACGAGACCGCTGACATAGTAGCCGTCGATCTCGGCCAGGTGGCAGCCGATGCCCTGGGCGGGCACACCGACTTCGACCGAGCGTTTTTCGAAGTCGCGGTCATCCACACGCGTAACGGTAAAGCCGTGTTCTTCGAGGTAATCCCCATAGGCATCACAGCAGCCGCAGCCCGGATCGCGCCAGATGGTGATCTGCCTTTCGCTGCCCGCCAGATCGGACGCCATATCGCCTGTCGCTTGCGCCCAGGCCGATGTGGACAGGCCCACCATTCCGACAATGCCGCTACCAATCAGACCAAGCGCGTTTCTTCTCTGCATCATTTTCTCCATCATAGTTCTCCTGTTTCGATCCAGGTTGCGCCGCCGTCACGGCTGATTTTCAAGATGCCGCCCAACAGGGCAGCGATGTAGGTCTCGTCTCTGGGATGAACCGCAACGGCGGTCGCAGCTATGCTGGCCCGCTTTTGCCAGATGACTCCGCCGTCCTGCGATGCCCAGAGGCCCGAAGGCAGCGCGGCATACATCACTTCCGGCGCCGAGGGGGCACTGGCCAGCGACAGGATCGGTTCACCGCCTGGCAATGGCGCTTCGGACGGTGGGGCTTCACCCGCCACCAATTAGTCCATCGCGTTGCCTGGCTGCACGTCCTGCCAGCGACAAAAGCAATCGGGCACCCGCGCAAGGCCAACCTCGGTGCCCGCATAGATCCAGATACCGCCCATGCCGGTCTCAAGCTCGACCGAAGCCAGAGCAAGAGGATCGCGCTCTGCGTCGTCGAGCCAGGGGCGGTCCATGGCGAGCGACCAGGTTGCACCGGCGTCCTCGCTCTTCCACAATCCGTCGCGCGAACCGAGGCATAGATCATGTCCGAGTTCCGCGAGGCGATGACAATGGCATTGATCTCTCCGTCAGGCAGCCCAGCGTCGCTGACGCGCCACGAAGCGCCCCCATCTTCGGAAATGCTGACACCGCCCACGGCGAGCCCCGCAACCACACGGCCGGACCGGTCGCGATGGGTCGCCAGCGACAGCACGTTCCCCGGTGTCTCTGCCGCGGTCCAAGTCCGGCCGTCATCGTCACTGACGAACAGCCCTCGACTCGCCAGCAGAATGGTATCGCCATCAAAGGCAAGTGCCGCTGGATCACCATCGCTCGCCGCGAGTGCGAACCTCGACAACATCGAAGCGACGCCGATACTGAGTGCCGCGGTGAGTACCTTGCGCCGGTTTGGCCGACATCCAATCTCAATCGACTTCAATCTGTATGCTCCTCTGCTCATGCGACGCGGATCACGCCCATCATCCCGGCCGCCTGGTGCTCGAGGATGTGGCAATGGAACATCCAGTCTCCGGGATTGTCGGCGACCAGGGCGATTTCGACCTGCTCGCGCGGCGCGATCAGCACGGTGTCCTGCCATTCACGGAAT
Source organism: Shimia sp. FJ5 (assembly GCF_032918335.1). Taxonomy (NCBI): domain Bacteria; kingdom Pseudomonadati; phylum Pseudomonadota; class Alphaproteobacteria; order Rhodobacterales; family Roseobacteraceae; genus Shimia; species Shimia sp. FJ5. Next base: position 789 of record NZ_JAWJUV010000014.1, on the reverse strand, counting down.
TCGGTCGGCACGCCATCGCGGCTGATGACGCGGAAGGAGTGGCCGTGCAGGTGGATCGGATGGTCGAACGCCGTGGCGTTCGTCATCTGGAGGACATGGCTCGCGTCGCGCTCCAATGTCAGGAAAGGATCGAGCATGTGCCCTTCGGCCGCGACGCCATTGACGAACCACATGCCGCCGCCCACAACGCCACCCATCATACCGCCCATCATGCTGTCGGACTGGCTCAGGCCCATCTGGCGCTCGACCATGGCGCCCATCATGCCCCCGGTGAACAGGATTTCATGACGACGGGCTGCTTTCAGATCAGGTTCGATCAGCGGATTGGCTGGAAGGGCAATTTCCCATTCCGGCGGCGTGGCACGCAGGGGCGTTTCGTCAAAGACGACATCCAGCAGGTTGAATTCATTGTCACGATAGGCGCGGTCGACGATTTGCAGCCTGGTTCCGGGGTCGGCAGGGCAATCGAGCATGATGTCCGCACGCATCGCCGGGCCAAGAACTACGACACCGTCAGGCGCGGCGTGCGGGGTGACCGGCTGGCCGTCGAGCGCAATGATGCGCGCGGAAAGGTCGCCGAAGTCGAGCGCGAAGATGCGGGCGTTCGCGGCATTGATCAGCCGCAACCGGATACGTTCGCCTTGCCGCACCGCGAAGACATCTGGGGGTCTGATGCCGTAGAGTGCAGAATCCTACGCTAAGCTTCGAGAGCTCGTTTTCCGAGATCGCATAGATTGCCGTTGGAAACGACATGCCGGTAGAGTGTGACCGGTTTGATCCCCAGTTCCT
>NZ_JAWJUV010000013.1:0-20058 GCF_032918335.1 Shimia sp. FJ5 | reverse complement strand
TCTTCCGGCGCGCCGTCAATCTCGTCATAGGCTTTGAAGTCACCAAATTGCTTGGTGATCGCTGCCGTCAGGGTCGTCTTGCCGTGGTCAACGTGACCAATCGTGCCGATGTTGCAGTGCGGTTTGCTGCGTTCAAACTTTTCCTTAGCCATGATGGCCTCCTTGATGTTGGAGGGGAAAGCGGTCTCCCGCTTCCCCAATTTCGCTTAGGCGTATTTCGCCTGAATTTCGTCCGAGATGTTCTGCGGAACCGGATCGTAGTGGTCGAACTGCATGGTGAACTGGGCGCGGCCCGACGACATCGAACGAAGGGTGTTGATGTAGCCAAACATGTTCGCCAGCGGCACGAAGGCGTCGATCGCCACGGCGTTGCCGCGCGGCTCCTGACCCGAAACCTGACCACGACGCGAGGTGAGGTCGCCGATGATACCGCCGGTATATTCTTCCGGGGTGATCACTTCGACTTTCATCATCGGTTCGAGCAGTTTCGCACCAGCCAGTTTCAGACCTTCGCGCATACACATCCGCGATGCGATTTCAAAGGCGAGAACCGAGGAGTCCACGTCGTGGAACTTACCGTCGAGAAGCGCGACTTTGAAGTCGATCACCGGGAAGCCTGCCAGCGGACCGGAGTCCATGACCGACTGGATGCCCTTTTCGACACCGGGGATGTATTCCTTCGGAACAGCACCACCGACGATGCGGCTTTCGAAGGAGTAACCTTCGCCCGGCTCTGTCGGCATGATCTCGAGTTTGACCTCACCGAACTGACCCGAACCACCCGACTGTTTCTTGTGGGTGTAGGTGTGCTCAATCGGGCGCGAGATGGTTTCGCGATAGGCCACCTGCGGTGCACCGATGTTCGCTTCGACCTTGAATTCACGCTTCAGACGATCGACGAGAATGTCGAGGTGAAGTTCGCCCATGCCCTTCATGATGGTCTGGCCGGACTCGAGGTCGGTTTCGACGCGGAAGGACGGGTCTTCGGCGGCGAGGCGCGCGAGACCTTGAGACATCTTCTCTTGGTCGTTCTTGGTCTTCGGCTCGACCGCGATCTCGATCACCGGATCGGGGAAGGTCATGGTTTCGAGAACGACAGGTGCTTTCGGGTCGCAGAGGGTATCACCGGTGGTGGTATCCTTGAGGCCCGCGAGCGCGATAATGTCGCCTGCAAACGCTTCTTCGATCTCTTCACGGTTGTTCGAGTGCATCATCATCATACGACCGATGCGCTCTTTCTTGCCTTTGGTCGCGTTGAGAACGGTCTCACCTTTGTTCATGGTACCCGAATAGATACGGGTAAAGGTGAGCGAGCCCACGAAGGGGTCGTTCATGATCTTGAACGCGAGACCAGCGAAGGGCATGTCGTCGTCCGCGCGGCGGGCGATGTTACGCTCTTCGGTTTCGTCATCCGGCGAGAAGCCCATGTAATCGACAACGTCGAGCGGGCTCGGGAGGTAGTCGATCACGGCGTTGAGCAGCGGCTGCACGCCTTTGTTCTTGAACGCGGAACCACCGAGAACCGGAACGAAGGACATGTTCAGCGTGCCCTTGCGCAGCAGTTTGCGCATGGTTGCGACATCGGGCTCGTCACCTTCGAGATAGGCTTCCATCGCGTCGTCGTCTTGCTCGACGGCGGCTTCGACCATCTTCTCGCGCCATTCGGCGGCCATGTCCTGAAGGCTCTCGCGGATCGGGGCCTTGACCCAGGACGCGCCCAGATCTTCACCCTGCCACAGCCACTCTTCCATGGTCACGAGGTCAACCAGACCTTCGAGCTCGTTTTCCGCACCAATCGGGATACCGACGGGAATGGCGCGCGCGCCGGTGCGGTCTTCGATCATGCGAACGCAGTTGAAGAAGTCCGCGCCGATTTTGTCCATCTTGTTGACGAACACCATACGCGGAACCTTGTAGCGGTCAGCCTGACGCCACACGGTTTCGGTCTGGGGCTCAACACCGGCGTTGGCGTCGAGAACACAGACGGCACCGTCGAGCACGGCCAGCGAGCGTTCGACTTCGATGGTGAAGTCCACGTGGCCGGGGGTGTCGATGATGTTCAGGCGGTGCTTTTCGGAATCGGCAGACTGGCCATCTTCGGTGCGCTCCCAGAAGGTGGTCGTCGCAGCCGAGGTGATGGTGATGCCGCGTTCCTGCTCCTGCTCCATCCAGTCCATGGTGGCTGCACCGTCGTGCACCTCACCGATGTTGTGGGATTTGCCGGTGTAGAAAAGGATACGCTCAGAGCAGGTGGTCTTGCCTGCATCAATGTGCGCCATGATACCGAAGTTGCGGTACCGGTCGAGGGGATAGTCGCGTGCCATTGGTCAGAATTCTCTCTTGAGGATTACCAGCGATAATGGCTGAAGGCTTTGTTTGCCTCGGCCATCTTGTGAGTGTCTTCCCGCTTCTTGACGGCGGTACCGCGCGAGTTCACGGCATCCAGAAGTTCGCCTGCGAGGCGTTCTTCCATGGTGTTCTCGTTACGGTTGCGCGAGGCGGTGATGAGCCAACGAATGGCCAGGGCTTCGCGGCGCTCGGGGCGCACTTCAACCGGAACCTGATAGGTTGCACCACCGACGCGGCGCGAGCGCACTTCGACGGAGGGTTTGATGTTGTCGAGCGCTTCATGGAACACTTCGACGGGGGCGCGTTTGACCTTGGTCTCAACGCGATCAAGCGCGTTATAGACGATCTTTTCCGCAACCGACTTTTTACCGTCGATCATGAGGTTGTTCATGAATTTGCTCAGGACCTTATCGCCATATTTGGCGTCGGGCAGGATTTCGCGCTTCTCAGCGGCGTGACGACGAGACATCTATTCTTATCCTTCTTACTTAGGACGCTTCGCGCCGTATTTCGAGCGACGCTGCTTACGGTCTTTGACGCCCTGGGTATCCAGAACACCACGCAGGATGTGGTAACGGACACCCGGAAGGTCTTTCACACGGCCGCCGCGGATCAGGACAACGGAGTGTTCCTGAAGGTTGTGGCTTTCACCGGGGATGTAGGAGATCACCTCGTAGCCGTTGGTCAGGCGCACCTTGGCAACCTTCCGCATAGCGGAGTTCGGCTTTTTCGGGGTGGTGGTGTAAACGCGGGTGCAAACGCCGCGTTTCTGGGGGCATTGCTCGAGGTGCTGGGACTTCGAGCGCTTGACTTTGGGCTGACGCGGCTTGCGGATCAGCTGCTGGATCGTTGGCATAAGGGTCTCTTCCCGTTTTGCTTCATGTGCTGCACAGGAGCGCAGCCCCATGCGGTTAAGTGTGCTGCCTGCGCGTCCACAAGCAAAAAACCCGCGAACGTTCCCATTCCGAGGCGAACGACGCGGTGGGGTTTCAGAGGGTGCACGCTTCAAAGTAGCGCGGACCTTGACCACTACAGGTTTGAATTCGGCATACAGGGGCGGCCCCCTTACCGGATGCTGCGGCGTATAGGGGGAGTCGCCGGGCTTGTCAACAGCTTGCCCTGCCCCGGCGCCGCCTCTGCCCTCCCGAGGTATAAGAAACGCCACCGCCGAGCAATCGGCTGTTTCTCTGGCAGCGGCGATGCACCCCATCGCTTTCGCAAGAGTGCCGCTTGCCACGTGTTCGCGCCAATGCGAAAGTCGCAACAGGGCAAGGAGATCGAGACCGGGAATGGACAGCAAAGACATGCAGGTGGTCGGGCTATGCCGGTTTTCCTATCCGGCGCTCGGCGGGTTCCAGGTTCAACATGACACCGCCGAGGCGCGCGCCGCCTATCTCTATGATCCGGCGCGGATCGACGATCGGTTTCGCATGTTCGAAGCCTTCACCCTCCCGGCCCTGCGCGCTCAGACAGATCCCGATTTTACCTTTGTGGTGGTGATCGGAGACGACCTACCTGACGCGATGCGCGCGCGGCTTGAGTCGCTTCTTGCAGGGTTGCCACAGGCACAGATCCAAGCATGGCCCGCCGGCCCGCACCGTGACGTCATGCGAGAGGCGATCAACGCGGCCCGTGATGCACGCTCAGAGCCGTGTCTTCAGTTCCGCATGGATGACGATGATGCGGTCTCGATCCATTTCGTCGAACGCCTGCGCGCCTTGGCACAAGAATGCCGTCCGCTTCTGCGTCACAATCCACATGTGGCCTTTGATTTCAACACTGGCTGGGTTGCGTCTCCCGGTCGGGAAGGCATTCGCGCGGCGCAAGTGGTCGAGACACTCTGGACCCCGGCCCTCGCCATGTCCGCCAAGGGCAAGCATCGCAACACCATCATGAATTTCGGACATACCCGGCTAGGGCGGTTCATGCCTGTGGTCAGCATGCCGACCCCGCATATGTTTCTGCGTGGTCACAACGATCACAATGACTCGCGTCAGAAAGAGAACATCCGCCGCTTCAAGCTCGAACCCCTCGATGCGGAAGGCGAGGCGCTGTTTCAATCAGAGTTCAATGTCGATTCCGACAAGGTACGCGCGCTCTATGCGCGCCGCTGACGATCCCCGCGCAGGATCGTGAAGATCCCGGTGATCACGATGATCGCCGCGCCAAGGAGCGTCAGGCTATCGGGCCAATCCCCGAAGATCACGAAGCCAAGCAACAACCCCCAAAGCAGACCCGTATAGCGGAACGGTGCGACGAAGGAGACCTCGCCGACGCGCATCACAAGGACGGAGAAGAGATAGCCGCCAATGATGAACACCGCCGCCCCCACGAGAAGCGCCGCGTCGCGCGTGGTCACGGGCACCCAGGTCTCGCCAAGGGTCGCAATGGCTGCAAAAAGCGTTATGCCCACCGACGCGGCAAGTGTGACGGTCATCGAAGGCACAACGGGCGACATGCGCCGCGTGGCAAGGTCGCGCGCTGTGACGCAGACCACGGCGGCAAGGGCATAGAGCGCATAGATGTCAAAGCCCTCTGGCCCGGGGCGCACGATCAGGAGCATACCGGCAAATCCCACACCAATCGCCGAAAGACGTCGCCACCCCACCGGCTCGCGGTAAAACAGCAACCCGCCAAGGGTTACAGTCAATGGCAACATCTGCAGGACCGCCATGACATTGGCCAGAGGCAGGTTGCGCAGGGCCGTGATAAAGAAATAGGCCGCCCCGATTTCCGACATCGTGCGCAACGCGATGCGTCCCCAGTCGCGGCGCGGCAGGTTGAGGCGGATTGCCCCCATGCTGCGCGCCATGATCCAAATGCAAAACGTCGTCAGCAGACCGCGCAGCAACAAGAGCTGAAACAGCGGCATATCGGCATTCATCAGCTTGATGCAGGCATCATTGAAGGTGAAGGCCGCCATGGAGCAGATCATCAGGATCGCCCCCTTCATATTGTCCGACATTGCCTTGACCTGTCCCTGCTGCTCCTGACCGAGCGACACTAGACCGGGCTTATAGGCGCGCCAAGCCCCCGCGCGCACTGTGTCCGGGCTTCCTCTTGGCAGAAAACCTCTCGCCAAAGACAAGTAAGGCCCCCGGCTCGGTGCCGGGGGCCTTTCTTTCATTCAGTGGCCGGATGGCCGCGCGATCAATCTTCGTCGCGGCTTTCCGGGGTTTCCACGAGACCGCTGTCAAACACGTCGTCGACGGTGGCATCCTCGGTCGGAGCAGCCAGCGCCGCAGCCGCTTCGGCTTCCTCGCGGCGCGCCTCGATCACGATATTGTCGCGATCTTGCGCCACACGGCGGACGTTCTGGGTCGCACCGCCGGTACCGGCCGGGATGAGGCGGCCCACGATGACGTTCTCCTTGAGGCCCACGAGCTTGTCCTTCTTGCCCTGCACCGAAGCCTCGGTAAGAACGCGGGTGGTCTCTTGGAAGGAGGCCGCCGAGATGAAGGAGCGGGTCTGGAGCGACGCCTTGGTGATGCCGAGCAGGATCGGTTCGCCGGATGCCGGGCGGCGGCCTTCGGCCAACGCCTTTTCATTGGCAGCGTCGAATTCCTGCTTGTCCACATGTTCGCCCTTGAGCAGCGTGGTTTCGCCGGAGTCGAGGATCTCCCATTTCTGGAGCATCTGACGCACGATGACTTCGATGTGCTTGTCGTTAATCTTCACACCCTGAAGGCGATAAACGTCCTGCACCTCGTTGATCATGTAATCCGCCAGCGCCTCGACACCCATGATCGACAGGATGTCGTGCGGGGCCGGGTTACCGTCCATGATGTAGTCACCCTTCTGCACGAAGTCGCCTTCCTGCACCGGGATGTGCTTGCCCTTGGGCACCATGTACTCGACGGGCTCCATCGACTCGTCTGCCGGTTCGATCGAGATGCGGCGCTTGTTCTTGTAGTCGCGACCAAAGCGCACGTAACCATCGATTTCGGCGATGATCGCGTGGTCCTTGGGACGACGGGCTTCGAACAGTTCGGCCACACGCGGCAGACCACCGGTAATGTCCTTGGTCTTGGCGCCTTCACGCGGAATACGCGCAACCACGTCACCTGCGTTGATCTGTTGGCCATCTTCGACCGACAGGATCGCGTCCACGGACATCGGGTAGTGCACCGGGTTGCCCGCATCGTTGCGCACTGGCTCGCCGTTTTCATCGACAAGGATGACTTCCGGCTTGAGCTCGTTGCCCTTCGGAGCCGCACGCCAGTCGGCGACGATCTTCTGGGTCATGCCGGTCGCGTCATCGGTTTCTTCGCGCACGGCGATACCGGAGACAAGATCGACATATTTCGTGGTGCCCGATTTCTCGGCAAGGATCGGCAGAGTGTACGGATCCCATTCGAACAGCTTTTCGCCGCGCTTGATGCTCTGGCCGTCCTTGACGAAGAGCTTGGTACCGTAGCCGATCTTGTGGCTGGCGCGTTCCTCGCCGGTCTCGTCCTGGATGATGAGCTTCATGTTGCGGCCCATGACGAGCGCTTCGCCATGCACGTTCTCGAGGATCTGAGCGTTCTCGAAGACGATGGTGCCGTCCTGGCTCGCTTCGAGGAACGACTGCTGACCACCTTGAGCAACGCCACCGATGTGGAAGGTCCGCATCGTCAGCTGTGTACCGGGTTCACCAATCGACTGTGCCGCGATGATGCCCACGGCTTCGCCGGTGTTGACGATGGTACCGCGCGCGAGGTCACGACCATAGCACTGGGCGCAGACGCCTTCCTCAGCCTCACAGGTGAGCGGGCTGCGGATACGCATGGAGGCCACACCGGCTTCGTCGATGGTGTCGGCCATGCGTTCGTCGATCAGTTCGCCCTGTGCCACGATCACCTCATCGGTGCCCGGACGCAGAACATCATCCGCGGCCACACGACCGAGGACACGCTCTGCGAGCGAGGCGACGACTTCGCCGTCGTTGACCGCAGCTTCTGCGGTGATCGCGTTCTCGGTGCCACAATCGTTCATGCGCACGATGCAGTCCTGCGCCACATCGACGAGGCGACGGGTCAGGTAACCGGAGTTCGCGGTCTTCAGAGCCGTATCCGACAGACCCTTACGGGCGCCGTGGGTCGAGTTGAAGTATTCAAGAACGGTCAGGCCTTCCTTGAAGTTCGAAATGATCGGTGTCTCGATGATGTCGCCGTTCGGCTTGGCCATCAGGCCACGCATCCCGCCGAGCTGTTTCATCTGAGTGACCGAGCCACGCGCACCGGAGTGGGCCATCATGTAGACCGAGTTCGGTTCCGCTTCAGCGCCGTTCTCATCGGTCTGTGCCGCCGAGATGGTGCCCATCATGGCGTCGGTGACCTTGTCGTTACACTTCGACCATGCGTCCACGACTTTGTTGTACTTTTCGCCCTGAGTGATCAGACCGTCCATGTACTGCTGTTCAAAGTCCTTCACCTGATCGCGGGTTTCATCAACGATGGTCCACTTGGTGTCGGGAATAACCATGTCGTCCTTGCCGAAGGAAATCCCGGCCTTGAACGCTTCTTTGAAGCCCATGGACATGATCTGGTCGCAGAAGATGACCGACTCTTTCTGACCGCAGTAGCGGTAGACGGTGTCGATGACGTTCTGCACTTCTTTCTTGCGAAGCAGCTTGTTCACAAGCTCGAACGGGGCCTTGGCGTTCTGCGGAAGCAGCGCCCCGAGGCGCACGCGACCGGGGGTGGTCTCGAAACGCTTCATGACCTCAAGACCGTTCTCGTCGATCTGCGGAATACGCGCAGTGATCTTCGCGTGCAGGTGCACGGCGCCGGTATCAAGAGCGTATTGCACTTCGTCAATCGAGGAGAAGACCATGCCTTCGCCCTTCATGCCTTCGCGCATGATCGTCGTGTAGTAGAGGCCGAGGATCATATCCTGCGACGGAACGATGATCGGCGAGCCGTTGGCCGGCGACAGAACGTTGTTCGTCGACATCATCAGGACGCGCGCTTCGAGCTGAGCTTCAAGGCTCAGCGGGACGTGCACGGCCATCTGGTCACCGTCGAAGTCAGCGTTGAACGCCGAACAGACGAGCGGGTGCAGCTGGATCGCTTTACCTTCGATGAGGACCGGTTCGAACGCCTGAATACCAAGACGGTGCAGCGTCGGCGCACGGTTGAGCATCACCGGGTGTTCGCGGATCACCTCGTCGAGGATATCCCAAACTTCCGGGCGTTCCTTCTCGACCAGCTTCTTGGCCTGTTTCACGGTGCTCGAAAGACCTTTGGCCTCGAGGCGCGAATAGATGAAGGGCTTGAACAGCTCGAGCGCCATCTTCTTGGGCAGACCACACTGATGCAGCTTGAGTTCCGGGCCGGTCACAATGACCGAACGGCCCGAGAAGTCGACGCGCTTACCCAGAAGGTTCTGACGGAAGCGGCCCTGCTTACCCTTGAGCATGTCCGAGAGCGATTTCAGCGGACGCTTGTTCGCGCCGGTAATGACGCGGCCACGGCGACCGTTGTCGAACAGAGCGTCGACGGATTCCTGAAGCATCCGCTTTTCGTTGCGCACGATGATATCCGGCGCGCGGAGTTCGATCAGACGCTTGAGGCGGTTGTTCCGGTTGATGACGCGGCGATAGAGATCGTTGAGATCCGACGTCGCGAAACGGCCACCATCGAGCGGCACCAGCGGGCGCAGTTCCGGCGGAATGACCGGGATCACCGTCAGGATCATCCATTCGGGGCGGTTGCCCGACTCGAGGAAGGATTCCACGACCTTGAGACGCTTGATGATCTTCTTCGGCTTCAGTTCGCCCGTCGCTTCCGCGAGGTCTGCGCGAAGCTGCTCGGCCTCGGATTCGAGGTCGATCTGGGAGAGCATCTCGCGGATCGCTTCGGCACCGATATTGGCGGTGAAGGCGTCCATGCCATAGGCATCCTGCGCGTCCATATACTCTTCTTCTGTGAGCATCTGGCCGTAGGTCAGGTCGGTAAGGCCCGGTTCGATCACGACGTAGTTTTCGAAGTAGAGCACGCGCTCAAGATCACGCAGGGTCATGTCGAGCATGAGACCGATGCGCGACGGCAGCGATTTCAGGAACCAGATATGTGCGACGGGCGCGGCCAGTTCGATATGGCCCATACGCTCGCGGCGCACTTTCTGGAGGGTGACTTCGACGCCGCATTTTTCGCAGACGACGCCGCGATACTTCATGCGCTTATACTTGCCGCAGAGGCATTCGTAATCCTTGATCGGGCCAAAGATACGCGCACAGAAGAGACCGTCACGCTCGGGCTTGAACGTGCGGTAGTTGATGGTTTCCGGCTTCTTGATCTCACCATAGGACCACGAGAGGATCCGCTCCGGCGAGGCCAGCGATACCTTGATCTCGTCGAACACTTTCGGCGGGGTCAGCGGGTTGAACGGGTTGTTGGTCAGTTCCTGGTTCATTTTGATATCCTAAATCTTGTGCGGAAGGGATGATGGGGTAAGGGCGCGGGGCCCTTACTCGTCCACCTCCGCATCCAGGAGTTCCATGTTCAGGCCGAGGCCGCGGACTTCCTTCACGAGAACGTTGAAGGATTCCGGGACGCCCGCTTCGAAGTTGTCTTCGCCTTTGACGATCGATTCGTAGACCTTGGTCCGGCCCGCCACGTCATCCGACTTGACGGTGAGCATCTCTTGCAGCGTGTAGGCCGCGCCATATGCTTCCAGAGCCCAGACCTCCATCTCCCCGAAACGCTGACCACCGAACTGTGCCTTACCACCGAGCGGCTGCTGAGTGACGAGGCTGTACGGGCCGGTCGAACGGGCGTGGATCTTGTCGTCGACAAGGTGGTGCAGCTTGAGAAGGTACTTGATCCCGACGGTGACCGGGCGTGCAAACTGTTCGCCGGTGCGGCCGTCGAACAGGATCGACTGACCGGATTCGGAGAAGCCTGCGCGCACAAGTGCGTCGTTCACGTCTGCCTCTTTGGCGCCGTCGAAGACCGGAGTCGCGATCGGCACACCACGGGTCACGTTGCCAGCGGCTTCGAGAAGCGCGGGCTCGTCCATGGAGGTGATGCCTTCTTCGTAGACATCTTCGCCATAGGCCAGCTTCATCGCTTCGCGCACCGGGGTCAGATCGCCCGAGCGGCGGTATTCCTGAAGCGCTTCATCGACGTTCAGACCAAGACCGCGTGCGGCCCAACCCATGTGGGTCTCGAGGATCTGACCGACGTTCATACGCGACGGAACACCGAGCGGGTTGAGGCAGAAGTCGACCGGGGTGCCATCTGCGAGGAACGGCATGTCCTCCATCGGAACCACTTTCGAGATCACACCTTTGTTCCCGTGACGACCGGCCATCTTATCGCCCGGCTGAAGCTTGCGCTTCACGGCGATGAAGACTTTGACCATCTTCATCACGCCCGGCGGCAGGTCGTCGCCGCGGCGGACCTTCTCGACCTTGTCCTCGAAACGGGCATCAAGCGCGCGTTTCTGGATCTCATACTGCTCGTGCAGGGCCTCGACGATCTGTGCATCGGCTTCTTCCGCAAGCGCGAGCTGCCACCACTGACCACGGGTCAGGGTTTCGAGCAGATCCTCGGTAATTTCCGAGTTCGCCTTGACGCCTTTGGGGCCTTTCACGGCGGTCTTGCCGAGGATCAGACCCTTGAGGCGGGCATAGATGTTGCGGTCGAGGATGGCGAGTTCGTCGTCGCGGTCACGCGCCAGACGTTCCACCTCTTCACGCTCGATCTGAAGCGCACGTTCGTCTTTCTCGACACCGTGACGGTTGAAGACGCGGACCTCGACAACCGTGCCGAAGTCGCCCGGCTTCACGCGCAGCGAGGTGTCGCGCACGTCCGAGGCTTTCTCGCCGAAGATGGCGCGCAGAAGTTTCTCTTCCGGCGTCATCGGGCTTTCGCCCTTCGGCGTGATCTTCCCGACGAGAATATCGCCCGGCTCCACATCGGCACCGATATAGACGATGCCCGCCTCATCGAGGTTGCGCAGGGCTTCCTCGCCGACGTTGGGGATGTCGCGGGTGATCTCTTCCGGGCCGAGCTTCGTGTCACGGGCGGAGACTTCGAATTCCTCGATGTGGATCGAGGTAAAGACGTCATCGCGCGCGATACGCTCGGAGATCAGGATCGAGTCTTCGTAGTTGTAGCCGTTCCAAGGCATGAAGGCGACGACGACGTTCTTGCCGAGCGCCAATTCACCGATATCCGTCGACGGACCATCGGCGATCACTTCGCCTTTCTGAACCGTGTCACCCACCTTCACCAGCGGGCGCTGGTTGATACAGGTGTTCTGGTTCGACCGCTGGAACTTGCGCATCCGGTAGATGTCGACGCCGGCATCGCCAAGCTCGAGATCTTCGGTGGCGCGCACAACGATACGCTGGGCGTCGACCTGGTCGATGATGCCGCCGCGGGTCGCCATGATCGCAGCGCCCGAGTCGCGGGCCACGATTTCCTCGATGCCGGTGCCGACGAGCGGTGCCTCGGCACGCAAGAGCGGCACGGCCTGACGTTGCATGTTCGACCCCATGAGAGCGCGGTTGGCGTCGTCGTTTTCAAGGAACGGGATGAGCGAGGCCGCGACCGAAACCAGCTGTTTCGGGGAGACGTCGATCAGGTCCACATTCTCGCGCGGTGCGAGGGTGTAGTCGCCGTTCTGACGGGTCGAGACGAGATCGTTCTCGAATTTGCCCTCGGTGTTGAGGTTGGCGTTCGCCTGAGCCACGGTGTGGCGCATCTCTTCGGTGGCCGACATGTAATGCACTTCGTCGGTGACCTTCGCGTCTTTCACGACACGATACGGGGTCTCGATGAAGCCATACTTGTTGACGCGCGCGAAAGTGGCGAGCGAGTTGATGAGACCGATGTTCGGGCCTTCCGGCGTTTCAATCGGGCACATGCGGCCATAATGGGTCGGGTGCACGTCGCGCACCTCAAAGCCTGCGCGTTCGCGAGTCAGGCCGCCCGGGCCAAGCGCCGAGAGGCGACGCTTGTGCGTCACTTCCGAAAGCGGGTTGGTCTGGTCCATGAACTGCGACAGCTGCGACGAGCCGAAGAATTCACGCACAGCCGCCGCTGCCGGTTTGGCGTTGATAAGGTCTTGCGGCATGACGGTGTCGATTTCGACCGACGACATGCGTTCCTTGATGGCACGTTCCATGCGCAGGAGACCCACGCGATACTGGTTCTCCATCAATTCGCCGACCGAGCGCACACGACGGTTGCCGAGGTGGTCGATGTCGTCCACGTCGCCCTTGCCGTCACGAAGCTCAACGAGCGCCTTGATACAAGCAACGATGTCTTCCTTGCGCAGGGTGCGCTGGGTGTCTTCGGCGTCGAGCGCGAGACGCATGTTCATCTTCACGCGACCAACGGCCGAGAGGTCATAGCGCTCGCTGTCGAAGAAGAGCGTGTCGAACAGGGCCGACGCGGCTTCGACCGTGGGCGGCTCGCCCGGGCGCATGACGCGGTAGATGTCCATGAGCGCGGTTTCGCGGTTCATGTTCTTGTCCTGCGCCATGGTGTTGCGCATGTAGGGGCCGACGTTGACGTTGTCGATGTCGAGGACCGGGATATCGGTGATGCCCGCGTCGAGCAGCTCTTTCAGGGAGCCACCGATGACTTCGCCGTCCTTGTCGTATTCCATCGTCAGTTCGTCACCGGCTTCGACATAGATCGCACCGGTTTCTTCGTTGATGATGTCCTTGGAGACGTATTTCCCGACGATGTGGTCGAAAGGCACGAGAAGGTTGGTGATCTTGCCTTCGTCGATGATCTTCTTGACCGCACGCGGCGTGACTTTCTTGCCCGCTTCGCAGATCACTTCGCCAGTGGCCGCGTCGACGAGATCGTAGGTCGGACGGGTGCCGCGCACGCGTTCGGGGAAGAACTTGGTGACCCAACCCTTGTTCTTCTCGAGCTTGAAGTCGACGGTTTCGTAATAGGCATCCATGATGCTTTCTTGGTCGAGACCAAGCGCATAAAGAAGCGTCGTGACCGGCAGCTTGCGGCGACGGTCGATACGGGCGAACACGATGTCCTTGGCGTCGAATTCGAAGTCGAGCCAGGAGCCGCGATACGGGATGATGCGGCAGGCGAACAGGAGTTTACCCGAAGAATGCGTTTTGCCCTTATCGTGGTCAAAGAACACGCCCGGCGAACGGTGCATCTGGGAGACGATCACACGCTCGGTGCCGTTGACGACAAAGGTGCCGTTCGGGGTCATCAGGGGCATGTCGCCCATAAAGACGTCTTGTTCCTTGATGTCCTTGACCGACTTGGCGCCGGTGTCTTCGTCCACATCGAACACGATCAGGCGCAGCGTGACCTTGAGCGGCGCCGAATAGGTCATGTCGCGCTGCATGCACTCTTCGACGTCATATTTCGGCCTTTCAAGCTCGTAGTTCACGAACTCGAGCACGGAGGTCTCGTTGAAATCCTTGATCGGGAAGACCGATTGGAAAACGCCCTTGATGCCTTCACCGTCCATCGGGAGCGCTTCGTCGCCGGAGCGCAGGAAGAGATCGTAGGAGGATTTCTGAACCTCGATGAGGTTCGGCATTTCGAGGACTTCGCGGATCTTGCCGTAATACTTACGCAGACGTTTTTGGCCAAGGTAGGTCTGAGCCATGGTCGATGTCACCTTTCACTTCTCTTGCGAGTGTGCCGACCGTCGGGCCCCGGTCGCACACCCATCCGAGATGGTCGAGTTCAGATCAATTCCCGGTCGCCGTCCCGAGTGGCAACCTCCCGATCTTTGAACCTCGCCTTAGAAAAGGCTTTGTTGAAAAAGCCCTCTCTGAGACAGGTTCGGCTGGACGCGGTATAACCCGCATCCAGCCTGATAAATCTGGTGGAACGCGCCGGTTGCCCGGTCCGTTCCTGCCGGATTACTTGACTTCGACTTCTGCGCCAGCTGCTTCCAGCTTGCCCTTGATGTCTTCGGCTTCTTCTTTCGAAACGCCTTCTTTGACAGCCTTGCCGCCGGCTTCGACCAGCTCTTTGGCTTCTTTGAGGCCCAGGCCGGTGATGCCGCGGACTTCTTTGATGACGTTGATTTTCGAGGCGCCGGCCGACTTCAGGATGACGTCGAATTCGGTTTTCTCTTCCTCAGCTGCACCGCCGGCGTCGCCACCAGCTGCGCCTGCGACCATGACGGCGCCGCCAGCTGCGGGCTCAATGCCGTACTCGTCTTTGAGGATGGTTTTCAGTTCTTGTGCTTCGAGAAGGGTCAGACCCACGATCTCTTCTGCAAGTTTTTTCAGATCAGCCATTTTAGACTCTTTCCGTTTCTAGGTATGTGTTCCAACGTTGGGCGATAGTGCCTACGCGGTTCCAAAGTTGCTTACGCAGCCTCTGCCTTTTCCTCGATGGTAGACAGGATGGATGCGATGTTCGAAGCAGGTGCGCCAATCGCGCCAGCGATGTTCGAAGCAGGTGCGCCGATGCAGCCGACGATCGAAGCAATAAGCTCCTCGCGCGACGGCATTTTCGACACGGCTTCAACGCCGGCACGGTCAAGAGCGTTCTCACCCATTGCACCGCCAAGGATTTCGAACTTCTTGTTCGTCTTGGCAAAGTCCTCGGCGACCTTGGCTGCTGCCACGGGGTCTTCCGAGTAGGTCAGAACGGTCATACCCGTAAGAAGGTCTGCCATGCTCTCGCAGGGCTTGTCCTTAAGGGCGATCTTGGCGAGCCTGTTCTTGGCGACACGAACAGCACCACCCGCGTCACGAGCACGTGCGCGAAGGTCCTGCATGTCAGCAACCGTGAGACCGGCGTAGTGGGCTACCACGACGACGCCAGAGCTTTCAAAGATCTGGCCGAGTTCCTCGACCACTTTCTCTTTCTGGGCTCTATCCACAGTTTCACTCCAAATTTGGAAGGCTCTCACCTTCCGGCTCATGTTTGCGCAAACCCGAGGGCTCACGCGTTCAGGTCCAAACTTACGGGTAAGGAGTCCAGGATCGCTCGAAGGATGGCCTTCCAGAATTCTTGTCTCGTTCCCCATCTCAGGAAGGAATTATTCATGGCCAAAGCGCCGTGAACCCTCCGTCTTGGACAGGCCAAACCTGAAAAGGGACCCGTATACACGAATCCCTTCCGGCTTGGACAGGGGTTCATTAAAGGCCATAGCCCGGTTTGTCTATCGTCTTTTTGATTTTCAGCGCCACCAGAGCTTGCGCTTCAAAGAAAAACGGGCGGAGCCATGCCCCGCCCGTCTCTCAATTCTGTCGTTGCGACGGCTTACTGAGCCGCTGCGCTGTCCACGTCGATGGTCACACCCGGGCCCATGGTCGAGCTCAGAGCGATCTTCTTGACGTATGCTCCTTTGGCGCCCGACGGCTTGGCCTTGAGAACGGCTTCCATGAAGGCACGCACGTTTTCGACCAGTTTACCTTCGTCGAAGGACACCTTGCCGAGACCCGCGTGCACAACACCGGCCTTCTCGGCCTTGAACTGCACTTCGCCGCCCTTGGCCGCTTCAACAGCTGCCTTGACGTCCATGGTCACGGTGCCGACCTTCGGGTTCGGCATCAGGTTACGCGGGCCGAGGACTTTACCAAGGCGACCGACGATCGGCATCATGTCCGGGGTCGCGATGCAGCGATCGAACTCGATGGTGCCGCCCTGAACGGTTTCCATCAGGTCTTCTGCACCAACGATATCCGCACCAGCGGCCTGAGCTTCTTCAGCCTTCGGGCCACGAGCGAACACGGCGACGCGAACGGTTTTGCCGGTGCCGTTCGGCAGGCCGACAACGCCGCGGACCATCTGGTCTGCGTGGCGCGGATCAACACCGAGCTGCACAGCGATCTCGACAGTTTCGTCGAATTTCGCGTTGGCGTTACCTTTGACGAGAGCAACAGCCTCTTCGACGGTCAGGTTTTCCTTGCCTGCAAACGCTTCACGCGCTGCGGCAGTACGCTTACCAAGTTTCGCCATTACTTCACCTCGATGCCCATGGAGTTCGCCGAACCAACGATGATCTTCATCGCGGCCTCGATGTCATTGGCGTTGAGATCCTTCATCTTGGCTTCCGCGATCTCACGCACCTGCTTGACGGTGACCGAACCCACGGTTTCGCGCGACGGGTTGGTCGCACCGGACTTCAGTTTCGCCGCCTTCTTCAGGTAATAGGACGCCGGCGGCGTCTTGATGTCCATGGTGAAGGACTTGTCCTGATAGTAGGTGATCACGGTCGGGCACGGCGCACCGGGCTCCATATCCTGAGTCTTGGCGTTGAACGCCTTGCAGAATTCCATGATGTTGATGCCGCGCTGACCCAGCGCCGGACCGACCGGCGGAGAGGGGTTCGCTTGACCGGCGGGCACTTGCAATTTCATCGTGCCTGCGAGCTTCTTGGCCATAAGCCTTTTCCTTTTCCAACATCCTCGGGGCGCGCCCTTCGGATTGCTACGTTGTGTGGTCTGGTCCGGGCATCGCGAGGCCCTCGCCTCCCACGCGGGGGTGGCGCCCGAAGGCGCCGCTCACATCAGGCCTGTTTGGTGACCTGCGTGAATTCCAGTTCGACCGGGGTTTCCCGACCGAAGATCGACACCGTTACCTTGAGGCGCTGGTTGTCGTCGTCCACTTCCTCGACCATGCCGTCGAAATCTTCGAACGGGCCGTCGTTGACCTTGACCTTCTCACCAACCTCGAAGGTGATGAGGGTGCGCGGTGCTTCCTGACCTTCCTCGACGCGGCCAAGGATACCCTGCACTTCTGCGTCGCGCATCGGCATCGGGCGGCCTTGCGGGCCAAGGAAACCGGTGACCCGGTTGATCGAGTTGATGAGGTGATAGCCGCGGTCGCTCATCTCCATGTGCACGAGCACGTAGCCCGGCATGAAGCGGCGCTCGGTCGTGACCTTCTTGCCGCGACGCACCTCAATGACCTCTTCGGTCGGCACCAGAACCTCGTCGATCTCGTCTTCGAGATCGCTTTCGATCACCGACTGGCGGATCTGTTCTGCGATCTTCTTTTCGAAGTTCGACAGCACGCTAACCGAATACCACCGTTTCGCCATCTGATCGTTCTTTCCCGTCTTGCGCCGATCCCGAAGGATCAAGAATTTCCAAATATCACCCGGCCTTCTATGACCGGTCCCGAACAAAAAATCGGCGCGTGGCTCGAATCGCCGCGCGCCATGTGTAGGGGATGCGCGTCGGGATAGTCCCGAACGCCCCCGATTTCAAGCGTTTTTCAGGCTCGAGCGGATCAGCCGAAGATCGACAGGACCATCTGAAGACCGCCGCGGATAAGGATATCCACCAGCGAGAAGAACACGGCCGTCAACGCCGCCATGATGAAAACCATGACCGTTGTCAGAAGGACTTCGCGGCGGGTCGGCCATACGACCTTTGCGACCTCGGCACGGACCTGCTGGATGAACGTAAGCGGATTGGTTTTGGCCATGATGTGTCTTCTTAGCTTGAATCAGGGGCCGACATACGCGGCGCGTCAGGGAATTTCAAGGCCGGATTGGCGCTTGTCGCTCCGAGCGCCACGGAAACCCTCAGAGCGCGGTGCGCAACCAGCCGTCAATCCGATCGCGCAGATGTTGGATTGCTTTACGCAAAACCACGATCTCGTGCTTCCAAAGACCTACAAACGCGCGCCAAAGCGCGGCGCTATAGTCTCGCGCGCGCTCGGGGCCAACCGCAACGGAGACCGCAAGGAAGAGCACCACCCCCCAGACCCCAAGGCGTAGAACCGGCAAGGGGTTGAGCGTGGCCGAAGCCATCAGGATCACAAGCGCGGCAAGGCGCGGACGCGGCCACTTGGCATCGTGATGCGCGCGGCGGCGGGCCTTGGCGGCGGCGACTTCTTCGGGCGTCCCTCCGGCAAGGTCAGGCGCATTGCGACGCATGGCTTGCTCTACACGCGAAAGCGTGGACGGTGCCGGCTGTGTCTCAGGCGAAAGAGTCGCGAAACGACGACTCGCCTCCCCTTCGAGCCGTGCCCGGTCTGCAGGGGGGAGATTCTGTGCCTCGCACTTGCACTGGCGCACTTTCTGAATTCCGACCGTATGGAACGGCCCCATGCCATCTTGCTTCATTTCGCACCTATCGCGTCTCGTCCTGGCCGGTGGGACTCGCGCAGACCCTACCGACGCCAACACGACAGCAGTGGCGCAGAAAACAGGTGCTCTCGGGGCGCAATTGCGGAAACCCTGAGGCGCGAATGAAGCAATATGTCTGGAAAGTGGCAGGGGCAGCAGGGTTCGAACCCGCGACCTACGGTTTTGGAGACCGTCGCTCTACCAGCTGAGCTATACCCCTAAAGTGCGTGGACTGTTACGGAATCGCTTACGAGAATTCAAGCGCAAAAACGCCCTTCCCTACCGGAGTTTTCACCCTAGGGCTTGGTCTTGAAACGAAACGCCGCTCGTTGACCGGGATTGGCTTTGACCGACGCAATGAGCTGGCGCATTTCGCGATCGATCCGCAGGGGTTTGACGACCTGTTTCATATCCCTGAGATGCGCGATGATCTCACCATCCTCCATCCCGGCCACGTTCAGCCCCGCAAGCACCTCGGCAGGCAGTTTTCTCTTGTAGAGAAACGAGACCGAATCCCGATGCACATGCACCACCGGCTCGAAATACTCTGACAGGACCGCCATCTGCACCGCGATCCAAGGTTGTTGCCACCAAAGGAAATCCTGTTGCACAACAATTGACCGCCCCGGAACGAGATGCGGGAAGAAAAGCGCGCTCATCTGGTCCATCGTGGCGGCGGTCTTGGAGGCGTCCATCACCAGCACTTCGATATCGCCCCCCTCCCAGCCGATATCTTCGATCTGCCCTTTCCTGAGACTGATCCCCTCGCCCCAGGGCGCTAGAAACCGCTCGGCAATCGGTAAGAGGTCCGTGCCAAACGGTCCAAGCAGCGGCGGGGCCTCGTGCGGACTCTCAGAGGACGGCGGGTTGTTGCAATATTGGCGATAGCGTTTGCGGAAAACCTCGAAATCGCCAACCTCGAACTTGTCATAGCCATGCACGACCTGATCGCGCCCGGCCTGCGCCACGCCCTCGGCAAGACAGGCGGCCGAGCCACCCGCGAATGACCCGAGATCGACAATCGCCCCTGCCCCCGTCGCCCAATCGCGGGTCAGCGCCACGTAGTAGGCCTGTTCGTCAAATTGCAGCATGGTCGGAATTTTGGCAGCAGGGCCAAGATCGGCGGGCGAGAAATCGTCCCAGATACGATCTTCAAAGAAACGGTCGGTCAAGGGGCTCTCTCCGTTGCGCCACGCTGCAAAGAAGTCTCGGAGGAATGGCGCGGNGTCGGTCAAGGGGCTCTCTCCGTTGCGCCACGCTGCAAAGAAGTCTCGGAGGAATGGCGCGGGAAGGCAAGCGGCCAAGTGGTCCCACCAAACCATCGCCAAAAGAAAAGGCCCCGCCGTTTGGCGGGGCCTTCTGATCTTTCAGGTCAAACCTGGCTTAGTCGAGAATCTTCGACACAACGCCGGAGCCGACGGTGCGGCCACCTTCGCGGATGGCGAAGCGCAGGCCTTCTTCCATCGCGATCGGCGCGATCAGTTCCACGGCGAACTTCAGGTTGTCGCCCGGCATCACCATCTCGGTGCCCGACGGCAGTTCAACGGTCCCGGTCACGTCGGTCGTGCGGAAGTAGAACTGCGGACGGTAGTTCGCGAAGAACGGCGTGTGACGGCCACCTTCATCCTTGGTCAGGATGTAGGCTTCGGCTTCGAACTTGGTGTGCGGGTTCACGGAGCCCGGCTT
>NZ_JAWJUV010000012.1:1355-23463 GCF_032918335.1 Shimia sp. FJ5 | reverse complement strand
GATGCCTCAATCCGTTTGAAATGTGATGCCTTGAGTTCTGAAGCTTGACGGACAACGGCTCACCTTTTGACAAGATAAGTTCATGAAGGTGGAATATGTTAACCAAGCAAGGCGCGGTAAAACTCGCGGCCCGAAGCTGCCGTTGATCGTGATTAGCACTTCTGCAGCGCAACATTTCCAAAGCAGTCATTGGCCCAAGAAAAGCTCAATTGCCAATGAAGATGCGCGCAGATGCTAAACTAGGATCTTCACTCGCAAGCTTGTGGACGGGAATTTGAGAACCCCCCGAAGCAGAACACGGCTTCGTGGCCGCGCTTGACGTTCTCCGCTACCCTGTGCATCCTTTTCCCGAGACAACGCGCAGAGGCCATCCGTGAAACGACTGCTACTCGTCATGTCCATCGCCTTGATGGCGCCACTACTCGTCTTCGGGTGGGCTGGCACGGCGTATGCGCACAGTGCTCACAATGTCGCGAAGGTCGAGCAGCCAGATCGTTCGCACGGGGGTATGCCTGACCACCGTTCAGATGAAACGCGACTCCCCTGCCATTGTCAGGGAAGCATTACCTGTGTCCAGCTCATCGAAGCGCCGCGCCCTTTGCTCCTGATTCTCGAGCAAGAAATGTCCTCCGATTTAACGGTTTTCGAACAGAAATTCGAACGGTCGGTGCTCGTTCCAACCGATCCTCCACCTCCGCGTCTCTGATCCGATCATGACCTTCGGGTCAAAAATTGGATCAGACCTAGGAGAAAATTATGAACACTCGCAAGATTGTAACGGGCGCAGTTCTGGCGTCGGTGCTTGGCGTTGCCGCCTTGGCGCACTCAGGTGCGACCGGCGTAGTGAAGTCCCGTATGGAAGCAATGAAAGAAATGCAGACGGCAGTTAAGGCCATTGCTCCGATGATGTCGGGAACTGCCGCCTACGACGCTAGCGTTGTGCAAGATGCGGCTGAAACCTTCGGTCGCCACTCCGGAGAGGCACTGACTGCCAGCTTCCCCGAAGGATCAATCGAGCCGCCCTCTGAGGCATTGCCAGTCATCTGGCAGGACTGGGACCATTTCGAGGCATTGGCCCGGCAACTCGGCATCATGGCGCAGGGTCTATCCCTCGCTTCCGAAAATGGACTGCATGGTGGTTCTGGAATGATGGGCAATGGCATGATGATGGGGAGCGGCTCCGGTATGATGATGGGGGGCAGTCCCAATATGATGGGCATGACGGCAGAGCAAATCGGCCAGATGCCTGCAGATGGTGCGTTTGCCATGACCACGCAGGTCTGCGCCGCCTGTCATGATCGTTTCCGCGAAGAAGACGATTGATCATGCGCGGGGTCTTGAGGCTCGGGCTTGCCGCCATCGGTTTGGTCGCGACAAGCGCCGTCACACTTGCTGTCTGGCCTGTCGGTCGATCAGTGGAACTTGCGCAATTGGAAGGCAATGTTGTGCGCGGAGCATATCTTGCGCGGGCCGGCGGCTGTATTGCGTGCCATACCGATACAGGTGAAGGAGGCGCGCCTCTGGCAGGCGGAACCGCGATCGTTTCAGATTTCGGAACCTTTGTTCCTCCAAACCTGACTACAGACCCGGAGAAGGGCATCGGCGGGTGGCAGATCGAAGATTTCGCGCGAGCTGTTCGACAAGGCATCTCTCCGAATGGGAAGCCTTATTATCCGGCATTTCCCTATGCCTTCTATGGCCATCTAACTGACCAGGATATTTCTGACCTGTGGGCTGCGTTCCAAACCGTGCCGCCTGTCGCCGAGAGTGCGGGGAATAATGATCTGCCTTTTCCGTTCAACCAGAGGGACGGGCTGAAGCTTTGGCGGGCTGTCTTCCTGGCAGCGCCACAGACCACGCCCCGGAATGACAAGTCGGATGCCTGGAACCGTGGGAAATGGTTGGTGAATGGATTGACGCATTGCGGGGCATGTCACACTGACCGCAACCTGTTCGGTGCCCGCAGACCAGAGGCCCGTCTTTCGGGAAGCGATGATCTGCCTGGTGACAAAACCGCACCGCCCATCACACCAGAAGCCCTGATCGGCAATGGCTGGACTGCCGCCAGCCTGAGCAACGCCTTGAAGTTCGCCGTTAAGCCGGATGGCGATGTCCTCGGAGGCGGAATGGGCGAAGTTGTCCAGCAAGGCACCGCCATGCTGACAGCAGAAGATAGGAAAGCCATTGTCACCTATCTCTTGGAGGGGGACGACGAATGAGACTGGCCGCGTTTCAGGACCTATCAAACAAAAGCGCTTCGGCGCATACGCTTCAAGGAAAGACCAACACATGAACATGAAGATACTAGCAGGCGTTGCGCTGGCCTCAGTCTTCGGTGCAGCTTATTTGCTCCTGGACCTGGAGGAACCGACGTCTAGCAAAGGGGTCTCAGTGGCTGCTCAGAAGGGCGGTGCCCTCGCAAGCATTGATTTGCCCGATGTCCTCTCGACGCAAGGGCAGATGGGAAAGAGAGCCTTCGACGCCGTTTGCGCGTCTTGCCACGGAGCCAATGCGGTGGGACGTGACGGGATGGGGCCACCTCTCATTCACAAGATCTATGAACCCTCGCATCATGCGGACTTCGCGTTTCTTAGCGCGGTGCGCACCGGTGTGCGCGAGCATCACTGGGACTTCGGGGACATGCCAGCCCAAGAGGGGCTGACGGACGCAGATGTAGAGTTGATCACGCAATATATCCGCGAGTTACAACGTGCTAACGGGATCGAGTGATATAGCCATGAGCGACACAATGAACATCAATCGCCGCAGCTTTCTCATGAGTGCAGGGGCAGCCCTGACCCTCCCGGTTGCGGCGCGTGCGGATGCCGTGCCGCGCTCGCTAACCACGCGGGTTGCACAGGCTCAACTTGCTCCGGAGCCATATCCAACGACGGAAATATGGGGGTTCGATGGCCAAGCCCCAGGACCGATCCTTTACGCCAAGCAAGGGGCGCGGTTCGAGCGCCGACTACTGAATGACTTGCACTTGCCGACCTCGATACATTGGCATGGCATTCGCATAGACAACGCGATGGATGGCGTGTCCGGCCTGACTCAAGATCCTGTCGAGCCGGGGGAGGACTTTGACTATGCTTTCAACCTCCCGGATGCCGGCACCTATTGGTATCATGCACATTCGAATTCTTACGAACAGGTTGCACGCGGGCTCCATGGCGCATTGATCGTCACGGAACCAGAAGCGCCGGATGTTGATCGCGAGGAAGTCCTTGTTCTCGATGATTGGCGTCTCGATTCGAATACGGCACAAATCGATTCAAGATTTGATGCATGGCATGATCTGAGCCATGCGGGCCGGCTAGGAAACCTGATAACGACCAATGGTGTGTCAGGTCTCACGCTGTCGACGCTCCAGCATGAGCGCATCCGCCTTAGGCTCATAAACGCGGCAAACGCGCGCGTATTCGTTCTGTCCCTGATGGGACTTGAGGGGTGGGCCATGGCGTTGGATGGCATGCCGCTGGATAGGCCAGCCCGTGTCGAGAGCGAGGTAGTTCTTGCTCCGGGCCAGCGCGTTGACCTGATAGTTGATGTCATTGCAGGGGAAGGGGATGTTTCGCACCTCGCCTATCTGTCAGATAGCGGCGAATGGTGGTCGCAGGTGGCTTTTCCCGTAACCGGCGTAGCCTCCTCGACACGACGCCCGCCCCCGGAGCCGCTTCCTGCAAACCCGCGTCAGTCCGTAGCCGGGGTAGAGTCTACACGCAAAGCCAAGCTGGTGATGGAAGGTGGTGCGATGGGGCGCCTGCAATCTGCGTCATATGATGGTCGTCGCTTATCATTCAGGGAGATGGCCGAGCAGGGGCAATTCTGGGCCTTGAATGGCACTGTTGGCCGGACCGACACCCCCTTGATCGAGGCAAATTTGGGGGAAACGATCCGCGTGGAAATTCAGAACAAAACCGCTTTCCCACACGCGATGCACTTGCATGGTATGCATTTCCGCGAGGTCCACGAAGAAGGGGCACTTGGTCCCCTGCGGGATACGCTGCTCGTTCAGAGAGGAGAAACGCGTGAAGTTGCCTTCATCGCGGATAACCTAGGTGATTGGCTTTTTCATTGCCACATGCTCGCACATGCAGCCTCTGGTATGTCGACATGGTTGCGAGTGAATTAGTATACGCTCGCCACACGGTTAACCTTCACTCGATGCCCTAGGAATAGGGCATCAACACATTTTCCCAAACGTTTCTTTTTGCAGACCTAAACCAGTCACTAGGCGTGGGTGCAGCGAAGGTCAGCTTCCCGCCGATGCTGTTGAAAAAGTCTTTGTTGCAGCGCGGCAAGTCCTTTGACTCATTCGAATATGAGGGGATTGGAGGATTTCGTCATGATGGGCACCCAAGCGACACCGGCGCAGCTGTTCTATGACTTCGATCTGGACCGTCATGTTCCTTCAGGTCATATGCTCCGCGAGATCGACCGGTTCCTCGACGTGGATGGAATGCGGGAGGCTCTTCGCCCCTTCTACAGCCACCTCGGGCGTCCCTCGATCGACCCGGAGCTGATCATCCGCATGTTGGTCATCGGTTATGTCATGGGCATCCGATCGGAACGTCGCCTCTGCGACGAGGTCCATCTGAACCTCGCCTATCGGTGGTTCTGTCGGCTGGGCTTGGAGGGGAAGGTCCCGGATCACTCGACGTTCTCGCGGTATCGCCATGGCAAGTTTCGCGAAAGCAATCTGCTGCGACAAGTGTTCGAAGCCACGGTCGAGCGGTGTCTGAGGGAGGACTTGGTGTCGGGCGAGGGCTTTGCCGCCGATGCCAGCCTGATCCCGGCGGACGCGAATAAGACCCGGTCGATTGCCGCAAGCGATTGGAACGCAGATGTGGCGCGCAAGGCAGGCAACAGGGCAGCGCAAGAATATCTCGAAACCCTCGATAATGCTGCCTTCGGAGCTGCCTCCCCAGTCCAGCCGAAGTTCGTCGCCAAGTCCGATCCTGCGGCGCAATGGACCCGCGCAGGTGAAAGCCGTCCCTATTTCGCCTATGCCACCAACTACCTGATCGACACCAAAAGCTCGGTGATCATGGATGTTGAAGCCACGCGCGCCATTCGGCAAGCCGAGGTGGGTGCAAAGCGCACCATGCTTGATCGGACTGAAAAGCGGTTCGGCATTCGGCCGGAGTGGTTGGCTGCTGACACAGCTTACGGCAATGCCGAGAACCTCGGCTGGCTGGTCGAAAGGCGCAGCATCATTCCGTTCATCCCTGTCATCGATAAGTCAGAGCGCACCGATGGCACCTTCTCTAGGTCCGACTTCGAATGGGACGAAAAGAATGACCAGTACACCTGCCCCGAGGGCCAGGCGCTGAAACAGTTCAGACGCAACTATTCCGATCCAAACCGAGGCCAGGCTACCGGAGGCAGAAAGAAATACCGCGCCCTGAAGGCCTCTTGTCAGGTTTGTCCCTCCAAGGACATCTGTCGTCCGAAAGCCGAAGCGCGATACGTGACCCGCGAGCCGCACGAGGAAGCACGCGAGTTCGCCCGCACATGCCGCAAAACCAAAGCCTACAAGATCTCACGGGACAAAAGGAAAAAGGTCGAGATGCTATTCGCTCATCTGAAGCGCATCCTGAACCTCACGCGGCTCAGGCTTCGGGGTCCGAACGGCGCAAAGGACGAATTCCTTCTCGCCGCTATCGCCCAGAACCTCCGAAAACTCGCCAAGCTTCGTCCGCAGTGCGTCCAAAAAAAGATCAGCTTATAACCTGAAAGGTCAAAATAGCCGGTCTCCGGCAAACCAACTGGCGAAAGCCGGGGCCAAACGGCTGCTATGTCTCCAGCAGCGTGAAAATACCACAAAACAAACCGACTTTTTCAACAGTATCAGCCAAAAGTTCTGTTTGAAGTTTGCGCTGACACAAGGCAACCCTAAATCAAAACTCGACGCGAAATGCGCGGCCCTTTCTATCAAACGAGGAATGAGCGAAGCGACTTCCGAAGTCGTGAGAGTCGCAAGCGATATCTATATCCAGATTTCCTTTTGACCGACTGGAACGCAGCTTGCCATTCGCGCTAGTTAATCCTAGCCTTCGATTTCATCACTGTTCTAGTCAAACATTTTTCCAAGGAGGTCTCACTTGAATATCGCAAACTCCCTCGTTGTGGCCGCCGCCCTAGCCATTCTACCCCTGCCGATCTTTGCGAAAGAACTCACAGGTTCCGCCCTCGTCGAAGCTCTGAGTGGGAGGTCCTTTAGCTGTGATGCAGAGGGAAAACCGATGACTATCACTTTTGGCAAGGCAAAGAAGAACGGCTCAGTGAACTATCGCGGGAAACTTAACGGCCGCTCCTTCAGTTCAAGCTATAAGATGGACAAGAGCGGTCGTTATAGAAACGGAGGTCGCCTGCGTGAAGTTCATCGCACCGGAAAAGGGAAGGTTACCATCCTTAGCAAAGACCTTCCTACGGCCGTCTGTACCGTCAAATAGCCCACTGAACCTGTTGCCATCATCGGATCTATCATTCCATTGCTCCGTGTGGTCCTGCGGCGCCACGCTGGTCGAGCGACTGTGAAGGGTTCAGTGAGATGCTGTTCCCTACTTTTGGTGTTGTGCGCGATGAATGGCGCTTTAAAGCGCCTAACACTCGGTAGGGACAATCATCGGAACCGCAGCTGTTGTTGACTTATACCTCGCGCTTTAGCGAGGTCGTTAGAACGTGGTTTCAAGATTGTGGGAAAGGGGCAGACTGGGTCTGCTCCAATATTCTTCACGGCTGGCTCGAAACAATTGCTTCATAGACGAACTTTGCAGCTTTTTGCATTGCACGTTGCGTCATCTCCAAATCTGCACTGGTAAGCGCGAGCGAAGGATAGAGTCGTCCAGACGACTTGAAAATCCCATTTGCCCGCAGGGCAGCGTTCCAAGAGTGTCTGACGTCAGCGCCAATGGGACAGATTAGGCTGAATTGATAAGAGAGGGTTTCTGGCTCATCGTAACCACCAAGGAGTGAAGATGAGACAGAAACCCGGAACCAAACAGAGCTACGGCGAGAAGGTCGTTAAGGACATCCGCCGGGCCACCCGCAAACAGTATTCGGCGGAAGAGAAGACCAGGATCGTGCTGGACGGCCTGAAGGGCGAAGAAGATATCCGCCTCGTGGAGAGCGTTCAGAAGGGGCTGCGGTCGCGTGGCAATGTGCCGGGGCCGCTCGTGGTTGATCCGTCTTGCGGAGTGAACTCGGAACATTCCATCATGCATCTGCAACGCTGGATGCGAGAGACTGTGGAGGTCACGAGATATGAGCACGTTTGATGAAGACCTTTTTCTCAAAGGGCTTGAGCAGCGCAAGGCGACGCTTGGCGCGGAGTATGTGGAAAAGAATCTTGCCGCTGCGGATGAGTTCACCCGACCCTTTCAGGAGGCGATGACGGCTTGGTGCTGGGGCTTTGGCTGGGGTGATGAAGTGATAGACGCCAAGACGCGTTCTATGATGAATCTCGCGATGATCGGCGCGCTTGGTAAGATGCACGAGTGGGAGACCCATTGCCGGGGCGCGTTGAACAATGGCGTCGGCCAAGACGAGATCCGCGCGATCATCCATGTGATCGGGATTTATTGCGGCGTGCCGCAGGCACTGGAGTGTTTCCGCGTCGCCAAAAAGGTATTGGAAGCATCCCAGAAGAATTAGAACTTTAGAAAGTGAGACGCTTGGTTTCGAACGCTGCCGTCTGTTCTCTCTTTCTCCCAATTGTGCGTTCATGTAGCTTGCAGGTGATCTAAGTTCTGCAAGCGGCCGGCTCAGCTGTCCATCGCCGAGTCAGGCGTTTCAACCAAATGCCCTTAGCGTACGGAAACGATTGGTTCGACGCTTCTTCACTACTCTTCTCGGAGGGCGCAAGCTCAATATACTTGACCTCCGGTGAAAAATACATGCAGAACAGCACTTGAAGGGGGAAGCGTGTATGTGCCTCCCCCTGTGAGTGGCGGCACTATCCCTGCCGTCACGGGGCGGGCTGATGGGCCCATTTCCACTCGCTCAGGCAGCCCGCTCCATTCTTCCAGAAGGCCCAAACAGCGTTCCTGCAGTCAAGCTACATTGAGCCTATAAAGGTCGCCATGTAGCGAAAATGCTCACTCACCCATCTTTTTGATTACACCTAAAGGCAGGTTCTCTCTTTGGGTTGTAGTATTTAGTCTGTAAAATGTTAGCTGAAAATGAAGGCGTTCCAGGGGTGGTGTCTAGGACGTCGCAAATAGCGGCGTTGTCAAAACCTCTATCCGCCGAAATTCGTTAAGTGATGAGTGGAGGGCGAAGGAACAATGAGTAGTTTTTTCCATAGTGATGCAACCCTGCGTGTGCTGGTTGCAGATGATCATGCGATGGTCGTCGAAATGTTCGGCACCTACCTTGGGTCACTACCAGGGTTTGAGGTGGAAACTGCTCCGGATTTGCATGTTGCCTTGGAGAAGATCGAAGCATATGGCCCTATTGATCTGGTCTTGCTTGATTTGAACATGCCTGGGATGGATGGTCTGAAAGGGTTAAGGAGAGCTCTTGGTAGCAACAACAATGGCGCAGTTTGCCTTTTGACAAGCAGTCCAAGCCCCACAATCTTGGAAGAACTTATCGAGATGGGGGCGGCTGGTGTGGTCCTCAAGACCGTCTCCCTCAAGGCACTCGCCAATGAAATCCGTTTCATGGCGTCTGGAGGTCGTTACATTCCTGTCGAACTTCTGGACCCCATAAGAGTACGGACAGATGTGTCATCGCGATCCCCGCTCTCAGCTAGAGAAACCGAAGTTCTTGAACTGCTGTCAGAAGGTCTCTCAAACAAAGATATTGGGACGCGTCTCACGTTGGCCGAGGCGACGATAAAGATGCATGTCAAATCTATCTGTTCAAAGACCGGCGCAGCAAATCGGACGCAGGCTGTCATTTTTGCGAGGGAGAAGGGCATTCTTTGAGAACTGTCTTACCAAGTCATAAGTGTGTCAACGTGCCGAACTTATGCTGAAGCACAGTGCTTGATGGGCCTTTTCTACGCAAATCGGAGTGCGATCGCACCTACAGCTTTGAATGCTGCGTTATTACATACTTTAAGGGTATCCAAGAGGGTGGGTGTCGTCTGATTCGGCGAATCTTGACACATTTTTGCCTGTTTCACACTCAGTCTAGTCAGAAGTATTGATCATTGTGGTTAGGCGGCGGTCACCCCCTACGGGCGCTCCCTAGCATCATATGAAAGGGTAAGTATGTCTGATTTCGCGGTTTCAAATGTCTATAGATATGATGGGAGCCTTGCTTCCCTAAACTTAGGGGGACTGCTTGATGCCAACCTGTTGAACTTTGGTACTGAGCAAAGTGGCGTCTTTTCCGACGACGATGGGCGGTTGGACAGCAGTGATGATGGGACGACCAACTTCGCCTTTGATGGAACAGGAACAAGTGGGCCGATTACCTATCTGGGATCTGGGGAGATCTACACCTTGGGGCTGCTCGGCATCCGTGTTGATCCCCGACCGGTAGCAGCGTTTCAGGTTGATGGGGAAATTTACCTGTATGCACCAGAAGGACTACCGCTTCTAAGTGCGGTTACTTTCGGTCTCGATATCGACCCCAATGCCCCTTTCATCTTGCCCTCTGATGGAAAGGTTGATGGCCTCGAGACCGGTGAAACCATGACCCTAGGCTATACTGATCTTCAAGGGGATCAAATCACGCTCTCCGATGATACGATCTACGGTAATAGTGGGGACGACACCATCGATGCGAGCGGCGGAGATGATTACATAGATGGTGGCGAAGGAGCAGATGTCATAGCTGGCGGAACCGGCGACGATACTGTTCACGGTGGAGAAGGCAATGACATATGGCGCGCAGGAGCGAGCAGTTCAGGGTCGGATGAAGTCTACCTGGAAGGGGGGGATGACTATGCCGAGGTCGGATATTTTACTTCTGGTACGCCCGACACCTTGGATGGTGGAGATGGGCAAGACACCGTAGCTTTCGATTCTCCAGCTACAGACGGTTTCGACCTAGGCATCACCCTCAACGACGACGGCACAAGTACAACCATCAATTTCGGTTCGGTCGTTACAAATTTTGAACACGTGAGAGGCAATTCTGGCGAGAATGCGATAGCAGGAAACTCCTCCAACAACGAGCTGTCTGGTCTCGGAGGGGACGACACTCTGGAGGGGCGCGACGGCGACGATACACTTCTAGGTGGCGATGGGGATGACATCCTAGTCGGCGGTCAAGGCTCGGACAGTATGTCGGGTGGAGACGGGAATGATACTTTCTTTGTGACCAACGGCAGTGATGGCGATGGCGATAGCATTTCCGGCGGCAACGGCCCGGACGATACAGGTGATCATGATGTGCTGGATCTGTCCGGCTCCGGCTCGCGTACTATCGATGCAACTCAAGATACAAATGACTCCGGCGCTTTGACCGGTACGGTGACTTTCGAGAATGGCGAAACTCTTCACTTCAGCGGCATCGAAGAGATCATCTGTTTTACGCCGGGCACTACGATCCTGACGCCTTCCGGAGAAATTCCAGTTCAGGACCTCAAGGTCGGCGACAAGGTTGTCACCCGCGACAACGGTCTGCAAGCGATCCGCTGGGTTGGTAAGAAAAAACTTGTGGGCCACGATCTCATCTCGCGCCCCAAGCTTCGTCCGATCATGATCCGAGCGGGCGCTCTTGGACATGATCTTCCAAAGCACGATATGATGGTGTCTCCGAACCACCGCATGCTTCTCGTCAGCCAACAGGCCCAACTCTTGTTTGGTGCAAGTGAAGTGTTGGTGGCAGCCAAGCACCTCGTCGGCGCTGATGGTGTCCAACAAGTTGACACCGTTGGTGTCGAATATGTCCATTTCCTTTGCGACAACCACGAAGTCGTCTTGGCCAACGGATCCTGGAGCGAGAGTTTTCAGCCTGGAACATACTCTATGGGAAGTATCGATTGTGATCAGCGTGAAGAGATTTATGAGCTATTCCCCGAGCTGCGCAAACGCTCGGTGGTTGAGAGCTACGCTGCTGCACGGTTGACGCTGAAAAGGCATGAAGCCTTCCTGCTCACTCGGTAAACCTGTTTCTCGGGGAAGCGATTCAGTCGCCCCCGAGGTATAGTGTCGAGCTGGAGACGCGCATGCCAGCATCATGATGGGTGCGCATCGGATTTTGCATTTTGATGAAGTACAAAGGTGGTCAATTTGTTGCGTGTGACCATCGGCCAATATTTTGCAGGAGAGCCTAGTCTATGCATTCAGATGACATCAATCGAAGAACTTTCCTCCTAGGTGCCGCGACACTAACATCGGGCTGCTCTCGCGCAGTGGCGCAGCAGAGTGATTTGAGCAATAGTCAATATGGCTCACATCATCCAAACACCCGTGATGTCTATCTGCCAAAGACCGCGCGGGCTGCGCCTTTTGCAATAGTGGTGCATGGCGGGGTGTGGAAGAAGCAACGCGGCAGTTCGAATGATATTCATCCAGCTTGCGGGCTTCCCAAAGGGGCGGGATGACTTGCTCTTCTCTGCGGATAACGAATAATAAGCAGTGATTTGCTTGTGTATGCAGCCTTCCTTTTGTGTTCGGCGAACATTGCCGTCCAGTTCTAACCCCACCCTTGGAGTTACTTTGAATATGACCTACTCGAAAGATGGGGAAAATAAGATGGCGCCACCTCTGCGCTCTGTCCTGCAGCAAGACCTTACCATTGAAGGAAACATTAGTGGCACAGGAATCTTGGAGATTGATAGCCAACTCGTTGGGGATATTGCGGTTGATACTGTGATTGTTGCATTCAATGGTTCGACCGCAGGCAAAATAGATGCGCGCAATCTGACCGTATTCGGGACTGTAGAGGGCAGGATAGAAGGAAAGTCACTCGTCCTCAAGGCTCAGGCCAACGTTCGATCAGATGCGATTGTATCGAAGTGCCTGACAATTGAAGAGGGCGCAGTCGTAAACGGGACGGTGCTTCGTGCGTAGCGTTGTATGGTTGCGCCTCACATGCGCTTCGAATGCTTGAGATTAGTATATTCGCGGTGTTTCTGCATCGCGCTTCTCGGTATTGTGACTAGAATTCTTCAGGAAAACCCGATTATACATTCACCAAAAGGAATATCTTAAGGATAGACTGTATGTTTGATCAGTTCATATGTCGTATTTTTGCGCCACTTCAGTGCCTGATCGAGGTTGTTTTTCGTGTATGCCTCTCACTGATTTTCTTGGTCGGGGGATTGGGGCATTTCATGCGAAGTGACCAGATGATGGATCGTCTGCTGTCTTCCCCATGGATTAAGTACGTGGAGTTGATTGGTAGCCCGTTGGGCCTCCTGCATTTGAGCGGGGCGGTTTTCATTCTTGCCAGCATAGCTTTGATGTTTGGCTGGTCTGCTCGCTTAGCTGCGCTCGCCTTGTTTGCAACACTCGTCCCGATCACGTTTACCATCCATATTGCCCCTGGCCATGAGGGTCCGTTGTTCAAAAATATCGCAATCTTGGGCGCTTTGCTTCTCGTGGCCGCAAAAGGAGCGGGCTGCGCTTCCTTGGATCGAACCCGCACGAAGCGGCTTTCTTTCTGAGTCATTCATCAAGACCTGAAACCGACCGATTTCTTTGAGTGCTGAGTTGAGGACCGCGGAGCAATGAATAACTTCTTTCATGGTGATACGACCCTGTGTGTGCTGGTTGCGGATGATCACGCGATGGTCGTCGAAATGTTTGGCACCTATCTTGGTTCACTACCAGGGTTTGAGGTGGAAACCGCTCCGGATTTGCATGTTGCCTTGGAGAAAATCGAGGCACATGGCCCTTTTGATCTGGTCTTGCTTGATCTGAACATGCCAGGGATGAATGGGCTGGAGGGGTTGCGAAGAGCCCTTAGCGCCAACGGCGATAGTGCGGTTTGTCTTTTGACAAGCAAACCAAGCCCCGCAATCGTCAAAGAGCTTATCGAGATGGGGGCGGCTGGTGTGGTCCTCAAGACCGTCTCCCTCAAGGCACTCGCCAATGAAATCCGTTTCATGGCGTCTGGAGGGCGCTACATTCCGGTCGAACTGCTGGATCCGATGAGAGTACGGACAGATGCGACATCGCAATCCCCGCTCTCAGCCAGGGAAACGGAGGTTCTTGAACTGCTGTCAGAAGGTCTCTCAAACAAAGATATTGGGACGCGTCTCACATTGGCAGAGGCGACGATAAAGATGCATGTCAGATCTATCTGCTCAAAAATCGGCGCGGCAAACAGGACGCAGGCCGTCATTCTTGCAACGGAAGAGGGCATTCTCTGAGAGCGGTTTTGCCTGATCTAAAGTGTATCAATCTGCCGCATATATGCGTAAGTATAGCTCTTGATGCACCCTAGAGGGTGATGTATAGGTCGAACGAGTTACCCTAGGGGCGAATTTTGCCGTTATTTGGGGGAAATAAAGCGATATTTCGGGAGAGTGGAAATGCAGAAAGTTCTAAGCGCGCTTAAAGGTGCCCCAGAAAGCGATATGGTTCTCGTTCTTCGGGACGGAGAGCAGGTTTGGGTTCAGAAGGCTCAATTGGATGTAGGAGATGTCCCTGTTGACCCACTAGACGCCATGTCGACGGTTAGCACCAGCGGTACAACTCCGCTGCTTGCAGATCCTGAAGTGGTTGCGCCCGAAGAAGCATCTTTGTTGCCTTTCGGTCTTTCGCCGTGGGCGATTGGGGCGGGCTTGCTGGGGGTCGCTGCGCTTGCAACCGGTGGTGGCGGTGGCGGTGGCGGTGGCTCGAACCAGGCCCCGACCGCAATGGACGATGACTCTGCAGAAACCGATGCAGGTAAGTCTGTGATGATGGATCTGCTCTCAAATGACACGGATCCGGAGGGCGATGCTCTCACCATTACGTCGGTTCAAGACCCCGAACATGGTACGGCAACCATTGTGACAGATGCCAATGGAAACCAAAGGGTCGAGTATGTTCCCGACGATGGATATACGGGCGAAGATTCCTTTGAGTATACAGTAACGGACGAAGCTGGAAATACTGACACGGCAACGGCCTTCGTGGATGTATCCGACCCAGGTGTTCTGGATTTCTTGTTGGCCGATGGTGGTTTGCTGGGGCTGGTGACCGGGAATGATGGACTTCTAGGAGCTATTACAGGGTCAGAAGGGCTTCTGGGTGGTCTCGTTGGCACTGGAGGTGTTCTGGGGGCTGTCGCGGGCGAAGAAGGTCTTGTTGGGTCTTTGACGGGTCTTACGCTTCTTGGGGACGGCTCTGGAGATGACGCAATCCTCGATCCTGTGATCGCTGATGAGGGGGCATTGGGTATTCTGACCGGTAACTCAGGTGCGCTGGGTGCTGTTACCGGTTCCGAAGGACTTCTCGGAAGCTTGATTGCCGATGATGGTGCTCTCGCAGCCATTACGGGCGACAACGGTCTGGTCGGTGCTCTCACTGGACGCGGTCTGATGGGCAGTGATGATACCTCTCAAGGTGGCGATGGCCTGCTTGGTGGTCTCCTTGGCGGTGGCGAGGATGGCGGCCTTCTCGGTGGTTTGCTCGGCGGCGACGATGGCGGTCTTCTTGGAGGAGTGCCGCTTGTTGGCGACCTTCTGGGAGGAGAGGATGGCCTGCTCGGTGGTTTGCTCGGCGGCGACGATGGCGGTCTTCTTGGAGGAGTGCCGCTTGTTGGCGACCTTCTGGGAGGAGAGGATGGCCTGCTCGGTGGTCTACTCGGTGGCGGCGAAGACGGCGGCCTGCTCGGTGGTTTGCTCGGCGGCGACGATGGGGGCCTTCTTGGAGGGGTTCCAATTGTCGGAGACCTTCTGGGAGGCGAAGATGGTCTCCTCGGTGGTTTGTTGGGAGACGACGGCTTGGGCGATGTGATCTAAGCGTATGCGAGCTACACGATTTACAGGCCTCAGCTGAGGCTCTTGATGGGGTATCTTCTGTCTCGATCCCTCATATATCATCAATTATTTTGAAAGCCCTCTCGTTCACAAAGCCAGGGTCCGACTAACGCATCAGAAGTCCCGCATTGTGTCAAAGAAGATATCTTTGGCACAATGCGGCTACCTTGGAGCTGGTATTGTTTAGATGTTCAGGGATGAATTGATATCTGTGTGGCTGCACTTTCAATTGGGATAGGGTGACGCTCAGGTGGTCGAGCTCTTCGACGACTTCAGGGAGTAACTGTTTCCTGTTCGTTTGGATGCTCTTATAGACGTCTTCCCAGTCGTGCCAGAAGTGTCGCGGGAGCGAAACCGCCTTTTCCATGGCCATTGCGGCCACGCAAGGAGCAGTTGCTCGGTAGAGATCGGTCAATAGAGCAACTATTGCCATATGATGCATCATAGCACGCTCCTCTGTTGACATTTGTTGCACTGGGGTGGTCGCCTGCCGATACCATAGTATGCAGCATTTTGAGTGAGGATCACCACGGTTCTCTTTATCTCAAGTCAAGATCGGAAGCTATCCGTCGATAGGGCTGCAAGTTGAGAGATTTAGCATGACGTTTGCAGGTCAGCGCTGGAGAAAAGTATCTTGAATTAGCCATGCTCAAGCTTTGCTAAATTTCCGACTTAGTTCTCCCGAGGGCGACGGAGTTCGCAATTTCAACCGTATATGGGCTGTATTTATTTTTTCATAAGGATCCAACTCATGCATTCTGACAGACTACAGCGCAGAACTTTCCTCCTTGGCACAGCAGTACTCGCCTTGTCGCCTTCGCTTGTCGCAGCGCAAAGCACAGTCATGAGGGGCGTTCCCTATGGCTCCCACCAACTGAACACCCTCGATGTTTATCTGCCCCAGATCGCACAGAATGCGCCCTTGG
Organism: Shimia sp. FJ5; assembly: GCF_032918335.1. Classification (NCBI taxonomy): domain Bacteria; kingdom Pseudomonadati; phylum Pseudomonadota; class Alphaproteobacteria; order Rhodobacterales; family Roseobacteraceae; genus Shimia; species Shimia sp. FJ5. Next base: position 7,659 of record NZ_JAWJUV010000012.1, on the reverse strand, counting down.
CAATCATGGTGCATGGCGGTGCATGGAAGATCGGGGATAAATCCAATGCTTCCGTCTGGCGCAACAAGGGGCGGATGTTCAATGATCTGGGTTACATCTTTATCTCTGTAAATTACCGGATGCTTCCAGAAGCACGGCCGTTGCGGCAAGCTATGGATGTCGCGCGCGCCATCGCATTCATTCAGGCGAACGCTGCCCGGTGGGGTGGTGACGCTAGGCGCAGTGTGGTTCTTGGGCATTCAGCGGGCGCGCACCTCGTCTCACTTCTCGCGTCGGATCCGGGGTTGTTACGTGCAGGTGGTGCATATCCCTGGAATGCTACAGTGGCTTTGGATTCAGCGGCTTATGACGTGGAAGAGGTGATGTTTGGTCGGCCGGCCCGCTTTTATCGAGATGCTTTCGGGGATGATCGCGCTTATTGGCGTGCGGCTTCCCCGTTGGCCCGACTGGGTCGGGAACGCGGGCCATTCCTATTGGTTTGTTCTACAAAACGTCTCACAGCTTGTCCTAACGCGCGTGATTTCGCGACTGCGGTGACGGCTCGTGGCGGGGACGCAATGGTCCTTCCAGTGGCCCTCGGACACAGGAAGATCAATACGGACCTAGGTAAACAGAACGCGTATACGGAGAGCGTGCTGAAGTTCATTAGAGCGCAAGGCCTTCCGTAGATGCTGCGCCGGGAAGTCAATTCGGAAGCCCCCTCTCTTAGCGGTGTCAACGGCGGAGTGAAACCCGGCCACTGTGGCGGAGCAAAAGTAGGCCATCTGGACGCGAGCGCCTTGGAGCGTGCGGCTCTCATTTAGCAAGCACGTTCCAAGGCGCATTGGCCGTCAGGCCAATTCTGTGAGGATCATGTTCCGACGGTTGCGATGCGGGAGCGGCTTTGGTTGAGCCGATAGCTTTCGCCGTTCATTTCCAGGATATTGATGTGGTGGGTCATCCGATCCAGAAGTGCGCAGGTCAGGCGTTCTGTGCCGAAGGTTTCTGTCCACTCTTCGAACGGGAGATTGTTTGTGATCAGGGTTGAACCGCGCTCGTGGCGCTGCGAGATCAGCTCGAAGAGCAGTTCGGCGCCGGTCTTGCTGAGCGGCACGAAGCCCAACTCGTCGATGATCAGCAGTTTGACCTTTGTCAGTTTGCGTTGGAGTTGCAGGAGGCGTTTCTCGTCGCGAGCCTCCATCATCTCGCGGACGAGAGCGGAGGCGGTGACAAAGGCGACTGGCAGTCCTTTCTGGCAGGCAGTCAGGCCTAGGCCGAGGGCGATATGGGTCTTGCCGGTGCCAGACGGGCCGAGGGCGATGACGTTTTCCTTGCGCTCGATCCATTCGCAGCGGGAGAGCTCCAACACCATCATTTTGTTGAGCGACGGGATCGCCTTGAAGTCGAAGCTATCCAAGCTTTTTGATTGCCGGGAACCTCGCGGCCTTGATCCGGCGTTCCACCATGCGCCGTTCCCGGTCTATCAGTTCCAGCTCGGTCAACCGGGTCAGATAGCACACATGATCCACGCCCTCTGCGGCGCAGATACGCGCTTGCTTGTCATGCTCGCGCAGGAAGGTTGGCAGACGCAGAGTCTTGAGGTGATGGGTCAGCAGTAATTCCGGGGCGTCTGTCATGCACCACCCCCTGCCAGCAGGCTCATATAGGATGCCGCCGAGGCGGTAGTGATACTGGTCCTGGGCAGGAACGGATAGACATCGAGATCCAGCCTCGGGGGTCTTCGCTCGACCCGACACAGGACAAGATGCTTGATCGCATCGAAGCTGATTGCTCCCATTCTCAGCGCATCCTTGATGGCCAGATGCAGGGCGTCGACTTCGAACCGTTCCAGCAAGCGCAGAACCTGCACATACTCGCGCTTGCCTGTCTTGCCCTGTCGGGCCTCCAACAACCGCTGGAGCGTGGCGAAGGCTTCCGGCAACTCCCAGCCCTGCAGGGGGGCAGCCTGATCGAAGGCCATGATCTTGCGTTCGATCAGCGGCAGGTAATGCAGTGGGTCGAACACCATGTCACCGGTGTCGTAGGAACGGGGATGCTCCGCGACCACCTCGGCGGCGCTGCCAATGACAACACGGGTCACGAAGCCCTTGATCCAGACCTCACGGTGACCATAAGCGACCGGCACCGAGTAATCATTGCCGCGGTAACGCACCACGGATGTCGATGTGACCTGACCGCTTTGCAGTTCGCAGGCCTCAATGGGCGCCCCAGGCAATTCCCGCATTGCAGCCAGGTCGGCGTCCAGCCGTGCGCCGATGCTGGCCTTGTGGCCACGCAAGACATCGCCTTGCCGTTTGCGGCATTGCTCTTCCAAGTACTCGTTGAAGCCTTCCCAGTTCGGGAACGAGCCAACCGGCACCATGAAGTTCCGCCGCGCATAGCCGACCAGTCCCTCGACCTTGCCTTTATCGTTACCCTTGCCGGGACGACCATAGCGATCCCGGATCACATAATGCGACAGCATCGCGCTGAACCGTTGTGTGCGGTCACGGGTGCCGTCTGGCATGATCCTGGCGACCAGACAGCGGTCATTGTCGTAGAGGATAGACTGCGGGACTGCGCCGAAGAAGGCAAAGGCATGGACATGCCCGTCCAGCCAGGCTTCGGTGGTCGCGGCAGGATAGGCCCGAACATAGCACGCAACGCTGTGCGGCAGGTCAAAGGCGAAGAAACGTGCCTTCTGCTCCACCCCGCCTATCACAACCAGAGCTTCGCCAAAATCCGCCTGCGCATGTCCCGGCTGATGGCTGAGCGGCACGAACATCTCCTTGCCGGTCCGCTTCCTAGTCCGGACGTAATCCTTGACGATCGTGTAGCCGCCATCAAACCCGCACTCATCCCGCAGCCGCTCGAAGATGCGCTTGGCCGTGTGGCGCTGCTTGCGCGGCCGGACCTTATCTTCGGCAAGCCATTGGTCAATCTGGTCGGTGAACGCATCCAGCTTCGAGCGCCTGATCGGTGCCGTCCGCCGATACCCGGGCGGCTCCGAATAGGCCAACATCTTCGCAACGCTGTCCCGGCTGCCCCCAAAATCCCGGGCAATCTGGCGTCCGCTCAAGCCATCCTGAAAATGAGCCTGACGCACCTTCAAATACAAATCCACGGTGTAAATCCCCAAACCCTCCCCTCTCGGAAAGGGCAAAAGTGGACGACTTTTACGCCGCCCGCGACAGCACAAAGCCAACGCTACCGTGGCCGAGTATTGCTCCGCCGTTCACACCACCGGAAGGCGCCATAAAAACAAGCAATATCAGTGCAGTAATTTACCGCACCCGCGCGGGTGGGGTACCCCAATCCGGCTTTCGCCAGTCTATGCCTTCCCACAGCATGGCGAGTTGCGCAGAGGTCAGGCGCACACTCCCGTCTTTTGCGACAGGCCAGGGAAAGCGACCGCGCTCCAGCACCTTGTAGTAAAGGCAAAACCCCTGGCCATCCCAGTACAAGAGTTCGATCCGGTCGCCCTTGCGACCCCGGAATGCAAACACCGCGCCGCTCGAAGGCCGCTGCCGGAGAACATCCTGAGCTAAAGCTGACAGGCCCGCGATCCCTTTGCGCATGTCGGTCGTTCCGCAGGCCAGATAAACACGGACACCAGTGCCGGGTCCGATCATGCCGTCTCAACCAACTGGATCAACCGCGTGATATCCGCCTCGGCCATGCCGGGTGGGCAGCGCAGAGTGCGGCCATTTGCAAAGCCAATCTCAGCGGGCAAATTACCTTCAGGTTTGGGCAAGGACGTCACCGGTTGCTCCCCCGCATCCAGGGCTAGAAACGAGATGCCCTCCGGCTCCGGCCAGAGCTCCTTGTCTTTCATTTGCTTTCGCCACTGATAGATGTGCTGCCGGGTCACGTCATGACGCAGGGCAACATCGGTCACAGTCACTCCGCCGACACCAACTTCCCGCAAAATCGACAGCTTCATCTCATCTGACCAAAACCGCCGACGCTCAACGCCAACAATCACCTCATGTCGCAAAATCTGCCCTCCCTACATACGACGTCGTTAGCCACGTCAGTAACGACGTCTTATAAGATCTGATCATCAAGTAAGGCAGGCGGTCCTAATCTGTCCCATTGGCGCTGACGTCAGACAGTTTCTACTGATACGCCCCTCTAAAAATGGGGGGATTACCCATAGGAACCCACCTACTGAAGGAAAAAGGCGACTTCGGAGGTGTATTGTCGACTAAGTTGTGTCGTGTCAGGTGTCAGACAGGACGTTGGGCAAACTGATTTTGCCTGAGGCAGCACGAGGAACCTACCGAGTTCTTGAACCGCCGCAGTTGTATCAATGTTTCTTTAGCAACGGGGCGCGGGAGGAGATTGAACGCAGTAAGAGGAGTTCACCCGAATAGTAGTTTCTGTATCGACGCCTTGCTTGATTCTGGAGCAGCGCTAGCCATGAAGCTACTGTATTCCGCAGAATAGCTCGGATCGCCCCCGGTCTTTGCGGTCAAAAACAACACCTCGTATGCGATCCAATACTCATAAATGGCTTTGTTCAAGAAGAGACGATGTCCGCTTGGTTTCGGAATGCGTTCTGCTTCCTTGGCAAAGATTAGCGCTGCCTGAAATTGCCCCCTATGCCGCAAAGAACGAGAGGCGTGATATAGACATTCCGCACGGTCCGGTACGAGGTTGTGTCCACGTAGAAAGAAATCCAGCGCTAGATCTGCGCGGCCAGTTTTCTCCAAATGCAAACCTGCTTCTAAGAAGGCCATATAGCTTTCTTCTTTCCAACCATTGAGTTTTGATCTCGCAATGTACCATCTTAGCGCTCGCTCGGTGTCGCCATGATCCCTCCAACTATTCGCGCAGTAGTACGCATACCGCGGCAATAGATCCTGTTCTTGGTTTGATCTTATCGCTTTCTCAAGTAGTTCGGCGTCCTTCTTATACTTCTCGGGATCTTTGCTGCGTGACCCTGAACGTCCTGAAATAATGGCGTAGCTTCCTGTAATAATTTCTCTGTTCGCCTCAGGCACCTCAAGGAACTCATGAACGACGCCGCGCCACCGTAGCTTTTCATTATTTTTGACGAGGAGTGGGCGCGTATATTGGCGGGTTCGATTTTCATTTTCCATCTGCAAGCTATAGACATCCGCTTGCAATGCGGGGAGTTCCGGCACCCCCTCTATCCAATCATCAGCGTCGAAAAACAGAATATACTCAGATTTTCCCCTGCAACTGCGCAAAGCAATGTTGCGGTTGGTTGCGAAATCAGCCCAAGGATCTTCCCTTAGCTCGCCTGGGATACCCAAGGCGCGAAAGGTTGTCCGAACAAGGTCTTGTGTGCCATCGAACGATCCTGTGTCCGAAATAACCCAATAGTTGATGGGGAAGGCGTGACAGACGGCACGCAGTGTCTTGGCAATAACATGCGCTTCGTCGCGCACAATCATGTTGAGACAGATTGACATTGTTTGGCCTCATTTCGAAAACAGCCGCCCATAGAGAAAATGGGGGCGGCTGCCTCGTGGTCACTTCTTAATAGTAGTTATGCCAGCTCGAAGAGAGACAAGCCTCCATCACCGAGGAGATCGTCGACAAGTCCGGTTACGGGGTCAAGAAGACCATCTGTGCCACCGCCACCGAGGAGATCGTCGACAAGCCCGGTTACGGGGTCAAGAAGACCATCTGAGCCACCGCCACCGAGGAGGTCGTCGACAAGCCCGGTTACGGGGTCAAGAAGACCATCTGTGCCGCCGCCACCGAGGAGGTCGTCGACAAGCCCGGATACGGGGTCAAGAAGACCATCTGTGGCTCCATCACCGAGGAGATCTTAGACAACTCCGGTTACGCGGTCAAGAAGACCATCTGTGCCGCCGGCACCGAGGAGGTCGTCGACAAGCCCGGATACGGGGTCAAGAAGACCATCTGTTCCGCCGCCACCGAGGAGGTCGTCGACAAGTCCGGTTACGGGGTCAAGAAGACCATCTGTGCCGCCGCCACCGAGGAGGTCGTCGACAAGCCCGGTTACGGGGTCAAGAAGACCATCTGTGCCACCGCCACCGAGGAGGTCATCGACAAGCCCGGTTACGGGGTCAAGAAGACCATCTGTACCTCCATCACCCAGGAGATCGTCGACAAGCCCGGTTACGGGGTCAAGAAGACCATCTGTACCACCGCCACCGAGGAGGTCATCAGTAAGGCCTGAGATCAGCCCCAGAAGGCCATCTACTGTTGTATCGACTAGATCGATAACTTCGTTCAGAAGATCGAAGATATCCTCCAATAGAGTATTGACGGGCTCCAAGAGCGAGTCCCCGGTATCGCCGGTATCGCCGGTATCGCCGGTATCGCC
>NZ_JAWJUV010000012.1:0-1080 GCF_032918335.1 Shimia sp. FJ5 | reverse complement strand
CCGGTGTCGCCGGTATCCCCGGTGTCGCCGGTATCCCCGGTGTCGCCGGTATCCCCGGTGTCGCCGGTATCACCGGTATCGCCGGTATCCCCGGTGTCGCCAGTATCACCAGTGTCACCGGTATCTCCGTCTTTTCCATCTTTGCCGGATGAGCCACCGACAGCCCCAGCAAAGGCCAACGCTCCTAGCGCCGCGAGCGCGCCCGCTCCGCCTGACATCCCTTGCCCAATCCCAGATGCAGCGATCGTATCGGCATTTCCGTCGACGCCAGCGAACTCTCCATCTTCATACAATAGGCGACTAACTTCCCCGTTCTCCCCCTTCAAGAAGAAGTCCTCAATGATGATTTCATCACCGTTTTGAAGCTTGATTTTCAGGTCATTCGCGGTCTTCGAGAAGCTATGAATATCGGCTTCACTTGCATTTATCACGATATCCTTGGGCTTCTCCGCAACGAGGCGCAGATTCGGCATGTCGATCCCCTTCTGTGGTCATTAAGGTTTGTAGGGCGGAAACTCGCCGAGGACCGGCTCGCCCGAATACTCTATTTTCCTTAGTGCGGCAATGAAGGCAATACTAAAGTTTATATAACCAGACTAATGGGGTGCCCGTAAGTATGTTGGCGGGGTGCCGCTTCAAAGGCGTAGGCCATGAAAAACGGATCATTCGGTATGAGAGTTTCCCCAGCATTGGCGCTGACGCCACACACTCCAAACGATGACAATTTGTCAACGTTTTATTATTGTGATGTGAGGAGGGCGACGGTGCCTAGACTTCGATTGCGGACGGTTCCTAGGCTTAGTTCGTTGAATTTGTTTTTTATTTTATCGTCTTGAGCGTGTTTTCAAACCGTCTGGTGTATTGGTCGGTCTTGTTGACGGCGGTTTTTCTGCGTAATTTGTAGATAAACCATCAGCGTTTTTAGGGGCAAACCTCATGAACACCACGCCGGATGGCCGCAGAATCGTTTCCTCCCGTCACTTGGCCGAGGGGGAAGGGTGGGAGGTCTCGGAGTTCGAGTTTGGTCTCATCATTGCCTACAATGCGTTTTCGCGATGGATGATGCGCTGCATGGCGGCG
>NZ_JAWJUV010000011.1:2500-34092 GCF_032918335.1 Shimia sp. FJ5 | reverse complement strand
GCGCCGGGCATATCCCTCCACAACCGACGACTAAAGTCCTCTACCTCGCTCTGATCGATGGGCCATCGCGATAGGATCGCCATACCACGATGCCCAGAGAAACGACCGTATCCTTGCGCATCTCGTGGTCCGCCCCTGCGTCCATCGCCATTCAGGTCAAGGTCAGTGGCCATCCCTGTGTTTGGGCGCAAGGCGAACTGATGGGGAAGCAGCAACCCCTCTTCGGCAACAGTTTCCCTCAGAGCCTGCAAACCACGTCCCGCAGCATCATAGTCAATGCCTTGCAATACAACGATATCGGGGCGGACATGCGCCAACACACGCGCCACGGCACGCGCTTGCAGATCGCCCCTCAGAATATCGCGCAGCATAAGACCGGGGCCATCTCGGGATAGTTCTGTCTGGAAAGTCGCGATCCGAAGCACATCAGCAAAAGCCGTATGTGCCAGCCCCCAAATCGCTACAGAAAACGCGAATATCAGGCGGCGTGCATGGCCTGAGCAGCGGCATATGCACGCCGCCTGTTCTCGTTGATCATCTCTGCGACGCGCCCCATGGCCATGCCGCGCATGATCAGACTTGCCGGGATGAAGGCCCATGCGCTTATCGTCCAGATCAATGTCATCGGATCGTCGAGATAGATCGGGTCGACAAGGTCCGACATCATCTGAACGATCGCTGGAATAAGGAATGGCATAAGGAATCCTAACGCAATGTTAAGACGCCCATCCCGTTGCAGACGCGGAAGGACATCGCCACCAGCGGTCGGATCGAACAGAGGCAAGTTAACCCAGACATTGAAGGCACCATTGCGCGCAGGCCAGCCAAGAATACGGACGTAGAAGAAGAAGACCGTCAAGGTTGCGAGTGAGACGAGATAGGCAATGCCAGAGGCCGTGCGCACTGCAATAACAAGGTTTGCAGACGCGTTGTCCGGCAACATGATGACCATGAGCCGCACTGGGGAATAGGGAAAGTCGATCGCATCCCCAACAATCACACCGAGCGTTCGCAAGAAACCAGTCAGTGCATTGGGCTCATACTGCCCACGCGCGACAATCGAAAGCGTGAAGACCGTGAGGTAGAGCGCGATGAAGCGGAGCCGATTGAACGGCGGTGCGTAGCGGAACTCGACAATACTTGGATAGGTCGAGAAATACTCGATCAGGATCAAGCCACCGGCAAAGAGCGAGAACAGGACGACGATGTGGATCGAGTCCGTGCTGACATTCGGCAGAACGAGCGCAGGCGTCGCAAAAAGCAACGCCATAAGGACTGCGCGCGTCAATGCGCTAATCAGTTTTCCGACCACAACTCTTTTCCTTCAAACTGGACACTCACGATACGTTGCCGAGAGCTTGTTCCAACTTGATCCCGCCTGCTCAGACGGGGCGCCTCATTCTCGCCTTAATCTTGCCTTTATTACCACCGTGGCTCAAGCCCTAGTTTCCGAGTTGCAGAAACCAGCACCCTGTCGATTGCGAAGTGATGCTCGTTTACACCAATAAAATAGTCTTGCTCGTCAAGCGCATATCGCACTCTGGTCATAGCTAGGACGACATGAACGCTTCGATTTACCCAGCATTCATTCACACAAGACAAAGAAGGGCGGCCATATTTCAAGCCGCCCCATCGCACATTCGACTGGAATAGCTATTTCAGGCCCAGGGGCGCTCTGCCTCTGCCTTCGCCTCGAAAGCGTCAATTGCCGATACGTTTTCCATGGTCAGACCAATGTCATCTAGTCCGTTCAGAAGGCAGTGCTTCTTGAAAGTATCGACGTCAAACGGAATGACCTGACCGTCCGAGGTCGTGATTTCCTGCGCTTCAAGGTCGATTGTCATGCGGGCGTTCTCGCCGCGCTCCGCATCTTCCATCAAGAGGTCAACTTGTTCCTGCGGCAGAGCGATCGGGAGGATGCCGTTCTTGAAGCAGTTGTTAAAGAAGATGTCCGCGAACGAGGTCGAGATCACGCATTTGATCCCAAAATCGGCAATTGCCCAAGGAGCATGCTCCCGGCTCGAACCACAACCGAAGTTGTCTCCGGCAACCAGGATTTCGGCATTGCGATACTGCGGCTTGTTGAGAACGAAATCAGGGATCTCGTTTCCTTCTCGATCATAGCGCATCTCGTCGAAGAGATTCACGCCAAGTCCGGACCGCTTGATCGTCTTGAGGAAGACCTTCGGTATGATCATGTCCGTGTCGATATTGACCAGCGGCATGGGGGCCGCCACGCCCTGAAGTTTCTGGAACTTTTCCATTGCTATTCTCCTTGTCCAAACCCGTTCGAACACGGGTCACTGGGTTCAGCATTAAATCTCCGGGTATGCCGGAATTGATGAAGTCATGTCGCGTTGAACAGCGTTCCTATTGAGACCGCAGGCATCGAGATCGAAACCGATCTTCTCTGCGAAATTCGACATGAAACTGCCTTTGAGGGGGCGCACCCGCTTGTGAAGCGCGCGGATACGCGAAGTGTATAGATGAATGGCCATAGTGTCTTCTTTGAGCCAGCCGTCCATCCCGCCATGCGGGTTGAAATAGATATCGGCCATGGACCAAGGCAACGGATTGAGGACATGCGCGGGATGCGCATGATGATCTTCTCCGTGCAGCGGGAGCATATACGTCATGGCCCTCGGACCCGCCGTATTTGGGATAAGGCGACAAGCTTCGTACAACCGCCGCCCCTTACCGAAACCCAGCGCTTCCTCACGAATGTGCGAAGGCAGCCAGTCCGGCACGAAAGAGGGATCCGAAAAACACTCGATCAGAGCCTTGAGCGAACCTGAGTCCTCGGGCAGAAACAAGACGTTGTTGTTAATCATGCCACCATATTCGCGCCCAACGAGATAGCCCTCTCTCGGCACGAACGGTCGGTAGCAGAACACGTCTGTATCTGCCCAGATCATCCTTTCATCCCGGATCATCCGCAGCCTGAAGAAATCAGAGAAGACTGTCGGGCTCACACGCTCGCGAAGTTTGTCAGGATAGTCCCAAACTTCGCGCACGTTGATCAACTCAAGACCTGTCAGACCTGGATCTTCGATCTCATCGGTGTGGAAGAGAAACGTCGGATGCCCCATGTGCAGAAAAGACTGCAAGGACATGCGCGCGATCCAATTGAGCTGCGACCCGACCCAGACCGTTCCCACCGGAAGCAAATCCGTATTTGCCCCGGTGGGGGTCATTACATCATCTCCCGCACGTCAGTCAGCTTGCCAGTCAACGCAGCCGCAGCGGCCATTGCCGGCGATACAAGGTGCGTCCGCCCCTTGTAACCCTGACGCCCTTCGAAGTTGCGGTTCGATGTCGAAGCACAGCGCTCCTCGGGAGCAAGCTGATCAGGGTTCATGGCAAGGCACATGGAACATCCAGCAAGACGCCATTCAAAGCCGGCCTCCTTGAAGATGTCTGCGAGGCCCTCTTCTTCAGCCTGTGCTCGCACGAGGCCAGAGCCCGGCACGATCATGGCGCGCATTCCATCTTTGACCTTTTTGCCCTTCACGATGTCCGCAACGGCGCGCAGATCTTCAATACGCCCGTTGGTGCAGGAGCCGATGAAGACGGTGTCAATCTCGATATCAGTCAACTTCTGACCCGGGGTCAGACCCATATACTCGATTGCACGACGTGCAGCGTCGATCTTGCCACCAGAGAAATCCTCGGGCTTCGGCACAACCGCAGTGATCGGCAGCACATCCTCGGGTGATGTTCCCCAAGTTACGACAGGCTCGATATCTTCGCCACGCAGAGTCACGACCTTGTCGAATTCGGCACCTTCGTCGGTGAAGAGAGTCTTCCAGTACGCGACAGCCTGCTCATACTGACCGGCCTTGGGCGCGTGGGGGCGGCCTTTGACATATTCAAAGGTAGTCTCATCCGGTGCGATCAGACCCGCACGCGCACCACCTTCGATCGCCATGTTGCAAACGGTCATCCGGCCTTCCATCGACATGTCGCGGATCACGTCACCACAGTATTCGATCACGTAGCCCGTACCGCCCGCAGTCCCCGTCGCGCCGATGATGGCGAGGGTCACGTCTTTCGGGGTCACGCCTGGCTTCAGCTTGCCCGTGATCTCGACCTTCATGTTCTTCGATTTCTTCTGAATCAAAGTCTGGGTTGCCAGAACGTGCTCTACTTCAGAGGTGCCAATCCCGTGCGCAAGAGCACCGAAGGCCCCGTGCGTAGCGGTGTGTGAGTCACCACAGACCACGGTCATACCGGGAAGCGTCCAGCCTTGTTCCGGGCCAACAATATGCACGATACCTTGGCGCACGTCGGACACCGGGTAGTAGTTGATGCCGAATTCCTTGGCATTCGTGTCGAGAGCGTCGACCTGAATACGGCTTTCTTCGTTATCGATGCCTTTGGCACGATCAAGCGTAGTTGGCACGTTGTGATCCGGCACTGCGATTGTTTTTTCCGGTGCGCGCACGCCACGGCCCGCCATACGAAGGCCCTCGAAAGCCTGCGGCGATGTCACTTCGTGAACGAGGTGACGGTCGATATAGAGCAGGCAGGTTCCGTCTTCGGCTTCATGGGCGACATGTGCGTCCCAGATTTTGTCATAGAGTGTCTTGGGGGACATCTGTCCTCTCCCCTGGATTGTCATGAGTTTTGATTGGGCAACAGGATTGGGCGCGCCTTATAGACGAGCGAGAACGGTCAGCGTCGCGCCAAAAAAACGCCAAGGCAGGCGTGCGCGGTCATCCATGTCGAAAATCCGTGTCATGCGTGACGAGATATACCCGTTGACTGAGTCTCGCAAGAGGAACTGCCGGAAAGCCTTGTAGCAAGGGGGCAAGCCATGCAACGCTACATGTGCATCAGGGAAGACCATGACCGAAGTAACGACGACCGGAACCGAAATACCATCTGCATCCGCATCTCCACTGAACCAGTTGGCAGAAGGAGCAGCACAATCTCTGCCTGATCCGAACGCACGCGAGATCGCGCTCGGCGTCTGGGAACAGGTTCTGGATTTCAGCACCGGCCTCATGCGCCCATGGAATGCATATCAAGCCGCGATCGCACTTGGCCTGTTTGCCACCGCCTATCTCATCTCTCGCTTCCTGAAGCCACGCCTATACGAATGGCTTAAAGCGCGGGAAGGTTGGCCGAAATGGCGCTACCGATACCTCGTGATGGCCCATCGACGGCTCGGACTGATCGTCTTCGTGGTACTTATCTGGATTGCCGTGCTCATCATGCGCGAGACGACCTGGCCGAGCCGATCCTATCTACTAGGTGTCTTGGCGAACTTGTCGACCGCTTGGCTCGTTGTTGTACTCGTTCTCCGTGTGGTTCAGAACGCCTTTCTGCGCGCCACGCTTCGCTACGGAGCCTGGATTTGGGTCACCCTGACCATTTTAGGCCTCTCGGAAGAGGCAGTTCAGCTTCTCGAGAAGATCGCATTCTCCGTAGGAGAGACCAGCATTTCCCTCTGGATCGTGTTGCAAGCCGCTGTGATGCTTGGCCTGACTCTAGCGCTTGCTCGTTTCCTATCGCGCCATTCCGCGCAACGTATTCGCAGCAACCCCGACATATCACCATCTATGCAGGTGCTTTTCGTGAAGTTCCTCCAGGTGTTGCTTTATGCTGGCGCCTTCCTGATCGGTATGGAAATGATCGGCTTCGACATGCGCGGCCTCGCCTTCATGTCCGGTTTCATTGGGGTCGGGCTAGGCTTCGGGCTTCAGAAGGTCGTCTCCAATCTCGTCTCGGGCATCATCATTCTCCTCGACAAGTCGATCAAACCCGGTGATGTGATCAGTCTTGGAGAGACCTTCGGCTGGATCAATAGCCTAGGCGCACGCTATGTCAGTGTGGTGACCAGAGACGGGCGCGAATACCTTATTCCGAACGAGGATCTCATCACCGGTCAGGTCGTGAACTGGTCGCATTCAAATGCCTTTGTCCGCCTCGATATCCACTTTGGAACGGCCTATAGCGACGACCCCCACAAAGTACGCAGCATCGCAATCGATGCTGCTAAGAGCGTAGAACGTGTGCTCGCTCATCCAAAGGCGCCCGTCTGCCATATCGTTGGTTTTGGAGACAGTTCGGTCGACTATATCCTCCGCTTCTGGATCGAAGATCCGACTGGTGGCCTGACAAACATCCGCGGCAACGTCTTCTTGGCACTCTGGGACGCGTTTCAGGACAACGGCATCAGTATTCCTTTTCCTCAACGAGAGGTTCGTATGCTCGGCGACGATGCGGAGGGTACAGCCGCCCCATCAGGGCCAACTGGATAAGGCAGGCAAGCAAAAAGGCAAACACGAGAGGCGCACCGGCAGAGAACCAAGGCGCAAGCACCCCAAACTCACCCAGCGCCCAAAAGGACTTGACCGATACCAATGTGACATATCCCGTCGTGCCAAGTGGCAGGAGGCGCCACCAGGAAATGAACCGTCCGCTCCGCGCGGCCTGCGACAAGGTCGCTCCAAGGAATGCGAAGACACCGGGAAGCAAGAACGCAAGATACCTCCGCGCCACGGCCGTTTCGGCGTCGGCCCACTGAGCACGTTCCCGAAAATCCGCGATCTCTCGAAGTGGGGCACTCGGAAGATAGAACCCGAGCACCCCATGATATTGAAGATGGGTCGGCAAGAGCGGAAACACCATCTCAAGGCTCTCCAGTTGCTCCGGCTGCATGACCGCTCCCGGTTCCCCTTTCCAGAGCACGACATCTCGTAGAATCCAAGCCGTCGGTGTATCGCCCGGCACCGCAGTCTCGGCAAAGACGATGCTGTTCAGGGTTTCCTGCTCGATACCGTCAAAGACCATCACATCGCGAAGTTCAGGAACATCGCTACGCATGACTGTGGCGCGGATGGCGCGGGTCTCATCCGTGAACCATTCGGGACCAATCAAGCCGCGCCGAAAGCGCCCCGCATATGAACCCAAATCGAGGTCTACCTGCGCCCAGATCGCGGTGGGCCGCAACCACCCCTCCAAACTCGCCTGGACGGACCCGATAAGCAGCGCCACTGTCAGAAGCGCCCCGTAGACGAGACTGGGACCGGCACCCGCTGCGGAAAGAATAACATTCTCCATCCGTTGATGCCGCAAGAGCTCGGCCAAGAACGCCCCCGCGAGGCTCGCCATCGGCAACAACCGCGTCACAATGTCGATCGCTCGATACCCGAGATACTCGGCCAGAAGTGGCACGAAAGGAGCACCCGTTTGCTCTGCATGGCGACGCACATCTTCCAAGTTGTTGGTCAGATCGATTGCAATTGCCACCGTTAGCAAAACGAACATCACGAAACCGATCATACGTAGATGCAAGAGGATAATCTGCCGCGCGGCAGTTCCAATATGGGTCCGCAAGTTCATGTCTTACCCCGAACGGGAAGCATCACGGCCTCGCCTCTCATCAACACGAACGCGAGCGAAGGGCCGAGATAGGCGAGGCATGCCCCGCACACCAACTGCCAGAAGGGCAAAACATCAAGAAGATCGCGCACTACGGTTCGCCCCAGCACATCAAACAACAGCAGAAGCAACGCTGCAGCGGGTAGCGTCAAAAAGCGCAGGAAACTTTGGCCAGAAGCAAGAACCGCGGCAACCGCTAGAAGCGCCGCCATCGGCACAAGAAGGCCGCGCGTAAGGACGTTGCCCAGACGGGGGTCCACGCCAGGCATCAGAGACACGGGGCTCTCGTTGTCCCTGTGCGCTTTTTTCGCGACTGGCAAGACTTCCTCCATACGAAAATCGACCCCGGTATTGCGAACCCGCACAGTTGATACGGCGGGCGGCTCTTCGGTATCTGAACCAAAGCCGGGAGAGGTATACGCGACAGTCGTATTGAGTTTGATCACGTAGTTCCCGTCTTCGTCGGGACCAATGACATCCCAATCACGGGATTGCCCAGCGCGCCAGGATTGATCCGGGTGCATTTGGAACGCGAAGAGTTGGCCCCGTAGTTGAGCTTCATCTGTTGGCGGTGTTGCGATGTAAGTCATCTTGTTAATGGTTTGTCGCGAGTTACGCGGTCCGGGCGCCGTGATCTCACGCAGGACGTGGTCAGATCGAAGATCCGCCATTGCAATCCGCTCGGCGTAACGCGCGGTGGGAATGACATAGCCCGCTACGCCAATCGATAAGATCCCACCGAGAACCCCGAGAATAAGCGCAAAGCCAAGAACATTTGGCCACCCGACGCCGCTCGTCGCGAGCACAACGAGCTCGCCACGATCCCGCGCGTCCCACAGTGCAAAAAACAACGCAATCAGGACGCCGAGCGCAAGGGCCAGATCGACGATCTCTGGCGCCTGATATGCCAAGAGAAGCAGTACATCAGCACTCCCACCGCCATACCGCAAAGCCTCTTCCATAAGAGTGGTGAAGCTCTCAGCCAGAAACACCGCCACTACCAAAACCAACAAGAGACCCAGCCTTGCAAGGGTGGGGCGTGCGAGAATACGAGTGACGGGGCCAACACGGATCATAGTCTGATTGTCAACGCGCCTGCCCTAGGACGCAAGAGGATCATGATAGTACGAAGAGGATCGACAAGAGGCTCAACCCAGCACCCGCTGCAATCCAGCTGTCAAAAATATCCAGGGCACCTCCCTGATGACCAAGAACCACAGGGAAATCCTTCACACCACCAACTCGCTTGAGACGCGACGCACTGAGATCTCCGGCAAGGCCCAATATACCCACCAAGGCTGCTAGTCCTGCCGCACCTACAGGGGGGAGACTCATTGCTGTCGAGACCAAGACAACGGTCAGCACAAGGATGACCGCCCCGCCGAAGAGACCTTCTACCGTCTTGCGCGGGCTAAGTTGAGGAAAGGCTTTGTGGCGCCCGAAAAGCTTGCCGAACACGAGTGCATAGCTGTCAAACGTCTCGATCAGGATATAGGCAACAAGAATGATTGGTCGAAGCCCCTCATCAAGGGCGCCGTGCGCCAAGAGGGCGACCGGAAGAACCGGATAGACCGCCAGTTCGACATAGGGTTGGAACCGGCTCTCTGCACTCCACGACAGCCCAATCAAGCGCCCGAACAGCACCATCCAGAGCCCTGAGAGAGCAATCGCTCCTATCGGGCTGATCATGGCAATCAACGCTATCCCACCAGCTCCCAGAGCAAGCACCTTGCTGGCTTCCTCGCCAAGACGGACCTTCCCCGCTTCGAACCCGACCCGAACAGCCAAGGCGAGAAAGAACGCCCCGAGCACCCAGGTTCCACCAAGGAACGCCGCAAACAAAATGCCCATGGTGAGAACAAGGCTTCCAGCGGAGCCTGCCAGAGATTTTGCGAGCGGCCGGCCGCGCGGTGTAAGCATCAGTCCGCCCAGCACCATGAGACCGCAGCAAAGCAATGCTGCTGCAACCCAAGCCAATTGGCCCACTTGCAACCCGCTCATTTCTCGACCTTGCGCACGATCCGGTTCTGATGCCATCTCAGGGCCGGTGCGAGGACGCCTCCAAAGCAAAGAAGCATCTTCAGCTGCCAACCGATCGCAACTGTCGCTGCTCCGCGGTGCATTCCTCTCAGGAGCCGCTTTGCCACATCTTCAGGCTGCCACAAACCACCACCGTCGGTGATGATCTGCGTCGCGCGCGGCTTGGTGCGTTTCTCTTCTTCAAGTTGCGGGGTCTCAGTATCCGGCGGGTAACAAAGCGTGACTGAGAGTCCCAATGGAGCAAGCTCGATCCGCAGCACTTCTGCCAAAGCACGAATGGCGAACTTCGTCGGAGCATAGGCACTATACCCATAGATCCCAAAGAAGGCTGCGCCAGAGGATATCAACCCGATGCGCCCATGTCCCGACTTTGCCATCTCGGGCGCAAGCGCTTTCACAAAGTGATAGCTCCCATAGTAGTTGACAGCCATATGGCGCTCTGCAAGCTCACAGTCCTGTTCCACGAATAGGCCCGGAACAGCAACGCCTGCACTTGCGATCGCCACCTCAGGAACGCCCAGCGCCGCGATCGCGCGCTGAATCGCCTGTAGGAGTTCAGCCTTCTCGCTCACATCGACCGGAAATACCTCGACACGGCAAGCAGGGAAGTTCGTTTCAAGACTGTTCTTCGCCTCATCAAGGCGGCCTTTGCCGCGCGCGAAAAGAGCGAGGTTGTATCCCTGCTCCGCAAGTTGCCGTGCGGCAGCCAAGCCAATGCCACTTGACCCGCCGGTTATGTAAGCGACGGGCATATGCCTTACACGTCTTCGCCTGCGGCGAATTTCAGCACGAGGTCATGCGCGTTGGTATCTTCAACCTGTTCAGGCGGGTGCTTGAACAGAAACGCACTCGCAGCATTTACCGGACCAGAGAGTCCACGGTCCCGAGCGATACGCGCACACCGGATTGCTGTGAGCGCTTCTGCGGCCGCGTTTGGGCTATCTTCTACGTCGAGACGAAGTTCAATATTCGTCCGAGCCCCCCCGAACAAACGACCTTCAAGCCGCACATAAGCGACCTTGCGATCATTGAGCCAAGGGATGTAGTCAGACGGTCCAATACGAATGTCATCATCCGCAAGACGATCTTCCATAACGGCCTGTACCGCTTCTGTCTTGCTCTCGCGTTTGCTCGTCAGGCGGGCCTGCTCCGACATATTGAGGAAGTCCGTGTTGCCGCCCACGTTGAGCTGATAGGTTCGGTCGATTTCCACACCACGCATCTCTGCAAGATTGGCAAGCGTGCGGTGCACGATTGTCGCGCCAAGCTGTGCTTTAAAATCGTCGCCGAGACAGGGAATGCCGGCCTTTTCGAAACGTGCCGCCCACACGGGGTTGGACGCAATGAAGACCGGAATGCCGTTCACGACGGCAACGCCCGCTTCAAGCGCACACTCAACATAGAACTCGACTGCTTTCTGCGATCCGACAGGCAAGAAGATAATCATGACCTCCGCAGCCGTCTCCTTCAGGATCGCAATGATCTCATCCTTGTCCAGAGCCGGTGTATCGGAAAGCCGGAAACTACGATCTTCGGGGCGGGCAAGCATGTGCGCCGCGACACCGTCGAGATCAGGCCCTCGGTGTACTGTCGCGGTCTGATCGCTCAACTCTGTGTAGAACCGCTCGGTGCAGTTCGGGGCTGCCATCGCCGCTTCGCCGAGTGTCCGACCGACCTTGCGCGCGTCTACGTCAAACCCGGCTACAAGTTCAACATCCGCAGGCGTATAGCCCGCGAGCTCAGGGAAACTCACGCCGACAGCGTCTTCGCCCCTTGCACGGCAATAGCTCACACCCTGAATGAGAGAGCTGGCGCAATTGCCGACACCGACAATCGCGGTGCGAATAAACTTGGATTCTTGAGCAGTCATTGGCGAATGTCTCCACCCGAAACGGAAATCATGTGCGTCACGTATGCATCCTTTTTAGGATCGAATGTAAATAGGCGAAGGCGAACAACTTTGGCAATCAGGCCACTTTCGTCCAGATCGAGATACCCGTAGATCAACCGATACTCACGCCCCTGAATACGCACCCAAAGCGCCGATTTAAACGGTGCTTCCTGACGCAGTTCGGGCGCGAGCTTCGGAAGAGCTGCAAAGCGCGCGGCGAAGCCTTCACCGCTGCGAAGCGCGCGTGCCGAGATACCATATGCAAACAACCGCTCGACCACCTTCAGTCGGCGCGTTTGCCCTTCTTCGGCATAGCGCCTCCAATAGGCATCCAAAGGACGGCTGGATATCAAATCACCCGAGGCATCATATCGCGCACGATAGACCACGGTATTAGGGTTCATGGACCTCTGGATGTAGAAGACCTGCCCAGCATCGTTCGGACGTGGCCATTTCGGCTGAACAACCGGGAGGCGCTTTGTCTCCTTGGATTCGATGAGATCGAGTGAAGGATCCGCGCTGGCCACATGCGGCGCCATAGTGCACAACAACAGGATGCACCCAAGCAGCAGGGCCTGCCTCAACAGCCAATATGGTGAAAGCCCGATCATCTCACTTAACTCGCGCGCAGCCCCTCGATACTGGCTGATTGAAACGCAGCGCGCGCGGCAAGGATTGCGCTCACAGTCCGCTCGAAATCTTTTTGGCTGTGTTTTGCCGAGATGAAGCACCGAATGCGCGGCGCGTCTTTCGGAATCCCGACATGCACCACTGGAGGTGTGTAGATACCTTGCTGCAAGAGCGCTCCGGCGACAAAGACGCACTCTTCGGGACTCTCGAACAACACAGGGACGACGGCCTCGCCTATGGCATCTCCGGTGTCGAGGCCTGCCGCTTGTGCCATATTGAGGAACATGCGTGAATTCTCGCGCAATCTGGCTACGCGTTCTGGCTCACGTCTTAGAACGCCGAGCGCCGCGCGCGCCGATGCAACCGTCGAGGGGGCGAGGCCGACGGAATAAACAAAACCCGGAAGAGTGAACTTCAACCACTCAACAATGCGCGCCTCCGCAGCGATGAAACCTCCCGACGCACCGAAACTCTTTGAAAGTGTTCCGACTGCTAGCTCAATGCGCTTGGGATCTACGCCGAAGTGTTCAGAAAGGCCGCGACCCGTTTCCCCCAAGACACCATATGAATGTGCTTCATCGAGAAGAAGCCATGCGTCATGCGCGTCCTTGATCTCGAGCAACCTTGGAAGGTCGGTAATGTCCCCATCCATCGAAAAGAGCCCATCTGTCGCAATGAGCACGCGCCCGAATTCTTGCCGCCGCTCGCCGAGCAGAGCGTTCAAGGCCTCCAGATCATTGTGTGGGTAGGTCAAGAAAGTGCACTTCGCGGCCTTGCATCCGGAAATGATCGAATTGTGCGCCAACTCGTCCGCGATGACGAGGTCTCTCCCCGTCATCACATGCCCGATGATCGACATATTAGTCAGGTAACCGGAGATAATCGAAAGGACACCTCCAACCCCAAGAAAAGCGGCAAGTTCCTTCTCGAAAGCGCGATGGATACTGCGCTCTCCTCCGACGAGCCGCGACCCGCCTGCACCGGTTCCAAAGTGATCGATCGCGCTCTTGGCGGCCGCTGTGACTTCCGGATCCTGCATCATACCAAGATAGTCATAGTGCGAGAGGCTTAGAAAACCCTCCGGCCACTGATCGGCAGATTCTTCAAGCAAATCCGTCTCAACGAAGTAGGGATGGTTCCCTCCTTCTACCAAGGCGCTGCCCGCCAACCTGTATCTGCGTTCAGCATAGTCCAGAAAGCTGGAGCGTTTTTCTTGCATTAAGTCCTCCGCCCACACCCTCGGGTATCGGTCTGACGGCTATATATTGTCCCCGACACCCTTCTAACGAATTCGTGAGGCTTAGCAAAACGCTTTGTTCCTGAGAGCGTTAGGCGAAAAGCGGACACAGGGCACCTACTCAGCCGCAGGAAGGCGAAAAGCAGCAGCTTCCGCCTTTGTCAGCATGGCCCCTTGCTTGCGCTGAAGAAGGATTTCACGCGCCTTGGCATAACTGTCGTCTTGCCAGAAAATCAAGCAACCGTTGCAGCCCTTGCCACAACACCCTTCGGTGCCGACACGGTTTGTTTTGAAACGGCGCGTATTCGCATCACTCTCAATTGCCTCGACAAGCGCGTCGCGGCGGCGGCGATAGGCAGTTTCGCCCGTCGTGTCCTTCACTTCCATCGCCAGCGCCGTTTTGTCGAGTTTGAGGCGCGCCCATTGCTCTTCAGTCAGGGCGCGCTCTTTTCTCAGAACGGTAAACACAGGAAAGTTTGCACGAAGATCATCGGCATCCTCATGCTCAAAAAGGGAGAAAGGCAAACGGATGATTGTCTTGGTGCTACCGTGGATCACGTCTTTGATCTCTCCGGTTTCTGCGACCTCATACTCATAAGCGCGAAGCAAAACCGTATTGCGCGCGGTGGGTGATACGATCTCAATCACATCGCCAGGCTCGAGCTTGTTCTTCACTTCGACGTGGAACGCGTCATCGGTGACTTCCGTCACGACTCCCGCATATTCCCATTGCGCGATTGCCTGAGTGTGTTCGTAGCCATGCGCTAGATTTGTAAGGCGTCCCTTGTGAAATGCGAGCGTGTAGCCACGATTGCCCACGGTCTCAAGCTCTTCCATGTAGTCTGCCGCATTCCAGTTTTCCGGATCGGCATAGTAGTCATCGATCGCCATGCGATAGGCGCGCGCAACAATCGCGGCATAGTATTCCGATTTGCCGCGCCCTTCGACTTTGAGGCTATCGACGCCGATGCGCAGGTAGTCATCAAGCTTCGGCAGAAGGCAAAGGTCTTTAGAGTTCAGAATATAACTCCCGCGTTCGTCTTCCTGAATCGGCAGGAATTCACCTGGACGCACCCCTTCTTCGAGCAAGAATTCAAACATATCGAGGTTGTCTTCATCGACGATCAGTTCCTGAACTGTCCCATCTTTTAGGCGCATATGGAACTTGTAGTTCCAACGACAGGAATTGGCGCAGTTCCCTTGGTTGGCACCGCGCTCAGCCATGAAGTTCGACAAAAGGCATCGCCCCGAATAGGTCATGCACATCGCGCCATGCACGAAGGCTTCGAGCTTGATATCCGGGCATTTCTCACGAATTTCTTCAAGCTCTGGAAAAGACACCTCGCGGGCGAGAACGACAAGGTCGGCTCCCTGCGACTGCCAGAACTGCGTGGTTAGCCAAGAGGCGATATTGGCTTGCGTCGAAACATGAAGCGAGATCTCCGGCGCGCGTTCGCGGACATATTGAAACACACCCGGGTCAGAGATGATTAGCCCATCCGGCTTCACCTTGCGCACCGTCTCAAGGTATTCATCAAGCTTGGGAATATCCTTGTTGTGCGAAAAGAGGTTGAGCGTCAGATACGCCCTGCGACCATGTGCATGGCAGAACTCCACCCCAGCGATAACGTCCTCCAGCGAGAACTCGGATTTTGTTCTCAGGCTGAGGTCAGGCGTCCCTAGATACACGGCATCCGCCCCGTAGAGGACAGCCATCTTGAGCTTTCGAAGGTTGCCAGCCGGCATAAGAAGTTCGGAACGATGTTGGGTCATGACTCGCGCTTTCCATTCGGAAGGCCTCTCCATACATCAGAAACACCAACAGAGCAAAGAACCCATTCAGGCCCCCATCAGCCTAAGAAAAAGACGCCGAGGCAGAAATTTTGACCCCATAAACAACAAGGCAAACGGCTTAGGGAAGCTTGTCGAAAACCGGCCAGATCGCATCGCCCGCAACACATGACGAGCCGCGCCTTCTGGCTCCATGATCTGAGGCATGGTGAATTCGTTCTTTGCCGTCAAACGTGTTCGAATGAACCCCGGATTGACGCGTTGGACGCGAACACCACTCCGATGCAGGTCTGCATACATGTCTTCCGCGAGATGCATAAGAGCGGCCTTGCTGGAAGCATATCCAATGGCGCCAGGAAGCCCCGAGAAACCGGCCAAAGACCCGACAAGCACGATGTGCCCGTCTTTTCTTCGGGCCATCCCAGGCACGATATGGCCGAGCACCCGCAGCGCCCCCATGTAGTTGGCCTCGGCAATGGATAGCGCCCGTTCTGCATCCCAATCCTGCGCAGGCATTGGATCATAGAGGCCTACCGAATAGACGATCCCGTCGACCTCCCCGACCTGCTCCACTGCTTGTGCAACAGACTCCCCATCCGTCACATCCATTGCGACACCTCGGGCTCCGTCGATCTCTTTCTCCATTTCCTGTAGGCGCTCCGAATTGCGCGCAGACAGGATAACCTGTGCGCCTTCGGCGGACAGAAGCCGCGCAAGCGCCAACCCAAGGCCTTCGGACGCGCCAATAATCCAGTAGGTCTTGCCGTTGAGATTCATGGCGACACCGGGCGGATCGTGGCAATCAGCTCTGCAACTTTGACACCATACTTGCGCATCTCAGAGCGATTCATGATGACACCATTCTCCATCAGATACATCCAGTCCGTGACATCAAGGACATGCCCGCCAGCATCTTCGAGAAGTTTGATCCGGTATGTCAGACGCACAGTCGCCCCAGACACCTCACCGTGTGCCGTGCCAATCACATCAGGGGCGGTCGCAGTGAACTTCCCGTTCTCACCGATCATCAGCGACCAACGACGCGCTTGTTCTTGCCCACTCCCCGCATAGACGAAATCTTCGGTTAGAGTGCCTGTCTCGCCTTCCCAGGTGCCGTTCATATCTGCGACGAACCTTGAAGACACGCGCCCGCGCGGGCCATAGATCATACCTTCGGATTTCATTGGGCCAGACAGATGCTTGCGCAGATCAAAGGCAGGGCCTGTGCCTGCATAGTGCGACGGCCTTTGTGTATGAAATCCAATCGCTAGCTTGAGCAGGACAATAGCGACAATGATAAGAATAAGGATAATCAGAAGCGACTTCATATTGAAACCTCATGAGATGGCAGGCGCAGCACAAGGGCCACCGCGCCGATTTTCAGGAAACAGGGGATCACCGCATATAGAAGCGTCAAACTCAGCAGCGCCGACGCTGTATTGTCACCGTCGGGTCGAAAGCCCGACCAATCGAGGATCGGCAAAGTCATCGCTGCGGCCATGGCAAGCGCAACCTTGATCGACGCCCCCCACCAGCCAAAAGCCCCCGTCTGCGAGAGACCAGCCGCATCCAACCGAGCCGAAAAAAGAGCTGGTAGGATCACCATATCACCGCCCAGCGCCGCGCCGGATGCAAGACAAATCCCCGCGAATAGAAGCGCCGCACCTTCTGGAAGAAACGCAGTTCCACTAAAAGATAAGATCGCGAGGGCCATAGCCCACAAAAGCGACTGACGCGCTCCGAACTTCACTATCAGGCGTGACCAAAGCGGAACCGACGCCGCGGCGGCTAGGAAGAACAAGACAAGGAAACCACCAGCCGCGCCCGGAAGCTGCAACCTGTCCTCAACGAAGAAGAGGAAGAGAGTTGAAGTGACCGCCACTGGCAGATTGTTGATAAATGCCAGAACAAGCAAACGCCCTCCGCCCGCCTGCCTCAAGTCAGAGAAACGTAGTTTGGGGGTCGCTGGTCCCCGCATCTTCCAAAGAGGGAGAGAGATGGCCCAAGCCATTGCGATAAGAACGGCAAGCGCGAGGCCAAAGAAGGTGTAGGCATTTACACTTCCCCAGAGGAAAGCGCCAAGTGGAAGAAGCGAGGCGCCAATCACAATACCAGAAATCGAACCTACCTCGCGCCAGGCAGCAAGCCTCGGCAGGTTTGCGCGCTCACCTGCAATCGCAATGCTCTGGCTATAGAAAAGGATCGTCGCCAAGCTAAAGGCCGTAAAAAGCAGTAGAAGCGACACGAGCAGCCAAGCCAAAGGCGCGAAAGGCGGCTCTACAGCGTATACCATGATGAAACCGACCCCAAGCCCAAAGCTAGCGAGCGCCGCAAGCAGGGGTAGCCTATCTTGGCAAGCTTCGACGAGTTTGCCGAGCAAAGGATCCTGAACGAAATCAAAGACCCTCAAGAACAACAAAAGCCCCGCAACAACCGCAAGATCGAGCCCAAGCTCGGTCGAGGCATATCGCGGCAAATGCAAATAGAGCGGTATTCCCGCGACTGCCGGTACGATAGCAAATATCATCACACGCCAAAGATGCGTCATTGGCCCGCGCCAACGCCTCGTAGCTTTCGCGAGAGCCCCGGATCGCGCGCGCTATCCGATAGCCAAATGGCAAGGAACCTTCGCGCAAGGGAGGGGCCCTCCACAACGCAGGTCTGACGACCATTGAGGTGAAACGAGAGGTTATTCGGAGCGTGCGCAGTAGCCTTGAATCGATCCCCGGATGAAACGTCTCGAAAGCACGGACGCAACCGATCCATTGCTTGATCGACACCTTGCTGGCCACCTTGGATGCGTTCCAGTTCCTTCCTCGTCGCACGTAGGAGTGACTCGCGATCGAATGACCTTGCATAGCGCAGCTCGAGAGCGTGTGGACGGTCAGGATCGTAGGTTCGCCCGCCGGGCGTCAACAATCGTGCATCGTAGAGCTTGAATCCGAACAACCGCACTTCTGCTGCGCCTACAACGACCGGATCACGTAGCTCTCTCGCTTCCGCGGTGACCGAGCAGATCATGAGTCCGGTGGCAACCATGAGCGTCGCGAAGTTTCTTGCTGTCTCAAGTCGCATGAGCCAACTCAACTTGCACAACATCTGTTTGGTTCACCGCGAAACTCGCGGCACAGATCTCAAGGTAATACTGCCAGTTGCGCATGAAGCGTTGATCGTAGCCGAGTCGCATGATCCGCTCGCGCTCTGCAATCAGGCGCTCTGACCAAACCCTACATGTACGAGCGTAATCTTGGCCAAAAGCAAAGCTCTCCTTGACCTCGAGCCCCGCTTCTCTTGCCGCCTTCGCGATCACAGCATCAGAGAGCAGCATCCCTCCGGGGAACGTATACTGTCGAATATAGTCCGAACCTTTCCGATAGATATCGAAATAGGAATCCGGGACAGTGATCGCCTGAACAACCGCACGACCACTCTCTGAGAGGTGCTTCTTGAGCGTCGAAAAATAGGTTGGCCAGTAACGCTCGCCCACCGCTTCGATCATCTCGATTGAGACAATATTATCGTAGGTGCCTTCAACGTTTCGATAGTCGCAAAGGTCAATTTGCGCCCGCCCATCGAGGCGCGCATCGGCATAACCCTTTTGAGAAGGAGAGATTGTGACACCTTTCACAGAGCGCCCGGCCTCTGCCGCACGCTCTGCGAAACCACCCCATCCGCATCCAATCTCGAGAACGCGTTCTCCTTCACCAAGGCGGCTCAAAATCCGATCATATTTCCGGTTCTGCGCGGTTTCGAGATCATTGTCTCCCTCGGAAAAGAGCGCAGAGGAGTAGGTCATGCCGCGGTCAAGCCAGAGCTGGTAGAATTCGTTTCCAACATCGTAGTGACTGCGGATATTGCGAGCCGCTCCGCGGCGGGAGTTCGCACGCATGATGCGGTCCACAACACGGTAGCGCAGCGTATTCCAAGGCGATGGATGCGCAAACTGCTCGAAATTGTCGAGATTGCGAAGTGCGACGGCTGTAAGGTTCTCAATCGAGGGCGTATCCCAGAGTCCTTCTACGTAGGTTTCTCCAAGACCGACGTCGCCTCGTGCCGCCATTGCCGGGACGACTGACCAGTCGTGAAGGCGCATTTCGGCCTCTGGACCACCATCGCCAAAGACATGCTTTTCACCTTCCGGCGTCACGAGGTGCAGCGTCCCTTGTCGCATACCTTCACAACAGGAAAGAAACTCGTGCCGGACACGTTTGTCGAAAAAGTTCATTGAGAAACCTCCTGTTCGGGTGGCGAGGGACGACGCGTGTATGTCGCGCCTTTGAGCTTGAGGCGAAGTGCCTGCCAGTGGATGAGCGCAATGGTACGCAGTGGCCCAAAGGGGCGCCTTATAGAAGCGCCAAGCAAACGCGCATTGCTAAGTCGCGCGCGCTCCCCACAGAGAGTGGCAATAAGACCTTCGCTGCCATTGATGTGGGCGATACGGATCGCAATTCGGTTCTTTGAGATATCGAACTTGAACTGGTAGTCGCCCTCGATGTGCTGGAAAGGCGACACATGGAAGACCTTCTTTGCATCTATCTGATCCTGCGCTCGAATGGGCGCAAATCCCTCCAAGTGGCAGAGATAAGAATGGCGGTCACCAAAGGTGTTGTTAACTTCGGCGATCACCGCCACAAGGTCGTCATCCCGAAATGCGAGCCAAAAGCTCACCGGGTTGAATACGTAGGTCAGGAATCGAGGCTGCGTCAGAAGCAGGATTTTGTCCGCGTTCAAACCGCCCCCTTTAAAGACCTCCTTCGCCCAGGCCTTGCCACGTCCTGCGCCGACCGGACCGCCATGGTGGCGGTCGAGCACCGATGCGAGGTTCAAGCGGTTCCGTGAGAAAAGTAGAGGACCGTCGTTTGCATCTGGGTCAATCAGGACATAATCCACCCCATATCGGAACGTGTTTCCAATCGCTCCCCTTCGGGCATGTGTGGTCGACCCGCGAAGGTGTTCTGGCCAATCGTTCATTGGAGCACCCGCTCAAAATCACGTGCGACACGCACGGCGCTGGCAAATCCATCTTCATGAAAGCCATTGCGCAAGTAGGCGCCGGCGAACCAGGTATTGTTCTCACCCTGAATCGTCTTGATCTTGGATTGTGCATGCAATGCCGCGCGATCAAAGACCGGGTGGCGAAACGTTTTCTGATCGTAAATGCGGTCTTCCCGAACCGACTGCAAAGGATTGAGCGTCACAAAGAGCGGATCGCTTTCCGGGATGTTTTGAAGCCGGTTCATCCAATAGGTGACCCCGATGCCTGAAGCATCCTGATTGCTTTCGGCCTTGTAGACCCACGAAGACCAACACCCTTTCGCCCGCGGCATCTGGGCTTCATCGGCATGCAAGATCGCGTGATTGTCCTGATATTGAATGGCGCCAAGGATCGCCTTCTCGTCCTTCGTTGGTGCCTCCAGAAGTCGCAGGGCCTGATCCGAATGACAGGCAAAGATCACGTCGTCGAATGTCTCCACACCGCGCTCCGAAGCGACACGAACAACGCCACCTGATCGCAGAACGCTCTGCACCGGTGTGGCTGAACGCAGATCACATCCGACGCTCGCAAGATGTGCCGAAAGCCGCGTGACATACTCTCGGCTGCCGCCGCTCACCGTCCACCACTGATGCTGACCTGTGGTGCTCATGAGCGCATGATTTCGAAAGAAACGCACAAGCGTTCGTGCGGGGAACTGGCCAATTTGGTCTGTGCCGGTCGACCAAATCGCCCCGCAGATCGGGCGGAGGTAATAGTCGCGGAACCAATCCCCAAGCCGAAGCTCCGCTACAAGCTCATCGATTGTGATATCGTCGGATGAAGCGCTTGCCTCTGCCCGCTCATTGAACCGCATGATGTCTCTCACCATCCGATAGAAACCGGGGCGCGAAAGGTTGCGCCGTTGCGCGACGAGAGCCGAGAGAGATCGCAGACCGTATTCCACTCGTCCATTGTCGATTGTGGCGCCAAAGCTCATATCGCTTTTCTCGACCGGCACATCGAGATCACGAAACATCGCGGTGAGATGGGGATAGTTTGCGTAGTTGAACACGATGAAGCCCGTATCCACCGCCTGATCCCCATTGCGCCCCGCCACAACGGTTCGCGCATGCCCACCAAGGTTCGCTTCAGCCTCGAAGAGCGTGATGTCGTTTTTCTCAGCCAGAAGATAGGCGGCTGCGAGTCCGGAAATACCACCTCCGACAATTGCGATCTTGCGACGAATGGGGATGGGGACATCAAATGACATTTGCGCTCCTAAAGGCTTGGCTTTTCTTATGTTACGGCCTTCTTCGGGAACCGGATCAAAAAATGATCCAAACCCCAGATAGGGGCGTATCTGGAGTATGCTGCTTGAACAGGGACACCAGATGAGCGTGGTCAATGAGGGCCTGAGCGTTCCAACCTCTTTCTCCCCCATGCGGAGTAAAGAGCCAGACGCAACGCAAACCCCGACCGCACAACAACCGAGATGTGAGACGACAAGACTGATGTTGGCTGTAAGAGATCACCGCGACAAGCAAGCGTTTTCGAGCTTGTTTGACCATTTCGCCCCGCGCCTGAAGGGATTTGCTATCCGATCCGGCGTGACGAATGGCCAAGCCGAAGATGTTGTCCAGGACGTGATGCTGTCTGTTTGGAACAAGGCGCATCAGTTTGATCCAAACCGCGCCGACGTGTCTGGCTGGATTTATCAGATCGCCCGCAACCGTCAGGTCGATCTTTTCCGCAAAAATAGCAGACCTGTGCCCGAAGAGTTGATTTCTGACGATGTCGATACATGTGATGCAGAGCAGATCGTCGGGCTCGAACAGGAAGTTGCTGCACTTCGTTCGGCGCTCACGCGTCTCACCCCGTCGCAGCGCGAATTGATTGAACAAGCTTACCTTGGCGAATTGAGCCATTCGGAGATCCAACTGACCAGCGGTATCCCATTGGGAACCATCAAATCACGAATTCGTCTCGGTCTGGAAAAACTCCGCCACGAACTAAAGGGAACGACGAGCAAATGACGCATATCTCCCATCACATATCGGACGCCTTGATGGCGGCCTATGTCTCGGGAAACCTGCCCCAGGCATACGCTTTGGTACTGGCGACACACATCTCGATGTGTGACTCCTGTCGTGCGAGCTACGCCGCGCATGCGAGTATCGGAGGTGCCGTCCTCGACGGATCATCAAGCGTTTCCGTATCGCCCGTCCTGCGGAACCGTGTTTTGGATATGCTTGATACGCCTCCGCGTGAAGACAAACCATTCCGCGCCTCGGGCATTTTCCCCGCGCCGCTTATGCAGGCCATGAACGGGACTCCGCCGCGCTGGCGTGCGCTTGGTGCTGGCATCCGTCAATCCGTCCTCTACCGTGAGAAGTCCTGTTCTGCGCGCCTTCTCTACATCCCGGCAGGCGAAGCGGTGCCAGAGCATGGTCATGGCGGCCTTGAACTCACGCTGGTGTTGCAGGGAGCCTTCGAAGACGAGACCGGTCGTTTTGGCGTCGGGGATATGGAGATCGCTGATGGTGAGCTCGACCATCAGCCGGTCGCCACGGGTGATGTCCCGTGCATCTGTCTGGCCGCAACGGACGAACCGCTGAACTTCAAATCTCTCCTGCCTCGCCTTTTGCAGCCGGTCTTCCGGATCTGACGGACAGGGGTAGTTTCGGGAACTCGGGGACTTTAGTCTTAAGAACCCTCACGCGTGTCACAAACCTTGGTCTGCCAAGAACTCTGCCATGGTCTCGGCACACACCTTCCATGCTGGTTCGTCTCCAACGAGAACATGATTTCGGCTCTCAAGAGGGACGAACCGAGCATCAGGTATCCCAGCGGCGAGCGCTCGACCGGCGGCGAGCGGTATTCGCTGATCATACTTCGAATGTAGCACCAGCGTAGGTGCGCGCACCTGAGAGAGGCGATCACGGACATCAATGTTGCCGAACGCATCCTGAAACCGCGCGGCATTGCGCGGCGACGTGGTTTGGCGCTGAAGCTCATCGAACCACGCAAGGGTTTCGGCGTGCGCATCTGGCATGAAAGTCTGTGAAAAGATGTGGCGGTAGGCTGGGTTGTCTGTGCCCCACCCCACTTCCGTCAAGGACATAACCGCCTCTCGCCGAGCGCGTTCTTCCTGATCAACCGTATGCCGCCAGCCCGCCGCATACCCTCCAAGCAAGATCAAAGCCGAAACCCGCTCGGGGTGACGCACCGCATATTCTATCGAAACGGCTGCGCCCTGCGAGATTCCAAGCAAAGGAAAGCGCTCGAGGCCAAGCCTGTCGGCAACGGTTTCAAGATCCTCGACAAAAGCATCAAAACCAAGGTCATCCACATCCCAATCCGAAAGACCGCATCCACGTTCATCATACCTGATGAAGCGACGGCCTTTCGCAATCTCTGCGAAACTCCGGCCCCAGATTGGGCTCTGCCAATCAAACTCAAGATGAGTGAGCCAATTGGCTGCCTTGAGCAAGGGTGCGCCTGATCCGATTGTGGCGTAGGCGATTTTTGTGCCGTCGCGGACCTCGCAGAATCCGATTCTCTGCTCCTTGAGTGCCTCGGCTTCGCGCGGC
Source organism: Shimia sp. FJ5 (assembly GCF_032918335.1). Taxonomy (NCBI): domain Bacteria; kingdom Pseudomonadati; phylum Pseudomonadota; class Alphaproteobacteria; order Rhodobacterales; family Roseobacteraceae; genus Shimia; species Shimia sp. FJ5. The sequence goes on along the minus strand of NZ_JAWJUV010000011.1, from coordinate 10,549 downwards.
CTTGAATGTCTCTCTGCCGTAGGTTGAGAATTGGCAACATCGGCGGCCTCCTCAGAAACGGATCGGGCATACTCGTCCGCGCCCTCAGGATTGGCCTCGCGCCAAAGTCGTCGCCATTTCTTCGCTGCAAACTCGCTGATATCTGGATGTGTGGCGAGTTGGCGAATTACCTCCACGCGCGAGATTTCGATGTCCTCGCGTTCACTTTGAAGCCATGCTTCGAACAGGTCACTCCCCGCCCCATCAAGGCCGTCAAACGGCGTCTGCTCGAGCATTCGGGCCATTCTCTCAAGCGTCTCAATGCTTGTTTGACCGCGGCGCTGCAACTCGCCGTGAACCTGCCAAAGATTGATCTCGACAGAACCCGTATCGATCTCGACTCGTTCGCGATCGGCGAGAATTCGGACTTGGTCAGGTCTATCGACGACTTGGCGCAATTTGGACAGCGCCCAACGAAGTGCCGCACGGGGGTCATCCGGAAGATCCCAGAACATCTCGCACAATCGCTCGCGCCGGTGTGGACGAGATGTAGCGAACATGAACGCAAGCAAAGCGCGTGCCTTGCGCGAGGAGGGCAGCGGCAACTCGACATCACCATCAAGTACACGGAGTTCACCGAGCAAAAACACGCGCATGTTGCGGCCCCAACAAGAATCAAAAACAACGGAACTTCGGCCAGTTACCACCCGCAATACAACGCTTGCAACAACCTTCCTCTGCGAGAAAGCCGCCAAAGGTAACACGGCGTCAAACAACCATAACGTGCAACCACCATGGTGAGCAGCTCAGTTTCGGCCCAAGCCTCTGCAAATATCTCGACCGTCCTGGCCATGAAATGAAGGAAAACTCGAATGGACCTGTCCATCAAATCAGACATCGGCTCTCAGAGACTTGCGGTCTCAGGAGTGATCAACAGCTCTGGAGCAGGACAACTCCTAGACGCAGTGGTTGCTGCCTGCCTTCAGGCACCCGGCGAAACGTTGGTAGTGGATCTCACCGGCGTCACACATGTGACTCGCGCTGGTGTGCGCGGCTTGGTTATCGCGGCCAAGCTAGCCCAGTATCAGAACGGTGCTTTGAAGATCATCGGCTCTCGCCCGTCCGTAGATCAGGCGCTTTCTCGACTCGGTTACAATCACCTTTTCAAGCATAAGCCCGAGACTGAGGAGCGCCGCGCAATTCTCATGCACAAGGCGAGCTGATCCCCAACACCAATCTCAGGAAACTCGCACCTCAAGGAACCTTTCGATGCGGACATCGGCACTATTTCACCCCTCTTCAAGAGCACAACGCAACGCATCTGGGCATTTCGCATCGCGCCGTGATGCATCTTTGCTCTCGATCTGTCTGGCTGCGGTCAACGCCCACCTGCAGCGACAGAAAGACCAACGCCACTTGGAGCGTCTGCCAGACTACCTGCTCAAGGACATAGGCCTGTCCCGAAGAGACGTTTGCAGACATCTGTGGAAACTCTAACAGATACCACACCGCGATTGTTGAACCATGGCAACTCGACCACGCCTTTGTACCTTAGCCAGAGCATATCAATGAAAAGAATCAACGCCCCAATATGGAAGCCCAAGAAAGGTGAACGTGTGGCGGACCGCATTGCCTTTCTTGACCCAAATGAGAAATTTGAAGAGATCGCGCGACTGTTATACGCTTATGAATTCTCCTGGGATATCGAGCGCGCCCTAGAGTTCGCTCTTTTCCGCACCTATGCCGTTCCTGCCATATCAAGCCTCTTGGCAAAAACGGGGGAGTTCGAAAACCGACCTCGCAAACGCTATGACGACACTGAGATCATCCTAGCCGAGACAAAGGAACACGGGCTTGAAAGCCGGCGGGGGACAGAGGCAATCGCGCGAATGAACGAGATGCATGCGCGCTACCGGATATCAAACACTGATATGCTCTATGTTCTGTCCACTTTCATCTGCGAACCAATCCGCTGGTTGGATCGATTTGGCCGCCGCCCCATAACGAACAAGGAACAGCTTGCGTGGTTCCGATACTATCGCGGGCTTGGATCGCGGATGGGGATTTCAGCGCTGCCAGATTCCTTAGAAGACATGGTTCGTTTCAATGTGAACTATGAGACCGAACGGTTTCGCTTCTCAGAGACGAACGCGACGGTCGCCCAAAGCACGGTGAACCTTCTCTTGTCTTTCTATTTGCCCCGCCCACTGATTCCTTTGGGGCGACCTGTTGTGCATGCGCTGCTTGATGCTCCGTTGCGCGAAAGCATGGGGTTTCAAAAGCCTCCCTCTTGGCTATGTCGCGCTGTCCCGACCGTATTGCGGTTGCGCGCTTTCGCGCTTAGACGGTTGCCGCTTCGCCGGAAACCCCGCCTCCTGACACAAGTCCCTAGGCCCACCTATCCTCAAGGCTACGACATCTCGCGCCTTGGTACGTTTCGCTGAGACGAGACCGAGCGAACCGCGCAGCTGCCCGCAGTAACGAAGCCGTGAGAAACAGGGAAAAACAACGGTTCCCCTGAGGACTACCACGGACACGACAACGGTCGGGCACACGCCTTAGCCCTATTCGATCGCTCATCACGAGATTCCAACATTGAAAGGAAACAACCATGCGATCGCATGAACCGCGGGCGACTGTATTTGAAACCGCAGCACAGGCTGCAGACTCGCTTAAGCAATTCAAGGACATCAAACACGCGCTAAGAAACACGGCATCCAATACCGGCAAGGCACCGACTCTCCAGACCAATGAGGCCAAGGAAGAGCTCGCACAGGTTCTCGACACTGCGGCTTTCTTCCTGAACGGTGGGCGCGACGCTGGCTATCTGGTCGAATGCCTCGTCTTGCAGCTGCACGATCTGCGTTCAGAGTGCTCCCCTGAAACGTGGAAAGAGCTTGTACCGTTGGCACAGGCACACCCCATTCGCGACAAATTGATGGCTGACCCTTTCACTCGCCGGTCTTATGAGAAGCCACGTGGGTACTCCGGTGATGGCGTGCTTCTCGATCTCTTGTACCGCCATCCCGCCGCTCAGGAGGAAGTAGAAAGCAGCAGCCAATTCGGCCAGGACATCTATGCCTACACCAGCATCTCATCGAGCGCTCTCGCAGTGCAAGAACGCCGCGAGATCTTGGCGCAGTTCGTCGATGAAACGGCGGCGCGCCGTGGCGGCGCAGAGATTCTTACGGTCGCCTGTGGCCACCTTCGCGAAGCCGAGTTTTCTTCCGCGTTGGCAGGTAAATCTCTGTCGCGTTGGGTTGCTCTGGATCAGGACGAAGCGAACCTAACGGTGGTTGGAAAAGACTTCGCAGAGACTGTCGTTGAGCCCATGGCCGGAAGCATCAAGGGCCTAATGGCACAACAGTATGATCTCGGTCTGTTCGATCTCGTCTACTCTGCAGGCGTCTATGACTATCTTCCCTTCGAGATTGCAGTCGCCCTGACACGGCGTCTTCTTGATCTGGTCAACCCCGGCGGGACACTTCTCGTAGGGAATTTCAGCACCGAGGTCGTCCCTGCAGGCTATATGGAAACTTTCATGAACTGGTCCCTTCTGCTCCGCGATGAATCGCAGATGCGAGAGATCGTTGTTGCCGCCTGCGCTGGACAAGATGTCGAAACCGAACTGTTCTTCGGGGAAAATCGGCACATCGTCTATGCAAGGATGTCCAAGCCCGCCTAGAGCATCGAAACCAGAGAACGAGGAGACAGTCATGCGACTGTCTCCTTTTTTGGTTTCCAGGGGATGGCACCAACGCGATCGCCTCTCTCCAAGAAATCCAGATTTCTTTCACGATACAGCCCCTCCGAATTCGCTCGCCCGCAGTTCGCAGGGAACCAAAGGACACACATGTTCGAAATCATCTTCATCATAGCGGCCGTCGCTGTTCGCTTTCTTTCTCTCTCTATCTCAATGCGCAATGAGCGCCGCCTGCGAGCGGAGGGCGCCGTGGAGTACGGCGCGAACGCTTCCAAAGCGATCGCTGCTGGTCACATAGCCTTCTATCTCGCTGCGATCACAGAGAGCTATTTAACCATTTCGAGCTTCACCTGGGTCAATGGCGTCGGAGTCGGTCTCTACGTCTTTTCGATCAGTGTGCTTTTTTGGGTAATCGCAGCACTTGAGAGGCTGTGGACCGTGAAACTCTACATCGCGCCCGATCACTGCTTGCAGACGAGCTGGCTTTTCAAACGCTTCCGGCATCCCAACTATTTCCTGAACATATTGCCGGAACTCGTCGGGTTCGCGATCGCTCTGAATGCTTGGCGCACCCTTTTGATACTTGGTCCGGTGTATGTGGTGATCCTATCAATCCGCATACGTCAAGAAGAGCAGATCATGCGAGAGACTTTTCCGCAGTACTAAAGCACGCTCTTCGGTCCTGTGGCGTGGGGAGAGAGCCACCCTCCACGCCACAGCACAGAGTACAGTGACCGCTACAGGAGTGGGCGAGATACCCGTTTGTCGCGGCTCGGGCATGCAGACATCTTGAACGGAGTGGCATGCCCGTTCCTTAGCTGACTTATCTAAGGAAAAGCATCTGCTTGTGAGATTCTTGTGATTGGTTGCGGGGGTAGGATTTGAACCTACGACCTTCAGGTTATGAGCCTGACGAGCTACCGGGCTGCTCCACCCCGCGACAAGGTGATGGATACCTATTTCAGCATGACCCGAGTTTCAAGAGCCTTGCCTCACATCTGGCGCGTTTCCGTTCTTTGCCGTATGGCGAATTCAGAAACGTTTGAGCTGTGACCTTGCCATTCGCATTGAGCGAACCATCATTTTTGGCAAGGATTTTCATTCAGAGAGGTACAAATTTGTTATTTGGTTCTTACTAGGTTTGGCGGTGACCTACTCTCCCACGTCTTGAGACGCAGTACCATCGGCGCGACGGTGCTTAACGGCCGGGTTCGGGATGGGACCGGGTGTTTCACTCGTGCTATGACCACCAAACCGAGAAAGGACCAAATAACCAAGTCAAGTTGTGTGTATGCTTTTGATTTCCAGTCTGTCTTTTACTGGATCAAATCAAGCCTATCGGGCCATTAGTACCGGTCAACTGAACATGTTACCATGCTTACATCTCCGGCCTATCGACGTGGTGGTCTACCACGGCCCTCAGGGATACCTTGTTTTGAGGGGGGCTTCCCGCTTAGATGCCTTCAGCGGTTATCCTGTCCGATCATAGCTACCCAGCACTGCTATTGGCATAACAACTGGTCCACCAGTGGATCGTTCACCCCGGTCCTCTCGTACTAGGGGCAACTCCTCTCAAGTATCCTACACCCACGGCAGATAGGGACCGAACTGTCTCACGACGTTCTAAACCCAGCTCACGTACCTCTTTAAACGGCGAACAGCCGTACCCTTGGGACCTGCTCCAGCCCCAGGATGAGATGAGCCGACATCGAGGTGCCAAACACTGCCGTCGATATGGACTCTTGGGCAGTATCAGCCTGTTATCCCCGGCGTACCTTTTATCCGTTGAGCGATGGCCCTTCCACTCGGGACCACCGGATCACTATGGCCGTCTTTCGACTCTGCTCGACTTGTCAGTCTCGCAGTCAGGCTGGCTTCTGCCATTGCACTCAACGAGCGATTTCCGACCGCTCTGAGCCAACCTTCGCGCGCCTCCGTTACGCTTTAGGAGGCGACCGCCCCAGTCAAACTACCCGCCACGCAGGGTCCCGGATCCGGATAACGGACCGCGGTTAGACATCAAGCAGAACAAGGGTGGTATCTCAAGGGAGGCTCCACCGGGACTGGCGTCCCGGTTTCAAAGCCCACCACCTATCCTGCACATGTTGTGCCTGATGCCAGTGCGAAGCTGTAGTAAAGGTGCACGGGGTCTTTCCGTCTAACCGCGGGAAGCCTGCATCTTGACAGGCAATTCAATTTCGCTGAGTCGATGTTGGAGACAGCGGGGAAGTCGTTACGCCATTCGTGCAGGTCGGAACTTACCCGACAAGGAATTTCGCTACCTTAGGACCGTTATAGTTACGGCCGCCGTTTACCTGGGCTTCAATTCGGAGCTCTCACCCCTCCTTTTAACCTTCAGGCACCGGGCAGGCGTCAGACCCTATACGTCGTCTTGCGACTTCGCAGAGCCCTGTGTTTTTAGTAAACAGTCGCCACCCCCTGGTTTGTGCCCCCAGCCAATACTTGCGTAGAAACTGGGCCTCCTTCTCGCGAACTTACGGAGGTATTTTGCCGAGTTCCTTCAACATCGTTCTCTCAAGCGCCTTGGTATGCTCTACCAGTCCACCTGTGTCGGTTTAGGGTACGATCTTATGATGGAGCTATTTCCAGGGACTGATTAGCGGCCCCTCCAATCCGATAAGGAGGAACAACCTTCACAATCCGTCACTACCATCTGGCTCCGGAATATTAACCGGATTCCCATCGACTACGCCTTTCGGCCTCGCCTTAGGGGTCGGCTTACCCTGCTCAGATTAGCTTTAAGCAGGAACCCTTGGACTTTCGGCGAGAGTGTCTCTCACACTCTTTGTCGCTACTCATGTCATCATTCTCACTAGTGATCTCTCCACCGGATGGCTCACGCCCCGGCTTCATCGAAAGCTCCTTGATCCTCCAAGGCGATCCGAGGATCGCTAAAGAGGATAGGAACTATGTCACACTACGCTCTGCTACCACAGTCACAAAAGTGACTATCCTAAGCTTCGGCTCATGGCTTGAGCCCCGTTACATCTTCGCCGCAGGACAACTTATTTAGACCAGTGAGCTGTTACGCTATCTTTAAAGGATGGCTGCTTCTAAGCCAACCTCCTGGTTGTTTTGGTCGTCCCACCTGCTTTCCCACTTAGCCATGAATTAGGGGCCTTAGCTGTAGGTCAGGGTTGTTTCCCTCTCCACTACGGACGTTAGCATCCGCAGTGTGTCTGCCATCTAGTACTCCCGGGTATTCGGAGTTTGGTTAGGATCAGTAAGCCTGTGGGGCCCCATTACCCATCCAGTGCTCTACCCCCCGGGGTATTCGGATGACGCTCTACCTAAATAGATTTCGCAGAGAACCAGCTATCTCCGAGTTTGATTGGCCTTTCACCCCTAGGCACAACTCATCCCGATCTTTTTCAACAGATGTGGGTTCGGCCCTCCAGTAAGTGTTACCTTACCTTCAGCCTGGTCATGCCTAGATCACTCGGTTTCGGGTCTAATGCATCTAACTCAATCGCCCTATTAAGACTCGCTTTCGCTGCGCCTACACCTAACGGCTTAAGCTTGCTAGATACACTAAGTCGATGACCCATTATACAAAAGGTACGCTGTCAGCCCTCAAGGGGCCTCCAACTGATTGTAGGCGTTCGGTTTCAGGTACTGTTTCACTCCCCTCGTCGGGGTGCTTTTCACCTTTCCCTCACGGTACTGGTTCGCTATCGGTCAGTAAGGAGTACTTAGCCTTCGAAGGTGGTCCTCCGATCTTCAGACAGGATTTCACGTGTCCCGCCCTACTTAATACATCCCATCGAGCTTCCCATACGGGGCTGTCACCCGCTATGGCCATGCTTCCCAACATGTTCTGGTCACTCTCAAGGCTTGGCTGGTCCGCGTTCGCTCGCCGCTACTAGCAGAGTATCAATTGATTTCCTTTCCTCCGGGTACTTAGATGTTTCAGTTCCCCGGGTTTGCTCTTAAAACCCTATGTATTCAGGTCTTAAGTACCTGTTTCAGCAACTTGTTGACTACCAAAGGTAACAACAAGGAACTGTCAGGTGGGTTCCCCCATTCAGAGATCCATGGATCAAAGCTTATTCTCAGCTCCCCATGGCTTATCGCAGAGTATCACGTCTTTCATCGCCTCTTACTGCCAAGGCATCCACCAAACGCCCTTCTCGCGCTTGATTTGATCCAGAAAGAGACAGACTTGCGTCTGACGTGACCGCATAAGCTGGCAAGCAATGCAGTCCTGTTTCTGAACCAAAAGTCATACTTTTCCCGCTCTTCCTCCTGGAACCCACACTTCCGATGTCGGTCGGACCCGTGTGGAGGAAGAAGAACATTGAGCAACCGCTTGGTTGCTCGGGTTAGTGTACTTGACTTGGACAACA
>NZ_JAWJUV010000010.1:0-36275 GCF_032918335.1 Shimia sp. FJ5 | reverse complement strand
CGCCGCCATGCAGCGCATCATCCATCGCGAAAACGCATTGTAGGCAATGATGAGACCAAACTCGAACTCCGAGACCTCCCACCCTTCCCCCTCGGCCAAGTGACGGGAGGAAACGATTCTGCGGCGATCTGGAGTGGTATTCATAAGGTTTGCCCCTAAAAAACGCTGACGATTTGTCTATAAATTACGCAGAAAGATCATCCTCATCAAGGCCAGCCACCGTCTTCCCAAGCCTTTAGAGACATTCAAAACGGAAAAAATAAAAAATAAATTCAATAATCTAACCCCAGGCACCGCCTGCAAACAAAGCATAGGCCTCTCAGCGGACCCCACACTACAATAATAAAACGTTGACAAATCGCCAACGTTTGGTGACGTTTTTACCACTGATAATCCAGTCCAACGGAGTGAGAGAATGAAACTGTTTAAACTGATCGGAGGCGCGGCCTTTGCCGTAGCGGCCCTTGGAGTGTCCGCGCAGGCCGAGACTTGGGACATGCCGACACCCTACCCCGACGCGACCTTCCATACGGCCAATATCCATGATTTTGCTAAGGACGTAGCCGACAAAACCGGCGGCAAACTCGAGATCAAAGTGCATTCGGCAGGATCGCTGTTCAAACACCCCGAGATCAGCAAGGCCGTGCGCAGCGGTCAGGTCCCGGTCGGCGAATTCTTCCTGTCGCTTCTGAATAACGACAATCCCGCCTTCGGCGCCGATTCTCTGCCCTTCCTGGCCACGAGCTATGGCGATGCGGAAAAACTCTGGGCCGCGCAAAAACCGATCATCGACAAGCTTCTCGATGTTCAGGGGCTAATGCCGCTCTATGCCGTGCCGTGGCCGCCTCAGGGGCTGTATACAACGAAAGAAATCAAAACCGTCGATGACCTCAAAGGCGTGAAATTCCGCACCTACAATGCAACGCTGGAAGAATTCGCAAACCTCGCAGGGGCCGCCCCGACACAGGTCGAAGTGCCGGATATTCCGCAAGCCTTCACCACCGGCCGGGTCGAAGCCATGATTACTTCACCCTCGACCGGCGCGAACTCCAAAGCGTGGGATTTCCTGTCGCATTATACCGACATTCAGGCGTGGCTTCCCAAGAACATCGTCGTGGTGAACAAGCGTTCCTTCCGCCGTCTCGACGATGACGTGCAGGCCGCCGTTCTCGAGGCCGCCGCCGCCGCAGAAACCCGCGGCTGGGAGATGAGCAAGGCGGAAACCGCCGCCAAGGTCGCGATCCTGAAGGAAAACGGCATCACGGTTGTGGAGCCGTCGGAAGAACTGATGTCCGGTCTCAAGGCGATCGGTGCGGATATGCTGGCCAACTGGAAAGCTTCCGCCGGAGACGAAGGCACGGCCCTTCTGGACGCCTATAACAACTAAGACCTGTTACTACGGGCGGCGAAGGTGCCGCCCGTTTCCTATCGGAGAAAAGACGATGCGGCGCAGCCTGACCATTCTCTACAATCTCAGCGGGGCGCTGGCGGCGTTTTGCATCCTGTCCATCACGCTTTTGGTCTTCGCACAAGTGTGTCTCAACCTTGTCGACAAGCTCGCGGTTCTGTTCGCAGGTCAAGCCATCGGGCTGACCATTCCCTCCTATTCCGATTTTACCGGCTTCCTTCTTGCCGCCTCTACCTTTCTGGGGCTTGCCTACACGCTCAGGGCCGGAGGACATATCCGCGTTACCCTTGTCACAGGGCTTCTGGGAGATTTGGCACGGCGTCGGATAGAAACCCTTGTTCTTGCCGTGGCCCTGGCGATGGTTGCCTATGGCACGGTCTACATGGGCCTGCTCGTGGCCGAGAGCCACGAATTCGGCGACCGGACCTCGGGTATGGTCTCCTTGCCGCTCTGGATCGTGCAGATGCCCGTTGCCGTGGGGCTTGTTGTGCTGACCATTGCCCTTCTGGACGAACTGACCTGCGTCCTGATGGGACAGCCCGCCTCTTACGAGGGCAAGGGCGAAAACCTCCTGAACGAGTAAGCCGATGAGCATCCTGACCCTTTCCATAATCCTCTTCGCCCTGCTTTTCCTGTTTCTCGGCTCTGGCCTATGGGTGGCACTTTCGCTTCTGGGCGTCGGCATGGCCGCGATGGCCCTGTTCACCGATGCGCCCCTGGGGCTTGTCATGGCCACGACGATCTGGGGCCATGGCAACTCCTGGGCGCTGGCCGCGCTGCCCCTGTTTATCTGGATGGGAGAAATCCTGTTCCGCTCGAAACTCTCCGAAGACATGTTCACCGGCCTCTCGCCGTGGATGAACAGGCTTCCGGGGCGGCTCCTGCATGTGAATATCTTCGGCTGCGGCATCTTTGCCGCCGTCTCCGGCTCCTCCGCGGCAACAGCTGCCACCATCGGCAAGCTCTCCATCCCGGAATTGGCCAAACGCGGCTATCCCGAGCGCATGGTCATCGGCACATTGGCCGGATCGGCCACGCTCGGGCTTCTGATCCCGCCCTCGATCATCCTCATCGTCTACGGCGTGGCCACGGAGCAATCCATCGCCCGGCTGTTCGTGGCGGGCATCCTGCCGGGCCTGCTTCTGGTCTCGCTTTTCGTCGGCTACGTGGCGCTCTGGGGCCTGATGAACAAGAACAGCCTGCCCCGTGAAGACACACGCTATAGCCTCCGTGAAAAACTCTACCACTCGCGCCGGCTCCTGCCGGTGATGGGGCTGATCGCCGGGGTCATCGGGTCAATCTATGCCGGGATCGCCTCTCCCACGGATGCGGCAGCGGTGGGTGTCGTTCTGGCGCTGGTGATGTCCTGGGCCTCAGGCTCTCTCACATGGCAGAGCTTTACCGAGGGGCTGATGGGCGCGATGGTGACGTCCTGCATGATCGCCTTCATCCTGGCCGGTGCCTCTTTCCTGACCGTGGCAATGGGCTTTACCGGCATCCCGCGCCTGCTTGCGGAATGGATCGGGGGCATGGGGCTTTCGACCTATACGCTTCTTGCCGCGCTCACCGTGTTCTTCGTCATCATGGGCTGTTTTCTCGATGGAATTTCTGTCGTCGTCCTGACAACCTCTGTCATAATGCCCATGGTGCAACAGGTCGGAATTGATCCGCTCTGGTTCGGTATTTTCGTCGTCATCGTCGTGGAAATGTCCCAGATCACCCCGCCAGTCGGATTTAACCTCTTCGTACTGCAATCCCTGACCGGGCGGAACATCCTGACCGTAGCACGGGCGGCGCTGCCGTTCTTTCTACTGATGCTTCTGGCGCTGGCCCTGATCGTGGTCCTCCCCGAAATCGTGACCTTCCTGCCGGAGAACATGTAAGCCCATGGCGCAGGTGATTGATACACCCCCGGCAGGGGACTGGCCACGCATCCGCACGGTCGGCTTCGACGGAATGCTCGTCAGCTTTGGCGAGACCTTGAATGAGCCGGCAAACCGTGCCGCGCTGGCCTTCCGCGCCGCTGTCGAACGCGCGGGCTGGAACGGCGTCGAGGAAAGCGCGACCTCTCTGGTCTCCTGCTTCCTGCGGTTCGATCCGCTCTATCTGGGCCACGACACACTTCGTACCGATCTGGAAATCCTGCTTGCCGAACGGAACTGGTATGATGCCGACTTGCCGCAAGGTCGGCGCTTGTGGCGCATTCCAACCGTCTGGGGCACCGATCTCGCCCCGCAACTCGAAGAGGCCGCCCATCAGGCGGGGCTAAGCGTGAAAGACGCGATCCAATCGCTCTCTTCCGAACCTGTACGGGTGCAAACCATCGGTTTCGCTCCCGGTCAGCCCTACCTTGGGGAACTGCCCTCCTGTTGGGACATCCCCCGCCAACAAGACCTTTCGGCACGCATTCCCGAAGGGGCTCTGGCGGTGGCGATCCGGCAATTCGTGCTCTTCTCGATCACGACCCCCACCGGCTGGCGTCATGTCGGGCAAACCGCCATCAGGCTTTTCCGCCCCGAAAGCGAAACACCCTTCGTCCTGCGCCCCGGTGACGAGGTCATCTTCCCCCCCGTCAGCCGGGAAGAGTTCGAGAATATCCGTAGCTCCGGCCCCGACGGCGGCGCAAGCTTCGAGGTGATCCGATGACCGGCACAGTGACGATCAGCAAGGCCGGGCCGGGCCTGTCGCTGCAGGATATGGGACGCCCCGGCTATCTCGTCCATGGGGTCTCTCGCGGTGGGGCGGCGGACCCTCTGGCATTGGCCGAAGGGGCGGCGCTCCTGTCGCAATCTCCCGATGCCGCAGCGCTGGAAATGGCCGGTATGGGCGGCGAGTTCACGGCAGATCGCGACCTGCGCATCGCCCTGACCGGGGCCGATATGCGGGCGACGATGGACGGCGCACCGCTTGTCTCGAATGCGAGCCACTCTTGGCCCGAGGGCTCGGTCCTATCGATCGGCGCGGCCCGACTTGGAACCTATGGCTATCTGCATGTCGGCGGCGGTTTCGTTACCCCGAAACGGCTCGGATCGCGCTCTGCCCATCTTGGTGCCGGGCTTGGTACTCTGCTCGACGATGGAGAGACCCTGCCCGTCGGCACCGACGCCGGAAAGACCACAGGCCAGGTCCTCACGCCCGATCCCCGCTTTGACGGCGGCGCGTTGCGTGTCTTGCCAAGCCTGCAAACCGATTTCTTTCCCGCCGACGTGCTGGAACGTTTCGAAGCGACCGAGTTTCACCGCGACATTCGCGGCAACCGGATGGGGGCCCGGATGAATTCCGACGGTCCCGGCTTCCTGACAGATGGCGGGCTGAGCGTCCTATCCGAGGTCATCGTACCCGGCGACATTCAGGTCACAGGCGATGGCACCCCCTTCGTGCTCCTCGCCGAATGCCAGACCACCGGAGGCTATCCCCGTATCGGCACCGTCCTGCCCTGTGACTTGCCCAAAGTGGCCCAGGCCCAACCGGGCGCAGGCCTGCGCTTTCACTTTGTCACACTGGAACAAGCCATCGAGGCCGAAACGCGGGCACGTGACGCCGTGAAAGGGCTACGCTCGAAGGTCCACCCCTTGATCCGGGATCCGCGAGACATGCCCGACCTTCTGTCCTACCAATTAATCAGCGGCGCAATCGCCGGAAACGAGGAGATCTGAGATGACCCTGAAAGTCGATCTGAACGCCGATATCGGCGAAAGCTTTGGCCCCTGGAACATGGGTGCCGACGCAGAGCTTCTCGAGATCGTCAGTTCCGCCAATATCGCCTGCGGGTTTCATGCAGGCGACTGGGACACGATGGCAGAGACGATGAAACGCGCCGCAACGAACGGTGTCGGCATCGGAGCGCATCCCGGCTTCCCGGATCTACAGGGCTTCGGACGCCGCCGGATGCATATCCCGCTCGACAGCCTCGCCAATCTCGTGCGCTACCAGCTCGGCGCGGCTCGGGCCATGGCACAGGTCAATGGCGGCGCGGTCCGGCATCTGAAACTGCACGGGGCGCTCGCCAATATGGCGGCCGAGGATAAGGCCATGGCACTGGCCTGCTATCGCGCCGCGCTGGACGTCGATCCGGAGATCATCATCATGGTCCTCGCCGGAACCGCGCAAAACGAGGCCGCTGCAGAACTCGGCTGCCGCACCGCCTGCGAGATTTTCGCCGACCGCGCCTATAACGATGATGCCACGCTGGTCGACCGAAGCCTTCCCGGAGCCGTCATCCACGACCCTGAACTCGCCGGGCAAAGGATGCTCGACATGGTCCGGGCAGGTGCAATCCTGACCGAGAGCGGCAAACATATCCCGACGCGGATTGATACGATCTGTTTGCACGGAGATACCCCGACTGCAGTACAGATCGCCCGCTCTGTCCGAGGCATTCTCGAAGCCAACGGTGTCACGGTCGCGCGTTTCGACGGAGAGACACTCGAGCGATGACTCAGTTACGCATTTTGAGTCCCCAAAGGCCCAGAATATTTGTCGAGGAGAAGCGACTTATCAAGAGCGAGATGACACCAGGAGAACGAATGTGGAGAGACAGATATCATCATCTTTGAGATAGGCTTTCCGTACCAGTCCGGTGTAGCTGCTCTGATTTATGGTGGGGACTGATGTAACGAGGGTTGCAGATTTACCCATGGTAGTGAAGTGCGCCCCAGGGGCTGGACAAACGCGCAAGTGTCGCGATGAGATGTTCCAGATCGTGCTGGAAGAAATTTTGCTTGATTGGATGTGTCACATCACGAACTTGCACTCCACCCCTCCGAAACAGATGGAGATTTTTTGAGCAATAATAGCATCTTACCATATTCTCGAGGCACCCCAGCTGTGGCATTAGTAGCTACGGGACAGGTTGAACAGAACAAGGCCCTTTGGACTTCAGGACCACAATGAGCTTTGCTCCATTCCTGAAACATTTAACTATTTGCATTAGATTTCTGAATGGGCACAAATCCCACCTGCAGACCGAATGGACGACCTATCTTCTCGCGTGTCTCCAATGTCGGATTTGCTTTACCTGCCTCGAGCGCGATCACCTGAACCCTGGTCAGACCAAATCGTTCAGCGAACACGGCCTGAGACATGCCCAAGGATTGGCGCAACTCACGAACCGCATTCGAGGAATCGAGCTCGCCCGAAGCCGCTTTCCGAAAGATCTCCTCGCGGCGTGTGCGCTTTTCAATCTTCGTGAGAGGTTTCACGGCTGGCATTGAACATCCTCCAAGGCTTCAATTGCAGCGATCATCCGATCAGGCCTGATGGCGTGCTCAATAACTTTGTCCGGCACGCCCAGTTCAGCAGCGGTACCACGCAATTCGCGCAGCGCAGGCAACATGCCAACCAATGCCTGGCGTACTTCGTCGACACTCAAACCTTCACAAGCCACAGAATCGCACACCGCAGCCCAGTCCGTACCGAGATCTCGCCCCTCCAGGCAGCGCCATCGGCTCTACCGTCCGATGCCTGCATTCGAAAGGCGCATGGGCGAAAATCGAACAGCGGCGCGAGCCGGATCCCGCCCTGTGCCGGGCGCTGCATGGCCGTATTGCGCCCATGATTGTCCGGGTTCCCGGCGGCCATGTTGAGGACATCTCTCATAAGGTACTCTAGCCTGTCCCCTGCCGGGTCATCGCTGTAGAGATCTATGATTTCAAGGTAGTCCTCATGCGCTCTGGTCATACCGAATTCAGCAACACCGAGAGCCGAGGTCAGGCTTTCCTGACCATGAAGCAAGACCGTACCATCAGCGATCTCCCGATCGAACCGCGGCATGATCAGCACACCAGGTTCGTAGCGTAAAGCCGCTGCGCAATCCAGACCAAAGGATCTGGCCAACTCCAGGTATGGTGCCTCTGCTTCAAGGATCAACCGATCATTGTCGCCCGAAGATTTGGGGGGTTTGATGATGACATGCTCGATCCCATCTTCGGTTTTGACGAAAGGATCCGGATACCAGAAACCATCCCGCCCAGAACGAGTCATCAGGGTTTTGGGCCATTCACCCTGCACGCCTCTGGAACCAGAGGCAAGATGTGCAAACCGATCGACAACATCTAGGAAAAGGTCAGTTCGGTTGAAGATATCCTCATCCGTCAGAGGGGGGCACTCGAGGCCTGCGATGCGCTCTTGCTCAGCTTCGAAAGCCTCCCGACTACGCAAATTCCCTATGGGTGCGCCCCCTGCACGGCGCAACAACTGAAGCTCGACAGCTGGATCGTCAGACCGGAGGCCTTCTTCTCGTGCAATGCGTGCGCGAGCCGCCCCCTGAGGCATGAGATCAAGGAGCCAGGCTGGCCAGCGGTCAGATTGACGAAAGGAAAGATCCACCGGATAACGCAGCGACAATGCACGGCGATCAACAACATTCCCTTGGAGGGCATCGACCGAGGCCATCTCCGCCCAGTAGTCCGTGTCATAGCTCGTGCTCGTCGCACCTGCGATCCCGCGACTGGACTCCAGGAATTCTACATCAGCGGCATCACGCCACTCACCGTCGACATGTGTCTGAACAGTGAAATCCATTAAGTACCCTCATAACGATACCTTTTACTCCACATAGAGAGAAATGAGTATGCTTTTAACAATACATTTGAGAGCGCTACCTTTCAGTCTCTTCAGGTACTCCTCTCAAATTTCAGCAGGTAGTCAGTCTGGCCGAGCCAATCAAATCACAGGTTGACCGCCATGGTTGCCCACGCAATGAACAATATATGTGGGAAACGCTCTGGCAGGATTGAACTGCCGCCATGGTCGCTTGAAATGACCCCACGCGTGGATGACGCGGTTCAATTATTACCGCGGCGCACATGCAACCCACTTGCAAAAAGCATCCGGAAACTTTGTGGCAGAACGGTTTTCTTGCCGTCAGCCTGGTTGTGACACAGTCATAGGATCGAAGGGGAGCGAGGGCGCTTTGATCCCCGTGGTAAGCGATAGCGTGTGCTGATTGGCGATGTCACACATCTCGATTTAAAGAAAATTATTTATTATCAAGTTCTTACACTATTTTCAAGGTGATGCCACGTCAGCTGTGACAGCTTGTGACAAGATCTGTGACACACATTTTCCATTTAAAATCAATAAGTAAGCATCATTATATAGGTATATGTCACATGTCACAGATATATATGTATTTACGTACGCGCGCACATGTACGCACGCGCATGTACGCATGTAATACATATTCTGGCGTGACATGTGACATTGCGTAACTTGTTGATTTTAAAAGATTGTCGTGTCACAGGGTATGTAGGCCAGGCTCTCGCCTTTTATTAATATATATTAAAAACAACGACTTACGAGATATGGGCCAATAGTGACTTTTGTGACAACTCACCTCCGCACCCTCGGTGTCACATGGGCCCAACCACCCAAACAGTTCAGTAAGGGCGCGTGAGCCAACTCGTTTCCGCCCTCCTGGGCCAAGATGCAGACCCGACCGCGCATGCAAGCTCGACCGGGCTACCGGTATTTCATTTCAACGCCTGAGCTAAAGTTCTCTGTCATCGGGGCTGAGAGGTCATTGCGACCTGTCAGCGTTACGCCAATTGTCGACAACCTCTTCGAGGGCATCAAAGAGCAGCACGGGAAGGATGCTGAACTATCTGTCTTCTATGCTATGCCACCGCTTGCGCGATCGAGTTCGGGCGGGCATGGCACCCGAAAGCACATCCGGGTTTCAGGATCTTTGACCAGGTGCCAGAACTGGGTTTCATTAAGCGTCACTCTTTAATTTCAGTG
The DNA here is from genome assembly GCF_032918335.1 of Shimia sp. FJ5. Classification (NCBI taxonomy): domain Bacteria; kingdom Pseudomonadati; phylum Pseudomonadota; class Alphaproteobacteria; order Rhodobacterales; family Roseobacteraceae; genus Shimia; species Shimia sp. FJ5. The sequence continues at coordinate 27,127 of NZ_JAWJUV010000010.1, read as the reverse complement.
TTATCTGCCAAATTAAATTTCTCGGCAGCGCTTGGGGAAATTGGCTCCCAACGTGCGATCCACCCAATCCACACAGCAAGCTATTGTTTTTAAATGATAAAGAAAGGAGTGGGAAACTTCACACCTGAGCTTTTACTGCTCTCTCGGATACGTTGGAAGAAATCACCACTTCCCATCGAGAGGACCAACCATGAACAAATCGCATCATTTTCTGAAGCTGACTGCCAGCACCGCACTTGCGGTCATCGTCGGCTTCCCAACTTTCGCTCAGGGAACGGGTGACTATTCCGACGAGACGAACTGGGGCATCAACAGGACGACGGAACGCGCTTCAGGGATGAATGCGGGCGGTATGGTCGGTGATATGGCCATGCCCGGGTACAACCCCAACGCTCTCCGCCCCGCCGGCGATGGGCTTGGACGGCATCAGGCCACCCAGGATGTCGAGATGCAGGGCAACAACCTGACCGGTGTCAACGAGATCACCGGCGTCTCGAGGATCATCGGGAACGGCGTTCTGGTGATCGAGAACCTCGATTATCCGATCGATGGTTACGACGCGGCCAACAAGGCCTATGTCGATGAAGAGATTGCCAAGGCGGCCGAGGATCTCGAAGACAGCGTTGGCGAGACACAGCAAGGGCTCGACAACTTGACCGGTGGCGACGGCATCGATCGGAACGGTGACAGCTTCGAGGTGGACAACTCCGTGGTCAGGACCTTCAGTGACCAGAACATCGGCGGCGTGAAGAACTTTCAGACACGTATCAATGTGTCCTCAGCCTCAAATCGCCCTTTGGACTCGCGCAGCCATGCTGACAATGGTGTCGGGCTCTACGGGCGCGCCTCAAGCACCAATGGTGGATATGGTGTGGTAGGCATGAATGAGGGGGCCTCTGGCGCTGGCGTCCTGGCGGAAACCCTCAGCGTGAATGGTCTGCCGCTCATGGTCTCGGCACCAAGCACAGCCATGACCCTTGTAGGTCTGAGCGCTGGTGGGAACATTGTCAGCGAGATTTCATCCGTAGGGGATGGCGTTGCGATAACAGGCATCGAGTTGCCGACACGCGGGGACCATGCCGCGTCCAAGGAATATGTCGATCTCGTCGTTGAAATGCTTCGTGACGAATTCGGGATATCCGCGATTACGCCATATATCCAAGAATCTGTCAGCATGGCGCTGGACCCGACTGCACCCCCCGTTGAGGATTACTATTACTACAGCTGCGGAACGAGCACCGTAAACCCCGACGGCAGCCGCACCTGTTCCGAACTCGTGATCAAATCACCGGTGAGCCCTACTCGCGGGGTCTTCAGGCTTCATGAAGCAAATGTTCAGACAATTGTAAACTTGGGGATTCATCTTTCCGGGAGTTGCACCTTGGGTGACCAGATCGGCTACGATGAAATCCATTATTTCTATGGCACCAGCTTCCCTGCTGAGACCATAGATGCGGAGATTTATTTTGATGCGCACTACCCAGAGGCCTGGGGCTTCGTTGAAGGTGAAGCAGATCACGGCCCGGGTACCGTCACTGATGGTTGCAACTTTCAGCCACGCGCGCAGATTTTCACCCCCAGCGATCCTGAGTTCGAGCGCCTGAAGGGCTTCACCCTTTACGATCGGAACGTGACCCCGATGCCGAGCGGGTACACCGTCGAAGAGCCTTGATGCCAATCTTCGTACGTTCAACGGCGGCCCCTCTGGGCCGCCAATATGAAATGCATTTCCAGGGCTCCTCGCCAAGTCGTGGGGGGATAGAGTAAACGCCATGATAAAAAATATCTTTGTGACTCTTCTTTGATTGCGGCCGGCGCCTTTCTCGCCGCGGTATCCTTGCTCTTCCTGGGCCTTGGCATTCCTGGAAAGTGCAGCTTCGGCCTCAACTACTGCACGCTTTACTTTTCCCTCGTAGGCCTGACCTGTTCCATGGCCCTTACATCACCAATCTCGCTGGCATTGAGTTTCAGCAGACGCTTTCCCAGGTTTCTGTTCTGGGGGCGCTCTCTCACCATCGGCCTTCCTGCGATGTGTTGCGCACTAATTGCCGTGACATTTCTGGTGGCCTGAAGACCATCAGAAGTTCCCACAGGCTGGTGGAAGCGGCCTGCCCCCCTCTTCCACAATCCTTCAAGCGAATGAAGCTGGCCTGAACTCCCGCCGCCTGCACTTCCTCAGACAGACGACAGTTTACCAACGCTCAGACGGGCTCTGCCGTCAAGAAATGATCTCTTCCATAGCAAACACAGGGTACGCCCGCCGGCCCCCGAGACCATCGTCCAGATGGATCAAAGGCCAATCATGCACTAACAATCAAACTGGACCACTCAGGTGGGGCTGATCACCTAACCGTGTAAGTGTTGCTCGCTCATTGATGCATGGCGTGCAGCGATACGCGCAACTGCTCCCTATGTTGGCTTTGGGCTTACTCAAAACGTCGAGAACGCGGCTTCCCATGAANGCAGCGATACGCGCAACTGCTCCCTATGTTGGCTTTGGGCTTACTCAAAACGTCGAGAACGCGGCTTCCCATGAACTAAACGCGCAGGACTAATGGTGGCCAGAAGTCGATGCAAAAATAGGCCAAAATAGAATAAAAACAGATACTTAATAGTTGAAAGACTCAGCTTTTCTGTGAACAATCCCTCCATGCTTGGTATGAACAGGGGGCGTCATGCGAATGGACGAAACCGATCTTAAAATTCTTCGCGTCCTTCAGAAGGACGGCGGGCTCACGGTGTCGGAGATCGCGGAACAGGTCGGTCTGTCGCAGTCGCCCTGTTCTAGGCGGATTAGTCAGATGCAGGCAGATGGCGTTATCCTGGGCAAGTCGATCATGCTGAACCGGAAGAAACTTGGCTTCGGCTGCATCGTCCTGGTCCGCATCAAGCTGAACGGGCATGGACGGCAATCCCTCCCGGCTTTTCAGGATGCGGTGTTGCGCATTCCGGAGGTTCAGGTGCTGCAGCTGATGCTGGGGGATTACGACTTCAACGTCCGCATCGTCGTGCGCGACATGGACCACTACCAACAGATTCTGCGGTCTAGGTTGGTCAAGCTGCCGGGCCTGCAGGAAATCCAGAGCACCGTTCTCCTGGACGAAATGCGCTACACGACCGCGTTGCCGTTGTAGCATCGCGGTCGCTTGTCTTTGCATTTCGGGCTCTCGGCGCTCTGTCACGATGATCTGTCAGGCAATTGCCGGACCGCGCCGACAGATGCATTGCCTGCCCAGGCCGCATAGGCCTGAAGCGCCCGCGACACGACCCGATTGCGCGCCTGCGGTGTCCACAGGGCGGCGTCAGCGTTCCGGTGGTTGCGCCGCCGCCAGTCGAGTTCCTCATCCGGAACATCAAGGGTAATGCGGCGCGCGGGGATGTCGATGGTGATCTTATCGCCTGCCTCGATCAGCGCGATCACCCCAGCTTCGGCCGCCTCGGGTGAGACGTGACCAATGGACAGGCCCGCCGATCCGCCCGAGAACCGGCCATCGGTGAGCAGGGCACAACTGCGGTCCAGACGCATGCTTTTGTGGTAGGCAGTTGGGTAGAGCATTTCCTGCATGCCCGGGCCGCCCTTCGGACCTTCATACCGCACGACAACCACGGTGCCCGGTACCACGGTTTTCTGCAGGATCGCATTGGCGGCGGCTTCCTGGGATTCATAGACCTGTGCGGTGCCTGTGAATCGCAGCATCTCTGGGTCTACGGCGGCTGTTTTGACAACGCAGCCCTGAACGGCGAGGTTGCCGGTGAGGACGGCGAGCCCGCCCTCTTTGCTATAGGCGTGCTCGATCGACCTTACGCAGCCGTTCACCGGATCGATATCCGTTTCGCGATAAAGCCGGTTCTGGCTGAAGGCCTGTGTCGTCCGCATCCCGCCGGGGGCGGATCGGAAAAAGGTGTCGATGTCCGGGTCGGTGGAACGCCGAATGTCCCACTGGTCGATAAAATCACCAATGGTGGGGGCGTGGACGGTCGCGGCGTCACGATTGATCCGACCAGCGCGGTCAAGTTCGCCTAGGATGCGAGCGATCCCACCTGCCCTGTGGACGTCCTCCATGTGATAATCGGGCGTGGCGGGCGAGACCTTGCACAGGTGCGGAACCTCGCGTGACAGTCTGTCTATGTCCTTAAGAGTGAAGTCGACCTCACCTTCCTGCGCGATTGCCAGTAGGTGCAGGATTGTGTTGGTCGACCCGCCCATGGCTATGTCGAGGGCCATCGCGTTTTCAAAGGCGGCGCGGTCGGCAATATCACGTGGCAGAGCGGTCGCGTCGTCGTCTTGATACCAGCGCCGACAGAGATCGACGATGCGACGGCCCGCTTCCAGGAACAGGTCTCTCCGCCGCGCATGGGTCGCGAGGAGAGATCCGTTCCCCGGTAGCGCCAGCCCCAGAGCCTCGGCAAGGCAGTTCATCGAATTCGCCGTAAACATCCCGGAACAGGATCCACAGGTCGGACAGGCCGACCGTTCGATTGCGTCCACATCCTCATTGCTGCGATCCGGCGATGCGCTGGCATAGATGGCGTCGATTAGATCGGTCGTCTGTTCTCCGTTCGACAGGATGGTTTTCCCGGCCTCCATCGGGCCGCCGGATACGAAGATCGCAGGAATGTTCAGCCGCATCGCAGCCATCAGCATGCCTGGGGTGATTTTGTCGCAATTGGAGATGCAGACGAGCGCATCAACGCAATGGGCATTGGCCATGTATTCGATGGAATCTGCGATGATCTCACGCGAGGGGAGACTGTAGAGCATCCCGGCGTGACCCATGGCGATGCCGTCATCTACCGCGATTGTGTTAAACTCTTTCGCAACGCCACCGGCGGCTGTCACCTCGGATGCAACAAGGTCTCCTAGATCTTTGAGATGGACATGCCCCGGCACGAATTGGGTGTAAGAATTGACGATTGCGACGATCGGCTTGCCGAAATCGGTTTCAGTCATTCCCGTGGCTCGCCACAGGGCGCGGGCTGCGGCCATTCTCCGCCCGTGTGTCGATGTCTTAGATCTCAGATCCGGCATTTGCTTCTCCTGCATTGTAACGGCCAGAAGCGAGACGAGAGCTGCGCTTGCCGCCTTCCCGGATATTCTAAATGGTTTCATAGTCTATAAAATTGAATATAATGGCGGTGTTACTTCACTATTTTCGAATAATAATGGCCAAGAATATCGACACTGCACTACTCCGCACGTTCATCAGTGCTATAGACCTCGGTGGATTTCATCGCGCTGCGACTGCCGTACATCGGTCGCAGTCGACGATCAGTGTACAGTTGCGTAAACTTGAGGAGGTTCTAGGCGTTACCCTGTTCAAAAAGTCGGGTCGCATGCGTGTCCTGACGCGGGAGGGGGAGGAGTTTGCGGTCTACGCGCGTCGGCTTCTGTCGCTCCACGATCAGGCGGTTGATGCGATGAGCGCGTCCTCCACCGTCGGTTTCGTGCGCATTGGAGTGATGGACGACTACGCCAGCCAAATACTTCCCGACATTGTCGCGCGGTACCAAGAACGCCACCCCGCCGTCACGGTCGAGATCACGGCAGGGTTTTCAAACTTTCTGATGACGCGACTTGGCGATGATTTTGACCTGGTTCTTTCCACCCATCCGGTCGGCATGGGTCAGGGTCTGGTGCTGTGCCATGAGCGAACGCTATGGGCCTACGCTGCCGACAAGCCGCTGCCGGACGCCGGGGAAATTCCTTTGGCCCTGCTGCCCTCGGGAAACCTATTCCGCCAGTGGGCGTTGCGCGCGCTTGAATCGTCAGGTGCGAGCTGGCGCATCGCATTCACCGGATCAAGCATCGGGACAGTCGAAGCAGCTGCCGCCGCAGGAATCGGTGTGACCGTCGTCAAGGAGACGACGGCCAACTTTGGTCTTCGATTCCTTGGGGAGTCGGACGGGTTCCCCGATCTGCCCCCGACCGAAATCGTGCTGAACCGGGTGCATGACGGGGCCAACCGCGCCGTGCAGGCTATGGCAGATCATATCGTCAGCGCGTTTGATCACAGCTCCTGAGATGCGGCGCTATCCCGTCAGTGACAGAGGGACATAGGCGATCAGCAGATAGACCACGATCAGCACGGCCAAGTATGGGACCACCGCGCGGGCGATCCGTTCAACAGACTGATCCGTTGTCGACGCCGCGACGAACAGGTTAATCGCGACGGGCGGAGTGACCATCCCGATGGCGAGACCGACCACGATGATGATTCCGAAATGCACCGTTCCGATACCGAGCTGTACCGCCAGCGGCAGCAGCATCGGGGTCAGGATGATCAGCGCACTTGCCGTTTCAAGAAAGACGCCGGTCAGCAGGATCAGCACCATGACCACCAGAAGCAGGAGAAAGATACTGTCGGTCAGCGACAGGGCAAATGCTGCAATTGCGTTCGGCACCTGCCAGCTGGCGAGTGTCCAGCTTAGAACGGACGACGCGGCGATGACGAATAGGATCACTGCTGTCGTCGCGCCGGCCCGCAGGATGATGCGGTAAAGCTCTCCGAGACTCAGGTCGCGGTAGATGAACAGCGACACGAGGATTGCATAGTTGACGGCGACGACCGCTGCCTCACTTGGTGTGAAAAAGCCCGAGAAGATTCCACCCAGAATGATCAGCGGTGCCATCAGGCCCCAACTTGCAGATCGGAAAGTGCGCAGGATCGTCCGCATCGACAGTTCCGTCCCGCTCGGATAGGCACGACGGTATCCCTGCAAGACCGCCACGATCATTAAGCCCAGCCCCATGGCGATGCCCGGAATGAAACCGGCGAGGAACAGGCTCTTGACCGACTCCTGCGCGATCACGGCGTAGATGATCATCGGCACCGATGGAGGAATGACGACACCGATCGTGCCCGCGGCAGCAATGAGCGAGGCCGCCGAGGCCGGATCGTAGCCCTTTCGCTTTAACTCGGGCACAAGGCTTGCACCGACGGCTGCCGTGGTCGCAGCGCCAGAGCCTGAGATCGCGGCGAAAAACACGCTGGCCATCACCGACACAACCGACAGGCCGCCGCGGATGAAGCCGAGCATGCTATCAGCGAAGGCGATCAGACGTTTCGAGATTTCACCATGCGCGAGTATATCGCCCGCAAGGACAAACATCGGAACAGCGACGAGGGCAAAACTGTTGATACCAGCGAACATCTGCTGTGGCACGACCATAAGCGGCATTCCGTCCAGCTGCAGAGCAGCCGTCGCCGAGGCGCCGATTGCAATCGCCACCGGCAGGCCCATCAACAGAAACAGAATGAAGAGACTTGCAAGGATGAGGGTCATTCGGCACTCTCCGTTCGATCATCGCGTGCGGGTTCGCCGGCACACAGATGGATCAGGTCAATGACCGAGAGCGAAGCCATCAGAGCGCCGGCCAGTGGCATCACGAAATAGATGTTGTTCATCGGAATGCGCAGTGCTGACGACCGCTGGAAACTCTGAAGGGTCATGTACGTCCATCCGATCCAAGTCAGTGTCGCGAGGAATGCAATCGCGATCAGGATCCCGGCGCCGGACACGATCCGCCGCAGTGTCGGTGGAAGGCTGTCTCGCAACATGCGGACCGCGATGTGGCGCCCTTGCTGAAAGGCCAGTGTGGCACCGAGGAAGGTGATCCAGATCAGCAGGAACCGGGCTACCTCTTCGGTCCAGGAAACGGAGGTGAAGAACATCCGCGACACGATCTGCAAGGTGATGACCGCCGCCAGCGCAGCCATGCCCGCGACAACAACGGGAGAGAGGACCGCGCTTATCGCCCGGTCCATCCATTTCAGCGCCGCCAGCATTTATTTCAGGGCGTCCTGAATGCGCGGAAGGTAGTCGCCGAAGCGCTGGCCATACTTGTCGTAAACCGGGGCGACCGCCTTGGAAAACGCGGAGAGGTCAGCGTCGTCGATCACGGTCATACCGGCGGCCCGAAGCTCCTCCAGTTGCTTGCTCTCGAGGTCTGCATTCAGCTGACGTTCGTATTCCGCAGCCTCCTGCGCAACCTGGGTAACGATGTCCTGGGCCTCCTCCGAGAGGTCGTTCCAGACAGATAGGCTCATCACGATAATGGCCGGGGCATAGGTGTGCCGGGTCATTGTCATGTTTGTCTGCGTTTCATTCAGCTGGAACGAATGAACGACGCCGACGGGGTTTTCCTGTCCGTCGATGGTCCCCTGCTGCATGGCTGTCAGTGCCTCGGTCCAGGCCATCGGGATCGCGTTCGCCCCAAGTTCGCGGAAGGTGTCGATATAGACCGGGTTTTCCATCACCCGAACCTTAAGGCCCTCCAGATCAGCAGGCGTGTTGATGGCCCGTTCCGAGTTCGTCAGATTGCGAAAGCCGCGTTCCGCATAGGCCAGACCCTTGAGGTTCACTTCAGCCAGCCGGTCCAGAAGTTCCTGCCCGATCGGCCCGTCGAGGACCTCGTAGGCTTTCTCGGCCGAGGGGAACAGGAATGGCATTTCAAAAACCGCGATATCTTCGAGAAAGTTTGACACCGGGCCGTTGGTGATCACGCCCATGTCGATGGTACCGATCTGCATGCCTTCCAGAAGGGTGCGTTCATCACCGAGGGTCGCGTTCGGGAACACCTCGACCGTGATTCTACCATCGGAACGTTCAGCGACCAATTCTTGAAACTTAGTGGCCGCGGCATGAAACCCGTCGTTTTCGTTAACGACATGCGCGAGCCGCAGGTTCACTTCTTCGATTTCAGCCAGAGCGGGTTGGCCCAGGGCCATCGTGACGATGCAACCGGTAACGACTGCAAAGTAATTCGTGATCTTCATATTATCCTCCCTAATTGTCTGAGGAAGAGCGCTGCACCAGGACTGGGCTGAATCACCTTTTCACCCATATTGCCGATTTGAGGTCCCAAACGCAGATCCGAACCACGCGTATCACCCGATCTGGGTACCTGCGCCAGACAGCGTCTTTGCCCCTCACTCCTCCGAAACCATTTTCTAGGAGAGGCCCGGCAGCAGGTGTTTGCTGTTTGCGGCGCAGGGTTGGGTTTCTGCGCATGAAAGACGCGCCATTGGGCCAATTCAGTGATTTCCATGCCCGGAAGCAATGTGGCCCGCGTGAAAATCGATGCAGGAGCCGAACTCCCGGCAGGATTATTGTCAGGCGTGCTTCCTCCCCCTGCCCTGTCGCTTATCTCGGAGGATGGTGAAAACGCCGCTAGCGATGATGAGCGCCGCACCGGCCACAGTCATCGTACCCAGGCTCTCGCTCCAGATCACCCATCCGAAGAGTGTGGCCCACAGTAGACCCGTGTAGTCCAGTGGCGCAACGAGGACTGCCGGTGATAGCCGGAAGGCCTGCGTCATCATCGTCATGCCAATCGTACCGAAAATGGCGATGCCACCGAACAGCCAAAGATCCTGTGCCTGTATCGGCATCCAGACGAACGGTACGATCGCTGCGCTCAGCAGTGTTCCGGCACCTGTCAGATAGATGAGAAGCGTCCATACACTTTCCCTCGGATCGACCCAACGTGCGCTGAGCATCAACAGGGCATAGACGAATGCGGTCGCAACCGGCAGCATCGAAATCAGCTGAAACGTAGCGCCGCCCGGTCGGATAATCATCAACACACCGATAAATCCGGTCAGCACCGCCAGCCATCTGCGCCAACCGACCGCTTCGCCCAAAAAGAGAGCCGAGATAAGAGTGATGAAGAACGGCGCGACGAAGATCAGCGCCGTCGCCTCTGCCAGGCCAAGATACATGAAACTGGTAAAGAACATCATGGTGGCACCGACCCAGAGCGCGCCACGGACCAGATGTGCCAGGGGGCGGTGCGATCGCAGTGCTATGGCACCTTCTATCATCAGCGCGATGAGGATCGTGAACGGCAGGGCGATCACATTGCGCATGAACAGAATCTGGAGGGGCGAATACCTATCCGTGAGCGTCTTGGCGATTGCATCATTCGTGCTGAGGCAGGCCACACCGATACACATTAGAACAATGCCCTGTGTACTGGACTTCGGCATCCTTACATCGACCTGGCTCATCTTTCCCTCCCACGGCGCACCCCGCGCCAGCGCGTTGATCCTGGCGACCAGACTATACGCTCTCACCGGACGACTTCATGCGCATCGCTTTTCATGTCAGGATATGACGGCAACCAATCGCGGCCTGACCGATAATCTGAGAGGAATCCATGCTCGGAACGATGAAACCGTGTGTCGATCGGCACTGCATCCTTAGGGTCAGGATTCCTTTCCAGTAGATGGTAAATATTGCGAATGCGATCACTGATAGGACCACCTTCGGACACCGGTCAAAGAGGGTAGCTACGCGGCGCACGCAAGGCGGCTATCGGTGTTTTCTGTCGATCTGATAGGCGGGTGCAATGCATGCCGCGACACTACAGTTCAGATTGGTATCCCCTTTGACCGTGTTCCACCACGACGATATAAGTGACAATGAAAATGCGTTCGACTAGCGACAGGGGCTTGCGGGTTGAGAGGAGTGTGAATGGACGACAACCCTAGCACCGGACAATGCCTTTGTGGCGCTGTGACGTTCCGCATATCGGGAGAGTTTGAGCTACTCCCCGAAATTCGGACACTGACATAAGCTACGATTTGCAGTCTGCTGATCTTCGACGAGAAGGAGATCAGAAATGTCGAAACGCAAACAGCACGCGCCTGAGTTCAAGGCGAAGGTCGCGCTGGAAGCCCTGAAGGGCGAGGAGACGGCGGCCGAGCTGGCGAGCCGGTTCGGGGTGCATCCCACGATGATCCATCAATGGAAGCGAGCCCTGCTGGAAGGGGCCTCCGGGGTGTTCGAGCGCGGTGGCCGCAAGAAGCCCGAGATCGACGAGGAGCAGGTGAAGGAGCTTCACGCCAAGATCGGGGAGCTGGCGGTGGCCAACTCTTTTTTGGAACGAAAGCTGAAGCCCTGGGGCGGGAAGTGAGGCGCGGCATGATCGAGCCTGACCATCCCCAGCTGTCCATCGGTCAGCAGTGCAAACTGCTCTCGATCGCGCGCTCATCCTATTACTACGAGCCCAAGGGAGAGACCGAACAGAACCTCGGCCTGATGCGGCAGATCGACGAGCAGTTCCTTGAGACCCCGTTCTTCGGCGTCCGGCAGATGACCTGGCACCTGCGCAATGAGGGGCATCTTGTGAACGAGAAGCGGATACGCCGGCTAATGCGCCTCATGGGCTTGATGCCGATCTACCAGAAGCCCAATACCAGCAGGCCGGCGAAAGGGCACAAGACCTATCCCTACCTGCTGAAAGGGCTGCGTGTGGAACGCCCGAACCAAGTTTGGTGCTCGGATATCACCTACCTGCCCATGCGGCGCGGCTTCCTATACCTCGTCGCAATCATGGACTGGCACACTCGAAAGGTCTTGGCCTGGCGCATCTCGAACACGCTGGAGGCCGACTTCTGTGTCGAGGCGCTGAACGAGGCCATCCACAAATCTGGCCCGCCCGAGATAATGAATACTGATCAAGGATCTCAGTTCACGTCCTTCGCTTGGACGGATCGGCTCCGCCGGTCGGGCGTGCGGATCTCGATGGATGGGAAAGGCCGTTTCCTGGACAACATCTTCATCGAGAGGCTGTGGCGCACCCTGAAATACGAGTGCGTCTACCTGCATGCCTGGGATACAGGATCAGAGACCAAGGCGGCCATCCGGAAATGGATGACCTTCTACAACCACCAGCGCCCTCACTCGGCCCTCGGCGGCAAGCCTCCGGCGCTGGTCTACTGGCAGAGAAATGATATCAACCAACCCGATCAGCAGGTGCAACGAGTAGCTTAAATTACACCAGATCCTGTCCAAGAGATGGGGAGTAGCTCAGTTCGAGAGCTTTTTCCTTTGCCACTGCGCCCGCTGCCGTAAGGACAGCGGTTCGGCCCACTCGGCAAACCTGTTTTCCTCGACGGCCAAAATTACCTGGGTTTCAGGCGAGGAAAACATCAAAATATTTCGGCTCTCCGGGTCACACCATATGAAGAGCTTTTGCTCCAACTGCGGGGCCGCGCTGCCTGTTTCTCAGCCGGAGGTTGGTTTTCTTGTCGTGCCTGCAGGGTCGATTGACAGCCGGATCGATATACGACCCACCGCGCATATCTACTGTGCCAGTCGTGCAGACTGGGACAACGACCTCGCCTCCATCGAATGGATCGACGGGCTTCCCGGTTGAACCGAAGATGCAAATCGGACAGCAGCCAAACGTCAAGGCGCGACCGTCGGGTTCATCCTGCTCTACAGACACTTGCACTCCGAGAATGCTGTGCCATGGACGAATAGCAGGTCTGGCCAAGCAGCGCGTGGAGTCAGCGCTGAGAGTGAATGGCGGTTCCGGGCTGGGTTCACCTTCACTGCGCAAAGTCGATCCCCAATACTGCTCTCCTAGCTGCCGCACGATCGATAGCGCGTTTTGCTTTCTCGGTCGGCCCATACATCTCTATGTAATCGAGTAAGGCCGCTTCCAATTCGTCTATGCAACGCTGGGTGTCTTTCTGTTTCTCATCCATCTCACTTCTCCAGTGGTTCGATGCCAACCTGCAGTCATGAGTGTTAACAAAATGCAAACATTGCAAGCTTTAGAGGGACAAGGATGAACTACGCATTTGATCGTCAAAGCGAACGAACGGAACTTCTGATCGAGCTTTCGAGACTGCCAAACGACCAAAGATCGAAGATCATTGAAAAGTATCGGCGCCGCTCAGAGGCGGCATTTGCTCCGGCAACACTACGGAATTACCGCATGATACTCAGGTTGTTTTCTGAGTGGTGTGCGCCACGAGGGTATAGTGCGGCACCACCTATCTCTCCTTCTACAATCGCGGAATGGGTCGATGATATGGGGGGAAAGCTAGCGGCAACAACGATCGAAACAAGGCTCTGGGGGATTGCCGAACTTCATCGCTCCCACTTCCTTCCAACGCCTACAACGCACCGCTTAGTTGAGCTGGCAGTCAAGAGCGTAAAGCGAAAATACGGATCTGCTGCAAGGCAAGCCCCACCACTAGGGAAGAAAGACGTCTTGGCTGCGATTGAGAGGCTAGGAAATACACGGATTGAGATGCGGGATAAGGCGCTTCTTTGGATCGCGACGGACAGTTGGTGCCGCGCTTCAGAAATCTGCAATTTCCGCGTAGAAGACCTACAGCGGCAGGATGACGGTAGCAGCTTGCTCTTCGTGTCTCGATCCAAAACGGACCAAAATGGCGAGGGTGCTTTTGCATTCCTATCGAGTCGAGGCACGAATGCAGTAATCGCATGGATTGATGAAGCTGGCTTAAAGGCTGATCATCCAATTCTCACGAAATCGCAGAGGGGAGGCTTAAGAACTCCCCTGGACCCCGCAACACTATCCCGGATCATCCGGCGACGTACTGGCCGAAACGATGTATCAGCACACAGCACACGAGTCGGAGGTGTGCAGGATGCTTTTCGTCTGGGCTGTGACTTGTCATCAATTATGGTGGCAGGGCGCTGGACTTCGCCTGAAATGCCTGCCCGATATGCACGACGACTGCTCGCCTCACAATCTGCAGCAGCTAAGGTATCGGAAGCGTTCCAGGAGGCGCAGAGTTGAGCTTCAAAATGCGAGATATCTAAAATGCTGCTTGGTTGAATCCGCACCGAGACAACCAGAACTTTGATCAATGTCAGCCGTTGTCACTCGCGGATCCAGAGCTCAGCGCCCCCCGTGGACATCGCGGAAAGCTGATCGCAAAAAGCCCGCAGTGTTCATGGGCGCGGGCGGCAAAGAGGCAGAGAGGTTACAGAAATCCCCTCGCATATTCAAGAACGTAAAGTGAACTCATGATCCCGGCAATGTCCACGAACATTTGCTGCGCATCAAAATGGGGTCCGCAATGCTGAATGCAGGGTAAGCACAGCCTTAGCCTGATACTAAGAAAGGTCTGAAGAACCTCCTCGAGAAAATGGAGAACCAGTCTTGGTTCACAAGGAGAGATCATCAAAATTTTGAAGGACATGCTGAAGAGACCTGACAAGTTGACTCTGTTCAGAATCGGACAATCCATAAGTCACATCAGCGAGATCCATATTTGCGATCAGTTCTGCCTGTTGGCCGAGCTCTCGCGCACGCGGCGTAAGACATAGAAGCATGGCACGTTTGTCTTTCGGAGAGGGCTGCCTGATGAGAAGGCGATCTCGCTCCATTCTAACAGCCAGAGAACTCAGAGTGGCGGTCTCAACCCGAAGCGCCCTGGCAACATCTGACAGCGTCAGATCTTCTCGATCACCTACAACTCGAATAAAACCTGCAGTGCCCGCGGAAAGACCGATCGAGCCGAGCTTGACCTGTCGCCGCTTCATAATCTCCTTCGAGATCGCTGAACACAGATCGTAGATATCCCGCCCGCGCTGAACGTGATCCTGATCAAATTTTGGGATTTCCAAGTCTGACGACATTTGGACTCCTATACTGTTCCGCGATCACGGAACATTCTTAGGAAATAGTTTGGTTGCTACCTACTATTTATCAGTACATCACGCAACAAAACGACCAAAATCCATACAGTTCTACGTTTTGGCGCAGAAAAAACTTCTTGAAGGCAGGTAGCTCACGGATACTTAGGTAGCAATCTATCAATAATAAGCCGTGCAAATGACCGCCTTTATCGCATCTCTTACTCCAATCGCACTGCGCACATCTGCTGTCATGTCAACAGCAGAACTTGCCGCTTGGGCGCAGATTGGCAAAAACTCGGTTCCTCGCCTGACCGCAGGATTTGATATCCGCGAGTTGTCCGGTCATGCGAAAAACCATCGATATTCAGTTCATGACGTAATGCAAAAAATCCTCGGTGTCGCAGTACGTAACGCCGAGAGTATGGAGACCCTACTCTACCCCCTCCAAAAATCCACCTGGGTATCTGAGTACACTGGCCTGAGCGTTTCAGCGATCAATGCCGCAATTTGTGAAGAGCGCCTCACCCTCCCCGCACCTGTTGAACTGACCCAAACGGGACACGGCCAGGCGGCTGCAAGAGGCAGGCGCTGGATTCCTGCTCAGATCGACGCGTATCTGCGGAATGATACGATCCCATTCATGCCAGCAATAGCAGCCGTTCCGGCTACCAATACTGCCTCGAAAACCGCCTCTCGTAACGTATTTGCAGCGATTTGCTCCGATAACGCCGAGGTCTCCCGCCAATGCCATTTGTAACGAACGGTCCTAAATTTCCGGTGCAGGGAAATTCATGAATGTTCGTTACCACTTCCCCGATAACGCCAGAAAGTCCATGTAACGCCAAGCTCTTACGGAAATGCCCATGACTGAAAGAACCTCGATAATTCCGACGATGCAAGAGGCCGTTGCACATGTTGAGATACACGGTAGCAAGAGCCAAAAACAGGATATTCGCAAAGCCAAATCTGCTTTTGCGATCCATGGTTTCGAAGGTCCGGATTTCGATCATTTTCCCGCAGTGTTGTCGGACTATGAGAAAGCTGTTCCCAAGCTGCGTGGTGGCATGACGGCACTTCAGGCTCTCATCCACGCAGCGGGAATTGCAGAAGAGACCTATAAACAGCAGCAACGCGCCGGCCGCCGCCTCATTGAAGCTGTTACCGGTGCAAAAGCCGCCAAGCTTGAGCGGAGGGCACGTGACGATGAATGGGCTGAACTGTTGCGGCGCGTGGACCTTCTGGTTGCCGCCGGTTTCCTCCGAAAGCAAAATCGCATTGCGCTGACCACTTTGGTCGACTGCTGCCGGACTGGCGATATCTCCCCCTCGGGTTTGACGTTGGACCGGGCCGAGACTTGGCTGTCGTCTGCCCCGGTGGCGGAGCGCAAGAGACTGCGAAACGGCCTGAAAGCTTTTGATGGACTGCGCGACATTGAACGTTTACGCCCGTTCTTACCCCCCTACCCCGTGACCCCGACCGTGAAACCCGCTGGCCGCATCTCGACTCTCCCTGAGCCACTTCAGAACACCATCAGTAATTGGGTCGAGGTCGCCGCTCGAGAGCAAGTTGATGATCCGCGCCACGCACATATGGCCGCAGCGCTTTCTGCCTCGACGCGGGCAACGTACAGTGCCGCGACCTCACTCTATATCCAGACCCTGCTTGAGTTGTTCCCGAACCTCTCAAACGAGGTCGATCTGAAGCATCTGTTCTCCGAAAATTATATCGACTGCGTCTTGGCTGCCTGGGGCAGAAATGCTGACCTTAAGACGCGAACACTCGCTGGTTATGCCGCAGACATCGTTAGTCTTTTGCATCGAAATGGACTGCCCGATGCCGGCACCTATGTCAGAGGGCTGACGAAAGTCCTTCCATATTTGGTCGAGGGTAGATCTGCGAGTAAAACCATGAGTCCGAAGGTCAAGAAATGGTGCCAATCTCTCCTGCGTGATCCCCGAAAAACTGCCCTCTTTCAGATTCAGCACCTCGAATATTACCGTCGTGCTCTCGAAGTCCTCGCCACCGCAAAACAACATGGCTTGGATTTGAAGACCCTTTCAAAGCCGACCGTGTTGGCCACCCTGCCGACCAAAGAGCGCTCCTCCGCCAAAGCGGCGCTCCGGCAGGCGCGAATGTTCGGTATGATGGCCGCCTACGCAGCCATCGCCCTGGAGGGCGCGCCATTTCGGCGGCAAAACATGCTCTCACTCCGGCACAGCGGTCCCAAGAAAACGATGCATCTGCATCTTAGAGGGCGTTCCCCCCATGTGATCATCAAGTTTCCGAATGAGGAGCTGAAAAACGGACGGTTTCTCTCTGAACGTGGCGAAGAACTCGAGCCGATCACGATCGAGAAACGCGGCACCGGAGACCATGCTGTCGAGATCATCACTTTCTACTTGAGAGAAATCCGGCCATTGTTCCCTGAGGCGGACAAAACACACGCGCTTTTTCCACCACTTGAGAAGGCCATCACCCCAAACGATGGGTTCGTTGCGCGTACTTTTTACATCTGGCTTGCAGAAGCTTCCGGTGCAATCGGCCTGCCAATGAATTCCCACAATTATCGCCACGGATATTGTTCGATCGACATCAACGAAGGCCGCCGATCGATGGAGGACCTGGCCAAAATCCTTGGGGATACAGTCTCTGTCGTGCAGCGCAATTATGCCTGGATCAACGCCAAACAGTCGGTGCTGAATGTGCAGAAGGACACGGCACTTCGCCGTGCCAAAATCCTGCAGGCGCGAAGTGAAGCCTCATGAACCGATATCACATTCTTTCCAAACCGGCCTGGCAACAATTTCTGCACATCGAAGAGATTCATGATCTCCCCTTGCCCGCTTTGATGGCAGCGGATCAAGTTTGGCAACAAGCAATCGCCTCCCGAACAAAACAGCCGGTCGCCTCCGACTATGCCCGCTGGGCACGTAACTGCGCTGCGGATGCGCCGGACATTTGGCTCTCTCATCTGTGCGTGGCCTTCGAAACCATTCTGCCATCCGAGCTACCCAGTGTTGATGCCGCAACCGCGCTGCTTCCAAAGCCAGATCTGGAGCCTGCCCCTGTATCTGCAGACCGGTCCGTTGATTGGGATCCCTGCCGATACAATCCAAACGCCCGGTCTCGGAAAGTCTCGGTGCATCCGTGGGAACTGCCTGATGATTGGCAAGACGTGTTGCGTCGTGCTGCGTACGGGTTCCCTGGAAAGAAAGCCGCCGCTCCTGCCCGCGATATCCTGCACCGCATGTGTGAAAAGCTGTGTCAGTTCACATGGTCGGCCCGTGAAGCAGGATTTGAGCCGGCCATTTCGGAAAACGCCATCAACCTGTATCTCGCGGATCTTGAAGCGCGACTGCATCAAAAGCCACACGGCATCCGCTGGGCGACAATGCGCGCCACCGCTGAAGAACTTTATCGCTTTGCACGGTACAGCGGGCTCACCTCTGAAGAGGACACAAGGTATCTCAGCAAACGTTTGACCCGATACTCCCTCTACGAAAAGGGGCAGGATGCGCTGAAGTTTCAGGCTTTGCTCGACACAGGCAACACGACTTTGAGTCTGTTAGACAAAGCGGATGCGCTCCTGTTGCGGGCCGCCTCTGAACCACGTCCGTCGCGTCGTCATCTTTTGCGCAATGCGGGCGCAATTCTCGGTCTTTACAGCATTGTGCCCCTGCGCAACGCGGATGCCCGTTTGATTTTCGGGGAGACGCTGTATTGGGAGGCCGGCACCTGGGTGATCGATACTGCGATCAACAAGACGAAAGCGCACAACACCGACCATCTCGTAGTCGCTCTGGAACCCGAGTTCGCACGATATATCGACGTGGTGGTACAAGGTGATCACAATGCGCGCCATCTGTCTGACATGAGGGACCTTGCCATGGAGCAAGGCGGTCCTCTTTTTGTGCGAGACCGAGGAAAATACACCAGCCCGACCTATATTCCCCGCCTGTTCAAGACTTTTTCCGGGACCTCGTTTACGACGACACGGACAATGCTTCACACGGATCAAGCTATTCACCGCGGCGAAACGGGCACGCGCGACGCTATGGTCATGGCTCAACAAACATCAGCGGCAACCGCGGAAAAATACCAGGCGAAACGCATACGCCAGGTGGCGGTTCAGTGCGTACAGGCTGCAGCCAGCGAACGGCGGGAAGCTCTCATGTCCGATGATCTCATCCGCCAAATCCGCGCGTTCACAGACCGACAGGAGAACCGCAATGCAGATCTCTGAAATCTACGCCCAACTGACCGGTAATGCGTTATCAGAAAGAGACGAAACGCGCTTCACTACGATGGTCGCGATTGAATTCCTGGCAAAGAAAGAAGGGGTACCTGTTGAGGCGCTCAATCTCGCCGCACCTGATTTCGCCAAAACATATCCGCCTGACAAGGACGATCTTCGCGGCCATTGGAACGGCGCGACACACTATAAGGCTTGGCGCAGAGCTATTCTGGATGCGCAGATGCTGGCTGATCCCTGTAACACGGACGGTGATCCCTGGACTTCGTTGAGACGCGCTGCACGTCTATGTTTCAACCGGACAATGGCGAGTTTACATGACCTGCCAAGATTTCTTCCCTCGAAAACAGAGCCGTGGCACGTGGATGATGAGATCATTAGAAATGCTTATGCACCGCTCAGAGGAGCAAAGAGAATTCGTTTTCGTGGGGCATTGAACGCATTCCGCCAGCTGTATGACGGTGACTTGGTCGAGCGTACCGGGCTTTTGCCGGAGTTGATGCCAGCTGCCCTACCGAATTTGCGTGATCATCGCCGCTTTATAACGATGGCGCCTGAAATCGCTTCGGCGCGCAGCATGATCAAATGCAAGAAGTCTCTCAATGCCTTTGACTATGTACATCGTCTCGCTGCCGCCGGAGGGCTTCTGGATAGCGTGAGTGATACCCTTGATGACATGCGCAAGGCCGTCGTGAATTTGCCGGATCCCTCAGATGTTGGCATTCCTCCCGTCAAAACGAAAACGCTACGCGTCTACATCAATGACGTCATGCATTGCATTGGAGGTCGCGATTACCGGCTCACAGAAGTTCAGCAGGCATGGTCAGATCTCCGCAAAATGGCCCGATCTGCCGGGTTCCAGACAAATGCGTTATTCAACATCTCCATGCCGGCCAGTGCGGCTGGTTTGATGCCATCCGAGATCTCCGCAGACTGGGTACAAACAGTCATTGAGTATCACAAAAGTCGTGGGTCCCGATCCACACCAACGCAATGTCGTCTTGGTTGCGAACAACTGGACGCCCTGCGAGGCGTTCTCCCGGCTGAATTGTTGCCTACTGTCCCGATAGGCATTCGGCGCTCATTTCCCGCTGCAAAGCTACCGCCGCGTCCAAAAGATCCTGTCGTCGTTGCGTGGGATGAATTATATATCAAGATCACCAAAACAGCTCTGATCACTGACGAATATGAGCATCTTTGGGTTATTCGCAGAGAGGCTATCAAGAAGCAAACTGCGCCAGAAGATATCACACAGAAGTGGTTGGAGGAGTTGCGGGATAGTTGCCCTTATGACTGTTTGTCTCACGTGTACAAAGGCGTACATGATCTCCGTAAAATTTCAGGCTTTGAACATCTGCAGCCATTATGGCACCGCCGACAGCGACACGGTGGCTTACCAGAAAATTTGGAGCGGGAGCTTGAAACGGTCGTCGCCACGATGGGAGCGGCCCCAACCACATATCGCAGCCTGAAGCTGGCAGCTGGTGTTTTGGCAGAGCATCTAGGGTTCGATGAGAACGCATCTTTGGAAGATGTTCGTGCTGTAGATATCGCCTCTTTTGAGTGGCCTTGCTCTGCAGCGAAAGGCAAAACTTATAGCAAGAGTATCATGCAGATTAAGAACTACCTGACATTGCCATGGACTTCAGAGTGGCGTGTTCTTCAAGAAATCGTTGTCGGCACAGGGATGACAATGAAAGCAAACCCCATCCCGAAATTACTGGCGTGGAGCCCAGACCCTTCCCCCCGGTTGGTTTCTCTGGACTGGGCACAGCAACTTGATCGCGACCTTCGCTCAAAGATCGCCAATCCGCCTCATGGCCGTGCAGATCTCGCGAAGACCATGGCAAAGCACGTCGCAGAATTTGATGGGCTGCGCGAAATTCCTGAGGTGGATGTCTCCGGCTTAATGCCACCGCCGATTGGATTGATACGGTAATTTTTTCCGGAATTCTTAACTTTTTTACAGCGGGCTAAGAAATCAGCTACACAGAGGCTGCCGCTTTGATGAACAACTCGCCTCGGACCGATTGACTGCTTGCTGAGAGGGGGGTCTTCTCGAAGACTGGCGACGGGACGTAACACCCTATGATTGGTTCCCAACCGTCTTCCGGTCCTTCATCGCGCTCACCGCAACAATCATCTTCTGGTCATGAGACGCCGTAAGGAGGGCTTGGACCTCGCGCCGCTGTTGCCACTTGTCAAATCGGCACCGCGCTGCCGCCATTCCCGTACTGAACCCAAATAGAGAATGACCGAGTGAGGTTGTTTGTTGGAATGGATGTATCGCGTAGGAAGACCGCAGTCTGTTTGATCAATTGGCACGGCAAGATCATCAAAGAGTAGAGGCGACTCAGCTTCCAAAGTCCTGAGCCTCGCTCAAAACGCTATTGCGTGGCAATTGCGCAAGGTTCTATGCGCCAAAGCCCACCAGCGGCGCACTATTCGAGCTCCGCGAGAGGATCAAGATCCATTTTGTCAGCTGTTGAGTCCCATCCTGCTGGCGTGCCAGGATGCCTCGGCACGGCTGGAAATCCCAAGCTTGCGATAGATTGTCTTGATGTAGCCCGAAACAGTGTTCTCCGAAATGCCCAACACCGCAGCCGCCTCAGAATTGCGCAACCCTCGTGCAATCAGGGCTAGCACCTCAGTCTCTCGCTTGGTCAGGTCGCCTTCTTCACTTTC
This sequence comes from Shimia sp. FJ5, assembly GCF_032918335.1. Lineage (NCBI taxonomy): Bacteria > Pseudomonadati > Pseudomonadota > Alphaproteobacteria > Rhodobacterales > Roseobacteraceae > Shimia > Shimia sp. FJ5. Next base: position 5,781 of record NZ_JAWJUV010000010.1, on the reverse strand, counting down.
AATCGGTCCAGTCAGGCGAAAATGGCTCATGATGCGTCTTGCAACAGAGGGCGAAAGCGCCGGGATTCCTGATGACAGTTCCCGAAGTTGGCGAACAAGCATCTCGTAAGGCTGTTCCTTCAATAAATACCCATCGGCTCCCGCCGCAAGCGCGGAGACGATATAGCCATCATCTGACATCACGGTGGTGACGATCGCTGCCCCTTCGGGCGAGGCCTTGCGAAAACTTCGCAACACATCAAGGCCATTACCATCCGGCAGAGACAGGTCGATGAGCGCAACATCAAATACAGTCCCCTGCACGAGCTGCGTCCCTTCGCGTACTGTACCAGCAGTCTGGACGCTGATCCCTTCGAACGCATCCTGCAAAAGCACAGTCAACCACTGCCGGGTTTCCGGGACGTCTTCCAATATGAACCCTAATCTCATCGCGACCCTCTCATTGTGCGACGTTGCTGCGCGGCAGGGAAAAGACCAAGCGCGTGCCATCGTCAGTCCCCGGTCGCGGCGACACAAGCTCAAACCGTCCGCCACAACTCTGCGCACGCTCTTTCATATTGCGTAGTCCATTACCCTTTGAGCCCTGCTTTGGCCTTATGCCAATCCCGTTATCCTCGACCGTCACGACTACAAATTCATTATCGCCACAGATCCGCACAAAAACCTCCGACGCTTTCGCATGTTTCAAGATATTGTTGGCTGCTTCCCTAAGCAGTGCTCCCAATTCGTTGGCTGACCGCGCCGCGAGCGAAGGCAAGTCCTCTTGTTCGATGTGCCATGCCACCTCGATGCCGACATCATGGAAATGACCAGTGATCTCATGGCGCAGGTCCGCCAACATCTCTCCCATCGACCGATCGGGGTTGTTGCGGTCTGACACGATATCGCGCAAATCCTTGAGCGCCTCGCGGATCAGTCCGTTCTTGCGCCCGTCATCCTGGCTATGCAGCGCACCGAGCAACCGCACCCCGATATTGTCATGCATGTCGCGGGAAATTCGCGCGCGTTCTTCCAATACCCCTGTTTCAAAGGCGTTGCGGCTCGCGATGGTATGTTCAAGCATCTGACAGAGATCCGCTGCATAGGCCTCATCTTCGCGCGAGAACAGCGTCTTGCCCCCCTCTTTCCAAGTCAGCCGAAGCGCCGCAAGCGGCGCAATCGCCGGGATATCGAGGGCCGTTCCTTCGTCTCGCAATTGCGGCTCAGCGGGCGCGGCATCCTCAAGGGGCTCAATCCCCATAGGCGCAAAAACCGCACGCAGCGCCTCCTGCCAGCGCGCCATCTGCGCCTCCGCGGTCGGCGTGAGTGCCACATCGACAAGTTCGCGCCCCAACAATTGAGACGTGCTGCGCCGTTTGTGCAGGACAAGCCGTCCCAGAGTGTCACGCAACGGGATATATAAGAACGAAACTATCAATAGCGCTAGCCCAAGCGCAGGTGCCCGATCCAACGCCAGCCCATAGACGAAAAGCGCATCAATCAACAGCAGAACACAGACCCCAACCATGTAAAACAGAATTCTGAATGACCAACTCTGCAAGTTGAATAGTCGATACCGCGCCACCCCCAGAGCAAGCCCGGCATAGATCAACAGGAAGAAAATAAAGGCATGGCCCTGCTGTAACGCCGGCTTGACCCCGATCAAGGTCGGCACCGAAACCGTGATTACAAACGCCCCTGCACCAATCAGCACCGAAAGACCAAACCAACGCAGCGAAGCACGCGATAGTGGATCGTTTTCTGTCTTCAGGTATTGAATGAGAACACACACTAGAATGGACACCAACGCCACAATAATCGCCAATTGCGCTCCATAGGATTGCGACGGGAATAGCCCCATCACATGCAGCGCCACCCAAGGCAGGAACACGAGGGTCGGCAAGAAAGTGAAGCGCCCCGCCACCAGTTTCTTGGGGTAGCACAGGAACAGTCCAAGCATCCCGATCCCGAAAAGCATCGCGCCTCCAGAATTGAGCGGCCCGGCCCATTGATAGATCACCCTCGGCAGGGCCAACTCGCGGGTCGAATATATCGCTGCGGCATGGGCGGAGATCATCAGCCCAAACCCGGCCACGAAAAGCCAGAAGGCCGGCAAATCACCCCGTCGCAAGCTGAACACCCAGGCTCCCCCGATAAACCCGCAGACGCCCACCACGACCTGAATCCAGAACACAACAGGCAGTTCTGATAGCGGGCGATTGGGCTCAGGCACAATCCTGCTTTCAAAAACGTAGCCCCCCTGCTCAACAACGCGCAAGACAACGCTGTCACCGTGCAGAAGCTCTGACAGGCACTGTTGCTTGTCGCGAAACACCTCCAGCGCTTCATAGGTCGCGATGGTGTCAGGCTCTTCCACGAGGTCAACCGCCTCCAGCGGTATCGCCGTTTCCCTACCGCTTCCCTTAATTGCGACAATCCACGCCCCGCGCGGGATTATCTCACCATCTGCAAACGATGCGTTCGCCCTGACCTCAATGCGATTTGTCGGCCCGTCCGGCGCAAGGTCAAGCCCCATCCATGGCTGCGAGAGAGATACCCAGAGGGTAAGAAGCGCCGATGCAAGCGCGAAAAGGGTCGCAAAAAGCAACATCGGTATGGGAAGCGAAAAAGCCTTCATGAAACAGTCCCCCGCGAGAATATAGTGTGTCAGAATAGCGATGCCGTCCCCCCGTTCAGGGGGGTGCGGGGTCACGCCAATTGTTAGTATTTTTTCTCTATCGGCCAAACATATTTGTCTCTGCGGTCGGAAATAACTGGTCTGAACGGGTGCTCGCCATGCGGGCACAAGCTCAGGCCTTTGCTTTTAGAAAGAGAAAACCATGCAATTGAAATCATTGGCTCACCTGTCAGGCCTCCTCCTCCTCACTACCGCCCTTTCCGGCTGCCTCGGTAATGGCGGCGGTGCCGGCGGTGGTGGTGGTGGTGGTGGCGATCCCAAACCGCTTGAAGACTACGACACCGCCTATGACGCCATGGCAAATACGCTGGCCACGACGACCCAGCTGACGGGCAATGCCAACTACCAGGGCCAGGTCAAGGTTGAAGTCCTCGATCAGGTCGGTGGACAGGCCGAAGGCCATATCGTGGGCGATATAGACTTGAATGTGGCTTTTGGTGGTCCGGTCGAAGGGACGGTGTCTGGTACGGCGACGAACTTCCGCGGCACGGTCAACAATCAGGACGTGAGCCTCTCTGGAACGCTCGATACCGCGAACTCAAACCTACCCAATATCACGGCCCCAAGCGAACAGGCGCTGCCCACCGGTGGCAGCATCTGGCTCACCAATCTGAGCGCAGGGATGCGCGGCACCCTGACCGACGATGAGACTGGCGAAAGCTCCGATACCGAACTCTCCCTCCTCGGCACCTTCGTCGGCACCAACGGGTCCGGTGCCCATGGCGCAGCGGCCATGACAATCGATAACGCGAATACGCCCGTGTTCATCGCCGGTGGCGGCACATTCTATCTCGAACGGCAATGAGGTTTCGGGCTCCGCCCGACAGTGGGGTCCGACGCATGAAGGTCTTGCAACAGCCATGCAATTTTATTGGCGTCAGATTTTCTAAGCGGGCCTCGCACCGTTTCTGGCAACGCAATCGGGGTAGGTCCGCCCCCTCGGTTGCGGTGCTATTCTTTCTAGCCCTGTCCGGCACGTTTTTCTCGCCACAGTCTGCTTTCGCCTACCAAAACACGTGCAGGACTGCAGTGGCGCAATCACTGCCCCTGTCACAGCTTGAGAAAATGGCGGCCAGCCTGCTCAACGCCAAAAAACCCCGCGAGGCCCTACCCTGTCTTGAGCATCTGGTCTCGGCCCGCCCGGATGAAAAACGCTATCGGATGGGTCTGACCGTGGCGCTCGAAGCAATCGGTGAAAACGACCGTGCGCGCCATCATCTGGAAAAACTGCGCGGTGCCACGCTGGCTGCCAAAGAGCGGGATGTCGTCAACCAACGCCTCCAAGCTCTAGGCCAGGCCAAGACCTGGAGTGGTTATCTTCGGTTCGGTATTACCCCAGAAACCAATCTCGGCAAAGTCGCGGGGACACAGGAAATCGTCATCAACGGTATCCCCTTTACTTACCACCCCACCCAAAAGGCTGAACCCAAGGTCCGCCTGCATATCGAAACCGGCCTGGAATACCTGCCCCACCTAACCCGCGACACGCGCCTGCGCCTCGCCCTGTCACTCGACTCTAAGATCAGCGACGATAAGACCTATCGCGACAACCGGGTCCAGCTTGATCTCGGCCTGCGGCACTATGGCGACCGCCAGCGCCAAGCCGAGTTCGGCCTGCGCCTCGCCATCCGAACTTTGGCTGACAAGACCTATTCCGACCAAACCGGCCTCTATGCCCAGTTCAGCCAACAGATCAGCCGGAAAGGCACGTTCCGCGCCAAGCTCGAAACTTACCGCCTCGCGCATGAGAGTTTCACTGCCGCTGATGGCCGGCGAAATCTCGCCGCGCTCAGCTACAATCACATGGTCTCACCACAATTGCGCCTCTCGCTCAGTGGTTTTATCGAACAAACCAATGCCAACTGGGCGCAGGAGAGCGGGCATCGCGCATCCCTGACCCTCGGCGCGACATATGCTTTCAAGGGCGGCATCGTCTCTTCCCTGAGCGTCACCAAGGGCAGGGAAAACCGCAAGGGCGCCCATCACATTTTTGGTGTCAAACGCCGGGACGATTCTCTGCGCATCGACGCCAGCCTGTTTCACCGCGATTGGCGCATCGGCCCCTTTGTCCCTGTCATCAAGCTTGGGGTTGAGCAATCCAATTCCAATATTCCCATCGCCCGCTTCGATAACCAATATATATCGCTCGGCTTTTCTCGCAGCTTCTGAGGGGGCGGCAGCGCAGAGAGCAATAGTCGTTTGAAAGTCGAATGACTGATCGGACACCTCTTTGCCAACCTGCGCCATACTCGAGCCTCGATAGGGATCTGGTGCGACGACTACGACCCTCACCTCCCTCCCCATGTCTGACGACGGACACCCGAGGGGTAATCCCCCTCGGCGATGTCGTGTTGTAGAGGCTCTGCTGTGTTACTGCGACGCCTCATTCCTTCCGGTTCGCGTAACTATACCTATAATTGTAGTAGTAATACTGACCACTCTTCGATTTCTTGGGATCAAAGGCGTTCAAAATTGCCCCGCTGACCTGAAGCCCTGCCACTTCAAAGGCTTGCTTCAGAGCTTCGACTTCTCCTTCAGGCGTTTGACCAAAGCGGATCACAGCCAGAATGGCCCCTGCTTCGCGCCCAAGAATCACTGGGTCCGTCACCGCGAGCACCGGCGGGCAATCGAAGATGATTAGATCATAATACTTGTCCAACTCCTCCATCATCGCTTTGACTGTTGGGCGCATAAGCAGTTCGGACGGGTTCGGCGGGTAAAGACCGCTTGGAATGAACTCCAGTCCTTCGATATCGGTCGGTTGCACGACACCTTCTAAAGGGCGCTTGTCCGATAGGTAATCCGCGAGGCCAACCGTATCCTTCTTCAAGTTAAAATACTTGCGAAGCTGCCCGCGCCGCAGGTCAGCATCAATCAAACAGACTTTCTTACCCGACTGTGCCGCGACAACGGCGAGGTTGACGGAGGTAAAGGACTTCCCAGCCTCAGGCGCAGTGCTCGTGATCAAAACCGACTTGGATTGGGCATCCAGCATCCCGAAATGAAGACTGGTACGCAGGCTCCGAAATGCCTCAACGGCAAGGTCTACCGGGCTCGTCACCGCCAGGATTGGCCAAGCCTTGTTTTTGCTCCCTGCGCCTTCG